>JAYOEE010000085.1:0-7751 GCA_038106565.1 Halieaceae bacterium
CACTTTCCAGGCGTGCGCCTTCGACCACTCGGCCACCTCTCCGTGGGCGCGGAGTTTAGCACAGCGCCTCGCGGGTGTGCTCCCTGAACGGCGGGCTAAAACGATGTACCAATCTCGAGAGTGAAGTGATACTTCTCCGAGGACTGCGGGCCATTCAAATCGAGGTAGAGGGGCTGCGCGTAAGCCGCTTCAATATACCAACCCTTGTCGAGGGACAGACGCAAGAACCCGGTAAGGTCGATTTGCTCCCCGCCAAAAGCCTGCGGATTCGTGACAGGCGCCGGATAAGGAAACGCTGGATTCGGCACGCTCAACGCGGCGTCCTGCCCACGGATGTCCGCACGCCAACGATAGTCCAGGCGCAAGCCGGGCTGAAAAATGCCCGCGTCCTTCCACATTAACCAGCCGCCAATTCCAGCCTTATTGCCCAGCCGGTAATCTCGGTCGTTAGTACCCGTGCGCCAAGTAAAGCTGGCGTCTACCCCCCAATCCCAGCGCGACTCATACTTTCTGAAACTCAAAAACAGCGGTACATCCCAGGTGCCCGACCCCAGCTGCATGGTATAGGGCAACTGTTGGTTTCCCGGCGCGCGCGGCGTATCGCCCTCCTCATCGATCGAACCGGTGGGCATGCTGACCCCCGCACCGATCTTCCAAATGCTATTCAGCGATTGAGCAACGGTGGAATCCAATACGACTGCCACATCCCCAAGCCCCTCTGAACTGATATTGAATGCGTCGTAGCCCGGCACAATTGAAATGTGGTCCGTGCTCTGCATCACCAAAGGCAGCTGCGCTCGGATCGTAGTCTCTGCTGTCAGATCGTACGCGACTCTGATCGCATGAACCTCCTGCGTGATTTCGGTTGGCACAACGGGGTAATTATTCGCCGTCCTGGTATCAACCCCGGGCGTGAACAAAACATCGTCATAAGAGAGGCTATTGTTGCCAATGTAATATTCATCATAGTCAGAAACGGCATAGGTGTAGGACACATGCCATTTCCTCCTTGACGCTTCTCGATCCACGTCGCTCACCACATTGGCATCAAACAACTCCTCGATGGAGAGATCGAGCAAATCAGTGGGGACCGTTTGCGCGGTCGCGGCAAGGCTGGCGATCAGTAATCCACCTGCCACCCCGCCTCGCAGGTGTCTCCTCTTTGTTTCAAACATTGCCGTCATCATTGAGAACCTCCTGTACTCAAATATCCGAATCAGTTCGTTGTCGGCTCAAACAGGCTTCCAATACCTCACTCAGTGCTTCCGTGCGGATTGGTTTGGTCAGGTAGTCCATCATCCCCTCCGCCATATAGCGCTCTCTGTCACCACTCATGGCATGCGCGGATAGGCCAACAACCACGCACTCCGGATGCAACCCCTCGGATTGCTGTAACGATATGATCTGCCTGGTTGCCTCCAAGCCATCCATCTCGGGCATTTGGATATCCATCAAAATGAGGTCAAATGGCCGCGCCCGGAAGGCCGTCACAGCCTCTATACCGTTCGCGACCACCACTGTCTCGACGCCCCATTTGGCAAGCAGTTCCCGAATGATGAACTGATTCACTTCGGAATCTTCTGCAATCAGCACCTTCAGATGATCTCGGGTCGCCACCGCGCGATGGACTCCGTTTGTTTCGGGAGCGGTTTCTGACAAAGCGGGGTTGGTCAATCTTTCGAGCCGCGCGATCTCTGATCGCTGCTGGGTTGCCGACAGCACGGCGATCGGTGCGTCATCGAACTTCCCTCCGGATCCAGCCAGCAGTGGAATGTTGAACCAAAACGTACTGCCGGATGCCGCGTTGGGAGCACATCCAATATCGCCACCCATCAGAGCCACAAGCTGCCGGGCGATAGCCAGGCCAAGCCCCGTCCCGCCATGGATTCGAGTCAGGCTCACATCTGCCTGATAAAACTCCCCAAATATGCGCTCTACATCGTCGCGATCGATGCCGGGGCCCGTATCTTCAACGGTGAAGCTCAGCTCAGAAGCAGCTCCCGAACCAGACACCGCCACCCGAACACGCACCTCTCCTTTATCCGTAAACTTGATCGCGTTGCCGATCAAGTTGAGTAGCACCTGTCGCACTCGGCCGGGATCCCCCACAATACGAGCCGGCACGTCCTCACCGATCGAAAAGTGCAGTCCCAACCCCTTTTGTGAAGCCGGCTGCTGAAAAAGCGCCTGAATCGAAGCGAGGCTCTCCCGCAAGTCAAAGGACTCTTTTATGAGCGTAAGGTGTCCTGTCTCAATCTTGGTAAAGTCGAGGATGTCATCAATGATCAACAGCAGCGCATCTGCTGAGCGCTCGATCGTCTCAAAGTAGGCTCGCTGCTCTTCGCTCAGATCGCCCTGCTTGAGCAGCGCAATCATGCCGATCACCCCGTTCATCGGGGTTCGGATTTCATGGGACATATTGGCCAAGAAGCTGGATTTAGAACGCGCGGCAGATTCGGCCTGATCACGCGCCTCTTCAAGCTCTTGAATCATGGTCTGCAAGCGACGCTCGCGATCGCCAATCCGCGACAGCATCTCATTGAAAGCATTAACCACTGATCCCAACTCATTTTGTCCGTCGTAGCTAAACCGCTGCGCATAGTCTTCGCGCTGAGTCACGCCCGACATCACCTCTGCCAGATCGGCGAGGGGTTGGGTAATCACACGGTTCAATCGCCTGGAAAAAAAATAGGCCGCGACCATGCCCAGCAACCACAGGACAGCCGCGATGCCAGAGATCCAAATCAGCTGCTGGTAAACCGGCCACAAGTTGACCCGTATTGCCAGCGCAGCAATCCGCTCACCCTCGAGCCAAACCGGCACTTCCAGCATCTCAGTTGCCGAGTTTGGTAGCGCAACGGAACTGTCAGTTGCCGCTTTTCGATACGACACAAACGTCGACCCATCAGCAAGCGTTACAGCGGCCTCCAGCACATCATCAACCCTGCTGAGTCCACTCAATAATTCAGACGCAGTCGACGGATCCCGGAAGACGATCGAGGCGGTCAAATTGGACGCCAATACATTACCCAACGCAGCGTTTCGCTCGATGACCTGACTGCGGGATGTCTCGAGTGACACTCCTAGCAGCACCAACAAAAACACGCCGCCGACCATTCCGGTAATGAATGCTCCGACGCCCGCGAGGTGGCGATGAATGGATGAACGGCGGGCGGAATCAGTCATCGCGGCCTTCCCCAACCACCTCGGAAAGCTGCAGCAGCTTGCTGCTGGCACGGAGGCCCACCGACTCCAGCGCATCAAGATTTACGACCAAGCCGATTCTCGCCCCGCGGCGCTTGAGCTCCACCATACCGCCATTCTTTGCATATCCGGGCTCATCACTGACCAGCAACGCCTCAACAGGGGTAGTGTCGGATAGGGTACCCGCAGGCCCGAATACGACGTCACAGCCGTCGGCTTGACCCACCTCAATCAGCCTGACGCTTCGTCCCCGTGGTTCGGTGGCCACCATTTCTGCAAGCAGGTTTGATACCTCGGAGGTCTCCGTGGTGCAAAAATTGGTCGCCCGGCGCTCGTCAGACCAACTGACAAACTGTGGTAGCCGCAGCAGAAACACGGCCTTCAGTTCCACTTCGGTGAGTCCTGGGGCCGATCGAGAGGGTTCTGACGGCAACACCGAGCACACGCACAATAATGTGCCCACAAGAGCACCGAAGCGAAGCGGTCTGGATGCCATGGGGCCTACTGTCTTCCCAGGCGCTGAGGGTTTACAGGGCATGCCTCGGTACTGCGCCATGGCGTGATATCAATTCCGCCCCTGCGCTGATAAAACGCGACCACCTGTAACGCATCCGGATCCAGCGTTAACAGATCGCAGAAAATCTGCTCAACGCATTGCTCATGAAACCCCTGATGCGAACGGTACCCGTTCAAATAGGTCGCAAGAGCGTGGTGGTCGATTGCGGCACCCGTGTAGGAGATGGATAGACTGCCCCAATCCGGCTGACCGGTTACCGGGCACAACGAGCGCAAACCGTGGCTTACCAAGTGTTCAGACATGACGTTTCCCTTCCTTGGTGAATGCGTCAATAGATCGTCTTGAATTTTCGCAGGCCCCGCCCCTGTCGCGCAAGCGGGCAGATTCACACCCTGAAGCTCCTCAGTAATAGCGTGAAGCCCTGTCACCGGCAAGCAATGAAGCGTCACCGCGGCCCCTACCCGCCGGGATAAATCCCCTGAGACGGTATCAATAGCCTCAGAGTGACTCGCAAAGCGATGATGATTAAGAGAGTTCAAATAAAGCTTCAGCGATTTTGACTCTACAGTGCATGGAGAATCGGCAGGGATCGCGAACCAACCAACCCAGTGCGCAGGGGCATCTTCGATACACCATGAAAGCTCATATGCATGCCAGATATCCCAGCCATGCATGGTGACGTTACTCGGTCGATGAGATCTTTGGATGGGCTCCAGAATGTCGGGCGCATACGACTCCGGCGCAGAAACCCGTTGACCCAGCACTCCGTTCATAGGATCTAGGTTCTCAGTCGCTTGCCCGTTCTGAGCAAATGCGCCGCGTAAAGATACGCCACCAACGTGAACACACCGATCATGCCAAACGCAAATTCCACGCTCACATCGCTGACACCCAGCACTCCAAAGCGGAACGCATTTACCACATAAACGAGCGGATTCGCCTGCGACACACTCGCCCAAAAATCGGGCAGCAACTCGAGAGAATAGAAAACGCCGCCAAGGTAAGTCAGTGGAGTCAACACAAATGTCGGCACGATGTTGATGTCGTCGAAGGTATTGGCGAAGACCGCATTAATCAGCCCGCAAAGCGAAAACAGAATCGACGTCAAAGCGACAACCGCCACTACCACTGCGTAGCTGTGAATATTCAAATCCACAAACAACGAGGCGACAGTAGTGACGATTACCGCGACAAGCATGCCGCGGCTCACACCACCCGAAACAAACCCCAGCAGAATGATGTGGTTCGGCGTCGGGGAAACCAGCAGTTCCTCGATACTGTTATTGAACTTGGAACCAAAGAAGGAAGAGACGACATTGGCATAAGAGTTCGTGACGATCGCCATCATGATGAGCCCGGGTACCACGAACTCCATATAGCTGACACCACCCATACTGCCGATTCTCGAGCCAATCAGGCTGCCGAATATCAGGAAATAAAGCGACATCGTTATTGCCGAGGGCAATAAGGTTTGGCTCCAAATCCTGGTGTAACGGCGAACTTCTTTTCGCATTAGCGTCAGCAGCGCGATCCATTGCTCATACGGACTCATGACGCCTGCTCCAGTAACGAGACAAACATCTGTTCGAGGCGATTCTCTCGATTGCGCATGCTGAGGATCGTTACACCCTGCTGATGCAAATGCGACATCAGTTCTGCGAGATCCTGACCTTTTTCGATTTGCACCTCAAGACAGAAGTCATCGACGCGAGTCGTATCGAAACCCGAGATCGCCAGCACCTCTGGCAGGGGCTCCCGGGCATCGAGAATGAAAGTCTCCCGGTGCAATTCCCGCAGCAGGTTTTTAATGGAGGTGTTGGTCACAATCTGACCGTGGTTGATGATCGCGATATTCTTGCAGAGGCTCTCGGCCTCCTCGAGGTAATGCGTGGTCAAAATAATAGTGGTGCCCGCTGCATTGATTTCGCGCAAAAACTCATACATCGAGCGTCGCATTTCAATATCAACACCCGCGGTGGGCTCATCAAGTATCAACACGCTGGGCTCGTGAATAAGCGCCCTCGCGATCATCAAGCGGCGCTTCATTCCCCCGGAAAGCATCCTCGCCCTGACGTGCCGCTTATCCGTTAGTCCCAGCTTCGCGAGGTAAGTATCAATTCGTTGGCGGGCGGTCCGAAGCGGAATCCCGTAATAACCTGCCTGATGAATCAGAATGTCCTCAACGCTCTCGAAAACGTTGAAATTGAATTCCTGTGGTACAACGCCCAACTGACGTTTGGCTGCGGGAAAATTCTCGTCAATATCCACACCGTTAACCCGTACTGTCCCCGCGGTCTTGTTCACCAGAGAACAGATCACTCCGATAGTGGTGGACTTGCCAGCGCCATTGGGGCCAAGCAGTGCGAAGAAATCGCCCCGCACCACCTCGAGATCTATGCCCTTCAAGGCCTGAAGACCATTGGCATAGACTTTCTCAAGCCCTCTGATTTCCAGCGCGTGTGGCATCAATCATTGTCCTGTTGGAGAAATACCGCGAAGGCGCCTAGTGTAACCAATCACCCCACCCTTCTGAAGGAAGACAAATTCGCCCTTGACGCGCCATCGGGGGGTAACTAACATGCGCGCCTGCTGTTATTAGGACACTGTCCCCTTCGTCTAGTGGCCTAGGACACCGCCCTTTCACGGCGGGAACAGGGGTTCGAACCCCCTAGGGGACGCCATTTCTGCGGGAATAGCTCAGTTGGTAGAGCGCAACCTTGCCAAGGTTGAGGTCGCGAGTTCGAACCTCGTTTCCCGCTCCATTCCTTCATCCACGCATCGTGCAGATCCGATCGGTTACGCTTTATCAGGGTCAAACTTGATAGAGAGGCTGTTGATGCAGTAGCGCTGCCCTGTATCGGTCGGCCCGTCTGGGAATACGTGCCCCAGATGCCCCCCACAGCGTTGACACATCACCTCGGTCCGGGTCATGCCATGGCTGTGATCACTCGCCTCCTCTATCACGCCCTCCGCCGCGGGCCTGTCGAAACTGGGCCAGCCGCAACCTGCATCAAATTTGGTATCTGACTGAAACAATAGTTCCCCGCATCCCCTGCAGCGGTAGGACCCCTCCTCCCAAGTGTTCCAGTACTCGCCGGTGAATGCACGCTCGGTTCCCTTTTGCCTCAATACGTAATACTCATCCGGACTGAGTTGTTCACGCCATTGCGCGTCATCTTTAGTCTCGTCAGTCATTGAAACGCTTCCTCCCTCGAGATCACATTGATGCCCAGACGCTCGGCCATGGCGGCTATTGGCTGAGACACTTCCTGCATTGTAAAAGTTTGACCGGACCATTCACTGGGCTGACTGTAGCTGCTGCGCAACTGGTCAAAAGCCCCAGAGGACAAATGGGGCGACGCAACCGCTCGCAGCCGCCGGTCCTCATACTGCAGGGTCCCCATATCAACGAGGAACGCCTGCAGCCAGCTCAGAGGGTCACTTTGGCCTGTCTCCATACCCGGCAATCCCTCTATGAGAGACGGAGTCCCATCATTGGCGGTCTCCCGTTCAATTTCTATCCGTAACCATCTTGCGACGGCCTCGGCGAGCATGTCGCTCGCACGATGCTTTGCTGTGATGGAATGTCCCGCTATGTGGGGGGAGATCCAATCAACCGACTGCAGCACTGAACCACTTAACTCGGGCTCTCCCGGCCAGGTGTCCAGCACAACGTTAAGCCGACTGGCGAGCAACATTTCCAATGCCTGGGGAGTAATCAAGGAGCCTCTAGCCGCGTTTATCAATAGCCCTCCATCTGGCCTGTCTTCAGCAGCAGAAGCCATCCGCTCCGCTCGCGCGGAGTTAATCAAATCACGCGACGGATACTGTCCGCCATCGTGAAGCGCCGCGTGCAGGGAGACAACGGGTTGGCATAACACCTCATCGAGTTCGGCTGGCACAACCTCGCTCGGCCAGTTTTTTTGCAATGGATCGTACCCCACCACAGTGCATCCGAGCTGCGTCAGGCGCCGTGCAAGCCTTGCTCCAACAGCCCCCAGACCAACTATCCCCACCGGCAGGCCTTCCA
>JAYOEE010000086.1:0-7709 GCA_038106565.1 Halieaceae bacterium
ACGGTTGTCCATTCCAGCGCTGACTGACACCAGATCTGAAATTGGGGCTTCAGTTCAGCTTTTTGCGCGCATCCGCCAAGACGCACGGAGAGCAATCCGGAGTCGTCGGTGTTGCCGGTATGAATCATGGTCGCGCAGCGCCCGCAGAAGCTCATGGCTCTGGGATTGCCGCTCTGGGCCGTTTTTATGTAGGCCGTGAGTGCACCGCTCAGCAGGTGAAAATCCTCTCTTGCCACTCGGGCCGTAAACTGAAACGCCGAACCGCCTACCGTCTGACAGTCAGTGCAATGGCAGACGCCCACCAGGGCTGGGTCGATGACCGCTTTCCAGGTGATGTCGCCACACAGGCAACTACCGTTAATGTCCAAGCGTGACAGACGCCAGTGCTAGAGCATCTCGTTGGCGAGGAGTTCCAATACTGCCGGATCCTGCACCCCCACCAGCATGCTGCCCACTTCGCCGCGTTTGCCTGCCTCTTTCCAGGGGCCGAGCCGTTCGATGATGCGCTCGCGCGGTCCGATAAGTGATACATCGTCTAGAAGGGCGTTGGGCACCAGCGCCTCGGCTTCCGCTTTTTTGCCACTCAGATACAGCTCCTGAATCTGATCCGCGGCCTCGCCATAGCCCATCCGCGTAGCGTATTCATGGTAGAAATTTTTATTTTTGGCGCCCATACCACCGATATACAGTGCCAGCCAGGGTCGGAGCGAGTCGTAGGCCGCATCCAGATCGTCATTCATTGCCACAGTCACAAATGGCGCGACATCAAAGTCTTTCAAGCTCTTACCATTACCCGCTTTCTCGAAACCCTGCCCAATGGCTTCGCCGAGCACATCGTACTTATTGGGATCCATCCAGACAGGAAAAACGCCATCGGCTACTTCACCCGCGCAGCGAAGCCCTGCGGGCGTGATAGATGCGGTGTAAATCGGGATATCGGTTGCCGCAAGGATCGACTTAAGCGGTTTACCCAGACCGGTTGTACCTTCACCCTGATTCGGCATTTGATACATCTGCCCGTCAAACTCTACCGGGCCCTCGCGCTCGAAGATCTTGCGCATGATCTGGATGTATTCCTTGGTGCGTGTGACCGGTTTGCCATAGGGCACACCATGCCAGCCCTCGACAACCTGTGGGCCCGAGGCGCCCAGACCGACAATAAAGCGTCCACCTGAGAGCTGGTCGAGCGACATCGCGGTCATGGCGCACATGGCTGGTGTTCTTGCAGGCATTTGCATGATCGCGGTGCCCACCCGAATCTTGGTGGTCTGGGCCAGAACCCAGGCGGCCGACGTGACGGCGTCGTTGCCGTAGGCTTCCGCCGTCCAGACAGAGTCGTAACCCATGGACTCCGCCTGCTTAATCAGCTCGATGGGGATATGAATTTGCTTGCCTGAATAACCGAGAAGAAAGCCGAGTTTCATAATGCTGTGCTCCGAGTACCCGATAGGGCTGTGCCAATGTGAGAGAAAAATGTGATGGGCCAGTTTAAAGTGGAATCAGTCGAGAGCACACCCTAGGTTATCGAGGCCCGCGCAATCTCGTCCAAGACCTGATTGAAAGTTCAAAAATAAGCAATATAAACAGTATATTAAAGACTCTTTATGCAAGAGATTATGATGCCTGGCTTTGGAGGTAATGATCCAAAGTGAGATGAAACTGACGGATGCGGGCTTCCTGATAGTTCCCCAGCGTCACGCCTTTTTGAGACGTTTTAAGACCTTGCTGCTGTAACTGCAAATTACCTGTGTCCTGATCGTATACAGCACCTAACCACGCCAATTCATCAACTTCGGTATACGACTGCTCCACCGACAGGCGAACGGGTTCCGGGGGCGGGGGGTGGGATGCACCCTCGGGGAGGGGTTCGAGCATCAGAATCTCGAACAGGCAACTGTCTACGTCGTCGCCGATCGGCCGAAAGCGATAGGCCATGGAAATCAATGTGCCGGGAAAGAAAAACGCGTTGGGGAACAGGTGGTATTCGATCGAATCGAGCATTTCACTGTCTGAGACGTCCGTGAAGTCGACACCCAGTTGTGTTCCCATCTCCTCGCGCAGCAATTGAGCGCCCACCGCTCGAGCCGTTTCGCCTGCAGCCAACGTGCGCTGAGTCACCGGTAGTCCTGCCAACAATTCCTGCTCGGTCAGCGGTGGAGACCGCCATTTGTCACCGGGGTAATCAGCCAGTGACTCAGGGGAGTAGTGTCCAATGTTGTGAATGAAGCGACTGACGTGGGGGCCAAAAATGTCGTACTGGGTGTTCGCACCCGTCGGTGAGTCATGGGTGGTGAAGTTATGGTAGGCCTCCATGAAGGCTTCCTGCGCCGCCTTCCAGTTGGCCGGTAACACCTTCTGCACATGTAGCCGAATGCGGCGACGCTCGAGCGGAAAGTGCGCAAAGTGATCGGGGAGTACGTCAAGTTGTTCATTGAGCGGTGAGGCATTGGGATCCAGATTGATAAAAACAAACCCTTGCCAGGTTTCACACGCCGCTTCTCGCAAGGAGTGGGTCGCCTCGCAGACATGGGGAAAATCCCAGCGACCGGGCAAGTCTTTCAGCGCGCCATCAAGATGCCACGACCAGCCGTGGAAGGGGCAGTTAAACGATTGCCCAAAGCCCGGGCCTTCCTCTCCCAGTAGCCGCGTACCGCGGTGGGTGCAGCTATTAATGAACGCTTTGATTTGATCAGCGGCTACGCGTGTGACGATCACGGAGTAGGGTCCAATGTCGTAAACATAGTGATCGCCTACCTCGGGGATATGCTCTGCGCGGCATGCCCATTGCCAGGTTCGCGACCACATGGCCGACATCTCCTCCCGGAAGAAGTTGGGGCAGGTGTAGCGACTGGTGGGCAAGTCGGTATCGCCCAGGAATTCATAGGCCTCGGTAACGAGGGGGGCGGGCGCGGGCCTAGCGTCGGAGGCCAGAATCTGTGCAATCGTGCTGCCTTGCGCTCGAGCCTGACCGGGATTGTTATCGTGATCTGCCATCGTTTTAGTGGCTTGATGTTGTGGTGTGGTATCGCATGAGCTGAGTATGCGGAGCTAACCCCTCGTGGACAAGCCGGTGTTTATCTATCCAGAGCACCCACGCGGAGGGTGAACCCGGTGAAACACCTTGGCGCCATGCGCGGCGGCGACGGTTGAAAGGCGCATAGTGTGACGGCGGTAGCGGACGTAAATCTCCGTTTGGGGCATTGATAGATTAAGCGGGAGTTGATCCGGCAGGGGAAGTAGATAACGATGCGGCATTCTTGTCGACTATCAATAGAGGGCTCAATAGATGGATCAGGCACTGCAAACGCTGCTGGATAAACAGGCGATTTCCGAGCTGTCATGCCGTTACATGAGAGGTCTTGATCGGCTCGACGCTGATTTGTTGCGCTCGGTATTTTGGGAGGACGCCTTCTGCGAGTACGGATTTATGAACGGCAGCGCAGGCGACTTTATTGACTTCGCCATCTCGGCGTTATGCGATCACGAGTCGAACCAGCATATGATCGGCAATACGCTAATTGAAGTGGAGGGAGACGAAGCGTTTGGCGAGGTCTACTTCCACGCCTATCACAAAGTGAAGTCAGAGTCGGGATTCGATGATCTGATTGTCGCGGGTCGTTATCTTGACCGCTACGAGCGCCGCGACGGAGAGTGGAAAATGGCCTATCGCTCGGAGCGTGTCGACTGGAGCCGCACCACGCCGACGCAAGATCCGTACTATCAAATGATGCCAGACTCGCTGTTCGGTAGCCGGCTGGATGACGCGGTGTACGACCGTCAGGCACGCTACAAGCGCGTGGAAGAGGGCGCTTCGTAGCGCTTGGGCTCCACGCGCGTCGGTGGCATCGACTAGCGGTCAGGCAATTTGAACGCCACCAGCGCATCGCCCAGGTCGGTTTGCATGGACACGTGGCCGCCGGCAGGAATCACCACATACTGCGTACCGGTTTGGGGTGACACAAAAGTCATGGGCCCCGCCTGTCCTCCCGCCGGCAATTTACCCCGCCAGAGTTCAGCGCCGGTCTCGCTGTCAAAAGCGCGCAGGAAATTGTCGATGGTGCCGCTGACAAAAGTCAGCCCGCCGCGAGTGACCGCTGTACCGCCGAGGTTAAACACCCCGGTCGGGAAGGCGAGTCCAAGTGGCGCATGACCACCGGTCGTACCGAGGGATCGTTTCCAGAGCACTGATCGCGTTTTTAAGTCGACCGCGGTCAGTTCGCCCCACGGCGGTTGATGACAGGGAAATCCTATTGGCGATAAAAACGGGTTGCTGGTGATGCCATAGGGCGTTCCTTTCAGTGGATAGGCGGCGCCTTCTACATCAGCTGCAGCACTCACCATACTCCCTCTTTCTTCAGCCTCTTCGATCTGACCTGAATCGGTTCCCCACAGGCTGAAGCCGAGTGCGTCTGCCTGCTCGCGGGTATAGAGAACCTGCACAAAAGGCATTCCGGTGCTGTTCACCAGCATCAGGTGGCGTTCGGTATCAATTGATACGCTACCCCAGTCGACCGCGCCAAAATTGCCGGGGTTCTGGATAGTCCCTTGAAGGCTCTGGGGCGTGAACAGGCCCTCGTACCGCCGTTCCTTGAAGGCGATCCGGCACCACAACTGGTCGAACATTGTGCTGCCCCACATTTTTTCCTCGCTCAAATCTTCGGGGGCGAAGCTGGGAAAACCCACCGAAAACGGTTGGGTGGGTGAGAGAAATTCGCCCTCCACTGGATTCTGGGGGACGGGTTTTTCAACGACTTCGGTCAGTGGCTCGCCGGTTCGGCGATCCAACACAAACACATCCCCCCACTTGGTGGCCGTGATCAAGGCCGGGGCGAATGACCCGTCTTCCATCGGGAAATCCAGCAAGACGGGCTGCGCACCAATGTCGTAGTCCCAAATGTCGTGGTGCACGGTTTGAAAACTCCACCGGACGTTCCCCGTAGCGGCTTCCAGCGCCACGATGGAGCTGGGGTAGCGGTCTTGATCGGGTGATCTAAACCCACCAAAAAAATCCGGCGGGACATTGCCGGTTGGCAAATACACCAGACCGAGGGCTTCGTCGGCACTGATTACCGACCATACATTGGCGGTGTTAAGTGGGAATGACTCGCCTTCCTGCAACGGCGGATGCGCTGTCTCATGGAGCACGTCCCATGCCCATACCAGTTCACCTGTGTACACGTTGTAAGCGCGGACTACGCCAGGGGGTTGCTGGGTCGACTGATTGTCCATAATGAATGAGCCGACCACGGCGATATCACCGATGATGGCGGGAGGCGAGCTCACGTAGTGATGCCCGGGCATCACCTCACCCAGCCCCACTTTCAGATCGACTTCACCCTCGACGCCAAAGTCTGTGCAGGGCGTGCCAGTCTGGCTGTCGAGAGCGATGAGACGGTCGTCTACCGTGCCCATGAGAAGGCGACTTGCGCAGGCGGTATTGGGATTATCCGATTGATGATGCGATACGCCCCTGCAAACGAAGAAAGGAATCTTTTCGCGATTCACCCGGGGGTCGTAAGACCAGTTCTCAGCGCCTGTATCCCCGTCGATGCTGAACACCCGGTTGCTGGGTGAGCAAAAGAACAGATCGCCGTTGATCTCGATGGGTGTGGATTGGAAGGTGATTCGAGTCGCCGCATCTTCTTGGGTACGAAAGGTCCATGCTGTCTCGAGCTCGGACACATTGGTCCGGTTGATCTGATCGGCGGCGCTGTAACTGTTACCGCCCGCGGTGGCGCCGTAATGGGTCCACTGCGGCGCTTGGCGCGCACTGTCGAGTGCGCGCTGGGGGCCTACCTTCGGCGTAAACTGCGCGTTAACGGCACCGGTTAATAAGACCACGGCATAAGCGGCCAACATGAGAGGCGCGGCCACATTTCCTTTGGGCCCAACTTGCAAATCGCGTTTGATCATCGGTAACAAAAGGCAGCACAACAAAGCGAGCGGTATCCATAGCCGTGGCAATAGCGCCCAAAGATTGAAGCCGCTTTCGATGATTGCCCAGACGAGGGTCGCTGCGGCAAAGCCAAAGTAAAGCCAGTAGCCAGTGCTGCGTCCCTGCCATATGCGGCTTCCGGCAGCGATGAGTGTCGCGCCGCTCAACACGTAGTAAAGAGAACCCCCGAGCCAGATCAGTTGAGCCCCACCGATGAGCAAAACACTACCCGTGCCCATCAATACCGCGGAGAAAAGCTTGGTCACTAAATTGAGCTGCATCGCGAGAACCCCCAGTGGAGCGAATGACGAACCCTGCATCCCCGTTTGCTCAGCACGCCCGTAGCGTATGAGGCGGGTCGCAGTCTGGGCACCAGTCAGCTTTCATTGTTGCCGGCCGCGCGGGTGCACGTTTTTTTATTGGTGCGAGAACCTTAGCGCTCTCCGTAATTCGAATGCAAATGGAGATTGAGCCGCGCGGAGCGGTGCTTGCCAGACATGACGGCGGTAACGGACCGCGCCTAAAAGCGGGCGACAATGCGTGTAAAGACCGACTCGTCTGGCGTCACGCCAAGACCCGGCCCATCGGGTAGGGCAATGTGCCCCTCCTCAATGCGAATACCTCGGTCTGGATCGTAATGTCCGTCGATGTAAGGTTGTGCCAACCAGGTGCCCTCGTAGGTTTTTGGGTTCACCGTGGCGCCGAGTTGCACGCAGGCGGCGGCGATAATGTCTCCACCCCAAGAGTCATCCACAGTGTGGGGCAGGTGTCGTGCTTCACAGAGGTCACGGAAGGTCGCCATCGGCGTGAGGCCGCCGATGCGAGTGATCTTCATGCCAAAACCATCGACCAGGCCGTTGGCGGCTCGAATCACCGTTGGCAGGTCGGTGGCGCCCTCGTCCAGATACACCGGATGGCAAAGCTGTGCTCGGATCGCCGCAATCTCCTCCAGGGAGTCGCAAGGTTGCTCCATCACAAATGGGATATCACGGCAGGCCTGACTCAGCAGTAGCGCGTCCCGGGTTGGCATACCGCGGTTGCCATCCACCGCCAGTCTGACTCGGTTACCCACTGTTTCCCAGACTTTGCGCACCACCTCGATATCGATTTCTACAGGCCGGCCACTGATCTTGATTTGTAGTCGGGGGTAGCCTTCGTCGGCTTTATCGCGGGCGATGCGCGCGATCTCATCGGGTTCGCCGACTCCAGTCGCATAGTAGGAGGGCACCCGGTTTATGACTGCGCCGCCCAGCAAATCGGCCACCGAACGACCGGTTTTCTTGCCAATCGCGTCGTAAGCGGCAATGTCGATCGCGGCTTTGGCGTAACGGTGACCATTGAGCAGGCTGTCCATTCTGCGATGTAAAAGCACCGGCTTGTCGAGATCGACGCCAATCAGTGCCGGTGCCATTTCAATCAGTGCCGCACGTGCGCCCTCGGCATGGCTCGGTGCATA
Source organism: Halieaceae bacterium (assembly GCA_038106565.1). Taxonomy (GTDB): domain Bacteria; phylum Pseudomonadota; class Gammaproteobacteria; order Pseudomonadales; family Halieaceae; genus Luminiphilus. The sequence continues at coordinate 7,392 of JAYOEE010000086.1, forward strand.
GGTTGGCCCCACCGGGCAGGTCTCTCCCCAGCCAACAGTGCCGCAATCGGTTTCAACGCGCACAATGGTGCTGTCGAGGTGTGTCACGCTGGCGTTGGCCATACGATAAGCCCCGCCTTTAACGGGTAGGTCGTGCTGGAATAGCGTGATGCGTTGAATCTTCATGGGTCAGTTCGCTGTATAGCCGCCGTCTAAGGACAGAATCGTGCCGGTGACGTGCCGCTCGGTCGCCAAAAACAAAACCGCGCGGGCGACTTCCTCGGGCTGCGCCACATCGCCGATCGGAATGCTGCTCTGATTGCGCTCGATAACGGAATC
>JAYOEE010000019.1:0-1639 GCA_038106565.1 Halieaceae bacterium
TGCGTGGCGAAGGAGTCTTCTATCCTCCAGCTCTCCATGGAATATGTGACATTTCCCTAGCGGCGTCAGGCAGTAATAAGGCGTGAGTGAAAGTTCGGTGAGCTGTGAGCAGCCAAAAAAAGGGGCGTTCCATGCCCCTTTGAGGTGTGCTTCAGGCCTGGGGTTTAAGGCCGTCCCTGGCCACCTGAATTCCTCCCGTCATCCTGACTTGCGGATAGAATGTTGCAATATGCGAATTTTGTCAAGCAGTTTCTTGCTTCGTGAAAAAATTTAAAATAAATATTTAAAATACAGATAGATATATGAATTTAAGCGGTGCATTTCTCTGGTAAAAGACAGGTTTATCCTATTTTCAGACAGAATATAAACGCATAATGCAAAATTACAATGCGCCAATACCCGGCGCTTATGCTTCTATTATTGCTGGTTGAGTGCGCGAGCCTCTACGATGCAGAGGTTCCATAGCTAGATAAAAAATGCTTCAGGGCTTCTGGATCGACTAGGCGATGCCCGGCTTCGTGGAATTGCCGCAATGTCTCGGCCTCGGGAAACGAATAATAATCCCCCCATTGCTCAGGGGGTGTTCCGCTGAGTGGCTCCCCAGACTCTAAGCGTTCGATTGCGTCTATGGTTGCTCTGCAGCCACTTTGATAAAGGCCGAGCACATTCATCAGGTAGCATGCATTCGGTTTCCGGGGCGCACATTGAATCCCCACGATGCGGCCAGTATCTATCGAGGCATTCTCGATCCAGTGAAGGGTGGTGCAAAGATCAGTGTCCATTTTCAGCATTGCCCGAAAGGTGGCCATCACCCCACGGTAGTCGGGCAGTCTGCCCGAGTGCAAATTCAGCACCCCCAGTTTCGGAATATCGATCGCTGCCTGATGGAGGATGCGTCCGTAGCGTATCGACAGTACCAGGTCGGGTGAGTCCTGGCGCAACTGATCTAGTCCCTGCCGGCTATTGGGGTCATTGAGGCTTTGCATAGGGCGCAAGAGGTAAGTCTCGAGCGCCTTAAAGGTCGCTAGCGCACCGCGTTGTTGCCGATGGTCGATCAGCGGAAAAAGAATGTGATTGGGTAGCGTTTGTTCAAAAAATGCCAGCGTTGCCAGTGCATGAGTGCTGGGCGGGTGCCCGACACGTTCTGAATAGTAAAGAGTGAGGTCGTGCGCTTCGCTCAGATCAGGGAGCAGGTTGTTAAGCGCAACATTACTGGCGAGATCGCGGTTGACGAGTAATGTGATGTGCATCTCGGCGGTGATCGTGGGGCTCTCCGCCAGTGTAGGTTCGGGCGCATCGTGAATCCAGTGATCCAGAGTAGTCAGAGTTTGCTGAGGCTCTCTTTAAGGTGAAGGGTATCCAAACAACCGACCGCCATACAAAGCGAGCGTCTCGAGCGAAGCAAGGTGGGTTGCTGCTTTGGTTGTGCTCAATCTGATTGTTTGATTGACTCACCCCTCCGGGGATGAGCCTAAAGAGAGGTTAAGGCGCATGTATCGCGTGATTACCTGCAATACCAACGGCATTCGAGCTGCGGCCAGAAAAGGATTTTTTACGTGGCTCAGTGCGCAGTCGGCTGATGTGGTGTGTATTCAGGAGATCAAAGCCAAAGAGTCGCAGTTGACTGATGAGGTGTTCT
>JAYOEE010000019.1:1739-39582 GCA_038106565.1 Halieaceae bacterium
ATCGATCTCAAGAATTGGCGCAGCAATCAAAAGAACTCTGGGTTTATGCCTCATGAGCGGGCCTGGCTAGATCGCATTTTCGAAAAACTGAAGTGGATCGATATTTTTCGCGAAATCACTTCAGAGGGGGAGCTGTACACCTGGTGGTCCAATCGAGGACAGGCGTGGGCCAACAATGTGGGGTGGAGGCTGGACTATATGCTGGTCACGCCGGGTTTATCAGGCAAGGGTATGAGCCAGTCCATTTATCGCGATGAGCGATTCTCAGATCATGCGCCGCTGACCATCGATTTTGATTTGCAGGTGTGACGGTTTGTGGTGGTCACTGCGACGAAAATGGGCTGTCCCTGTTGCTCCGATGCGCTCGACATGGGTGAGCGCCTCTGCTTGTTGAATCGGATCGCAGGCCTTAGAGTGGCGCCTCATTTTGGAGAGATAACGCAATGTTGATACCGCAAGCCTACGCTCAGGCCGCTGGTCAGCCCCCACAGGGGGGAGGCCTTTTTTTACCACTCATGATGGTAGGAATACTCCTCTTTATGTATTTCACGACCATCAGGCCACAGCGGAAGCGTCAAAAGGAACACGCCGCCATGGTGGCCGCATTAAAAAAAGGTGACGAGGTGGCGCTCTCGTCTGGAATGCTGGGCAAGATCAGCGGCCTAGACGACAACTTTCTCATCCTGTCGGTAGGGAACAACGTCGAGCTCAAGTTCCAAAAAATTCACGTGACGTCTGTGTTGCCCAAGGGCACTTTGAAATCCGTTGGCGTCGAATCGAATTGACTATCCGCCGCGTCTGGATCTGGCGCGGCTCCCCACGCCACTCACTTATTTGGCGCGCGCCTCGGAGAGATGGGGCTGCGGTAAACGGTTATGGATCAAGCGGGACGACCTCACAGGCTCGCTCCTAACGGGCAATAAGGTACGTAAACTGGAGTTTATTGCTGCGCACGCGCTGGCAAACGGTTACCGCGCGCTTGTTACCTGCGGTGGAGTGCAAAGTAATCATTGCAGGGCAACAGCAGTAGTGGCTGCCCAGCTGGGTCTAAAGTGCCATCTTGTGCTGCGTGCAGACGAGCGGTCAGAAGTACTCACAGGCAACTTGTTGCTGGATAGCCTTACGGGTGCGACACACGAAATATTGCCAGCGGCAGAGTGGGGTACGCAGCTTCGGTCGGTATACGGCCGCCTCGAGGAGACTTTCCGATCCGAAGGGAATCCGGCATTGATGATACCAACCGGCGGTAGCGATAGCTTGGGCGTGTGGGGTTATATCGCTGCCTCGGAAGAGTTGGGGCAAGATCTTTTGGATAACGGGATTGGTTCGGCTGCGATTGCAGTGGCCACTGGCTCTGCGGGCACACAGACCGGCTTGACCGCGGGGGTGAAGCTATTCGATCTGCCAGTTTCCGTTGTTGGCTACGCGGTGTGCGATGATGCCGCCTGGTTCAACCGGCGGGTCGAATCCGACTGGGCTGCTTCGGTGGAACGTTGGTCGCAATTACCTGATATCACGCTCGAGCCCGAGACGAGAGACCATTCAGTGGGTCCGGGTTATGGCGTGGCCGAGTCCTCAACCTATGAGCTCATTGTGGAGCTCGCTCGGCTCGAGGGCATCGTGCTGGATCCCGTTTATACTGCAAAAGCATTCGAGGGGCTGATCCATGATATTGATGCAGGGCATTATGATCAGGTCGACGATATTATTTTTGTACACACGGGCGGCGTGTTTGGGCTGTTCAGCCATCAACTTGAGCTGGATCGTGCGATGAACTGACCGGGATCGATTCCCGTCTCGGCGACGTCAGATAATGGCCAGTGCAGGATCCCTGATCATGTCAGGTGTCGCGTTGAAACCCATATCCTGCAGTGGGAGCGAGTGAGGACCTAAGCAAAGATGGAAGCGTTGATTACCGAAATCTATGAATGGGCCTGGGGCGTGCCAATGCAGGTCTTGCTGTTGGGCACGGGCATATTTCTCACGGCTGGTCTGAGATTTCTCACCTGGAGACGGATCCGTGATGCGTTTCGGTTATTGTTTCGTGGATTCAGTGGAAATGGCGCCGGGGATATTCCTCCTTTCCGGGCCCTGATGACTTCATTGAGCGCCACGATCGGCACCGGCAACATAGCGGGCGTGGCGACTGCCATTACGCTAGGTGGGCCGGGCGCCCTGTTCTGGATGTGGCTCACGGCGCTGTTTGGTATGGCTATGAAATACGCCGAGGCGGTGCTCGCCGTGCGCTATAGAGAGCAGGATGATCGCGGCGGCTACAGCGGCGGTCCGATGTACTACATCCGCAACGGCCTCGGTCCTCGCTTTGCCTTTCTCGGCGCAGCTTTTGCGTTATTTGGCAGCATGGCGGGCTTTGGTCTAGCCAATACTGTGCAATCCAATTCGGTAGCCCAGGTTCTGGGGGATCAATTTCAGGTGCCCTGGGCGGTGACCGGATTGGTCCTGATGGTATTGGTTGGAGCAGTCATTCTTGGGGGCATTCAGAGAATCGCTGCCACGGCCAGTGCGGTGGTACCAGTGATGGCGATTGCTTACGTGCTAATGAGTGCAACAGTGATTGCCATGAACATTGAGCAGGTGCCTGCGGCGCTAAAGACCATCGTCGAGACGGCGTTTACTGGGGCGTCTGCTGCCGGAGGGTTTGCTGGTGCTACGGTTTGGGCGGCCATTCGATTTGGCGTGGCACGCGGAATTTTTTCCAACGAAGCAGGATTGGGGAGCGCGCCCATTGCCCATGCCGCCGCCCAAACCAACGAACCGGTTGAGCAGGGGCTGGTTGCAATGCTTGGGACGTTTATCGACACGCTGGTTGTATGCACCATGACCGGCTTGGTCATCATGGTCACGGGGGTGCTCGATTCGGGCGTGTCGGGCGCCAGCCTGACAGCAATGGCGTTCGGTGCCGCCGTCCCCGGAGGGGAATTGGTGGTCACGTTAGGGGTCGTGCTGTTTGCGACGACCACCATGATCGGGTGGTCGTTTTATGGTGAAAGATGCGTCGTGTATCTGTTTGGCACCCGGGGTATCTGGCCATTTCGTTTGCTGTGGGTGCTCGCTATTCCCGTCGGCGCAGGCACCGATCTGGGTTTGATTTGGTTGATTGCCGACATTTTGAACGCCTTCATGGCCATCCCAAATCTCATTGCGCTGTTATTGCTGTCACCGGTCGTGTTTACGCTCTCCAGAGAATATTTTTCAAGAGAGACTCCTGCTGCAGAGGGCCAGTAATCGCTATGACCGAGAGTCACACCGACAGGCTCGTGATCGCGATTTCCTCGCGGGCGCTGTTTGATCTGGACGACGCGCATCGGATCTTTGAGGAGCAGGGGTTAGCAGCGTACTCGGAATATCAGATAGACAAGGAAGAGGAAGTCCTAGCACCGGGTCAGGCATTTCCCATGGTGAAGAAATTGCTCGCATTAAATGCTGAGTTACCCGAGCCGTTGGGAATCGAAGTCATCCTCCTGTCGCGCAACAGTGCCGACACCGGACTGAGAGTGTTTAACTCTATCGAGCACTATGGACTTGATATCACTCGCGCCGCGTTCTGCGGTGGCGAGGCTCCCTGGCGTTACATCAAAGCTTTTGGTTGCCAATTATTTCTCTCCGCCGAAGGCGGCGATGTGAGGGTCGCTCTGGACAACGGGGTCGCGGCGGCGACGCTGGTTTCGCGAGCCGCGGGGCAGGGTGACGATGGCCAGCTGCGTTTTGCTTTTGACGGGGACGCCGTATTGTTTTCTGACGAGGCTGAACGCATCTACAAGGCTGAGGGGCTCGATGCATTCTCCGCCAACGAGGATGCAGCGCGCAGGCGGCCATTGATGGGTGGGCCTTTCAAGAACTTTCTCGGGTCGTTACAGCGGTTGCAGCAGGCCTTGCCCGCCACCCATCCGCCTATTCGTACCGCGCTTGTGACCGCCAGATCTGCTCCTGCTCACGAACGCGTGATCAGAACCTTGAGAGCCTGGGATATTCGCATCGACGAATCTATTTTTCTGGGGGGGTTGAATAAAACTGCGTTTTTAAAGGCCTACCGGGCTGACGTTTTCTTCGACGACCAGCAGATTCACTGTAACGACGCGGCGGGCCATGTGCCAACGGGTCACGTGCCACATGGGATTGCTAACCGGGGCACCGAAATAGTATAAAAAATTAAAATTTTATTCCTTGGCTGTGGCAACCAGAGCAAAAGGGGAGTAGTGTTTTTTCATCAGCGGGCATTCGGAGAGTGATCCGAGAGATGAAACTGCAACAGTTAAAGTATATCTGGGAAGTCGCCCACCACGATTTAAACGTATCCGCTACGGCACAGAGCTTATTTACGTCCCAACCAGGTATCAGCAAACAGATCCGTCTGTTGGAGGACGAGCTCGGTGTAGAGATATTTGCTCGCAGCGGAAAGCACCTGACGCACGTAACACCAGCGGGAGAGGTCATTTTGGATCTGGCAGGAGAAATTCTGCGCAAGGCAGATTCGATCAAGCGCGTGGGGCAGGAGTTTTCAGATGAAACGTCGGGGACGCTCTCGATCGCCACCACCCACACTCAGGCGCGCTACGTGTTGCCTGAGGTGATTCGGCGATTCATGACGCAATACCCCGACGTCAATTTGGTGATGAAGCAGGGTACGCCTCCGCAGGTCGCCGAGATGGCGGCAGACGGCGAAGTGGATTTTGTCATCGCCACCGAGGCGTTAAACCAGTTTGCCAGTTTGGTGACCTTGCCCTGTTATCGCTGGAATCGATGCGTCGTCGTCCCTCTGGATCATCCGCTGGCGTCCTTGCAGCATTGCTCGCTAGAGGCCATTGCCGAGCATCCCATTGTGACCTATACGACGGGGTTCACAGGTCGCTCAAAGCTGGACGAGGCCTTCCAAGATCGTGGCTTGGTGCCCAAGCTCGCGTTTACCGCTGTCGATTCTGATGTCATCAAGACCTACGTTCGGCTCGGTTTGGGCATCGGTTTGATCGCGGGTATGGCTTATGACCCTCAAACTGACACCGATCTCGTAAAAATTGACGCCTCTCATCTGTTCGCTCACTCTGTGACCAGCCTCGGCTTCCGCAAAGGCACGTTTCTGCGTGGATATATGCACGATTTTATTCATGAGCTGGCGCCTCATCTGGGGCGCGAACTGGTTCAGGAGGCGTTGTCGAGAGCAAAGCTGTCGGAGCGTGTGGCACTCTATGAGGGGATTGAGCTTCCCGAGCACTGAGAGGCTTGCTCCAGTAGGGACATGATGGGGCCCACTTTATCGAGCGTCTCCTGATACTCTGACTCCCATCGCGAGCTGGCAGTAATTCCGCCACCACCCCAACAGACGAGAGCCCCCGCTTTTGACTCCAGCGTTCTGATGGCAATGCTGCTCTGCAAGAATTGGCTACCAACCATCACGAAAATAGAGCCGCAATAGGCGCCTCGAGGATGCGATTCCAGCTCAGCGATAATTTCGACGGCCCGCCTTTTGGGTGCCCCGGTAATCGACCCCCCGGGAGATGTCGCGAGTAACAACTGTCCCGGGCTGATGCCCGCTCGTAGCGTCCCCTCAACTGTACTGATCAAATGATGAACGTTGCTGAAACTGTGTAATCCGCATAGTTCGGTGACCAAAACGCTGCCCGGGAGACAGAATTGACCCAGGTCATTTCTGAGTAAGTCAGTGATCATGACATTTTCGGCACGATCTTTTGGAGATGCTGAGAGTGCCCGTGCCAGCGCCGCGTCTTGGATCGGGTCCGCGTGTCTGGGCGCAGTGCCCTTAATCGGCTGCGTGGAGACAACGCCATTTCGGACGGTCAAAAAACGCTCGGGAGATAGTGAAAGGATGGCGTGATCAGCCGAAATGCGCAAAAACCCAGAAAACCCTCCAGCAAGACGCTCCCTGACAATGCGATAGGCGGCCCACGCGTCCCCCTCTATCGTTGCCGCGAATCGTTGGGCGAAGTTCACCTGATAGCAATCACCCGACAAAATGTAATCATGGATCGTTGCGATGGCTTGGCGATACATGTCCTTGCTGATGGAGGACGAGAAGGGCGCTGCAAGTTCGAATCGGGGTTTTTCAGGCACCTGAGCGCCGTGCAAAATCGCTTGAACACGCTCCCTCGTGCTCTCTGGGCACTGCTCGTGAAACAGGACCCGGGTTTGGCTCTGTTTCAGGTCGGTGATCAGGGCCCAATGATATAGGCCGGCGGTGGAAGTCGGTTGCGGGGTTTTGGTGCCCTGTAAATGCGCAGCAGAAGCATCATAGTCGAGGCTGCCAATCACGAGACGGCCACTTGTGAGCGGCGTGTCTGGCGTTTCGCCAATTAGGGTTTTCCGGTCTTCAAGCGCCGCCTCGATAGCGGTCATCCATTCTCCCAGTTCTCCCGAATAATCCTGCAATCGGAAGGTCTCCGTCGGAAGTGCGGTCAGGAGCTCGAATTCGGCGCTGTCTGAATAAGCCCCATTATCTAGGTAGGCAAATCCAGATAATTGAGAGAAGCGGTCGGCCCAATCGATCAGTGATTCGCTGAAAGGCAGTGAGATGGCATCCACAGTTGGCGCCATAAATAACCCCATGAAAATTGTGGGAAAAATTGACAGTTAGGTATAAGGATAAGTAATGTCACGCCCTGTGCACAGAGACGGTCGTCTGGCCCAATACGGCGCCTCGCGAGGAGCGCGCGTCTCGCTTCAACCCTGAGAGCTTTTCCATGAAAAATGGTAATGAAGAGGCTGTTCCACAAGTGCCGGGGCTGTCTCTGACAAATCCTTTTTCTGCGCCTGAGACGCAGGAAGTAGGCCAAGGACGCTATGAGGCCACGTTAAGGCGTGGGGCCGAATTGCGGAACAAGCCGTATGTCGCAGCAGGGGACAGCAGCCGACAGCGTCAGCATCTCAAGGGCCGTATGACGGTTTGGGAGCGTATACGGTTCTTGTCCGATACGGACCCGCACATTCTTTATCAGAACTGGGGCCCAAACCTCGACGGCGCATCCTTGGTCACCGCACTGGTATCCATAGATGGGAGAGACGTGGCTGTCTATGGCCATGACTTCACCGTCAGAGCAGGATCCATGGACGCGACGAACGGAGAAAAGCTGGCGAGACTATTCGAACTGGCTGCCAAGCGTCGTATTCCGCTAGTGGGTCTGAATGATTCTGCTGGGGCGTACATTCCGGCTGGGGTGGGCGGTCTTGACGGTTACGCCGATGCATTTACCGCCTTACGTAAGATCAGCGGCATCGTGCCCAGCATTATGTGCATGTTCGGGTTTAACGCGGGAGGCGGAAGCTACCTGCCGCGACAGGGCAGCTTTCTGATACAACCCAAAAATACCTTCTTCGGGTTAACGGGCACCGGGGTTGTAAAAAGTGTGCTCGGCGAAGACATTACTCCTGATGAGTTAGGTGGACCCATGGTCCACAGCCAAACGGGCGTAACCGATTTCGTGGTGGAGGATGAGGTTGCCGCGTTGAGAAAGGTGAGGGAGCTGCTGCGATACTTGCCCGATTCTAACCGGGATCTGGCGGCGTTTAGGGCTACCTCCGATCCAGTGGACCGGCAAACGGTCGACATCGACATCCTGTTGAAAAAGGCATTCAATTCACCGAGCGGTTTTAACACGCCGTTTGACATCAGCATCATGATCCAACAGCTCTGCGATCACGGCGATTTTCTTGAAACTCAAGCAGAGCGGGCGCGCAACACAATTACCGCTTTTGGCCGTATGGGCGGTAATGTCGTAGGCTTCGTTGCCAACAACTCCGCCGTATCTTCGGGCCAGATCGATATTGATGCGGCCTATAAAAACGCACGATTTATCCGTTTCTGTAACCTTTACAACATTCCCGTCATCTTCCTTGAGGACACAACGGGCTTCCTGCCGGGAAGGGAGCAGGAGCACAGAGGGATTGTTCAGGCCGGTCGAGCAATGCTTGACGCCATCGTTGATCTTCGTACCCCTCGCTTTTTGGTTCTTGTTCGCAATGCATTTGGTGGGGCGTATGCGTCCTACAATAACTATTCAACCGGTGCCGACTTCGTTGTCGCACTACCCACAACCCGTGTGGCAGTGATGGGGCCCGCCGGCGTTGAATATGTTTACAAGGATGAGTTGAAGAAGATACGTGCTGGCAGAAGCGAGCGCATTGCGGCCGAGACAGAGTCACTCATCAAGAGTGGTCTCTCATCCTCGGAGGCGGGAGTAGAGGCCGAGAAACTTGTCAATGCGGCGATTAAGGCCGACGAAGCCCTGCTGGCTCAGCGTTACGAGCGTGAAATCATGAATCCGGAGGAAGCGCTCAGTTTGGGATCCGTTTCCGAGATCGTTATGCCCGCTGACTTGCGCCGGGTCCTCGCCGCACAACTCGCATTCTGCCTCCGGCACTATGAGCCAGGGCCGATGCAATCGGTACAACGCGAATTCCACTGATAGGTGGACTGGAGAGTAGCAGAAGTGGGCACGCACCATTACCTCAATAATCCGCTGATACATGCTGACAGGCGTCAAAAACTGCGCGCGTCAGAATGGTCGGAGCAGTTTCGATGCGATGCGCTCAAGCCACTCATCATTTGTCGTGGCCCGATTCGCAAAGAAGCGATGGACGTGTTTTCAGAAATGGGTATTAACGACTTTGGCATTTTGTTATCTGAGAAAGATTCCATCGTCTACCGAGGCGCACTCGCACCCGAACTCAGGACCCTGACAGATCCAGAGCGAGTGCATCGCGTTCCCGACTACAGCGGTGCGACCAAGGAAGAGCGCGAGCAACGGATCCGCGACATTATTGGCATTGCTCAGCGTCACGGTTACAACGCCATTTTCGCGGGATATGGCTTCATGGCTGAGGATGAGCAGATGGTCTCAGCGATGGAAAGTGCGGGACTGAATTTTATCGGTCCGTGCTCGAGAACCGTTCGTCAGGCCGGTCTTAAGGACGAGGCCAAGCGCACCGCTCTCCGCGCTGGCGTGTCGGTGACGCCAGGGATTGATAATGGCACCACGTTGACGTTGCTCAATAAACATCCCGATCGAGATGCGCTGATGGCTTTAGTGGCGGAGCATGATTTGGAGCTGGAGGGGGATTCTGGCGGCGAAGAGGACCTTGAGTCTCTTGCAGAAAGGATCCTGACCGCGAGTTATCGTAAGGGCATTGACCTCTACACCATCGACGAGCTGGGAGAGACTCTGACTGAGGCCGTTCTCAAAATGAGCGAGCAGTACCCGCAGAACAGAGTGCGGCTCAAAGCGATTGGCGGCGGCGGTGGCAAGGGTCAGCGTATTGTGCCGCTTGGTGAGGCCGCGCGGACTCCCGAATTGGTGCGAGAGATACTCAACGAGGTCAAGGCAACCGGCGTTGGCGACAACAAAAATGTGCTGGTTGAGCTCAACATTGAAACCACTCGCCACCAGGAAATTCAGGTTATTGGCAATGGCGACTGGTGCATCACTCTGGGTGGGCGTGATTGCTCTCTGCAGATGCATGAACAGAAATTACTAGAAGTCTCGGTTACACGTGAATCTTTGCTGGCGGCAGAAGCGCGAGCGAGTCACGCCGGGGCCGATGAGGAAGCGAGGGTCCTTGGTCAAGATGTGATGACCTTGGACGCTATGGAAGCTGAGGCTGCCAAATTTGGTGAGGCGGTTGGCCTGGATTCTGTCTCCACATTTGAGTGCATAGTCGATAGGGACCAGCATTTCTTCATGGAAATGAACACTCGAATTCAGGTGGAGCATCGCGTCTCTGAGTTATGTTACGCGATGCGATTCAGCAATCCCGATGATCCCAAGGACAGCTTTATCGTTGATTCTCTCGTCGAGGCGATGGTGTTGCTGGCTGCGCATGGCCCTAACCTGCCCAAACCTGAGCGCTTGCCGCGCTTGCCGGACAGTCTTGAGGCTCGACTGAATGCCACCAATGACGCGCTACAACCCAGCGCGGGCGGTGTTGTCGAGTTCTGGTCGGACCCCATAGCGGGAGAGATTCGAGATGATCAGGGTATCAGCCTGCATAATCCAGATACTGACGTCTTTATGAACTACACCCTCGCGGGCGCCTACGATTCCAACATCGCGCTGCTACTCACCGTGGGGGACAGCAGGGAGGCGGCCTATGAACAAATGGCTGAGGTCCTGAGGGCTACCCGCTTGCGGGGTAGGGATTTACAGACCAATCTCGCTTTCCACTACGGGCTTGTGCACTGGTTCTTGGGTCGGACAGTTAACGCGCGGCCTACCACGCAATTCATCGTCCCCTATTTAACCGCTGTTGGAGAGCTTGCCCAGGAAGCGGGGCAGGTCGATGTGGATGTTGCCTGGCGGTTACTCTGTAGCGCGCGAGTAGATGCTGAAGTCCACGACAAAGCATCGATGCGAGCCACTCTGGCTGCAAAAGAGAGCTTGCTACTTCGGCCGATCAAACAGCTGATGTCCTCTCCCCATCTCCTTTCGGGATGGCTGAGCTTGAACAAGGCGGCTTTTCAATTTGAGGAGGGGCATTTCTCCTGGGCGGAGAACCCGATCGAAGTGCTCTCCGATACGTATCATTTTCTGAGGCTGGATTGGAGTGAAAGTCTGCCAGCCGCAAATATGATTTGGGACCATGATCAGCACATCCTGACCGAGGCCGAGGACTTTTATGCAGAGCTGGGCCGCCGCTATGGATGTGAAGATTGGTTGGCAATTCAAAACCTTTTTGAGTCTGGCGCGCCTGAGAGCACCTCGGACGAAGAGTGGGCTTCGATTATCGCTGCTCATAGGGGCTTTCAAGCCGGTACAGAAATCCTCGAGCTGTTGCCTTCGATGGCGCGATTCACCGGGTTTTATGATTTAGCGGTGAACCCGGATATGACCATCAGCTTCCCGGAAAGACTATTGGATGCTGCGTATCAAAAGGCGATGTCGAAATGTCTCGCTCCACCGCCCGTTGCGAAGTCTGATGAAATTTTGGCCGCCAGCGGTGGCATGTTTTATGGCCGCGAATCCCCGGAGTCACCCTTATACGTTGAGCCGGGAGACCACTTCGAAGCTGGCGATCCCCTGTATATCGTTGAGGTGATGAAAATGTTCAACAAGGTGCTTGCGCCGTTCGCCGGGACGATAGAAGAAGTGTTGGTTGAGGGGGACGGCGTGATCATCAGCAAGGGGCAGCAGCTGTTTAAAGTGACGCCCGATGAGAAGGTGGAAGTGCTGTCTGAAGCGGAAATCTCGGCGGCTCGCTCCAAACACACCGCAGAGTTGGTGAAACTCTTCATTTAAACGTGGCATACAGGAACTGATCTCATGATCACAGGGCTCGACCATATTGCAATCGCGGTACCCGACCTGGAAAAGGCTGTGGCACGGTTTTTAACTGACTTTGGACTGCAGCATGACGGCAACGAAGCTGTAGAGGCCGCACAGACGATGACGGCTTTTTTCAGCGTGCCGGAGACCCATATAGAGCTGGTTCATCCTTTAGACGGTGGTGGGCCGATCGCGGCGTACCTTGAGAAAAGGGGCGGTGGAATTCATCATTTGTGCTTTAGGACCGACGATATTGATGCAGACGTGGCCAGATTGCGCGAGAAAGGCTACCAATTCACGAGTGATGCCCCAACGCCGGGCGCCCATGGGGCCCGGGTGATCTTTATCCATCCCAAGAGTTGCGACGGCGTGCTGATCGAACTCTCTCAGCCAGCAGGGGATCATTAATGAGCGTATATGACCCAAATACTGCGACGCTGTCCGCTTGGGGGCAGTTGGTCGAGAAGCAGAGCAAGGGTTTGAAGCCGGAGGATTTTACCTGGCACACGCCCGAGGGTATTCCGCTCAAAACCCTTTATACAGCCAAGGATATTGAAGGGCTCCCCTTTACGGACACCCTGCCGGGCATGTCGCCTTACATCCGCGGTCCTCAAGCGACCATGTATGCGGGACGTCGTTGGACTATCCGGCAGTACGCAGGGTTCTCTACTGCCGAAGCGTCTAATGCTTTTTACCGTAAGTCGCTCGCAGCAGGCGGTCAGGGCATTTCAGTGGCCTTCGATCTTGCCACTCACCGTGGCTATGATTCCGATCACCCAAGAGTCACAGGTGACGTGGGTAAAGCCGGGGTTGCCGTTGATTCCGTCGAGGATATGAAAATCCTTTTTGACGGGATCCCGCTTGATCAAGTGTCTGTATCCATGACGATGAACGGGGCAGTGCTGCCGGTCCTGGCGGGCTACATCGTTGCTGCGGAAGAGCAGGGTGTGGATCAGGCCGCACTGTCTGGCACGATCCAAAACGATATTCTCAAAGAATTTATGGTTCGTAATACCTACATCTATCCACCTGCGCCCAGCATGCGAATCATTGGCGACATCATCGCGTATTGCTCCTCGAACTTACCCAAGTTCAATACGATTTCGATTTCCGGTTATCACATGCAGGAGGCGGGGGCTAACGCGGCACTCGAGCTTGCCTATACCTTGGCGGATGGCAAGGAATACATTCAGACCGCTATCGCAGCGGGACTGCAGATTGATGACTTTGCTCCGCGCCTCAGTTTTTTCTGGGGCATTGGCATGAATTTCTATATGGAAATCGCCAAGATGCGCGCGGCGCGCCTGCTTTGGGCAGAGATCGTAGAAGAATTCGGCCCTACTAACCCCAAGAGCGGCATGCTGAGAACGCACTGCCAGACGTCGGGTTGGTCCCTGACCGAGCAAGATCCCTACAACAACATTGTTCGAACCACGATCGAAGCCATGGCAGCGGTTTTTGGTGGCACGCAATCATTGCATACCAATGCCCTGGATGAGGCCATTGCACTGCCGTCGGACTTCGCCGCGAGAATCGCTCGGAACACCCAGCTGATTCTGCAGGAGGAGACCGGTATCGGGCAGGTCGTGGATCCTTGGGGCGGCTCCTACATGATGGAGCAGCTCACGCACGATATGGCGGAGAAAGCGCGAGAATTAATGCGAGAGATTGACGAACTTGGTGGCATGGCAAAAGCCATAGAGAGCGGCGTGCCGAAGCTCCGGATTGAGGAAGCCGCAGCCAAGAAGCAAGCTCGAATCGACCGCGGCGAGGATGTCATTGTCGGTGTGAATAAGTTTCAGATCGATGAGCAGGACGAAGTGGACATCTTGGAGATCGATAACGATCAGGTGCGTGATGCGCAGTTGGCGCGTCTGGCTGACATTCGCGCTAAAAGAGATGAGACTCAAGTGGAAGCCTGTCTCGCAGCACTCTCCAGCGCGGCAGAGTCAGGAAGCGGCAATTTACTAGCGCTTTCAATCGAGGCAACCCGCAGCCGTGCGACAGTAGGTGAGATATCCGACGCTCTGGAAAAAGTTTACGGCCGTTTCGTGGCGAATGCGCAAACCGTCTCCGGGGTCTACGGGGCTGCCTTTAAGGAAGACGCTGATTGGGAGGGGATCTCGATGGATATCGATGCCTTTATTGAGCAGCATGGTCGCAGGCCTCGCATGTTAGTCGCAAAAATGGGGCAGGACGGTCACGATCGAGGTGCCAAGGTAGTCGCCACCGCATTTGCGGATGTGGGTTTTGATGTGGATCTCTCGCCCATGTTTTCTACCCCTGAGGAGGTGGCGCGTCAGGCTATTGAGAATGATGTGCACATAGTGGGCGCGTCATCATTAGCCGCGGGTCACAAGACTTTAGTTCCTCAGTTGATCGACGCGCTGCGGGAGCAGGGTGCTGAGGATATTATCGTGATAGCCGGTGGCGTGATTCCGCAGCAGGATTACGCTTTTCTCGAGCAAAGAGGGGTGGCGCTGATCTTTGGACCGGGAACGCCAATTCCGGAAGCCGCGCGCAAAGTCCTCGATGCAGTCAACGCCAACAGCTGAAGCTATCTTGGCGGGCGACCGCCGCGCACTCGCTAAGGCCATTACGTTGGTGGAAAGCCAGCGCGTCGAAGATAGGGCGATTGCGCAATCTCTTCTCAATACGCTCCTGCCCCACACCGGTAAAAGCATTCGCGTAGGGGTAACAGGTGTACCCGGGGTCGGGAAGTCAACTTTCATAGAGGCGTTTGGGCAACACGTTATCTCGAAAGGGCATCGATTGGCTGTGTTGGCGGTGGATCCCAGCTCCCCGGTAGCAGGCGGGTCTATCCTTGGCGATAAGACGCGAATGGAGCAGTTGTCGCGCGCCGATGCGGCGTTTATCCGGCCGTCCCCAGCCGGACGGGCATTGGGCGGTGTCGCCTCTAAAACTCGCGAGTCGCTCCTACTGTGCGAGGCAGCTGGCTTCGACGTTATCCTGGTTGAGACGGTGGGTGTTGGTCAGTCAGAGCATCAGGTTGCGGGGATGGTCGATTTTTTTCTGCTATTGATGTTGCCCGGAGGTGGTGACGAATTACAGGGAATCAAGAAAGGCATACTAGAGCTCGCGCATGCCATCGCGGTAAACAAAGCTGACGGGGAAAGCCAGGCGCTGGCACGCACGACTCAGCAGCATTATCGCGGCGCGATGTCTTTACTGAATCACGGCGACGTCTGGGAACCCAGAGTCATGATGTGCTCAGCGCTCAATGGTGATGGCATCGATACGGTGTGGCAGACAATTAGCGAATATGAGGAGGTCGCGCGCGAGAAGGGTCTCTTTGAGCAGGCGAGAGCAGATCAGAATCTGACCTGGATGCGTCAACTGGTAGATGAGTTATTGCGTTCATCATTGACCCAGCATCCTGCTGTGCGCGCGGCTCTACCCAAAATAGAGGCGGCGGTGACCAACGCCCAGCAAACACCATTAGCGGCAGCCGAAGCGATATTGGCTCTGTCTCGAGGGTGAGCTAGTCGATGCAATGTGTCGGGGGATGAGCAGCACCGTGCGCCGGCAACGCCATGCAACACAACGCTCTAATAAGAGGAGGCAGCTCTGATTTCCGGTCCCTGCCTCAGTGCGACGGCCATGCGTCGGCTCGACGCGCTATCCGCTGCTGATCAAGGCGTGTCTGAATATGAGCTCATGCGACGCGCGGGAAAGGCTGCAGTCGCACACTTGCGGCGTTTATGGCCTGCCGCCAGTCGGTTCGCCGTAATGTGCGGTACGGGTAACAATGGTGGCGACGGATGGGTCGTAGCCCGACTGCTTCACGAGGCTGGATTGAAATGTGATGCCTATTTGTTGGGAGACCAGGAGCGTATTCAGGGGCCGGCGCGTGAGGCGTTCGACGCCTGGCAAGCCGCTACAGGGCTCGAGCCGCGCAACGCGACAACTTTTTATGATGAGGATGCTTCCGCGTGTCCTGCTGAGATATTGATCGACGCATTGGTGGGAATCGGTATCAAAGGCAGTCCAAGAGAATCGTTTGATCGATTGGTTGAGCGAGTTAACCTGCTACGGCGCCCCGTGCTATCCCTCGATGCGCCGAGCGGCCTTAATACCGACACCGGCGCAATGATCTCCTCTGTCATCATCGCCACCGTTACCTTGACGTTTATCGCGTTGAAGCCCGGCTTACTGACGGGGCGTGCGCGCAATGTTGTGGGCGATTTATTGCTTGAACCATTGGGAACAGCGCCAGGTGTGTTAGAGCAGGTTGAGCCTACGGCGGTCTGTCTTCCCAGTGCGCTCCCAGATAATCTCGCCCAACCTCGAGCTAGGGCGGCTCACAAAGGCGATTGTGGCCACGTACTTGTCGTAGGGGGTAATGCGGGCATGGGCGGAGCCGCTATTCTCGCCGCCGGTGCGGCGCTTCGTGGCGGCGCGGGTTTGGTAACACTTGCGACGCGCGCGCAACATGTTGCGCCCTCGCTGGTGCGGCACCCAGAGGTAATGGCGATCGATATTGATTCCACGGATATTTTATCCTCGCTATGTGAGCGAGCTACCGCCATCGTTGTGGGGCCTGGTCTAGGGCAGGACGCCTGGGCGGCGGCCTGTATACGCTTCGTGCTGGAGAGCGATGTGCCCGCAGTCATCGATGCTGATGCCATCAACTTGTTAGCGCGTCAAAAGGGATTTAAAGGCGGCCAAAGACTTCGGATTCTGACCCCTCATCCTGGCGAGGCAGCCAGACTCGCTGGGTGCTCCGTCGCGACGATTGAATCGGATCGCGTCGGTTGGGCCACCAGGCTCGCGCAAGAATGGGACAGCGCGGTGATTCTCAAGGGTGCCGGAACCGTTGTTGATTCAGGAGAGGCGGGCAGGGTGCCTAGGATTTGCGCTGCAGGCAATCCCGGAATGGCCACCGGTGGCATGGGCGACGTGCTGGCGGGTCTTTTGGGTGCTTTGCTCGCTCAGGGTTACTCCCTTTCCGATGCCGCGGAGGGTGGTGTCTATGCCCACGCGGCTGCGGCGGATATCGCGTGGAAAGAGCACGGTATCGGTTTGACTGCTGGCGATGTGTTGTCGCATCTGGGCAGGGTGCTGACTCCGGCATTGGACAGTGTGTAAGGGCGGTTCACGTTGCGGCCAGTGGTCTTGCTCGCTCACGTATATCTCGGGAATCGATGGCCAGACAACGTTTGGCTCATTAGTCACTGAGAGGGGTGAGAGAGGGGCCCGTTAACCCGGCTCGATTGCATTTTGCATGAGTAGCGCGTCAAACAGTTCACGGTGGTCGGCCGACAGTTCGATATAGGATACAGAACCACCTGCACACAGGGTCATTAGCGACTCCAGCGCGGTGAGCGGGGCCAGAAACGTCTCGCCTTTCACAAATACCTCAACGTGTTCGGAGTATGCAGACCACGCCACACTGTTTGCGGAAATCAGACGAACGCGGGTACTTTCCTGCAGCGCGGCGGGGGATTCAAAGGCCTCGTCATCTGCGCTCAGCTGTTCCGTGACAACCTCACCAAACCAGCGCCGATCGTCCAATGCGTCGCTGGCATTGGCGATGGCATCCAATGCGTTGGCGACATGCGCCCGCGTGATCTCGCCAGGCCTCGCTTCGGTCGAGACTGAATATCCATCTTCAAGCAAAGTCGTTTCTGCCAGTCGTTCGAGCACTGAGTCTGCACGTCTAGCGACTAGGTCCGATAGGCGTGGCGCTCTAAAGCCGAGGGAGTAGGTCATACACTCTCCCCGTGCAATCCCCCAATGCGCCACACCTGGGGGAACATACAGCACGTCACCGCGCCTCAGCGTATAGGATTCAGCCGGTTCAAATTCCGCTATCAAGCTTAGTCCGTCAGTATGCATTTGAGGTGTATGCTCGTCGCACCTCGGGCCGATATGCCACTCGCGCTCGCCCAGCCCCTGTAAAAGAAAGACATCGTATCGATCAAAGTGTGGGCCCACGCCAGCCCCGTCTACCGCAAAGCTGACCATAACGTCATCAAACCGCCAGCTAGGCAAAAAGGAAACGTGACCAAGCAATGCGCGGACGGCTTCGTGCCAGCGATCTACCTTGTCTACGAGCAGTGTCCAAGCGCCCTGCTTTTGAAAGTCTTTCGCCGAGAAAGGACCGTCAGCCTTCTCCCAGACGCCATTACTGCAGGTAACCATGCGACTGGAGACCTCAGGTTCCATGGCTAGCCCCGCCAATTCCTCAGGGCTCAAAGGCGCATCAAAGTTTGGTAGGGCTTGGGGCAGTAGAACGGGTTTTTGCTGCCAATACCGTTCAAGAAATTCAGCTTCAGAGCAGGGCAGTCTCATGGTCGAGGTGCTTGGCGCGCTTCGTTACGTATCGCGCGGCTCAATGCTTCTGGCCAGCTCGGCCGCGTAACCGAGGTAGGTATTGGGAGTAAGAGCCAGCAGGCGGTCTTTGGCATCGTCCGGGATTTGTAGTTCGCGAATAAAGTCTCTCAGGGACTCTGCATCCAGCGTTTTTCCTCGCGTAAAGGCTTTGAGTTTCTCGTATGGCTCTGGCACTCCGTGACGCCTCATTACAGTCTGAATGGCCTCACCGAGCACCTCCCAAGCATTGTTGAGATCAGCCATTATCGGTTCTGGCGCGACCTCTAGCTTGTCGATCCCACGCTGTAGCGAGGTGACGGCTAGCAAAGCGTAGCCCAGCGCCACTCCCATGTTTCGCAGTACCGTACTGTCAGTCAGGTCTCGCTGCCATCTGCTGATGGGTAGCTTTTGCGAGAGGTGCGAGAGAAGCGCATTGGAAAGGCCAAAGTTCCCCTCCGCATTTTCGAAGTCGATAGGGTTCACTTTGTGCGGCATCGTTGAGGAACCGACTTCACCCTGCACCACCCGCTGCTTAAAGTACCCGAGAGCAATGTAGGACCACACGTCTCTGGCGAAATCAATCAGAATGGTGTTCAGCCTAGCAATACCGTCAAAGTATTCCGCCATGTAGTCATGGGGCTCTATCTGTGTCGTATGTGGGTTCCACTCCAGGTTCAGAGACCTGACAAACTTCTCTGATACGGCGGGCCAATCGATCTCTGGATAGGCAACGCGATGCGCATTGTAACTCCCCACTGCGCCATTTATTTTTCCGAGCGGTTTGGCTCTCTCCACCGTGTCGAGCTGACGCCGGAGCCGGGACGCTACGTTAGCAATCTCCTTTCCCAGTGTTGTGGGCGTGGCGGATTGGCCATGGGTTCGAGACAGCATTGGCTGATCAGCGTGCTGATCGGCCATAGCAAGTAATTGAGACAACACTGCCTCGTAGGCTGCCTGCATGACTCCATGCCCATCCCTGATCATGAGGCCGTGAGCCAGATTGTTAATGTCTTCACTCGTACACCCGAAGTGAATAAATTCTGCTACCGCAGCGAGTTCCTCATTGTCAGCGATAGCTTCTTTGAGAAAATATTCGACCGCTTTGACGTCGTGGTTGGTCGTTGCTTCGATTTCCTTGATCCGCTCGGCACAATCTTCGTCAAAAGTTGCCAGTATCTCGTCCAGTTTGATGGAGGCCTCGGCACTGAGAGCGGGAACTTCAGGGATTTGAGGCAGGTCAGCCAGCGCTCTCAGCCAGGCAATCTCGACGATCACGCGACGTTCTATCAGGCCGTATTCCGAGAAGATGCCTCGTAGAGGATCGAGTTTTGAACGGTATCGCCCGTCAAGAGGCGACAGTGCGGTCAGTGCGTAGTGTGTCATGTGGCGCCGCCAAACAGGTCAACGACAAGTTTAACATGCGGTTTAAGTTCAAGGATTATGCGGTTTAGCAAAATCAGGCTTCTGAGTGGAGCATTTCCATTGGATCAGTGCACGGTGCCCACTTCCATCGCGAGTCGGCCCGCCGTCGCCGCGATTGAGCCCCTACTGAGCATCAGCTTGAGTCGAGAGCCTCCGAGTTGACGCCATAGGAAAGCTGCTCTTACGCCGCACAGTAGTACTGTACGCACGAGATCCGCTACTCGGGGGTTGTTGAGGTGTTGTGCACTCCCTGTGACCTTTATCCTGTAGGGGAGCCCGCTCAGTGTATCCTGATAAATAGATGAAATATTAGAGCTTAGGCTATTGATATCGCTAGAAAAATTCTCTGCCTTGTAGGCGGTATGTTTCAATCTCGAATGCACGATGGATAGCAGATCATCGCGACGGGCAAATCGTTTTTCTAGCTGCAAAATCGCTAGCATGTAGCGCAGTGTATCGGCGGCGGCGGGGTCCTGAGACAAGCGCAGACAAGTGGAGAGTTGTTCGAGGCCAAGCCGCACACCCTGTATGGTCCCGAACACCTCCTCAACTTCGTCGGGATCAAAGCAAAACAGCGAGTGCACAGACGCCTCAACGAATGGCGTCGGCCAGCTGCCGGTTTTTGCAGCGAGGTCAACGATTCTGGCGGCCTGCGCTACTCCCGCGAGCGCCAGAGTCTGTTGTTCTTTTTGCGTGCGCTCGGTCATAGTGCTGACTCGATTACGCCGCCACCGAGGCAGACGTCTCCGTCGTAAAACACCACCGATTGCCCTGGTGTAATTGCTCTCTGCGACGTGTCAAAGATAACCGAATAGCCCGCATCGTCTTTCCTTAGTAAACAGCTTTGATCAGCTTGTCGGTAGCGGATTTTGGCAGAGCAGCGAAAGGGGGCCTCTGGCGGTTCACCGTTGATCCAAAATATCTCTGAAGCTACCAGCTGCTTGCGATAGAGCGCGGGATGATTGTTTCCCTGAGCGACGATCAATGTGTTTTGCAAGCAATCTTTATCCAC
Source organism: Halieaceae bacterium (assembly GCA_038106565.1). Taxonomy (GTDB): domain Bacteria; phylum Pseudomonadota; class Gammaproteobacteria; order Pseudomonadales; family Halieaceae; genus Luminiphilus. The sequence goes on from JAYOEE010000019.1 coordinate 21,798, forward strand.
TACATACCACGGCGCTTCGGGGTGATTGGCGAGACCGCCGATTCGCAAACCCTGTCGTTGACCAATAGTGTGGTAAATCAAGCCTTCATGCTGACCCAGATGCTCTCCTTCGGTTGTTAGAACGGGGCCTGGCTTCGCAGATAAATATTGCTTGAGGAAATCGTTGAAGCGCCTCTCGCCGATGAAGCATATTCCTGTGCTGTCTTTCTTTCTGGCGTTCTGAAAGCCAGCTTTCTCTGCACGCGCCCTCACTTCTTGCTTGCTCAGAGAGCCTAGCGGGAAAAGACTTTTGCTTAGTGCTCGGTGGTCGACCTGATGCAGGAAATAACTCTGATCTTTGTTGCCGTCGATCCCTTTTTTGAGAGCTGTTTTGCCGTTGATTTGCGCGGTCCGCACATAGTGACCCGTGGCGATAAAATCGGCTTCCAATACCATCGCGTAGTCTAGAAAAGCGCGGAACTTAATTTCCCGATTGCAGAGAATATCGGGATTTGGGGTTCTACCGGCACCGTATTCCTTCAGAAAGTGAGCAAATACGTCGTCCCAGTACTCTGCTGCAAAGTTTGCGGTGTGCAGATGCACGCCCAGCGCGTCTGCTACGCCTTGCGCGTCGGCCAAATCCTCTTTTGCGGTGCAATACTCTGTGCCGTCGTCTTCTTCCCAATTCTTCATGAACAGGCCTTCGACGCGGTAGCCTGCCTCAAGCAGCAGCATGGCTGCTACCGATGAGTCCACACCACCGGACATCCCCACAATGACACTCTGGCCGTTGCCGTTTGCAATGGTATTCACGACTCGTTATCCAAAATGAGCTTCAGAATCATGTTCGAATGCATGGTGGGGAAGCGCCGTATCATCAACGCTTTAAAGGTCGGCATCAACCCACCGAAATTTGCCGGGGAGTAAATCGTCCAGATTCCAGGGGCCCACCGCTACGCGAACGAGTCTTAGGGTGGGGTAGCCGACAGCTGCCGTCATGCGCCGGACTTGTCTGTTCCTTCCTTCGCTGATGCTGAGTTCTAGCCAGGAGTCCGGGACAGATTTTCTCTGCCTGATGGGAGGCTCTCGCTCCCATAGGGTTGGTGGGGAGAGCACCCGGGCTCGGGCTGGTTTGGTCGCGCCATCTTTCAGGTCAACGCCTTTGGATAGCCTGTCGCAGGCGAAGTGGTCGATTTCACCTTCCACTTGCACCCAGTAGGTCTTCCAGTAAGTGTGGCGAGGGTGCGCAATCCGCTGTTGAATCTTGCCATCGTCGGTAAGGATCAAGAGTCCTTCCGAATCAAAATCTAGACGCCCCGCTGGACGAAAGTCGGGCGCGTCAATAAAGTCGGCCAGCGTTGCGCGAGGCGCTTGCAGGTTGTCGCGATCGGTAAATTGGCTGAGCACCTGAAACGGTTTGTTAAAGAGAATGAGCTTTGGCATGCACATAGTGTGCCGTATTTGGTGTTAAAATGGCGGAACCGCATTGCTGAGCTTGGCAACCCCACTAGACCGGGGTTGCGTCTCGCTGTGTGGCACCTCCGACTGGAGGGTTAATTTTGTTTTTCTGGGGGAGCTCCAACATGGCATACCAACATATCCAAGTACCTGAGACCGGTGAGATGATCGTCGTGAACGACGACAACAGTCTTTCAGTTCCTAACAATCCCATCATTCCTTACATCGAGGGAGATGGCATTGGCGTAGACATCTCTCCGGTGATGATTGCGGTGGTGGATGCGGCGGTCGCCAAAGCCTACGACGGCGCCAGAAGGATTTCCTGGATGGAAATCTATACTGGCGAAAAAGCGGCCGAGTTATACGACGGTGACTGGTTCCCAGAAGAAACTCTGGAAGCGATCAAGACCTACAGCGTGGCGATAAAAGGTCCGTTAACGACACCTGTTGGCGGCGGATTTCGCTCCTTGAATGTGGCGTTACGACAGGAACTGGACCTCTATACCTGCCTTCGTCCTGTGAGATGGTTTGAAGGGGTGCCTTCTCCGGTAAAGAATCCAGGCGACTGCAACATGGTGATCTTCAGGGAAAATTCTGAGGACATCTACGCCGGCATTGAATATCAAGCAGGCACTGAAGAGGCGCAGAAAGTAGTCGACTTTATTATCAACGAGATGGGAGCGACCAAGATTCGGTTCCCTCAGAACGTGGGGATTGGTATCAAGCCGGTTTCCGCAGAGGGCACGCAACGGCTTGTTCGGAAAGCCATCCAGTACGCTATTGATCAGGATTTGCCCTCAGTGACGCTTGTGCATAAGGGCAACATCATGAAGTTCACGGAGGGTGCTTTCCGTGACTGGGGGTATGAGCTAGCGCAGAAGGAATTTGGAGGCGAACTGCTCGACGGGGGGCCTTGGGTGCGTATTAAGAATCCGCGAACCGGTTCCGACATCGTCGTGAAGGACGTGATTGCCGACGCTATGCTACAGCAGGTCCTCACCAGACCCAGAGACTACAGCGTTGTGGCGACGCTGAATTTGAACGGGGATTATTTGTCAGATGCGCTGGCCGCTCAGGTTGGTGGCATAGGCATTGCGCCCGGTGCGAATCTATCGGACACAGTTGCGCTGTTCGAGGCGACTCATGGAACCGCACCCAAGTACGCGGGTCAGGATAAAGTCAACCCTGGCTCGCTCATCCTGTCAGCTGAAATGATGCTCCGACATCTCGGCTGGAATGAGGCGGCAGACCTCATCATCGACGGTATGAACGGCGCGATTCAGGCTAAAACCGTGACGTATGACTTCGAACGGCTGATGGAGGGCGCCACGCTGGTGTCTTGCTCCGCCTTTGGTGAAGCTGTCATTGCTAAAATGTAAGAGACGCCAAACCCAAGAGCCCGCTATGCAGCGGGCTTTTTTTTGCCGTGGAAAAAGTGGTTCTGGCACTGACGAATTTTTTGCTCCACGGGGCAATAAAAAACAGACTAAAGCTCCTCGCGGGAGCGCTCAAATCGCTCTCCGGTGGATTATACTGGCGGCATGAGTAGTGGCTCCCTGCAATCATTGTTATCCGTGAAGACGCGTTCAGGCCCGCCCCGCACTGAGGGCGACGACCATGACGACGGTGGATTGGCGGTAGCGCCGGCCAAGCCAAAACTGAAAAAGCCGCCGTTGTATCGCGTTATTTTGCTGAATGACGATTACACGCCTATGGAGTTTGTCGTGCTGGTGCTGGAGCAGTTTTTCGGCATGAATCGGGAAAAGGCCACTCAGGTAATGTTGGCAGTCCACACGCAGGGAAAAGGCGTATGTGGAATATATCCTCAGGATATTGCAGAGACGAAGGCCGAGCAGGTTAATCAAAGTGCCCGCGACAGTGGTCATCCACTGCTGTGCGAAGTTGAGCCATCCGCTGATGACGAGGTGTAGATAAATGCTGAGTAAAGAGCTCGAAAATACACTCAATGAGACGTTTCGCACAGCTCGCGCGCGTCGCCATGAGTTCATCACGGTCGAGCATCTGTTACTGGCCCTGTTAGACGACTCCGCTGCGGTATCCGTGTTGAGTGCGTGTCAGGTAGACATGGAGGAGTTGCGTGGAGAGCTGATCGAATTTATTGACTCAACCACGCCACTGCTTTCAGACAACGACGATGGCAGAGACACACAGCCGACACTCGGATTTCAAAGGGTGCTGCAGCGGGCGGTATTCCACGTGCAAAGCTCCGGCAAGCAAGAGGTCACTGGGGCTAATTTGCTTGTGGCGATATTCTCCGAACAGGAATCGCAAGCCGTTTATTTTCTGAAGTCGCAAAACATCTCGCGGTTGGACGTGGTTAATTTCATTACGCATGGCATTGGCAAGGATGGCGAGGAAGACTCGGACTCGGGAGATCCCATATCGGGTGCGGAAGACGGCTCCGAGAATAGCGAAAAGCGCCCACTGGAGGCTTATGCGACAAACCTAAATGCCGAAGCGGAGGCGGGCAACATCGATCCTCTGATTGGACGGCTTAATGAGGTTGAGCGGGTGGCGCAGATTCTGGCGCGTCGTCGTAAGAATAATCCGCTACTCGTCGGTGAGTCGGGTGTTGGCAAGACAGCCATCGCAGAAGGCTTGGCCAAAATGATTGTCGACGGCGAGGTGCCCGAGACACTCAAGGAAGCGGTGGTGTACTCACTGGATCTGGGCGCACTGCTCGCAGGCACCAAGTACCGGGGAGATTTTGAAAAACGACTCAAAGGGTTATTGGCTAATCTGAGCGAGAACGATGACGCGATTTTATTCATCGACGAGATCCACACGATCATAGGGGCTGGTGCGGCGTCTGGCGGCGTGATGGACGCGAGTAATTTGCTCAAGCCCCTGCTGGCTTCGGGCAAAATGCGTTGCGTTGGCTCAACAACCTACGCGGAGTATCGCGGTATTTTTGACAAGGACAAGGCCTTGAGTCGTCGTTTCCAAAAGGTCGATGTGCTCGAGCCCTCCGTAGAAGACGCTTACAAAATTCTGAAGGGCTTGAAATCGCGATTTGAGGCCCATCACAAGCTCCGCTACACAGACAAGGCCTTGCGCGTGGCGTCGGAGATGGCGGCCCGCTACATCACAGATCGTTTCTTGCCCGATAAGGCGATCGACGTCATTGACGAAGCAGGCGCGTTCCAGCAACTCCAGGCTCCGAGCAAGCGGAAGAAGGTGCTTGGGCCTACTGATATCGAAGCCGTGGTCGCCAAAATCGCCAGAATTCCCCCCAAAACAGTGAGCAGTGACGACAAGGAATTGCTTGGAAAGCTGGAAGGCAACCTGAAAATGACCGTCTTTGGGCAGGACGAAGCTGTGGGACAGATGGTGAGCGCCATCAAGCTTGCCCGAGCGGGTTTGCGCGGTGGCCAAAAGCCGATTGGCTCGTTTTTGCTCGCGGGGCCTACTGGCGTGGGGAAAACCGAGTTGACACGGCAGCTCGCACTGCAGATGGGGTTAGAGCTCCTCAGATTTGACATGTCTGAGTACATGGAGCGGCACACGGTCTCGCGCCTGATCGGGGCGCCCCCGGGATATGTGGGTTTTGATCAGGGCGGCCTGTTAACGGATGCCGTCACCAAGCATCCGCACTCTGTCGTGTTGCTCGATGAGATCGAGAAAGCGCACCCGGAGGTGTTTAATCTGCTTTTGCAGGTGATGGATCACGGTACGCTGACTGATAACAATGGACGTAAAGCTGATTTCAGAAACGTAATATTAGTCATGACGACGAACGCTGGCGCAGAAAATGTGAGCCGGCGATCCATCGGGTTCTCTATGCAGGACCATTCGACAGACTCGATTGAGGCGATTAACCGAACCTTCACCCCGGAATTCAGGAACAGGCTGGATGCTATCGTGCCGTTTGGCCCGCTCGGTGAGGATGTCATCCTGACTGTTGCAGATAAATTCTTGACTGAGCTCCAATCACAACTCGACGAAAGACAGGTGGTGATCGAAGTCGACGAGGAAGCGCGGCTCTGGCTGGTTGAGAAGGGGTACGATGCGACCATGGGCGCCAGGCCAATGGAACGGGTGATTCAGGAGCACATCAAAAAACCGTTGGCGGATATGGTGCTATTCGGTGATCTCGTGAAGGGTGGAACAGCAGTAGTGACGGTGAATGCGGAGCGCAGTGGGCTATCCATAGAAGCCGTTTTGGAGACCGAGGAGGTCGTGGAAGCCTAGGGTCGGCTGCTGTTGCACTGTCTCCACGCCTAGGGGCGCGTGCACATTATGGTGTGGATTTTTTTAATCGGTCCGCTTTTTCAAGCTACCGTTAAGCCACCGAATAGTTTCCTCACGTTAAGCGCGTCAGATTGAACTGGGCGGCCGGGAATTAACCTAGCGTTCACGGTACGTGATACGGCCTTTGGTGAGATCGTAAGGAGTGAGTTCTACCCGAACCTTGTCGCCGGTCAGAATGCGAATATAGTTTTTTCGCATTTTCCCGGATATGTGTGCGGTTACCACGTGGCCATTTTCGAGCTTCACGCGGAAAGTGGTATTAGGAAGGGTATCAATAATTTCTCCCTCCATTTCAATTTGGTCTTCTTTTGCCATTCAGGCCCTGCCTATAGGAAATTGACGGGCGGCACTGTATCGAAAACTGCCTCGCGAGGAAAGCGCCAATAATCCTGCAATTCAGTCGGCGTCTTTTTCGGAGTCCAGGAGATTGACGACAGCGCTCGTATCGAGGCCAACGGTTTGTGCCGTCTTGTGTTGTTGCCACTGCCCGTCTATGAATAATTCGAGCGGGGCGAAGTTTGATTTGTAAGCCATTTTCCGACACCCATCAATCCAGTATCCCAGATACACGAAGGGCAGGCCCATGGCCTTGGCTTCACGAATCTGGAGCAAAACCGCTTCTGTACCAAGACTGCGCTCTGGTTGCTCGGGATCAAAAAACGTGTAGATAGCCGCCAATCCATCAAGCATCTTATCGGCGACCGTAACGGCTACAAGACGATTGCCTGTGTACAGCCTGTAATAGTTTGCGCAGCCCAAACCGTCGTTGAGAAACGATTCATACTGGTCTCTCTGGGGTGGGTACATGTCGCCATCCGAATGCCGGGATTCAATGTAATGCCGGTATAGCGAGTAAGCTTCGTCGTCATTAATAGATTCAGAGAGCTCGATTCTCAAATCCTGGTTTTTACGGCTGATTCGGCGTTGTGTGCGACCAGGCTGAAATTCATTTACCCGCACACGGGACGCGATACAGGCAGAGCAACGCGAGCAGTGAGGGCGGTAAACATGGTCTCCACTCCGCCTAAAGCCCAACAGCGAGAGCTGCGTATAGAGTTCCTGGCTCAGCTTTTGTCTGGGGTCCACGAAGAGGGTGGTTGCCTCCTCCCCTTCGAGGTAAGAGCACCGGTGCGGGAAGGTCGTGTAAACCTTGATCTCTCGGAGGGATGCGGTCATAGGAGGCTCGAAACCTCGCCGGCCAATGACACAGACAACCGCTGATCTAGTGGGAGTGGGTGCCGGGGAAGCAGGCAGGCCGGATTTCGAAGAATCTCACTCATAGGTTCCTTTATAGCCTCCCGAAGATATTTTTCAAAGTCTTTGCGGGCAACTAGTGACGCCCCGAGGGAGGCGAGATGAGGGTTGTGAACCTGGCAATCAATCATTTCGATGCTGTTCGCCTCGCAGAGACGGGCCAGCGTAACGAGCGCCACTTTCGACGCATTGCTGGCCTCAGAAAACATGGATTCACCGAAAAAAACGCGGCCAAGTAACAGGCCATAAAGCCCTCCCACCAGTTTTTCCCCGTCGCGGATCTCTATCGAATGCGCGACCCCCAACTCATGCAGATGTTGGTAAGCACGACTCATCGCAGGGGTTATCCAGGTGCCCGCCTCACCTTCTTGGCGGGGCGTCATCGCGCAACTGCGAACAACTTCCGCGAAATCTGTATCGAACTGAATGCGCCAGTGGCTCTTGCGAATTATTTTTTTTAACGATTTGCTGATGTGAATGTGGGACGGCCGCAACACCATTCGGGGATCGGGCGTCCACCAGAGCATTTCCTGGTTGGGTTGGAACCAGGGAAATATGCCTTGCGCGTAGGCGCGTAGCAGTGTGTCGACCGATAGGTCGCCACCCGATGCCAGCAGGCCGTTGGGCTCGCTGAGTGCCTGCGAGGTGGGTGGAAACGGGTTGTGCAAAGACGCGGGCCTAATCCTGAGCGTCGAGATATTTCTCGGCGTCCAGCGCCGCCATGCACCCAAAGCCTGCAGAGGTAATCGCTTGGCGGTAGACGTGATCTGCTACGTCACCCGCCGCAAAGACGCCGTCCACGCTGGTGTGAGTGGCGGCACCCTCGGTACCAGAGCGGATGGTGATGTAGCCGCCCACCATATCAAGCTGCTCTGCAAACAGATCCGTGTTGGGCTTATGACCTATAGCGATGAAGACTCCCGAAAGCGGGATGGAATGAGCCTCGGTGGGATCTGTGGTAGAGCGAATGTGCATTCCGGTCACGCCGGTGTCATCCCCCAGCACCTCGTCTAAGGTGTGGTGCCAATGCAATACAACCTTCCCCTCCGCGACTCGCTGCATCAACCGGTCCTGAAGGATCTTCTCGGCTCTTAGGCTGTCTCTTCGATGAACCAGGTGAACGGTTGAGCAAAGATTGCTGAGATATAGCGCTTCTTCAACGGCAGTATTGCCGCCGCCAACAACGGCCACCTCTTGGTTGCGGTAGAAAAAACCGTCACAGGTCGCGCAGGCGCTGACGCCCTTGCCCATAAACGCTGTTTCCGAGGGTAGGCCCAGATACTGAGCGGATGCTCCGGTCGCAATAATCAACGCGTCGCAGGTGTAGTGCCCGGTGCCAGAGAGGGAAAAAGGGCGCTGCGATAAATCCACAGACTCGATGTGATCAAACACGACACTCGCTTCCAGTCGCTCTACGTGAGCTTGCATTTGTTGCATCAGTTCGGGGCCTTGCAGATCTTCAGTACCGCCTGGCCAGTTCTCGACTTCTGTGGTGGTCGTCAGTTGCCCGCCCTGTTGTAAACCAGTGATGACAACCGGCTTAAGGTTAGCCCGGGCGGCATAAACTGCTGCGGTATACCCCGCGGGCCCCGATCCGAGAATCATCAGGCGATGGTGGGTAGGGGTGCTCATTAGTGCGTTCTCTGCTGGTTAAAAGTATCGCGATGCTAGCGTTTGCGGGACAGATTTTTTGCCCGGATAGCAAACATTGCCGCTCGCGGATTGTAACCGATTTGGGGACGGCTGTTATTGGTAAACCTATGAATTTGCGAATGAATATGGCCCATTTCGTTGGGGAGGCTGTGCTAGCATAGGTGTTTTCCTGACGGTACATGGCGTTTGACGGCGAAGGCAAAAATGTCGGCAGCATCTTCGGAAACAGAGGTGCCACTGGGTCGTAGGCGGCTTCGCGACGTCTTGTTCATTGCGGTGAGCGCAGCCTGCGCCTTTCTGCTGATGTCACTCGCTACCTACAACGATCTCGATCCAGGCTGGTCGGCGAGCGGTGTCGGTGGCGCGATTCAGAACTTGGGTGGAATCACCGGGGCGTTCATCGCCGATATCTTTTTCGCACTGGTGGGTGCAGCGGCGTATCTCTTACCCCTGTTGCTTGCGTATCGAGCGATAGCATTGCTCTTGGCCGAGGATCATAGAGAGCCCGTGGATTGGCAGCTATTGGGTCTGCGTTCGCTCGGGCTGATTTTATTGGTCGTGGCGGCCACCGCGTTGCTAGCGCTCAATGATGGCGGCGGTTCCGGTTTGCCTCAGGGGGCTGGAGGGATAGTGGGCGCAGCCGTCGGAGTCGGTTTCGATCAAGCTTTCAACCCGGTAGGTGCGCGACTGGTGTTGGTCACACTGTTCTTGCTTGGACTGACAGTCTTTGCGGATATCAGCTGGCTGAACGTCATCGATACCGTTGGAGGCGGTGTGCTGGCTGGTTCTGCCTGGCTGTATCAGCGTGCCACAGACCGGCTCGATCAATTGCGAGACCGACGTGCGCGTGAGAGGCAACTGGAAGAGAGAAAGGTCCAGATCGAACAGCATGTCGCAAAGGAGAAGAAGCGTACTCCACCCAAGATCAGGCCGCCAAAGGAAATGCCTGCGCCAGGCATTAAGGTCGAGAAGGAGAGACAAAAGCCGCTTTTTGATATTCCCGTATCGGGGGAGGTGCCCGCGCTGGATTTGCTGGATGCGCCCTCTGAATCAGGCCCTCGGGGTTACTCTGCGGAGGACCTTGAGTCTCTGTCCCGATTACTCGAATTGAAACTAATGGATTTTGGGGTCGTCGCTGAGGTCGTGTCAGTTTACCCGGGGCCAGTGGTAACCCGGTTTGAGATCCAGCCGGCGGCTGGCGTGAAAGTATCCAGAATTTCTAACCTTGCCAAGGACTTAGCCCGGTCATTGGCTGTAATTTCGGTGAGAGTGGTGGAGGTGATACCCGGCAAGAGTGTCGTGGGCATCGAGATACCCAATGCCGATAGGCAGACCGTTAATTTTCGGGACGTGTTGGCCTCAAGAACCTTTGACGATTCCAAGTCTCCACTTACCTTGGCCCTCGGCCACGATATTGCCGGAGCCCCGGTGGTCGCTGACCTCGGCAAAATGCCGCATGTTTTGGTCGCTGGGACGACTGGTTCGGGAAAGTCGGTTGGCGTGAATTGCATGTTGGTAAGTCTGCTCTATAAAGCGACCCCCGCAGACGTGCGATTGATACTGGTAGACCCCAAGATGCTGGAGCTGTCGGTTTACGATGGAATTCCGCATCTGCTCACGCCGGTCATTACCGATATGAAGGACGCGGCCAACGGCCTTCGCTGGTGCGTGGCTGAAATGGAGCGGCGTTATAAATTAATGTCACTGTTGGGTGTGAGAAACCTGCAGGGCTACAACCGCAAGGTACTGGATGCAGAGAAGCAGGGATCCCCGATTTTGGATCCGATGTGGAAACCCGACCCTGTGCTAGAAATCACGGGGGAAGAGCAAGAACAGCCCACCCTTGAAAAGCTGCCCAGTATCGTTGTCGTGATAGATGAATTCGCTGACATGATGATGATTGTCGGTAAAAAGGTCGAAGAACTTATCGCCCGAATCGCTCAAAAAGCCAGAGCGGCGGGCATCCATTTGGTGCTCGCCACACAGCGACCTTCCGTAGACGTGATAACGGGTCTGATCAAGGCAAACATCCCGTCGCGGATCGCTTTTTCGGTCAGCTCTAAAGTCGATTCGCGCACTATTCTCGACCAAGGTGGTGCTGATCAGTTGCTTGGCTATGGTGACATGCTGTATTTGCCCGCGGGCTCGAGCGTGCCGGTGAGGGTACACGGAGCTTTTTGTTCCGACGATGAAGTCCACCGGGTGGTCGCGGATTGGAAACGCCGGGGTGAACCGCAATACCTCGACAGCCTCTTGGATGAAGGAGGGCAAACCCCTGTCACCGCGGCGGAAATTCAATCGGCGGGTTCCGAGGATGAAGACCCTGAGTCGGATGCCCTCTACGATGAGGCGGTGGATTACGTCTGTCGCAGTCGGCGGGCATCCATTTCATCTGTGCAGCGAAAGCTCAGAATAGGCTACAACCGCGCGGCGAGGCTGATAGAAACTATGGAAGCGGCGGGCGTTGTTTCCGAGATGGGCAGTAACGGGCAGCGAGAAGTGCTCGCGCCGCCGCCCCCGGAGGACTGATTGAGGTTAGGTGCGCTCGTAGTCATATTTTTGTTGGCGTATGGCGACCCAAGTCAGGCCGACATACTTGAGGTTCTGTCAGCAAAAGAGAGCATGGCAGGGCAGTTCACTCAGCGTATTATCAGTCCTGAGGGCTTACCTCTTGAAACGGCGAGCGGGCGTTTCATGTTGCTCCGCCCAGACTCCCTGAAGTGGGAAATCGATTCGCCCGATCGGCAGACATTACTCTCAACCGGCAATCAACTGACCCAGATCGATTGGGATCTCGAAGTGGTGGTCGAGCGAGAGATCTCTCCCGACCAATGGGGTCCATTTCAGTGGTTATTGGCATCACGAGAGGAACTGGCCTCGGCATTTGATTTGGTGACAGAGCAAACCCGTCTTGTGCTGACCCCGAAACAGCCGGGTGGAAGCTTTAAGCAGGTCGAAATCACGAATGGTGAAGCAGGTGTCTGGCAACTCGTGGTGATCGATTTGGGTGACCAGCGAATTGAATTTACGCTGAGTGAAGCGTCGGGAGGTATCCTGAAACCATCGGATTTTCAGATGCCGGCCATTCCATTTTAATGCCGCGACACCACGAGCGATGAATACCGAGTCCGATCTGTTTGCAGTATTCGAGTCGGACCAAGAGCCGCTTGCTGCTCGCTTGCGACCAAAGACTCTTGACGAGGTAGTAGGGCAGCAACATCTCTTGGGGCCCGGAAAACCACTGAGACACGCCATAGAGTCAGGGAGCGTCCACTCCTTTGTCCTGTGGGGCCCGCCCGGGGTCGGAAAAACAACTGTGGCGCGTCTGGTATCGAGCTACAGTCAAGCCCTGTTTCTGCAGCTCTCGGCAGTCTTCTCAGGGGTGAAAGAGATTCGCGCCGCGATCGAGCAGGCTAGAGACGCGCGGACGCGGCAGCGTCGCACGGTGCTGTTTGTCGACGAGATCCACCGATTTAACAAGAGCCAGCAGGATGCATTCCTGCCCTATATCGAGGATGGCACCATCTGTTTTGTGGGTGCAACCACCGAAAACCCCTCTTTTGAGGTTAACAATGCGTTGCTGTCGCGTTTACGGGTGTATCACCTTAATCGCGTAGATGAAGCGCAACTATGTGAGCTCCTGACAAGAGCCATGGCCACTTGTTACGCACAGCATCCCGTTGCAGACACGTTTCTGGCTGGCGTAGCGGCCCTGGCCGATGGTGATGCACGACAGTCACTGAATTTACTCGAGCTGGCGGTGACCTTGGTGTCTGGACAGGAAGGGGCCGTCCTCGATGACGTTGTATTGACCAAACTGGCGGATACCGGTGCCCAGCGATTTGACAAGCGAGGAGAGGCTTTCTACGACCAGATCAGCGCGCTTCACAAATCGATACGTGGATCGGACCCCGATGCTGCGCTCTACTGGATGGCAAGAATGCTCGAGGGTGGCTGTGATCCGATGTACATCGCGAGGCGGGTGATTCGTATTGCATCTGAGGATATTGGTTTGGCCGACCCGCGAGCTTTAACCATGGCGCTCGATGCTACGGCCGTTCAAGAGAGGCTGGGTAGCCCGGAAGGGGAATTGGCGCTGGCTCAGGTGGTGACTTACTTGTCCTGCGCCGCAAAAAGCAACGCTGTTTATACTGCCTTCAACAGGGCGTTATCGCTCGCCCGTGAATCGGGGTCCTTGGAAGTGCCTCTGCATCTGCGTAATGCCCCGACAGCGCTTATGAAAGAGGAGGGGTACGGTGCAAACTACCGGTATGCCCACGATGAGGAGCATGGCTTTGCCTCTGGAGAGTGCTATTTCCCGAGGGAGCTCGCGCCCGAGAGGCTTTACGAACCTACGGACCGCGGATTAGAGAGCCAGATTGCTGAGAAATTGCGACGCCTGCGCGCGCTGAATGAAGAAGCATCAGACAAAAGCCGGTCAAGCTAACCTGTTTAACAACTTGCCCCGCCTTGGTAGGCATGCCTCCCGCGTATCGAGAGCGCTTGATGAGACTGCCGCGGGAACCAGCTGAGCTTATTTTCAGGTAAACTCGCCCCCCTCGCGAATAAGTGAGCGTAAAAATGCTTGATATCAAAGCCATTCGGCAAGATCCGCAGCACGTTGTTGCGGCCTTGGCTAAGCGCGGTGTGCCATTTGACTTGGCCGAATTCGAGCGCCTCGACGCGCGTCGTAAAGCAGCTGATATGCGTGCTCAGGGATTGCTGGCTGAGCGAAAGGCCTCCTCGAAGAAAATCGGCGAATTGGTCGCTGCCGGTCGCTCCGTAGATGAAGCGAAGGCAGAGGTTGATGAAGTTTTGTCTCGATTGGGTGCCGAGCTGGAAGCGGCGACCGGCGAAGCCGAGGCTGCTCAGCGAGACCTGGAAGCCTTGCTTTCAGAGACACCTAACTTGCCCGACGATTGTGTTCCCGAAGGGCAAACTGAAGAAGACAACAGGGAAATCAGCCGATGGGGTGAACCCCGGGACTTTTCATTTGCACCGCGGGATCATGTGGATATTGGTGAGGCGCTGAAGTTAATGGATATGGAGGCGGCCGGCCAGATAGCGGGTTCGCGCTTCTCGTTACTGTTGGGTGATATGGCTCGGCTTCACCGGGCGCTGATTCAGTTTATGTTGGACCGGCATACCCAAGAGCATGGGTATACCGAAGTCTATGTGCCCTATATCGTTAACGAGGCTTCCTTGATGGGCACCGGGCAGTTGCCAAAGTTTGCGGAAGATCTGTTTCGCTTGGAAGGAGATCAGGGTTACTTTCTTGCCCCGACTGCCGAAGTGCCAGTCACTAATATGGCACGCAACAAGATCTACTCGGAAGAAGAGCTTGGGGAGGGCGGCTTGCACTACGTTGCGCATACCCCATGCTTCAGGAGTGAGGCGGGCAGCTACGGGCGAGATACCCGTGGTCTGATTCGGCAGCATCAATTTGAAAAGGTTGAGTTGGTGCAGATTGTCAGGCCGGCACACTCTGAACAGGCACTGGAGTTACTGACCGGGCATGCAGAGGCGATTCTCGAGGCGCTCGAACTGCCTTACCGAAAGGTCATGTTATGTGGTGGTGATTTGGGCTTCAGTTCAGCGCTGACATATGACTTGGAGGTTTGGCTGCCGGGGCAGGGCGCCTATCGCGAGATCTCCAGCTGTTCAAACTTTCGAGATTTTCAGGCTAGAAGACTTCAGGCTCGCTGGAGAAATCCCACTACCGGTAAGCCGGAGCTCCTTCATACCCTCAACGGCTCCGGTTTGGCGGTAGGGAGAACGCTTGTGGCTGTTTTAGAGAATGGCCAGCGTGAGGATGGGAGTGTCCAGATACCCATGGCGCTGAGGCCCTACGTTAATGGGCAGACCGAAATAGCCCTTCAATAATTGAGTTTCGATCCGCAGTTTAAATTAGATGCCCGCTCTTCCAGCGATGCTGGTGTCGGGTCGCAGCGCTATGGAGTCCACCAGAATTCGCCCAGTCTCCAATAACAGCACATCTGTGTCGTCCTCTTCTCGTGCCGAGCTCTCCTCTGCGCCGACCTCCGATAAAGCGGGTTCCTCTAGCGCGGTCTCTAAAGCATCGACTTCCTCATCGGAGCCATTTAGTTCAGTGAGAAGATCCATGCCTTTGGCCGCGCGGCGTTTGTTTTCGATCGCCAGCGCTTTCGCTTGCTGTTCATCGCGCAGGGCTAACCGACCGGCTTCTTGCAGAGGTATGGTTTTAATGGACCGCGCTTCGCGCGCAATTTCGACCTGATCCTCGAGGTATAAATAGTCTGGGTCGTTCGCTGCGCGCTTTTTATGGAGATCGGAAAGCCTCGGTAAAATGAGCTCATAATCGTGGTAACGGTTGAATTGTGCAGGCGCGATTTGGTCCCACGAGAGTGCGTTATCTAGGGCGCTCTCGCCAATTTGATCGAAGTCAAAAAGAGAAGGGAAATCAATGTCTGGGATGACGCCGCGGTGTTGTGTGCTGTCGCCGGAGATTCGGTAGAACTTGCTTTCGGTAATTTTCAGTTGACCCTCTTTCAGAGGCACGAGGGACTGAACAGTGCCCTTACCAAAAGACTGCTCTCCCACAACAATGCCGCGTCCGTAGTCTTGAATCGCACCGGCAAATATTTCCGAAGCGGAGGCGCTGAGCCTGTTGATCATTACAGCTAGCGGCCCTTCGTAGTAATTCGATCGACGTCGTTTGCCGTCGCGCCACACCCGACTTTCTGCGGAGCGGATTTGCACAGTCGGACCATATTCTATGAATAGGCCCGTCAGTTGATTGGCCTCTTGTAGCGAGCCACCCCCATTGTCGCGAAGATCGACCACTATTCCTTCTACGCCTTCTGCAACCAACTCATCGACAAGCTTCTTAACGTCTCGCGTGGTGGAGCGATAATTTTTGTCGCCCTGTCTGTAAGCCTCGAAATCAATATAAAACGCAGGGATATCGATTACGCCTATGCGATGAGCTTGATCCGCCTCGTCAGTGAATTCGATGACTTGCTTTTGCGCCGCTTGCTCCTCTAGTTTGACCTCATTGCGGATAATGGGAATGACCTTTCTTTGCTCGGTTTTGCCTTTTCCCGGAATGACCTCTAGGCGTACGACAGTTTCTCTGGGGCCTCTGATGAGGTCGACGACTTCATCCAGGCGCCAACCGACTACATCCTCCAGCGGACCTTCTTCTCCCTGACCCACCCCAATGATCAGGTCCGAGGGACGAAGCTCCCCTTGCTTATCAGCAGGGCCCGCTGGCACCAGTCGGGTCACCTTCGCGTATTCGTCATCGATTTGCAGAATGGCACCAATCCCCTCAAAAGACAGGCTCATATTGATATCAAAGTTCTCGGCGCGCCTGGGCGAGAAGTAATTGGTATGGGGATCGTATTGCTCCGCCAGCGTATTGGCATAAATCTGGAAGACATCCTGAGCGTTGTACTGATCGATACGGTTCAACTGATTCTGGTATCGTTTTTCCAGCGTCGCGGGAATCTCTTCGGGTGGTTTATCGGCAATCTTCAAGCTCAACGCCTGATTCTTGAGCCGTTTTCGCCAGCGATCGTCCAGATCAGCTTGATCGGTAGCCCAGGGCATAGTCGAGTGATCGATAACCAGATGCTCGTCGACGTCGTAATCAAATCCAGCCAGCGTTTGTGGCAGCTCTTCAAGAATGCGCTGTAGCCGCGATTTAAGGTTCTCGTGGTAACGATTAAACATCGTAAACGCCGGACCCAAGTCGCCGCGTCTGGCTGCATTGTCGAGTTCCAGTCGCCACTTTGAAAACTCGGCCACGTCCCGCGCATCGAAAAACATTCTCTGGGGATCCAGTGCGTCCAAATAGGCGGCAAAATGTTGTGCGGACAGTCCGTCATCGTAGCGCCGGCCAGCGTAGTGCCGCTCTTCAATTACGTCTATCAGCTCTTTGAGAGTGCTTTCTTGAGAGGCAGTTGCAACCAGGGCCTGCGCCGTCGCCGGTAGCCAAATAAATGCACAGAGCGCCGCTACGCCAAACAGTTTTGTCACTGGGTCATTTCCTACAGTTATCATTAACGATCTAGCTTGGCCTCAGCTTAGACCAATCAGAAAGAGTGTCCAAATCGGAGGTAAAGCGCCTCGTTGTCATGTTTACCCTTGGCGACCTCGAGTCGGATCAGTACCGACGCTTCTTCCTGCAGCAAGTACGACATTCCCAGGCCAATTGACGGGTAGGCATTATCGGAGCAATCGATATCTCTCCCCGCAATATCCTCTCCGTACTGGCATCCGACTCCGCCGAATGCTACGAGGCCAAATCTTTTGCTCAGAGGTAATCTCCCGTCCAATAACAGGTGAGAGTAGTGCTGCGATAAATAGTTCCCCATTGTGTATCCGGGTAGCGACACGGAGGAAAAGCCAGACAGCGGGGCATCGTGTGTGAACCGCCCCTTGAGCTGCAACGCGAGAACGGCAGGGCGCTTGCTGCGCCCCAGTGAGAACTGCTCAAACGAGTGGTACCAGCGCAGGTCCGCAAAGCCGACATCAAATGAGGACTCTCCGCCCAGGCTTTCGCGGTACGCAAAATTGTGGAGCGTAAAGAGATGCCCTGCCTGTGGATCTCTCTGGTTGTCCATTGTGTCGTGTTGCAACACGACACCCAGACCAGTGGCATCAAAGCCGGATAACCCCACCAGATTCAGCATGCCGTCTACAAACCCATCCGCTCCCACCGCGTAATTGGTGCTGACCCCCTGAATGCCTGCAAACCAACCGCCTTCACGTAATTGGTGCAGGTATCGAAATCCAAGGCTGTGCACGCTGTCTTGGGTCTTGGCTGTTTGCCCGGTGCCCAAAAAATCGTCGTACTCATTATTGATCTCGGCGCCGCCGGCCAGCAGTAACAGCCGCCTGGTATCGGCTCCCCAATAAAGCTGTGCTCCCAGCCCGCCCGCAATGGAGTCGGTATCCGAATATGACACCGACAAGCCGACCATAGAAGGGGTGGAGTCTGCGTCGAGCTTTTTCAGATAGGCAATCACGCCGCCAACGTTTGTACCCAACTTGGGGTCGGCCGATAGTGTTGGTGTGATGAGCCACGGCTTGGCGGCTTCCGCCTCGGTATCTTTTGCCTGCCTGCTACTTTCTGTTTGCGAGCCTGCCCCAGCGGTGATGGATTCTTCTTGGGACGGTGCGGCAA
>JAYOEE010000020.1:0-30710 GCA_038106565.1 Halieaceae bacterium
ACGCGTTTCGGCAACCCCCATCGCAACCGTCAGTCCGCGTAAGCACATTTCTTCATCGACGCGGCTCAAGAGCGCTTCAAGGCCGTGATGCAGCCGCAAGCAGCTACCGATCTCGATCATCAAGCCATTGTCCTGCCATTGTTCTAAATGAGGCGACAATCCATACGCCCAGATAGCGAGCTGCTTCAGCAGTTCCTCTTCCGCTTGCGGTTTGCGTTCCAGAATATGGTATTCGTCCGGTGCAAGTAGTGCCTGTGCCGTGCTGATACTTTGCCCAGTTAGGACACCGGCAAGACTCGCTACTTCGTCACACATGACAACGCGTCGTTTATCCACAACGATAACTGCCACATCGCAGGGTTTACTCCGCTGCTTCAGCAGAGCTTCCAGTGGTAGTGAGTCAAAACGCAAACAGAGCCAGAGCGACATCAGACCATAATACTGTATTTTTATACAGTATTATGAGGAGGCTTTTACCCTGTGCTGCTGAATGTCGCGGCAAGCCGGCAATTCGGTAAGATGATGCACAGCCTCATTCGTCCCAAATTCAATCAGGAAATCTCTCATGTCTGATGACGCCCACTGCCTCATGAACCGTTTTTTTGCGCGCCGGCCTGTACCCACCGCGCGCACGCTTCGCCGCTGGTTGTTTTTGATGGCCACCAGTCTATTGGTTTCCTGTGGAGAGTCAGGTACTCAGGTAACGCCTGAAGCAACCAATGCAGAGCCGATATCGGCAGAGGAAGCGCGGTTGGACGCGTTTTTTGCGGATACCTGGCAGGAAGATCTTGCTCGTAACCCCGCCACTGCGAGTTATCTTGGGGTTCACGATCAGCAGGATCGCTGGAACGATGTCTCAGAAGCCTTCCAGCTTGAATCGCTCGATATTGCGCGCCAACGGCTAACGTTTTTGGCGGGTATCGATACCACAGAGCTGTCCGACAAACGTCAGCTCTCTTATCGCCTGTATCGCCTTCAGCTAGAGCGTAGCCTGGCGGGGGCGGCCTTCCGACATCACCGTTATGTGATACATCAGCATCGTGGGCCTCACACCGGTGTCGTCAGTCTGTTAATTAATGTTCATGCCATTGAATCTGAGGAAGATGCCAAGGCCTATATCGCGAGACTCAATAACTTGCCGGAGTACTTCGATGGCGTGATCGAGCAGTTACAACTCCGCGCGGATAAAGGGCTGTATCTGGTCGACTGGATGATCCCCAAAATCATGGCCTCAGCTCGCAATGTGCTCTCAGGCGCGCCATTTGACGACGGTGAGGCACGTTCGGTTATCTGGGGCGACTTCAACGACAAACTGGAAAAATTGGCTTTGGAGCCGGCCGAATCGGAGCGTCTACGGGAGGCTGCTCGCACCGCATTGCTGATGGCAGTGAAGCCTGCCTACGAGCGCTTAATCCAAGCCATCGCGACACAGCAGGGCAAGGCGGCTTCAGCAGACGGTGTGTGGCGATTCCCCGACGGTGAGGCTTTCTATGCTGACAGATTGCGGGTTTATACGACCACTGACCTCACAGCGGAGGAAGTTCATCAGGCGGGGCTGGCCAACGTGGCGCGATTGCATGATGAGATGCGTGCGGTTATGAAGGAGCTCGGGGTAGTGGGTGAGCTCCCCGCATTTCTGGAAAGGGTTCGAAACGATTCCTCTCTGCGTTTTCCCAATACAGACGAAGGGCGTGCCGCTTATTTGGAGGCGGCTCGGAGAGCGATTGAGGACATGGCCGAACGTCTTCCCGAGTACTTTGGTTTGCTGCCCCAATCGGAACTGATCGTGAAACGCGTTGAGTCATATCGCGAGCAGTCAGCGGGCAAGGCCTTTTATCAGGGGCCGCCTCCGGATGGCTCACGGCCGGGGATCTACTATGCCAACCTATACGACATGAATTCGATGCCGATCACAGACCTTGAGGCGTTGGCCTTTCACGAGGGGTTACCGGGGCATCATCTGCAGCGGGCCATTTCGGCAGAGTTGGGCGATGTGCCTGATTTTCAGCGCCATACCCGGTTTACCGCATACACAGAGGGCTGGGGGCTTTATTCCGAGTATCTGGCGCGGGAAATGGGTTTTTACCAAGACCCTTACTCAAATTTCGGGCGGTTGGCGATGGAACTCTGGCGCGCCGCTAGATTGGTGGTCGATACAGGACTGCACCACAAGCAGTGGACGCGGGAGCAAGCGGTTGCCTACCTGGTCGCCAATACGCCCAACGCGGAATACGATTGCGAGCGCGCGATAGAGCGATATATTGCCATGCCCGGTCAGGCCACGGCTTACATGATTGGCAAGCTGAGGATTGTCGAGCTCAGGGAAATGGCCCGAAATGCATTAGGCGATCAATTTGACATCCGGGCCTTTCATGACGCGGTGCTTGGCACCGGCGCGGTGCCACTGGATCAGCTTGAGGCCAACATCCAGAGCCTCGTTCAGGCTACTTTGAACCCCCACTAGGGAGCAATTGGGCTGCAGCGGGAATTCGGAGGAGTCAATTCCCCGGTTAGGTCCCGCTGCGATGGATCTCTCAAAGTATGGTTGAGGGTCTGCCGCGGCGCGTTGTCGACCCCCCGCATCCCTTCATCGGAAAAACCGATGGAAGTTTCCGAAACAATCAACTTTTCAAGAGCCCTTCAAAGTGACTAGAGTGTCTGCTGTGGTACCAGTCATTTACTGAGGATAAGAGAATGAAAGTAACGCTAATGAAGACGGCGATTGTGCATACCGCACTGGCTGCGGCCCTGGTGGCCCTGCCTGTTGTGGAGTCGGTTGCACGCAGCACGCCGAAAAGCACTCAGGCTTGGTGGCCCGCCAGCCTTGACCTGACGCCTTTGCGCCAGAACGAGCGCAGCAGCAACCCGCTGGGCGAGGATTTTGATTATGCGGCAGAGTTTGCTCGCCTCGATCTGGAAGCATTGAAGGCGGATATCAATGAAACGCTGACAACCTCGCAGGCCTGGTGGCCCGCCGATTATGGTAACTATGGCCCCTTCTTTGTACGTATGGCCTGGCATAGTGCAGGCACCTATCGCACGGCGGACGGCCGCGGCGGAGCAGACGGCGGACAGCAGCGCTTTGAGCCGCTCAACAGCTGGCCGGACAATGGCAACCTGGATAAGGCCAGAAGACTGCTTTGGCCCATCAAGCAAAAGTACGGTAATCAGATTTCTTGGGCGGACCTGATGGTTCTGGCGGGTAATGTCGCCATGGAAAACATGGGCTTTAAGACATTTGGTTTTGCGGGAGGTCGCACCGACGACTGGGAGCCCGAATGGGTTTACTGGGGCCCTGAAGCCAAGATGCTTGCCGACGAGCGGTACGCTGAAGGCAGGCAGTTGCGTAAGGGTCTCGCTGCGGTACAAATGGGTCTGATCTATGTGAATCCGGAAGGCCCTAACGGCAATCCTGACCCCGTACTTGCCGCGCATGACATTCGTGAAACTTTTGGTCGAATGGCGATGAACGACGAGGAAACCGTTGCGCTGATCGCAGGCGGCCATTCTTTCGGAAAGGCGCACGGCGCGCACAAACCGGACGATTGTGTTGGCCCGGAGCCAACTGGCGAGGCGATTGTCGAGCAGGGCTTTGGGTGGAAGAACACCTGCGGTAAGGGAAATGCCGAAGACACGGTCACCTCAGGTTTAGAGGGAGCCTGGACGGCGACGCCGACCCAATGGTCCATGATGTACCTCGCTAACTTGTTTGCGTATGAGTGGGAGCAAACCCGCAGTCCGGCGGGAGCCTTGCAGTGGCAACCAAAAGATGGGGCAGCAGCTGGTACCGTGCCCGACGCGCATGTTGCGGGCGTTGCGCATGCACCCGTCATGTTCACCACGGACCTGTCTTTGAAGTTTGATCCCAGTTATCGTGAGATTTCACAGCGGTTTTTGGCTAACCCCGAAGAGTTCGAGCTGGCCTTCGCCAAGGCGTGGTTCAAGCTGACTCACCGCGATATGGGGCCGAAGATTCGGTACCTGGGTGACGATGCGCCTGCTGAAGTGCTGGCATGGCAGGACCCCTTGCCATCGCGAGACTTCGATCTGGTCGACGACAGTGATATCGGCAAGCTCAAAGCAGCCATTGCTGACAGCGGGTTGAGTAACACGCAGCTGGTAAGTACCGCATGGGCCTCTGCCTCCACATACCGGGGTACGGACATGCGTGGTGGAGCAAACGGAGCGCGAGTGCGGCTTGCTCCCCAAAATCAGTGGGCGGTAAATGATCCGGACGCACTGTCTGAGGTGATTTCAGCGCTCGAGACCGTACAGGGGGATTTCAATAGCGGTCTCGCCGACGGCAAGCAGGTCTCTTTGGCTGACGTGATAGTGCTGGCAGGTAATGTCGGTGTGGAGCAGGCTGCCGCAGAGTTTGGGGTAGAAGTATCCATTCCGTTTACGCCTGGTCGAGTTGACGCAATGGAAGGGTCTGTCGATCTGGATTCCATGTCGGTACTCGAGCCCCGCCATGACGGATTCCGCAACTACATGGCCGATCTTGGCTTTATGACGCCGGCTCAGGCTCTGATTGACAAGGCAGATATGCTCAATCTGACTGTATCGGAGATGACAGTATTATTGGGTGGTCTTCGTGCGATGAATGCCAACTCGGCTGGCAGTGATAATGGTGTCCTGACCGATCGTCCCGGTGTTTTGAGCAATGACTTCTTTGTGAATCTGCTCGACATGAACACTGCATGGGGTCCGTCGTCAGAAGCCTATGTCTTTGAGGGTCGCGATCGCCAGACCGGCGAGCTGAAATGGACAGCGACTGAGTTTGATCTGGTATTCGGCTCAAACTCCGAGCTACGTGCCGTGGTGGAGTTCTATGCCTTTGACGAGAGCCGTCAGCGGTTTATCAAAGATTTCGCCAGCGCCTGGACAAAGGTGATGGATGCGGATCGATTTGATATTGAAGACTCCGGTAACGTGGTAGTGAGCGTGGCCCAATAAAAAGTCAGGCAAAAAAAGAAAAAGCCCCGCTGATGCGGGGCTTTTTTTTGCGACAGTTTTCCAGAGTCGATCAGATTAAAAGGGGTGCCGCTCAAATAGCGGAGGACTGGCGCGTGATATCGGTGTTTAGCGTTACAGTCGCTGTGAGTGAATTCGTGATGAGGCACGTTTCCTCGGCCTTTTTGAGTACCCGCAGAACCTTCTCCTCCTCCATGTCATCAGGCACGCTGATGCGAACAGCGAGTTGAATTTCTGTGAATCGAGTAGCGCGGTCAACGCGTTCCAAAGTGCCGGTAGCGTCGCAATCCAGTGCGTACCACGTGACGCGCGAGGGCGCAGCCATGGCTCGAAACGTCAGTACAAAGCAGTCTGCTACAGCAGCAATGAGTAAAGCCTCTGGTGACCATTGGTCGCCGGGTCCGCCGAATTCACGAGGGACGTCGGTACTCAGATCCTCCAGACCATTGCTTGAAATACGCACTCTGGATTGATCAGCATTCGCGGTTGCTACACATCGGTAGTAGTGGGGGAAGTCCTGCATGGCAACCTCCTTGAAGTGAGAAGCGGGCGCAAGGATAGCGGCTCTCTTACGTCGATGCTACTCAATATTGTCAGTACGAGGCTTGTTCGATGTGGGCAGTATTTTAGGCAGAAGGCCGAAAATCCCAGTGATGCTGGAGTGTGTCTGATGACTCTATCGATGCCCATACGTCAGGCCCAGTAGATAATGATTCATCCAAGGGTAACGGGATGGTCCTACTCTGACGCCCACCGCGCTGCTTGAGGATCTTGATCTGACGATAGCCATCAATCTGAATTTTCAGGCTGGCAGGAGAAGCCTGTTCCAAGGCTTCACAAGAACGAAATAGTACGGCGAGCGTGCCATGACTTGCCGCTGCCAGTTGTATTTTGCGTAGCTCTGCGTATCGGTAATGCGTAGCACCAAGCCAAGCAAACACGGCACTGCAAGTATTACTGCGCAAGGCTTGTTCAATTGACCACAACGCTTCGTCACGGTTTCGCGGGTGCACCAGCATGATTTCCTGCAGATCGATTCCCTCTTTGGTAAGAAGGGGGGCATAAGGTATGTAGGGGGGGTCAATCAATACCTGCCAGCGTTCCTGGCCAGACAAGGCCTTCATGGTCGGCATGAAAACGCCCATGGCATCCAGTCCGCATTGATCGCTGATCACTTCAATGCATCCCCCTGATGGCCATCCTCTGTTATAAAGCTGTGCATCCAGTGCGTCGAATCCGGTTCTGACACCATCAGCAATGTGCGTTTCGGCGTTTGCAGCGGTTATATCCGGGTGCAGAAAAACACGATTTTGTTGACCGATACCAGAAGGCCCCATACCGTGTTGGCCCATGCCTTGCCACGTATCAGCGCGGCGGAAAATATCTTCAAGTAGATAATTCATGATGCACCCCTGTTTTCTGCTGTTGACCCTGATCACCATTGTCGATGCGACGTCTGCTGATGTTGCAGCCACAGTGATCCAAATACTGTATAAATAGACAGTATTTGAGCATGGTCAAAAAAGCAAGCGAGGATTTTTCAGACTGTCGTGAAACGCGACAGGTGCATCAATCCGCGCTCGCCGACGCGCGTTTTCGCCAGTACTACCCGGCCAGTTGGTTCTCCAGTCTGGGGGCGTGGTTACTACGCTTCCTGCTGGGTTGGAGCGCCTGGGATCTGACGCATGCAGCGACCTGGGTGGGGATTGTCGGCGCATTGATGCTTGCCCCGGCCCTGCTGCTCTCTCCCTGGTTTGGCATTCTGTCAGACCGGGTCAATCCCAGGCAGGGGCTGAGATTGTCGATGGTGATTCACAGCGTCATCGCCCTGCTGGGAGCACTTGCTACGTGGATGGATGCCTACGATCGCGGTGTGCTGGTTGTTTTGGCGGCGACCCTCGGAGTAGCGACATCCCTCCATTCCCCCATGCGATTGGCGCTCGTGCCCCTGCTGGTCTCTCGCGAGGCGCTTCCGAGTGCAGTGGGTTATTCCGCCATGTCTTTCAATATCGCTCGAATGATCGGACCCGCCATGGGTGCTGCATTGGTCGCCCGTTTGGATATCAGCGCCGCCTGGCTGGCTGCCATGCTCATGTTCACGGTTTCTTTCCTGGGATTGTCGCGGTTGTCGGTTTCCTGTGATCTGCCGGTGAGTCCCAAGACATCCTATCCAGAGCAGTTGGTGGCGGGTTTTCGTCACCTATTACAACGAGCGGATCTGCGCCTGCTACTCGCGCTCGCTGCGCTGAATGGCTTGCTTGGCCGCACAATCATCGAGTTGCTGCCAGCGCTCTCCGGTCAGGTCCTTAAGGGGGGATCATCGGAGCTGGCAATTCTGGTTGCCATGGCGGGCCTGGGATCGGTACTTGGGGGGTTGATAGTCAGCCGGCAGGCGGCGAATCTGGACCGGCTTTTGGCGCTGGTGTGTATGGCCATTGGGTTGGCAAGTCTCAGTCTGGTGGGGCTGCAATGGTTCTCCAGTATGGCCGGTATCGCCCTGTGGGTAGCTGGCCTGAGTGCTGTCACAACGGTTGCCGGAACCGGGTCACAGACCTTGATACAGCTGAGCGCCGAGAGCGAATATCGCGGACGCGTGATGAGTGTATGGACCATGCTCGCGATGGGCGCGCCGGCGCTGGGTGCGGCCTTACTGGGCGCTGGGGTAGACGGGTTCGGTTTTAATCAGGTATCGCAGGTCGCAGGGGTAGTGGGTCTGGGCCTGGTCTGGTTCCTCTACGCGAGGCGCTGGCTCGTGCTGTCTGTGGGTAACCCCTGAGCCATGATGACCACAAGGTTTTCCAAAAGACTCCAAGGTTCGCCCGTCAAAAACCCCTTACTGGCGCCATCCGCCTGAAAGGTCAAAGCCTGCATCTCCGCGAGATCTCGGCCCGCGAGACGCTGGGTAGCAGCCCGCACCATTGATTGTCGATTACGCCATACGCCCCGTCGATTCAGGGCGCTGTTGATGGGAGTGCCTTCTGCTACATCCCGCTTGAGATCTGCCAGCAAGCGCACTTCCCGGGCGACAGCCCACAGCAGAACCGGGGGCTGAATTGCTTCGGCTCTGAGCCCTCTCAGCGTTCTCACAGCACCTCTCGCGTCACCCGAGAGCGCAACATCCACCAGTCTGAACGCATCGTAGCGGGCGTTATCAGACACGGTTTCGGCGATCATCTCTGCAGTGATTTGCTTTTTTCCGTGAAGCAAGCGCAGTTTCTCTATTTCTTGTGCCGCTGCCAGCAAGTTGCCCTCCATTCTTTCAGCGAGCAGAGCAATGGCCTCTCTATCCACTGATAGCCCTGCGCTTTGCATTCGTGCGGCGATCCAAGCGGGCAACTCCGCAGGCGAGACGGGCCAGATGGGCATCACCACGCCAGCGTGATCCAGTGCGTTGTACCACTTACTTTTTTGCGATTGTTTATCGATCTTAGCGCTCACAATGAGCAATACGTCATCGGAGTTTCCGGCGAGAAAGTCCTGTAGCGCTTTGCTGCCCTCAGCTCCCGGTTTGCCACTGGGCAGCGATACTTCAATGAGCTTTCGGTCTGCAAACAGTGACAGTGAGCCAGCACTGTGTCCCAGCTCCAACCAGTCGTCCTTACCCGTAATATGAATCCGTTGGCGCTCAGCACAGCCATGTTCCCTCGCCGTACGCCGGATGGCATCTGCGCATTCCTGAACGAGCAGGGGCTCGTCGCCCGAGACGAGATAGCTGCCCGCCAGTTCGCTGGCGAGGTGTGTTTCAAGCTGCTCTGGTTTGAGTTGCATCAGTCAGAGAGGCTACGGCCTACCCGGCGGACGATTTGAGCCGCCAGATCTTGCCTCATTTCCTCTCGCAGTAGTCGCAGCTCCTCGGTTTTTCCGACGACGTTCCGCGGATCATTGAGCATTTGCCGGTTCACCACGGCGCGGGCATCGATCGGATCACTGTCCACGGGCTGTACCGTGAAGTCGGCAGAGAGCGTCAATTCGAGTTCTGCCGCTCGAGCCTGAGCCGTAAGCGATACATTACGTTGTGCGAATTGCTCGGGTTGGATAGTGAGTACCAGCGCGGCAGTTGAGTCATCGAGCAGTATCACCCCGTTGACCGTCAGCTCGCGAGTGACCTCTCTGGTGAGCTCGGCGCGCGGTTGATTGCTGATGAGACGAACGGTTGTGCCTTCGAGTCCTGTCACGCCGCCCGCGCTACCCTTGAGTTGAAAGCCGCAACCCGACAGCAGCACCAGCCCCGCGAGCACGAGACTGCGGCATTTGTTTCGTTTGATTATCAAAAGATCCTTCATTGCGCGACGATATTGACCAGTTTTTGCGGCACTACAATCACTTTTCGGACCGTCTTGTCCGCCAGAAAGCGTTTCACGTTGTCTTGTTCCATCGCCAGCGCTTCGATCGCCGCGTTATCGGCTGACGCAGGCACCATGACTTTACCGCGAACCTTACCATTGACCTGCACCACGATCTCGAGTTCGTCGCGATCTAACGCGTTGTCATCAACGACTGGCCATAGACTTTCAACAAAGGTCTGTCCCGTTAGTTGTTGCCAAAGATGTTCGGTAATGTGGGGCGTAATGGGCCACAACATCTGCAGTACAGCATGTAGGCCCTCGCTAATGATTGCGCGATCGGTGCTGTTCTCAGAAGGGTGGCGTCCGAGTTCATTGCACAACTCCATGATGGCGGCGACAGCCGTGTTGAAGGTCTGTCGACGACCATAGTCATCGCTGACTTTGGCAATGGTTTCGTGCGTTTTACGCCGCAGGTTTTTCTGCTCCAAGGTGAGCGTTGTGGGCAGCGACAATTTTTCCGCAGAGCCAAAATCATGCACCAACCGCCATAGACGCTTGATAAACCGGTGAGCACCCTCGACTCCCGAGTCTGACCATTCGAGCGACTGTTCCGGTGGCGCGGCAAACATGCTGAACAAGCGGACCGTATCCGCACCGTAGCGGTCAATGAGTGCTTGAGGGTCTACCGTATTCCCTCTCGACTTGGACATTTTGGCGCCGTCTTTAAGCACCATGCCCTGCGTGAGAAGTCGTTTGAAGGGCTCGTCGCTCGAGACCAAGCCCGCATCCCGCATGAGCTTGTGGAAAAAGCGTGCATATAGAAGGTGAAGAATAGCGTGTTCTATACCGCCGACGTACTGATCCACTTCGAGCCAGTAGTCGGCCTCGCCATCTAACATCGCGTGCGGATTGTGCACGCTCGCGTAGCGCGCGTAATACCAGGAAGACTCCATAAAAGTATCAAAGGTATCGGTCTCTCGCCTTGCGGACGCCCCACACTGCGGGCATTGGGTGTCGAAAAAGCTGGGCATCTCCTTGATGGGTGATCCGACTCCTTCAAATGCGACGTCGGTCGGTAAAATGACGGGCAATTGCTCCTCGGGCACCGGTACCGCGCCACACGCTTTACAGTTGATGACCGGGATAGGAGCGCCCCAATAGCGTTGTCGGGAAACTCCCCAATCTCTCAATCTGAAGTTGACACTTTTCTGACCCAGTTGCCTGCGTTCCAGTTCTTCGACAATCGCGTCGAACGCTGCGTCGAAATCGAGGCCGTCGAAGGCGCCGGACTGCATGAGTGGGCCGCGCTCCAGATAGGCGCCCGTCGCCAGATCAGATGGATGATCGGGGACGTCGGCAACAACCTGCACAATCGGCAGTGAATATTTCTGGGCAAACTCCCAGTCTCTTTGATCGTGCGCCGGGACCGACATCACCGCGCCAGAGCCGTAACCCATCAACACAAAATTCGCCACCCATATGGGCATGGCTGCGCCGGTGATCGGGTGAGCCGCGCGGAGGCCCGTATCCATGCCCAGCTTTTCCATGGTCGCCATGTCTGCCTCGGCGACTTTGATTGCGCCGATCTCATCACAGAACTTGGCGAGCGCTGGATTCTGCGCCGCTGCTGCCTGTACGACGGGATGCTGGGGTGCGAGAGCAAGATAAGTCGCACCCATCAGCGTATCAGGCCGAGTCGTGTAGACCTCTATGTGATCTTCAGCAAAAGGGAACCTTATCGTGGCTCCTTCGGACCGACCGATCCAGTTTCGCTGCATGGTGCGAACCTGTTCCGGCCACTCCGTGAGCTTATCCAGATCGTCTAGCAGCTCCTGGGCGTAGGCAGTGATTTTGATAAACCATTGATTAATCGCCTTCCGCTCCACCGGGTTGTCGCAGCGCCAGCACTTTCCATCGACAACCTGTTCATTGGCCAATACGGTTTGGTCGTTTTCACACCAATTCACGTCGGCCTCTTTCTTGTAAGCAAGGCCCCGTTGCATCAGCTGTGTAAAGAACCATTGCTCCCACCGATAGTATTCCGGCGCACAGGTTGCGAGTTCGCGATCCCAGTCGTAGGCGAAGCCCAATCTGGCCAATTGAGTCCGCATGTCAGCGATATTCTGATGCGTCCACTGTGCCGGCGGCACTTGGTGCTGTATGGCGGCATTCTCGGCTGGCAGGCCAAATGCGTCCCAGCCCATGGGCTGCAACACATTTTTGCCTTGCATGCGCTGATAGCGAGCAATGACATCGGCGATGGTGTAATTGCGAACATGGCCCATGTGCAGTTTGCCGCTGGGGTAGGGGAACATGGCGAGGCAGTAAAATTTTTCTCGCGTATCGTCTCGCTTTACTGCGAAGCGCCCCGTTTCAGCCCACGCGTGTTGCAGTGCGATTTCAAGTGATTGCGGTGTGTATTCCTGACTCATTGCTACCTAAAGTTGACTGTATTGAGGATCAAATCCGTCTTCGCAGGTCCTGAATTGGTCGGTCAGGTTCGACGACTTGCGGAATGGCCGCCGAGAGTTTACCAGTATTAAAGCCGATCTCGGCCTAATACCAACGTGATCAGCGCGAAAACCAGAATGGGCAAACTGCCGGTTATCGCGAACGGAGTCTGGCCGGCTCTTGGCTGAACGGTGCCAGTCACAACCGCTTCGCTGAACTGCGCTGCACTCGCTAACACGCGTCCTCTCGAGTCAACCAACGCGCTGACTCCGTCATTGGTACTGCGGATGAGATCGCGCTCGAGTTCTCTGGCTCGATAGCGCGCCATTTGAAAGTGTTGCCATGGGCCCACGCTGTTTCCGAACCAGGTGTCGTTGCTGATTGTCACCAGCAGCGCGGCTTCGCGGCTCTGTGATTGTACGAAATCGGGATAGACAATCTCGTAGCAGATAAATGCCGCAACACTGACACCGTTGGCCATCAGTGGACTTTGGTTGGGCGGCCCGGCTGTGAACTGGGACATGGGCAGGTCAAAAAAATCGATCGCGCCACGGAGCCAGCGCTCCATGGGGACATATTCGCCGAACGGCACCAGTTTCTGCTTGTGATAAGTTCCCGACCCCGCCCCCAGCGCTGTGATGCTGTTGTAGCGGCCGTCCCGATCGCGCGTGGGTAAGCCGGAAATCAGCGCGGTGGCAGTTGCCTGGGCGCGTTCGTCAGCTCGATCAATCGCGTCCCGGAGCTGGTCGCGATAGCCGGGCAGGGCCGATTCCGGCCAGACAATCAGATCGTGGTCACCCTCGAACTGCTGATTCAGTGCGTCAAAGTCCTGCAAAATGCGGTTACGGTACCGGGGCTGCCATTTTTCCTTCAGTGGCACGTTGGGTTGTATGGCCGCTACACGCATCGGTTCGCCGATCGGTGAGGACCAACTGATTCCCTTTAACAGCACTCCAGATATCAAGATGGCGCCGGTGCTGATCGCAGCCGTCACCCAACGCGGCGTAATGCGTGGATGCGCTATCGCTTCGATCCACAGGCAGCCCATCGCGATCAATAGCCAAGACAGGCCGTAAACGCCAAGCGTTGGAATCCAGCCATCCAGCGGTGAATCGAGTGCAGCGTAACCGGCAAAAGCCCAGGGGAAGCCTGTGAGCAACCAGCTTCGCAGCCATTCAAAGAGCACCCACAGCGACGCAAACTGCACAATGCGCCATCTCCAGTTCTCACTTGCCAGTCGTTGAAAGAGGGCGGCTTGAAACGAGAAAAGCAGAGCCAATCCGCCACAAAATATCGCGGTAAGGCACAAAGCCAGCCAAGTGGGGGTATTACCGTAGACGTGAATACTGACGTATACCCAGGACACACCAGCGCCAAAAAATCCGACCCCGTACGCAAAACCCTGTCGCCAGAAGGGGGTCGGCGCGCTGGAGCTGAGCGCCGCATAAAAAATGCCCGCGCTGACGGGAATGATGGGCCAGAGATCGAAGGGCGCCAATCCCAGAGGAAACAGCACGCCAGCCAGTAAAGCGAGGCCCCAGGTTGGTCGCCGAAGCATCACTCGCTTTGCGGTTCAGTGCGGTCGCTGGTGGTGACGCGGAGGCGGGTCAGCCTTCTCTCGTCAGCGTGGGTCACCTTGAATTCAAACTGATCCAACCGGATGCTCTGATTGCGCTTTGGAAGTTGCCCAAAGGCATTGATGACCAAGCCACCGATCGTATCGAATTCTTCATCGCTGAACGCGGTGTTAAAGAAATCGTTAAAGTCTTCTATTGGCGTAAGGGCTTCCACAATAAAAGCGCCGTCGCTCGTGCCCCGGATGAGCTGGCCCTCCTCGACATCGGTTTCGTCTTCAATTTCCCCGACGATTTCCTCCAAAACATCCTCGATGGTAATGAGGCCCGCGATACCGCCGTATTCGTCGATGACAATCGCCATGTGGTTTCGATTCTGTCGAAATTCCCTAAGCAACACGTTTAGTCGTTTACTCTCTGGGACAGCGATCACCGGGCGCATCAGCGCCTTGATACTCGGCACAT
The DNA here is from genome assembly GCA_038106565.1 of Halieaceae bacterium. Classification (GTDB taxonomy): domain Bacteria; phylum Pseudomonadota; class Gammaproteobacteria; order Pseudomonadales; family Halieaceae; genus Luminiphilus. The sequence goes on from JAYOEE010000020.1 coordinate 13,751, forward strand.
CCATATGGGTTTGCACGAGGGGAAGCAGGTCTTTGGCCAGTAAGATGCCGATCACATCATCGATACCATCGCCAATTACCGGGTAGCGTGAGTGACCCGCTTGGATGATCTGGGGGATCGCCTCCTGCAAGGGTTGGTCCGAATCGATGACCACCATCTGAGCGCGCGGAATCATGATGTCCCGCACTTGCATGTCGGTCACTGACAGCGCGCCTTCCATGATCTTGCGAGCATCCTCATCAATAATCTCGTGCTCCTCGGCAAGCGAGAGGAGGTCTGTGAGGTCAGACTTGTTTTGTGGCTCACCACTGATGAAATGGGTAAGGCGGTCCAGCCACGAACGCTCTTCCTGTTCTGGCTTGCGATCATCGTTCACGCGAGTACACCCTCCGGGGGTTGGGCGGATTCATAGGGATTGGGAAAACCCAGGCTGTCCAGCAAGTCTATTTCCAGCGCTTCCATGTGCTCAGCGTCTTTAGCATCGGTGTGGTCATAGCCCAGCAAGTGGAGCACGCCGTGAATCACAAGGTGTGCCCAATGCGCTTCCTCAGATTTGTGTTGCTGGGCGGCTTCCTTCTGTACCAGCGGTGCGCAGATCACCAAATCCCCCAGCAATCCTGAACCGGTGTCTGGCGGCAGATCTGCTGGAAAGGACAGCACGTTTGTTGGTCCCGTTTTAGAGCGATAGGTCTGATTGAATTGGGCTGCTTCGGCGTCGTCTGCGATCCTGATGGAGATTTCCGGATGCTCGCCTTTGAGGCCTTTCGCCCGCGTAAGTACTTGACCTATCCAGACTCGGATGGCCTCGTCAGTGGGCGAGGGTAGGGCGGTTGCCCGTTCCACCGTCAAGAGAATGTTCATGGAGGGCTCTCGCTACGAGGCGCGTTCGCACGTTGCTCGTAGGCGTCGTAAGCACTGACCACTCTTTGCACCAGCGGGTGCCTAACGACGTCCTTGTTGCCAAAATGCGTAAAAGTGATGCCTTGAATTTCCTCCAGCACTGACTCCGCGTGGGTGAGACCACTTTGTGTGCCTCTGGGGAGATCAATCTGGCTGGTATCTCCGGTGACAACCGCGGTCGAGCCAAAACCAATCCGGGTGAGGAACATTTTCATTTGCTCTCGGGTGGTGTTCTGGGCCTCGTCGAGGATGATGAAGGCGTGATTGAGCGTTCGGCCGCGCATAAAGGCCAGCGGGGCAACTTCTATCACGTGGCGCTCGATGTACTTATTGACCGTCTCGAAGCCGAGCATCTCGTACAGCGCGTCGTAGAGGGGTCGCAGATACGGATCCACCTTTTGGGACAGATCACCGGGCAAAAACCCCAAGCGCTCTCCCGCCTCTACTGCAGGTCGAACCAACAGGATGCGCTTCACCTGCTCATTGAGGAGGGCGCGAACCGCGCAGGCAACAGCCAGATAGGTCTTGCCTGTTCCCGCGGGGCCTATTCCAAAATTAATGTCGTGTTGACTGATTGCGGAGACATACTGACGCTGATTCTGGCCTCTCGGTCTTACCGAAATCCTTTTGGTACGAATAAGGCTGGTGCTGTCTGTGGCCGTTTGGTGGCCGTCTACCGCACTCAGTAACTCAAGATCCGCCTCCTGGAGACGCAAATGGATACTTTCGGGGCTGGGTTGGGCGCCATTTTCTATCTCGGTATACAGCGAGCATAAGAGCGACGCAGCTTTTTCGCAGCGTTCGTGCGCGCCCCGGAACTCAAACGTGTTGCTCCGATTGTAAATCGTGATGTCCAGACGCTTTTCAATCTGCCGCAAGTGACTGTCCAACTGCCCACAGAGGACTGCCAGATTGCGCGCGTCGTTAGGTTCGAGTGAGAGTGTGATCTGCGAAGCTGTACCCTGAGGATTCACCTCGGGCGTCGATTGCTCAGTGTCCAACGGTTTTCACGCCGCCTCTTTCGCATTGGGAACCAAAAGATACTCGCCTCGCGGGCTGAGTCAACTACTGTATCGGGCATTAAGCCGCGCCAGCGAGGTGCCCCAAGAGGGAGTTGGTGTACGCGGCATCTATCTCTACCATCGTAAAGTCTCCGATCAGGCTGGTATCAGAGGAGCGGAAATTCACGACCCGATTGTTCTCTGTTCGACCGGAAAGTTGCCCGGGGTCACGCTTGGCGTAACCGGTTACTAAAATCCGCTGTGTTGTGCCCACCATCGCCTCGGATAGTTGCCTTGCCTGCTGAGCGATGCGCGTTTGGAGTATCTGGAGTCGCTGTTTTTTGACTTGTTCAGGAACCTCGTCGCGCAAGTCAGAGGCTGGAGTACCCGGGCGGGCGCTATAAATAAAGCTAAATGAAGTATCAAAGCCAATGTCTTGTATTAGCTTCATGGTGGCCGCGAAGTCCGCTTCCGATTCGCCGGGGAAGCCAACGATAAAATCCGAGGACAGCGAGATATCAGGTCGAACTTTACGCAAGGCGCGGATTTTGGCTTTGTACTCCAGCGCTGTATGCCCTCGCTTCATGGCCATCAGAATACGATCCGAGCCGCTTTGCACCGGTAGGTGCAGATGATCTACCAGTGCCGGAATCTCCGCGTAGCAAGCTACGAGGGCGTCAGAGAACTCCACGGGGTGCGATGTGGTGTAGCGAATCCGCTCGATACCCGGGACGAGATTGACCAGATGAAGCAGCTCAGCGAAGTCCACCACTTCGTCAAGGTGATTACGACCGCGATAGGCGTTGACGTTCTGCCCAAGCAGGTTGACTTCTTTCACACCCCGATCGGCCAATCCGGCAATTTCGGTGATGACGTCGTCAACCGGTCGCGAGACTTCCTCGCCCCGCGTATAGGGCACGACACAGAAGGTGCAGTATTTACTGCAACCCTCCATGACAGATACAAAGGCGGTCGGTCCTTCAACTGAGGGCTCGGGCAAGCGATCGAATTTTTCGATTTCCGGGAAACTGACGTCCACCACCATAGGCTCGCCCCTGCGGCGGTCTTCAATCATCTCAGGCAAGCGGTGAAGCGTTTGCGGTCCAAATATGAGGTCAACGAAGGGCGCTCGCTTGCCGATTTCAGCGCCCTCCTGACTGGCTACACAGCCCCCTACACCGATAAGCAGCTCCGGATTCTTCTGTTTCAGCCGCTTCCAACGGCCCAGCTGGTGGAACACCTTCTCCTGTGCTTTTTCTCGGATGGAGCAGGTGTTCAGTAGCAGAATGTCGGCTTCTTCCGCCGAGTCGGTAGGGATCAGTTCGTGGCTACTCTGAAGCAAGTCTGACATACGCGCCGAGTCATACTCGTTCATTTGACACCCGTGGGTCTCTATAAAAAGCTTTTTCTTCACTGTGTCAGTCATTTCTCAGCATCTGCCATGTGTTTCGGCGCTTGATGGGGAGCGGAGTATAGCCCCTGTACCCTAAAATTTTCGCAGAGCGGTGGAGGTTTGCGACCAAAGTGTTAACATTCCGCCCCTTTTTGCGATGTCACCTCGGTTTCCCGGGAGCCAACATGCCTTCTCAGCCCATGTACAAAGTGATTTTCCACAACAGTGGACAGGTATACGAGGTGTTCGCCCGTCAGATCTACCAAAGTGATATGTGGGGATTTGTCGAGATCGAGGAGCTGGTATTCGGCGAGCGGTCCCAGATTCTGGTCGACCCTGGCGAGGAGAAGCTGAAAAATGAATTCTCGGGCGTGAAACGCAGTTATATTCCGCTCCAGTCTATCGTTCGCATTGACGAAGTCGACAAGGAGGGCGCTGCTCGCATTTCGGAAAGCGGTGGTGCCAAAATTGCACCTTTCCCTGTATCGCCTCCACCCGTTGTTCCGTCCCACAGCGACGACTAGACGCAAATCGCGAGGCCTTCGGCCGGAGCTTGATAGCCCAGAGTTTGAAAGAAGCGGTGCGAGCGTCGTCAGCCCTTCTGGAACGCCTTGAAAAACTGGTTTCCAGACCCCAAATCTGACCCTGTAACGCAGGTTCCAAGGTGCTTGGCTGCGTCTTGAGTTGCAGGATATTACCCAGAGGTCAGCGTGGATCAGGAAGAAACAGACCATCACGATAGCGAACTGTTGGCCCCCGAATCCCATCAGGAAGTGGGGGAGCAAGCGAATGCCCCCGCTTTGGCAGATGAAGTATTGCCCGACACGCTGGTGTTGTTGCCGCTTCCCGGACGCCCCTTTTTCCCCGGTCAAGTTCAGCCGGTCTCGTTTAATCCCGACAGTTGGCAGGCAACGCTCGACGCAATAGCACAGCAGGGTTCGGGACTGCTCGGACTGGCTTTCGTCGACGCGGTGGACCCGGGCGAGGTAACGACGGACCAATTCCCCGATACCGGTTGTGTTGTCAGGTTGCATCGTCCTCCCGGTATGCGCGATCACGCCGGGCAGTTTTTGGCGCAAGGATTGCGTCGTTTCAGAATCGTGCGATGGCTGAATGAGAGCGGCCCGTTGATCGCGCAGGTGGAATATCCGCGCAGTCAGGGCGATCGCGAGAGCGACGAGATAAAGGCCTATTCGATGGCAATCATCGCGGCCATCAAGGAGCTCCTGCCGCTAAATCCGCTTTACAGCGAGGAGCTCAAGCAGCATATCGGGCAGTTCAACCCTAACCAACCCAGCTTGCTGGCGGACTTTGCGGCCGCGTTGACGACCGCGAGCGGTGAGCAATTACAGCGAGTGCTGGAGACGCTTCCCCTCACCGCTCGTATGTCGACCGTCCTTGAACTTCTGAAACGTGAGAAAGAAGTTGCTGAGCTGCAAGGGCAAATTACGACTCAGGTCAACGAAAAGGTTGCCACAAACCAGCGGGAGTTCTTTCTGCGCGAGCAGATGAAAGTCATAGAGAAAGAGCTCGGGCTGTCTAAAGATGACAACACCTCGGATCTGGAGAAGTTCCGGCTTCGCTTGGAGCAACTCAGCCCGCCAGTTAAGGTCCTGGAGAGGTTGGAAGAGGAATTCAACAAGCTAAAAATCTTGGAGTCGGGCTCTCCGGAGTATGCAGTAACCCGCAACTATCTTGATTGGGCGACTTCCGTACCCTGGGGGGTACATTCCCAAGACAACCTCGATCTCTCACATGCGCGACAGGAGCTTGAAGCACACCACGACGGGTTAGAGGATGTGAAGGCGAGGATTATCGAGTTTCTCGCGGTCGGCGCGTTTAAAGGCAGTATCGACGGTTCGATACTGCTGCTCGTGGGTCCTCCGGGAGTGGGTAAAACCAGTATCGGCAAATCGATTGCAGCGGCATTGGGAAGACGGTTTTATCGTTTCAGCTTGGGTGGTATGCGGGATGAGGCCGAGATAAAGGGGCACCGTCGAACTTATGTGGGTGCCATGCCGGGTAAACTCGTTCAGGCGCTGAAAGAGGTGGAAGTCGCCAATCCCGTCATTATGTTGGATGAAATCGACAAGATTGGATCCTCCTATCAGGGTGACCCCGCATCTGCTTTGCTTGAGGTACTGGATCCCGAACAGAACAATGAATTTCTGGATCATTATCTAGATCTTCGCATTGATCTCTCGAAGGTTCTCTTCGTGTGTACTGCCAATCAGCTTGACACGATTCCCGCTCCCCTTCTCGACCGCATGGAGGAGATTCGATTGTCGGGCTACATTGCCGAGGAGAAGCTTTCCATTGCCAAAAATCATCTCTGGCCCAAACTGCTCGAGCGGCACGGTGCGCAGGCGCGTCAGATTCGTATCAATGATGCCGCGCTAAGGTTGGTGATTGACGCTTACAGTCGGGAAGCGGGCGTGCGTGGCCTCGAGAAGCGACTCGGCACATTAATGCGGGCGTCCATCCTCGATATTGTTGATAAAGGTGTTGACCGAGTGCGAATCGGTAAACGCGAAGTGGAAAATATTCTGGGACAGCCCAGGTTCCGCGCGGACCGCCCCTCGCGAGGTAAGGGCGTGGTTACCGGGCTCGCGTGGACGGCCTTGGGAGGTGCGACACTCAGCATTGAATCGTCAAAAATTCATACGCTGAATCGGGGCTTCAAACTCACCGGCCAGCTGGGTGACGTGATGAAGGAAAGTGCCGAGATCGCCTACAGTTTTGTTGTGGCTCACTTGAGAGAGCTGGGATGCGAGCCTGATTTTTTTGATATGTCCATGGTGCACTTGCACGTGCCTGAGGGCGCGACGCCGAAAGATGGCCCCAGCGCGGGGATCACCATGGCAACGGCACTGGTGTCTCTTGCACGTGGTGAGAGGCTCAGGCGGCCCCTTGCTATGACCGGCGAGCTCACATTGACCGGACAGGTTTTGGCAGTGGGCGGTATTCGCGAAAAAATTATTGCAGCGCGGCGCGCCCGCATTAGCGAAGTCATACTGCCATTTGCAAATCGAGGTGATTTCGAGGCGCTGCCCGAACACCTGAAGGAAGGCATGCAGGCTCACTTTGTGCGCACCTTCAGGGAGGTCTTCGACATCGTGTTTGATCTGGCTGCACCTCGACAGCAATTGCACTGATCTGCGACGAACCGCTCAGCTATGGTTACTCCGGGTTCTGGGCAATCAGGATCGCTCTCCTGGGCGCGGGGAGACCCTCAATAGTGCGTGATGGGTCAGTGGGGTCGAGAAATTCTGTCAACGAATGAAAAGTCATCCACTCGGTACGACGTTGCTCAGCAACTGTGGTGAGGCTGACATCCACAACCTCGGGTTGCAGGAATCCCGCGCTGCTTAGCCAGCGTTGTGCGAGCTGCGGACTGGGGAGTTGCCAGACATTGCCCATCCTGGCGTAGCGGCCCGCTGGCTCCAGCAGGGCGTTCTCATCACCATCAATTACAAGGGTTTCCAAAATCAATTGTCCCCCCGCCACCAGTTTCGCGCGCAGGTCTGTCAAGTGCGCCATCGGGTCGCGGCGGTGGTAAAGCACCCCCATGGAAAAGACCGTATCAAACACGGGCAGATGCCGAGGCATGGCCTCCAACGTGAGTGGCAGGACATGGATGCATGACTGATTGAGGTAACGCTGAATGGCCTTGAACTGCAACAGGAAAAGTGGCGTGGGGTCGATGCCGATGACTTCCTTCGCCCCCGCTCCCAGCATACGCCAGCAGTGATAACCGTTGCCGCAGCCTACATCCAGCACGCGTTTACCTTCGAGCGATAAGAGGGCTGGTTGGAGTCGATCCCACTTCCAATCGGATCGCCACTCGGTATCGATATGAAGGCCCAGAATGTCGTAAGGGCCCTTTCGCCAGGGATGTAATCCTTTCAATGCGGCCTCAAGCGCCGCCAGGTCGGTGACTGAGGCCGAACCCTGCAATCCAACCCGTGACGTGTCGAGACAGGGCCGGCCGGCGGGGAGTGCTGGCAGACTAGCGAGTGCTTTGCGCCAGCGAGGCAAATCACCATAGCGTGCTACGGTCAAACCGGCCTCAATTTGTTGAAAGAGCGGGTCAAGCCACGCGTTGAGAGGGCCATCTGTCCAGCGCGCGCTCAAAGCCGTCCAGTCTGAGACCAATTCAGCGGGTAGCGTCATGCCATTGCGATCATGGAGGCGAAATTGAGGCACTGAAACCACACGTCGCTGCGTTCGAATCCTGCCTTATGGAGTCGGGTGATATGCGCCTGTCGGGTTTCCGGCACCAGTACGTCCTCCAGTGCCTGCCGTTTTTGGGCGATCTCCAGATCGCTGTACCCCTGTTGGCGCTTGAAGTCGTGGTGCAGACGAATCAGATACTCATTGAGTTGTTGATCTTCCAGAACGAGTTTCTCGGAGAGGATGAGCACGCCGCCGGGGGTCATTGCCTGACGGATACGAGCTAAAAGACTTGCTCTCTTAACAACAGGGATGAATTGCAATGTGTAGTTCATGATGACCACGCTGGCATTTTCCAGCTCAACGTCCACGATATCCGCATGTCGCAGCGATATACGCCCGCCCTCGGGCACCGAAGCCAAATGGCGCTGTGCCTGATCCAGCATCGCTTGTGAATTGTCTATGCCGACCAACTCGCAGTTGTCGCACGCAGGTTCTCTGGCTGCGGACAGTAACGATGCGCCCCAGGAGCAACCGAGATCATAAATGTGTGATCCCGCCCGGGCGTGTTGGGCGGCTAACACGCCTGTCATGGCAATGACCGTGGCGTAGCCCGGCACAGATCGATTGATCATGTCTGGAAAGACCGTTGCCACCGATTCGTTAAAGGTAAACAACCCTGGATCCGAGAGGGGTTCTGCGAAGAGGTTGTCGTGGGGCGAGCGTGAGTCTGCCGACATGAATCTGCTGGGGCCTTGTCTTGATTCCATAAGGATAACAGGGCTTGTGGCATCCTCGCCTACTCGCGCATACTCTCGGCCGTTGTTTGGGCCACTCTCAAGAGTCTTCGCATGTTTGATTCGCTCCCGATTTTGCCACCCGATTCCATATTAGGTCTTGCCGCGGCGTGCCGCGCCGACCCAAATCCCCATAAGGTTGATCTCACCCTGGGGGTATACATGGATGAGTCGGGGTTGTGCCCCGTTTTTGATGCGGTCAAGCGGGCTCAGCAGGCGTTGGTGGAAGAGGAGGCGACAAAGGTCTATATGCCGCCACAGGGTGATGCCGACTATGTCTCTGGCATTTCGTCTTTGGTGCTTGGCAATGAGCTTTCGGCAACGCTGGGCGACAGAGTTTCAGCCGTGCAAACCCCGGGCGGTTGTGGAGCGGTGCGCTTGGGCGCCGAGGTACTGTTCGCGGCTGCACCGGGCGCCACGGTCTGGGTCAGCGACCCGACTTGGCCGGTCCACATTCCCCTAATGGGCTCTGTGGGTCTGCAATTCAAAACCTACCGATACTACTCCCCAGAGCGCAAAGGGCTGGACTTTGAGGCGATGCTGGCAGATCTGGATGCTGCGGCGGCCGGGGACGTGGTGCTGCTTCACGGGTGTTGTCACAACCCCAGTGGGGTTGACCCCACTCTTGAGCAATGGGGCGTTTTGGCGACGTTGCTGTCAGAGCGTGGCCTGCTACCCATGATCGATTTTGCTTATCAGGGTATGGGTTCCAGCCTTGAGGAGGACGCTGCCGGGCTTCGCGCCATTATCGAACAGGTTCCCGAGATGATTATTGCCGTCTCATCGTCCAAAAATATTGGGCTCTATCGGGAGCGCGCGGGCGCGGTGGTTTTTGTGGGTGGCGACGCGCGCGCTGCAAATGCGATGGCCAGTCAAGCGGTGGCTGCAGCTCGACGCGTTTATTCCATGCCGCCAGCTCACGGCGCGCTGTTGGCAGGGCGTGTACTGTCTTCCCCAGAATTACGCGCGAGTTGGCAGGCCGAGCTGGCGCAGATATGCGAACGGATAAATGGTCTTCGCGTGGCGTTTCGCGATGCGCTGAGCAGTGCGACTGGCCGCGACTTTGATTTTATCGGTCAGGAAAAAGGCATGTTTTCTTTCCTGGGTCTATCCGTTGAGCAAGCGCAGCGGCTGAGAGCGGAGCAGTCTGTCTATTTGCTCGATTCCTCTCGCATCAACGTTGCTGGGCTGAATGCTCGCAATCTGCCACGGGTCGTAGAGGCCGTCGCATCTGTGCTGTAGGTGCTGTTGTGTCAACCTTCCAGCTCGATCAGGCGCTCCAGGGCCCTATCCAGTGCCTCTTCAGACTCCGTAACGGCGTTCAATGTGGTGGCGACCTCGTCTGGTGTACGTTGATAAAACGTTGGGTCAGAGATGGTTTGTAAAAGTGCCGCGTGCTGAGCCTCCAGTGACGCAATCTTATCGGGGAGGGCGTCAAGCTCGCGCTGTTCCTTGTAACTGAGTTTGGTTTTTTTCCGATCTGGTTTCGCAACGCCCGCAAGGGATGTTTTATCGGTTGTAGAGGCCTCCGGGACGCGTTGTTCCGTGGTGAGAGATGGCAGTGTGATGCTGGCAAGGCTTCCGCCTCTCTCCTCCCAGTCACTGTATCCGCCCGATTGCTCCTCGATCTCTCCATCTCCCTTCATCACAAGGAGATGGGTGACCACTTTATCCAGAAAAAATCTGTCATGACTGACCAATATGATCGTACCGTTGAAATCCAGCAGGATTTCTTCGAGTAGTTCCAGCGTCTCGATATCGAGGTCATTGGTGGGTTCGTCAAGGACCAGAAGATTGGCTGGTTTTGTAAACAGCCGGGCGAGGATGGCGCGATTAATCTCGCCGCCCGATAAGGCTTTGACCGGCGTGCGAATGCGATCTGGAGAAAAGAGGAAATCGCCCAAGTAGCTGATAGCGTGCCGACGCTGGCCATTGATTTCGATAAACTGCTGACCGCCACAGACGTTGTCGATGAGATCTTTCTCCGGGTCGAGCGCGTCTCTGAGCTGGTCTGAATAAGCGATGTCCAGCTGCGTGCCGAGCGACACGCGTCCCGAATCCGGCGCGAGCTGACCCAGCAGTAACTTGATTAGCGTTGTCTTGCCAATGCCATTGGTGCCGACAATACCGAGCCGGTCGCCTCGCTGAATGATGGTAGAAAAATCTTTGACGACTGTTTGCTTGCCGTAGCCGAAACTGACTTCATAAGCCTCAGCAACTCTCTTACCAGATCGGCCAGCCTCCTCCAGCTTGAACTGTCCTTTTCCAAGTTTGTTGCGTCTCTGTGAGCGCTCTTCCCGCATGGCCTGCAACGCGCGCACTCGGCCCTCATTGCGGGTGCGGCGCGCTTTAATCCCCTGACGAATCCACACTTCTTCCTGAGCCAATTTTTTGTCGAAAAGCGCTTCAGCTCGGGTCTCCGCCTCTGCCTGCTGCTGTCGCAGTATGAGAAATTTGCGGTAGTCAGCCTGCCAGATGGAAAGGTGCCCCCTGTCCAACTCCCCGATGCGATTACATACGCGTTGCAGAAAGCGTCGATCGTGGGTGATCAGCACGATGGCTCCGGGGAACTGAATCAACTGTTGCTCGAGCCAATCTATGGAGGGAATGTCGAGATGATTGGTGGGCTCGTCGAGCAACAAAATGTCAGGGTTGGTCACCAGCGCTCTGCCGAGCGCCGCTCGCCTTCGCCATCCACCGGATAAAGCACTCAAAGATTGCTGGGGGTCTAAATCAAGTTGATCAAGCACTTTTGCGATGCGTTGATCTATTGACCATCCATCACGATGCTCCAAATCAGTTTGTATAGCGCTTAACTGGCCCATATCGGCATCGCTGCCCTGAGCGATGAGAGCGTGATAGCGCGCCAGCAGGGAGCCTGTCTCGGCGAGGCCAGTCGCCACGTACTCGTAAACCGAGACGTCTACGTTCTCGGGCAAGGCCTGCTCCAACCGTGCAATGGTAATGTTAGGGTCGAGCCAGCGCACGCCATCATCGGGCAGGACCTCTCCCGACAGAATTTTGAGTAAGGTGGACTTGCCCGCACCGTTTCGCCCCAAGAGTCCGAGCTTTTCACCTTTGTCCAGCGACAGTTTGACCCTGTCGAGCAACACTCGAGAACCGACGCTGAATTCAATCTCGTCAAGGCGGATGTAGGGCATGGATTTTCTCCTGATACTGCAGTGTAGGTCAGAAAGGATCCTTTGCGCGGATTTGGGTAGAATAGAGCCCTCTGGGGGAGAACAAGATATGACATCAGTAACTGCGGATGCGCAGCAAAATGCGCGTTGGATTGCCGGATGGCTCACGGTCTGCGCAATCACCATCCTCGGCATGATTTTACTCGGCGGAGTCACCCGGCTCACGGAATCGGGATTGTCGATGGTCGACTGGCGGCCGATTATGGGGATTATTCCGCCGCTTACCGAGGCACAGTGGCTGGATACCTTTGCTGCATATCAGCAATACCCTGAGTACCAAAAACTCAATCAGGGCATGGATCTGGCAGGCTTTAAGCAAATTTTCTGGTTCGAGTATCTTCACCGGGTACTCGGGCGCCTGATTGGTCTCATGTATTTCGTGCCACTTGTGATTTTTGCAATGCGTCGCATGATCACGCCGCAGTTGCTGCCCACACTGATATTGCTATTGACGCTGGGCGCAGCGCAGGGCCTGCTCGGCTGGTACATGGTGCAGAGTGGTTTGGTGGACCGGCCGTCTGTTTCTCAGTACCGGTTGACCGCTCATCTTGGCGTGGCGGTCGCTATCTATGCACTCATGATATGGCTGATCTTGCGTGTCGGGTCAGACCGGTCACCCTCGCTCAAAGCGATCCCACCCATTGGCTGGGTGCTGTTGATTGGCGTGTATACATTGATTCTGTCGGGCGGCTTTATGGCAGGTACTGACGCGGGCTTTGCATATCCTACTTGGCCATTGATGGGCGAAACTTTCGTTCCCTTGGGTTATTACGCTGAGGGGTGGCAGGCTACCTTCGAGGGAGTTGCCACGATTCACTTCAACCACCGAATGCTGGCCTATGCGTTGGCTCTGCTGGTATTGGTTGTGAGTATCAAGTCGCTCCGTCAGAGTGATTACCTTCCCGTGCGACGCGGGGCTGGCTGCATGCTGTTGGCGCTTACCTTTCAGGTTGGACTGGGCATCGGCACGGTACTCACGCAGGTAGCGATCCCTATGGCAGCCACCCATCAGGTGGGTGCGGTACTTCTGCTTACAGCGGTGTTGTACTGGATTCACGCCCAGACAGACCAAAAGCTGGTAATCTCGGCCTGACACGAAATTGGAGCCGAGCGGTGTAGTCTTTGCTCCGGAATTTTGTATCTGTGGGAGGCGCAACTGCCTTGAAGACCCTCATCGTTGAGGACAGTGCGACACTTTGTGCAGTCTACAGCCAGTATTTGGATGGCAGCGGACTCGATGTCAAGGCTGTACAAACGCTCGAACAAGCCAGAGCGGCCCTGACTGCGTGGTTGCCTGAGCTGATTTTGCTCGATATCGAGCTGCCCGATGGGGACGGTATCCATCTCCTTGACGACACGCATCCGCTCAGCCCGAAGCCGGCGGTTGTCGTCATGACGGGCCACGGTGCCGGGCATGCTGAGCGGGCCATAGAGCACGGTGCGGCCGATTTCATCGAGAAGCCTTTCGACGCTGCCCGGCTCCGTGTCACCCTCCTGAACGCCGCAGAAAAGCTGAAGCTGGATCGACAGCTGCGCAGTTTAGCTGTGAAGCGTGAGCACCTGGGGCCCCTGCTGGGCGGATCCCCTGCAATGCAAACCGTATTTGAAACAGTGGAATCTCTGGCAGGTAGCCATGCCACTGCATTCATCATGGGTGAAAGCGGGACCGGCAAGGAACTGGCCGCGAGGGCGATTCACCAGCTCTCGGCCAGGGCGCCCGAGCCTTTTGTGCTGGTCGATTGCGCATCCCTCGCACCCGACCAGATCGAGCGCGCCTTATTTGGTGCGGTTGGGGCAGGCAATCAAGGTCTGGTATCAGAGGCCAAAGGGGGCACCCTCTTCATCGACGAAGTGTGCAGTCTCAGTTACTCATCTCAGTCCACGCTGTTGAGACTGATTCACAACGGTACGTACAGACTGGTAGGGGGTGGCGAAGAGATTGCTGCAGATGTGCGAATTATCGCTTCGACCAATCGTGATCCACTGTTTGAAATGCGAGAAGGCCGATTGCGTGAAGATCTTTACTATCGGCTTCACGTCGTTCCGCTGCGGATGCCGCCGCTTCGTGAACGGGCCAGCGACATCATGATGCTGGCCGAAGCGCTTTTGACGCGCATCGCTGGAGAGGAGGGCAGGGAAGCCTCCGGGCTTGAGCCCGCCGCCGCTGAGGCGCTCCGACGCTACTCGTGGCCGGGGAATGTGAGGCAGCTTGAGAATACCATTCGGCAACTGGTACTCGTTGAGTCATCGAAGCTGATTCAAGAAGCCACGGTCAAACGCGTTATCTCCGGTACCGAAATCGCATTGGAGACCCAAGAGTTGAGAGGTGCGGAAGTACCTGCCTCCGATGCCAATGACATGGGGATCGAGCCTCTCTGGCTGGCGGAGAAAAAGGTCATAGAGGCGGCGATCGAAGCGTGTGATGGCAGTATTAACCGCGCAGCCAAGCATCTCGAAGTTGCCCCCTCGACTATCTACCGCAAAATCCAGTCTTGGAAGGCCCAGAGCGCTTAGTCTCGGTTAGCTGGCAGATCTGCGCGCCGATATAGTCTGACGCTGTCCACCAGCATGCGTTGAGGAAAAGCCTCCCTCTCTATAGGCCCACCGGCCCTGCCCCAGTCTCCGCCGATAGCGAGATTGAGTATCAGATGAAACGGCTGGTCAAATGGCCAGTCTTGCCAAGAGGGCTTGTTACTGCGCAGGTAACTGAAGTAGCGGCTGCCGTCGACATACATATCGATTCGATCAGGTTGCCATTCCATGGCATAAAGGTGGAAACCTTTTGTCACGCTGGGTTTGATTAATCGCCCCTTGCGCTGGTTGCCAGTAACCCAGTAATAGGCACGCGAGTGGACGGTGCCGTGAACATGGCCGGGCTCGAATCCCACGTGCTCCATCATGTCGATTTCGCCCGAGTTGGGCCAAGCGTCACATTGCCGGTTACCTTGCCAGTCTGTGCCTGCAACGCAGTTACTGGCGTACTTGAATGGATCACTGGGCAATAACCAAATCGCGGGCCAAGTACCTTGCGCGCCGGGTAGCTGTGCCACCACTTCTAACCTACCGTAACGGAAGTCCTGCTTACCAAGGGTATGAACCCGCGCTGAGGTGAAGGCCACGGCGCTTTGGGGGTGATGATGGGCCTCAATCACCAGCTTTCCAGCCTCGACTCGAAGGTTCTTGGGTTCGGAGGTGTAAGCCTGATCTTCGTTATTGACTTTACCGGGCGGCCACTCATCAACGTTCCAGTAAGCAGAATCAAGCTCGGGTTGTTCGAACAGCTCCTGCCACACGAGCTCCCAGTCACTCTCTGTATTGGCGTCAGTGTTTCTTGATGTGAGGTATAAACCACTCAGCAAGGGATCGCCTGAATCCGGACGCAACACCATATGTAATTTTTCGTCCTGGACGACAATGTCTGGCAGAGTCACCGTTAACGCAGATCGGGACTGACCATCTCGATAGCGCATCACATCCATCGAATCGATCTTCAGTTCGTTTTGCATCAGCACGTCAAATGTCCTTGCGGGTTGTGGATTGTGCTCTGGCTCCGCAAAAAACAGGGTCGCGTCATATGTGCCGTTGGGAATCGCTAGTTCAAGCGTCAGTGGTCCCTCGATGAGAGACTCAAATAGCGCGGGCTCGGCAGTGCCGGAAACCCTTCGATTTTTTCTGCATGCAACCGCTGCTGGGCATGGCATCCCCTCAAAATACTGCCCGTGCCACCAAGCGCCCTCGGTTGAGCCAAAATTGAGTGCGCGGACCGTTTCCCCAAAACAGGCGGGATGCAGGATGAGAGAACTGAGGAGTAATAGAATCGAAATGCGCATTGGGCATCGATCACGTCACCTGAATTGAGTCCATGATGACGGCGGACAACTGCCCCTGACAAACCCGATACGACCAATTGATGTTTTGTGGCGATGAAGCGGGCCAATCGGCGGTCCCAGTCTGGCTCTGCTGACATACCATGCGGTTGGAGATTGCGGTGAATGGGTTCGCGGAAGTTAAACCGGCGAGCGGCAACAGGTGGTAACGCGAGAACGAGATGAAGTCTGAAGAAATTTGGCTTGGCAACCAGCCGTTGAATCCTCTTGAGGGGTCTCCAGAGGGTGACTATGTGCAGCTAAACGGCGACTATTTTTACCGGATACGCCGTTTTGATCTGATGGAACCTTTCTTCATCAGTTTGGTCAGTTACTCGAATCACTGGTTGTTTATTTCCACCTCAGGCGGATTGACAGCTGGCCGAACCAATTCGGACAGCGCCCTGTTTCCTTATTACACCGAAGACAAAATTGTCGACAGCGCCCATGTCACCGGTCACTGCGCGGTATTTCTCGTGGCTGATCAAGATCGGTACCGCTACTGGGAGCCTTTCGCCCGTCACTACGACGGCGTATATCGTCTGGAACGTAATCTATACAAGGATGTGCTGGGCACGACTTTGATCTTCGAAGAGATCAATCGCGACCTCGATTTGTCTTATCGCTACAGTTGGCAAACTTCCCACCGTTTCGGGTTCGTTAAAAAATCTTTGCTTTCAAATAACGGGGCCGAAGCACGCCGTGTGCGGTTGCTGGACGGCATACAAAATATCTTGCCCTATGGCGCCAATCCTGGAGTGCAGAATGAACTGAGTTGTCTGGTCGATGCCTATAAGAAAAATGAATTGGATGTGGATTCAGGTCTGGCAACTTATTCGATGAGCTCCATACTCACTGACAGAGCGGAGCCCAGTGAGGCCTTATCTGCAACAGTCGCCTGGTCCTGCGGCTTGCCTTCTCCGCAACGCTTGCTGTCGTCGATGCAACTCGATGCATTCAGGAAAGGTTCTGATGTAGGGCAAGAAACCGACATTCATGGGCGACGTGGCGCATATTTCGTTGCAGACCAACTCTCACTTGATGCCGGGCAACAATGTGGCTGGTCGATCATCGCCGATGTCAACCAGGGCCCGGCGGATGTCGCCAACCTCACCAAGCAGCTCACATGTAACGAACTGGCGGCTACCGATGTGGAACAAGATGTCGCCAGTGGGCATGCCCGACTGAGGGAAATTATCGGTATGGCAGATGGATTCCAGTCTACGGGGGAGCGCCTCAGCACCGCCCACCATACTGCAAACGTGCTATTCAATACGATGAGAGGCGGCGTTTTCGATCGTAACTATCTGCTTTCAAAAGCTGATCTGATCAATTTCGTGGGTGTTTGGAATAAAGGTCTGGCTCCAGAAATTGCCGCTCTGACGGAAAATTATCCAGAAGATGTAGATTACTCGGTCATCCGAGAGCGGATCCGTGAAGCGGGTAGTGGGCAGCTCAATCGATTATTTCTCGAATACCTTCCGCTTACCTTCAGCCGTCGTCATGGTGATCCGTCTCGTCCCTGGAACCAATTTTCCATCGATGTATTGGATGAAAATGACGGCAAGCGCCTCTCATACGCGGGTAATTGGCGTGACATCTTTCAGAATTGGGAAGCACTGTCCACCTC
>JAYOEE010000020.1:30810-34789 GCA_038106565.1 Halieaceae bacterium
GACGGGCTTTATCACGCCTACAATCGAGTTCAGATTGTCGACGGGTGCGCACATCTCGTCAGGCTGGATGAAATGCTTGAGGGTCAGGTCGCAGTGTTGAGTGCCGGCGTACTCACCCCCGAGCAATCTCTGATGTTGTTGCGTGCTCTGAGACAGTCCGCACTCTATACCTCCCGGCAACATTCCTATTTACTTTACCCCAACAAGGCTCTGCCACGTTTTTTTGACAAAAATCAGTTATCCGCGGAGGCAGTCAAGTCAATCTCTCTGGTACCGCGACTCCTGGCTGAGGGAAATACTCAGCTGGTGGAGGAGGATGAGCACGGCGGCATTCACTTCAACGGTACGCTGAACAAGGTGGACGATGTCGACATCGCGCTGACAAACCTCGGTGCCTGTGGGTTTGCCGTCACTGAAACGGATCGTACTCAGTTGCGTGCGCTTTTTATCAAGACTTTTAGGCATGATTTGTTCACTGGCCGATCGGGCGGGATGTATGCCTATGAGGGCTTGGGCTCCATCTACTGGCACATGGTGTCGAAGCTATTGCTCGCGGTGAGTGAAGTGATCATTGCCGGTGATCGCGCGGGTGCCGACTCGCACACTTTGAGCCAGCTCAAAGTAGCGTACGAGGATATTCGGTCCGGAATCGGCTTTAATAAAACCCCGGATGGGTATGGTGCTTTTCCGACGGACCCCTATTCCCACACGCCTGGCTTTGCAGGTGCTCGCCAGCCCGGCATGACTGGACAGGTTAAAGAGGAGATTCTGACGCGGCTGGGTGAGGTTGGTCTGACGTTGGACAGGGGAAGCCTATTGTTTGATGCCGTCCTGTTTCGAGCAGACGAGCTACACGTTGCGCCCGCGACGCTCCGCTATTTGGATATCAATCAGAGTGAACAGACGATGTCTCTGGAAATGGGTCAACTAGGGTTCACGATTTGCCAGGTGCCCGTCAAGCTAGAGCGAGGGGATAACCCGTCGATCACACTGCACAATGCAGACGGGTCCAAGAGCGTATTGCCTACTTTGCGACTGCCTGAGCATTTGTCCTCGAGTATTTTTATGAAGCAAGGGGACATCTCTCAGATTGACGTGGTTTTGCCGGTCTAGTTGGGCATGGAACGTTTCTGTCCCGCACGCCGTAGAGCGAGCATCGGCTAGCGGACGCCTACCTGCACACGGCGTTCGACCAGTAAGGTCTTGAGTTCCCTGACGGTCTCTTCGTCCAACTCATAGTCTCGCATCGCCCACAGTGCGATCAAAGTGCCGGACACTGGCACGGCGATAAAAGCCATCCTGAGTAGTGCCAACGTGTCGTCAGTTTGAACGGCCACGGTTTGGTCGAATCCAATCAAGCCCAGAATCAAACCACTTAGCAGACCCGCGAAGGCGAGCCCGAATTTGACCATCCACCAATAGATTGCTCCGAACAATCCCTCCCGGCGTTCGCCCGTTTCCAGTTCATCAAGGTCACAGATATCTGCCGTCATAGACATCATCAGGGTGAAGAGTCCGCCGATGCCGAATGCAAAAATTGGAATAGGGAGAAACATCAAGTAGGGGTTGCTCGGATTAAAACTCCACCAGAACAGCAGATACCCCAAGATGGAGATCGATTGCGTCACCATAAAGGTCAGGCGTTTTCCGTAGCGTTGCGACATCCAGTTAATGGTAGGTATGACCAAAAAGCATGTGCAAAGCGCTGACACGCTGCCGAACAGGGTCGGCCAAACGCCTGCGAGGGCAGGGTCTCCCTGATTCATGTAGTAGACAATAATGAACCAGGCAAAACCCGCGACCGTGTTGTACGCATTGAAGATAAAAAAAGTGGCGATGCAGATCTGCTGGAAAGGCTTGCACTGCAGGGTGATCGCAATGCCGTGGAAGAGGTCTTTGGCAACTGCTCCCAGACTCTCTTTGCGATGGGGTGTGTTGTTGTCAGCGCCGGTGCTGCCACTCTGGCAAAAAATAGCGGGTACCATGGCCAGTAACATGCAAGCGGTGCCAACCCAAATTGATAAAGTACGTGCACCCTCGGTTGCACTGTCGAACCAGTCCGGATCATAGAGCACGATCCAGAACCACGGGGCGATGACCCAGGCCCATTGTCCGATCCACTGCGCCACTGCCATCAGCCGAGTGCGTTCGTGGTAGTCATCACTCATTTCATAGCCCATTGCGACATAAGGCACGCTGAAAATGGTGAGCCCGATAAAAAAGATGCACGACCAAGAGAGAAAGTAGACAAAGTTGTACAGCTCGCTGTTGTCGGCCGACAACTGCCACATCGCGATATAGGAGAGCCCTGAGAGAATGGCACCAATAAAGATGTAGGGTCTGCGTTTGCCCCATCGGGATACGGTCCTATCAGAGATAAAACCCATCACCGGATCGGTAATACAGTCTACGAGCTTGGGCAGAAAAAAAATCAGCCCCCACAGTAGCGGACTCATACCCAGACTCTGCACTAGGATCACCATGAAGATGCTCAGCGCGGCGGGGAACATTTGGTTCGCCAGCATGCCGATGCCGAACGCTATTTTTTGTCCCAGCGGGATCCCGTTGGTCTGCATGGTCTTTGTAATTTCCCCAGAAATCTTATTCTTAGTGGGGAAGATGTTAGCAATGCGGGTGAAAGGTGCCCCCGCAAAGCCGGTCAACGGGGCATTTTTTGCGATTAGTGGGCTGTAAGTGCTTTTTTTGTTTGTGCGCGCGCCCCCTGAGTTCTCTTGGCGCCGGGCGATATTGTCTCCCGCGATTGATGCGGATCAGCAATACCGATCAACGCGCTTCATCGGAAAAATAGGCAGTCGCGACGCCATCCTCTCCGTACACCGGTTCTTTTCGGTCTACACGAAATTTGTTGGTCTCTGCGCTCACAATGTTGAACTGGGCAAGATGCGTGAACATATTGCGGTACCACTCGCCCTGCAGATGCGCCTCAAGATCATCAGCGCATTCCCATTCCTCGTAGACCACGACACGTCCAGGATGATTCAGATCGGCTGTCCAGAGATAGTGGATGCAGCCTTTCTCCGTATAAGCGCCCTCGATCAAGGCTTTACCTTTGGTGAGTGCCTCGTCTCGAACTTGGGGGGGGAACTCTATGATTCCGGCAACGACAACGCGTGACATAGGGTAGACTCCGATTCGCTGTTAACGCCAGTGTATTACTTTTCTGCGACTGATTTCTTAGCGATAGGTAGCCGGTTTCTTCGCGGAATCCTCGCTGGCGGGGCGCAATCTAGCGTGTAGTGAGTGTCAATTGAGCCTGCTTTACCAGCAAAGTTTGAGGGTGAACCGATGTTTGAGTACAAACCAGCGATGATCCGCCCAAGACAGTCGTGGGGTGGGATAAGCGGCTCGGTCTCGTCGGTGACCGCATGAGCTTGATCAAAAAAATTGGCTTTGGTTTTATCGCAGTGGCGGTGATACCAGCGCTCTTTTTCTTCGCGTTGGAGCAAGTGCTGAAGTGGGTGGGTCCAGGCAAGTCCTTCGCTTACTTTAATAGCATCGACATTGACGGCGAGGAGTACTTTCAGGACAACCCTCGCTTTATCGAGCAGTTTTATCCCTCCTCGTTAGATATCAAGCCGCTTGAGAACACCTTCGCCGCGTCCCCGAGGGACGACGTAGTCCGGATTTTTGTTCTCGGTGGATCGGCTGCACGCGGGTTTCCAAACCCGGATCACGGCTTTTCCCGTCAGTTGCAGGTACTGTTGCGAGAGGCGTTGCCCGGGCGCCGCATCGAAGTCGTGAACACGGCGATGACCGCTATCAATTCCCACGTGGTATACGCCGCAGCGAAGTCTTTTCCCGAGGGCGCGGCGGATTTTGCCATTGTCCTGATGGGTAACAATGAGGTGATCGGACCCTATGGGCCGGGTACTTTCAATCAGGATTTTCTCTCCAATATGGGGTTGATCCGAGTATTGCAGGCGCTAAAGCGTTCCCACATTGGGCAAACCTTCCTCAG
>JAYOEE010000020.1:34889-37339 GCA_038106565.1 Halieaceae bacterium
CCCGGCTGGGACCTGTTTTACGAGCATGTTCACTACAACTTCTCGGGCGATTACCTGTTGGCGCGGCAATTTGCCCGAGCGATCCTCGCCCAGCTTGGCGTAAAGCGCGACAGCTTATTGCCGGAGTCTGAGGTGGCTTCGCGGGTGGGTTACCCCAGTAATATGACGATCAAGGTGCTTGATCGCGTATTGGGTATGGTCAAGTCACCGCCGTTTACCGGTCAGAGCAACCAGAGGGCGTTGGTGAGCCTGATCGAGTCCAAGCGAGGCGAAGTGGAGAGTCAGCTGGGGTCGGTGCCTGAGCAGATTGAACGCAGGGAGCGCATGTTGCGTGCGGGCGGGGGTGACTGGCGCATCCGCTACGAGTTGGCCTACCTGTACGAGTATGTTGGTGATCGGCGGGCGACTTATCAGCAGCTGTATCAGTTATACGAGGAGTTTCCTTTTCATCATGACAGCCTGGTGATGACGGCAAAAATGTTGCACAAGGATGAGCAATATCGACAAGAGATTCCTTATCTAGAGCAGGCTTTGCTTCATGCCAGAGACGACGAGCCGACTATCGCCCAACTCACGGGGTGGCTGGGGCTCGCTTATTTCAAGATCGGCGATACCAACCGCGCCAAGCAGGCGTTGGAGAGCGTTACCCGAGAATACCCTGAGCAAGTCCACTACGCGTTACAGGCCTATGCAACGTTGATCCGTTATGCGGGGGAGGCGGGTGATGCCCGCGAGGTGGCGGGCTACGTCGCCGACGCTGACCGTTACGCAGAAAAAGCGGTACATCGAGGCCTGAACCTTACCTATCCGCCGTTTTATAACAGGTTGGTGCAGATTATGAATTTGGCCGGGGACAGCGCCGCAGCCCAGAAATGGCAGCGGCGAGCGTTGGAAAATCGCCCAGATTGACCCTCAGCGCCCGCTTTTGGGTTCCTAATCCACCTTATCCCACCTGAATCCCCTCATATCGCGTTTCACTTAACCTTGCGAGATGTTTCGAGGATAGTGAACGGTGAAAACCGTTATGAGCCCATACTGGGGATAATAAATGAAAGACCTCGACACATTACTTCAACGTTTTGCTGGTTCCCTGACTTTGGCCGCCGTGCTGGCAGGCTGTGGTGGCGGTGGCTCTGCCGAGGATCCGAGCTCACCCACGTTCTATCCGGAGCCCGAGGAAGAATGGGAGTTGGTCTGGAGTGACGAATTTGACGGCGACTCGCTGAATGCCGCTAATTGGGACGTTCAGGTGGGTGACGGCACCGCAGAGGGGATTCCTGGCTGGGGTAACAACGAACTGCAGTGGTATCAGGCGGATAATCTCTCCGTCGCTGACGGCAACCTGACCATTAGCGCCCGCGCGGAGAACGTCGAGGGCTATGGTTACACCTCAGGTCGCATTAGGACCTTTGAAAAGTTCGAGTTTACTTACGGTCGAGTCGAGGCAAGCGTCAAAGCCGCGCCGGGTCAGGGCCTGTGGAGCGCGTTCTGGATGATGCCCACGGATTCCCCCTACGGGACTTGGGCAGCTAGTGGCGAGCTGGATATCATGGAAGTGATCAACGCCGATACTGATCTCGAGCGGGTTTATGGCACGGCGCACTATGGGTTTGCGTGGCCTTTGCAGCAGCAGTCGCAGGGCCCCGCTACGCCGGTGGAAGACCCCTCCGGAGACTTCCACGAGTACGCCCTGGAGTGGTCTGGTAACGAACTGCGATGGTATGTGGATGGCGTCAACTATCAGACGCTAACCCGTGACGGCTGGTACACCTACTATTACGCGGGCCGAGAAGTTGGCTATCAGGTTGGTGCTGGGGCTGCGCCTTTCGACGTCGATTTCCACCTGTTGCTGAATCTTGCTATCGGCGGGACTTTGCCTGGTGAGGTAGGCGAGGGCGCAATTCCCTCAGATATGTTGGTTGATTATGTGCGTGTGTACCGCTGCACTGCCGACGATCCCAACGGTGCCGGTGCGGGCTGTAACTCGAATGCGGACCGCGGGATGGATCCACTTCCCGCCGCCACCCCCTTTACGGCCAGTTTTGAGCTCTACGGCGACGCAGCCGGCACGCTTCCGGGCAGAGACGGCGAGGAGCGAGCGTTGGCTGTCAACTCCTTCTGGAACAATGACGGCGCACTGACCTTCGCTGAAGTGCCCGCCGACGATTCGAGTCGTGGCACAGTGATCGACATCCAGACCAGCAATATGGGCAACATCTCCATCTATGCAGAGGACGGTGAGCCAACCACGGTGTTTGGTATGGGCAATAATCCGTTGTTCTGGGAGGTACATGCGGGCGAGCTCAAGTTCGACCTGTATGTGGACAGCGCCGCAACCGATGCGGACAGCGCCCTCCTGATCCGCATGGATAGCGGTTACCCGGCAGTGGGCAGTTATACACTACCGGTGGCGGATCTGCCGGCCGACCAGTGGACATCGGTGAGTGTGC
>JAYOEE010000021.1:0-34171 GCA_038106565.1 Halieaceae bacterium
CGCCGCTTCAGGAGACAGAGTGTTGCCAGAGCAAAGCGCTTCAACAGGAGTGTCTCTGCGTGGACGCAACGTGCCCACTTATATCGCAGTTGAGGGCCCCATTGGCGTGGGCAAAACCACCCTTGCGCGCCGTATTGCCGAAACTTTTCACCACGAGCTGCTGCTCGAAGAGGCGGAACTCAATCCCTTCCTCGAGCGCTTCTACCAAAATAGGCAACAGACCGCACTGGCAACCCAGCTTTTCTTTCTCTTTCAGCGCGTGCAAAAAATTACTGAACTCAAACAACGCGATATGTTCGATCACGCCCGCGTCGCCGACTTTGTGCTCGAGAAAGACCCTCTATTCGCGCGCGTTAATCTCGAACCCGATGAGTATGCGCTATACCAAAAAGTCTTCGAGAAAATGAGGGTTGACGCGCCGGTGCCCGATTTAGTGCTCTACCTTCAGGCCAGCCCAGATCGTTTGCTTGAACGCATAGAGCGAAGAGGGATTGATGCGGAGCGACTGATCGATCGCGGTTATCTCGAGCAACTCAACGAGGTGTACAGCGAGTTCTTTCTTTACTACGATGCCGCGCCTCTGTTGATCGTTAATGCCAACGAAATCGATTTGGCACAAGGTGATAGAGATTATGAGCAGCTTATTGACTACATGCTGAACATTAAAAAGGGCCGTCACTACTTCAACCCGACTATTTTTGGCTGAGAGCCAGCTCCCTCAATCAGTCTGGAGTCGCAACTATGAATAAACGCATCACCATCAGCACCCTGGATGCCATGAAAGCATCGGGTGACAAATTTGTGATGATCACGGCCTACGACGCGACTTTTGCCCGTTTGGCCAGCGAGGCAGGTGCCGAAACAATTTTAGTGGGTGACTCCCTGGGCATGGTGCTACAGGGCCACGAAACCACAATACCGGTATCACTTGACGCGATGGCTTACCACACGGAATGCGTCGCCCGCGCCCGACCTCACTCGTTGATCGTAGCCGATCTACCCTTTATGAGTTTTTCCAATGCCGACGACACGCTTCATGCCAGCACAAAACTGATGCAGGCCGGTGCCCAGATGATCAAGTTAGAAGGCGGCACCTGGCTCAGCGATAGCATTCACCGCCTTGTAGAGCGTGGCGTACCGGTTTGTGCACACCTGGGGCTCACACCCCAATCTGTCAATGTGTTTGGCGGCTACCGCGTGCAAGGACGCACGCCAAAAGAGGCAAAGTCCATTCTTGCCGACGCAGTGGAAATTCAGGACGCCGGAGCAAGCCTGCTTGTGCTGGAGTGCATCCCGGCGGAACTCGCGGCGGATATCTCCTCAAAACTGGATATCCCTGTCATCGGAATCGGTGCTGGAAGCGGGACAGACGCTCAGGTGCTTGTCCTTCACGACATGCTCGGCATTACTGAATCCACACCCAAGTTTGTCAGAAACTTCATGGACGGCGCCCCGTCGATCCAAGCAGCACTGAAAGCCTTTGTCGACGCAGTGAAATCGGGTGAGTACCCAAAAGAAGAGCACACCTACACCTAACCGACTGCCATGAACATCGCCTCGGATATCGGCACACTCACTCAACACATGACGCGCCTCAGAGAGCGCGCCGAAAGAATCGCGTTTGTCCCTACCATGGGGAACCTGCACGACGGCCACCTCGCTCTGGTAGATCAAGCGACCCGGAACGCGGACGCAGTAGTGGTGTCGATTTTTGTCAATCCAACCCAGTTTGCGGCACACGAAGACCTGGACACCTACCCACGCACGCTGGACGCCGACCTGAATGCGTTAAGAGACGCCGACGTCGATCTCGTATTCACACCCAGTGAGAAGGATGTTTACCCCCACGGTGGCAGCACCCATACCACCATTCATGTCCCAAAACTGGGAGATGGACTGTGCGGGCGAGCTCGCCCGGGACATTTCGACGGTGTATGTACCGTTGTTTACAAATTATTTCGGATGGTCAGACCCGATCTGGCGGTGTTTGGGGAGAAGGATCTGCAGCAGCTACTGATCATCAAGAAAATGGTGGAGGACCTGCAGTTGCCTATCGAGATTCAGAGTGGCGCGACACAACGGGCACATGATGGGCTCGCTCTGAGTTCCCGCAATCAGTACCTTTCGCAAGCGGAGCGAGCACTCGCTCCAATGCTATGGCAAACGCTACAGGAGTGCGCGAGTTCAATTGACGGGCAATCAAGTGGAGGGGTTCAACCCGCTCTGGAAGCTGCGCGCAGGGTACTAGAGGGAGCAGGCTTCGAACTCGACTATCTGGAGTTGAGGACGCTCTCAACACTGAGCCTCACTGATTCGGTAAACGAGGATTGCGCACTTTTTGCCGCGGCAAAGCTCGGTCAGACCAGACTCATTGACAATATTCAGATTAGGCAGACCTAGTCCGAGCCCGTAGAGACGGGCACGCGGATATCGTCAATCAGCTGACTCACGGAATGCGGCGGCGGCGCAGTCAAGCGCGTCACTACCAAGGTCACAACGAAATTCACCAGCGCGCCCACCACCCCAAAAGCATTAGGCTCGATGCCCAAAAACCAATTAGGCGGCAGGTTGCCCAGAAAACTCGTGCCCGGAATAAACATGATGCCTTTATGCTGAAAAACGTAAGCCAACGTCACGCCTATGCCTGCCAACATGCCGAGGATAGCGCCCTCTCTTGTCACCCGTTTCGAGAAGATACCCAGGAGCAGCGCCGGGAAGAGCGAGGCGGCGGCAAGCCCGAAAGCCAGCGCCACGGTCCCCGCGGCAAAACCGGGCGGATTGAGCCCTAGATACCCCGCTCCGAGGACCGCTGCGGCCATCGAGATACGTGACGCGGCGAGCTCCTGCCGCTCAGAGATATCGGGCATAAATGTTTTCTTAAGCAGATCATGGGAGATCGCCGACGAGATAGCCAATAGTAGTCCGGCGGCCGTCGACAGCGCTGCGGCAAGCCCTCCCGCCGCCACCAATGCGATCACCCAATTAGGCAGGTTGGCAATTTCTGGATTAGCGAGAACGAGAATGTCGTTATCGAGTTTAACCAGCTCATTGGTTGCAGGATCTGCGGTGTACTGAATCAGTCCATCGGCATTTTTATCCTCTATACCGAGTAACCCGGTTTGCTCCCAATTCTTAAACCACGCTGGGCGCTCGTCGATAGCAAGATGCTGGCCCGGAGCAGGCTGCAACGTTTGCATGATATTCAGCCGCGCCATGGCCGCTACCGCGGGTGCAGTGGTGTAGAGAATGGCGATAAAAACCAGGGCCCATCCAGCAGAAGTTCTGGCAGCGCGGACTGTTGGCACAGTGAAAAACCGAATGATGACATGGGGTAGCCCCGCCGTACCGATCATGAGAGAGGCGGTAAAAGCAGCCATGTTGAGGGTGCTGCCGCGCACCGACGTCGTATATTCCTGAAAACCCAAGTCCAACAGCGTTTGATCCAACTTTTGCAGTAAATACGTCCCGTCAGCGAGCGTCGAGCCAAGGCCCAACTGAGGAATGGGCTGACCGGTAAGCTGCAAACTGATAAAAATCGCTGGTACGGTGTAGGCAAAAATCAGCACGCAAAACTGCGCTATCTGGGTGTAGGTAATTCCCTTCATGCCACCCAACACGGCGTAGAAAAACACGATTACCATTCCCGAGAGCAAACCCGTTTCATAATCGGTTTCGAGAAAACGAGAGAAGGCAACCCCGATTCCCTTCATCTGTCCAATCACATAAGTGACCGAACAAATAATCAGGCAGAAGACTGCTACCACGCGGGCTAGGTCGGAATAGTAGCGGTCCCCAATAAATTCAGGCACGGTGAACTTGCCGTACTTCCGGAGGTAGGGCGCGATCAACATCGCGAGGATCACATAACCACCCGTCCAACCCATCAGAAAGACGGAGCCGCCGTATCCGTTGTATGACAGTCCAATTAAGCCAGCCATGGAAATAAATGATGCTGCCGACATCCAGTCAGCGGCCGTGGCCATCCCGTTGGCGATGGGATGAATGCCTTTTCCCGCCACGTAGAATTCTTGCGTCGTGCCTGCGCGTGAACGGATGGCGATAAAAATATAAAGCGCGAAGGAGGCACCCACCACCCAATAGGTGGTCTCGGTCAGACTCATTCCTCGGGCTCCTCTAGGCCAAGCCGCTTTTCCAGGCTTGCCATTACCCGCGCGTATACGAATATGAGCACGATGAACGTATAGATGGAGCCCTGCTGCGCAAACCAAAAACCCAGCTTGAAACCACCCACTTGAATGCGGTTGAGGGGATCAACCCACAGCACGCCACAACCCAAGCTCACAACAAACCAAATCAACCCGAGAATACCCATCCAGCGCAGGTTCTCTCGCCAGTAGGCTTCACGGCGTGCGTCTAACTGGGACTCTTTCATAGGATGCTGTCTCACCTGCATTGCTCTGTTCCGGGTCATCATAAACCCCCGTCACACGGTTCGATATGATTTTGTGCTCGGGCCCTGCGAGCGTGGCAATTCATATTGGCGGCGAGTCATATTGGCGGCGAGCAACAACCCTGCAACGACGAGTCGGGGCTTCAAGGGTGCTTGTTGTGCAGGGTGGGGTCACTTACCATCTCTGCCTTCGGCATAACCGGAAGCAGTTCATGACGGACTCCGCGATCTACCCGATCCCCACCAGCTTTAATGATGCTCACATCACGCCTGATCGCTATCAAGCACTTTACCGACAGTCCCTCGAGGATCCCGACGCATTCTGGTCTGAACAAGCCACTATGCTGGATTGGCATCAACCCTGGACACAGGTGTCGGAGACAAACATCGCTACCGGGGAGGCACACTGGTTTGTAGGCGCCCAGCTCAACGTCTCAGTCAATTGTATCGATCGTCACTTGCCCCATCGCGAAAACGACATTGCGATCATTTGGGAGGGAGATGACCCCGATGACAGCCAGTCATTCACCTATCGGGAACTCAAGGGTCATGTCTGCCGTTTCGCCAATGCGCTCAAGCAAAGGGGCGTGGGCAAGGGCGATCGTGTATGCATCTACATGCCGATGATTCCAGAGGCAGCCTTTGCCATGCTGGCCTGCGCGCGCATCGGGGCAATTCACTCGGTTGTTTTCGGCGGCTTCTCTCCCGAAGCACTCAAGGACCGCATCAACGATGCGACCTGCAAAATGGTAATTACCGCTGACGAAGGCATACGAGGCGGCAAGCGTGTACCACTCAAAGAAAATGTCGATGCCGCTCTGCAGAACCTGAACTGCGTTGACAGCGTGATTGTGATCAAGCGAACAGGGGTTGAAACCGGTTGGTTGGATGGCCGCGACGTGTGGTACCACGACGCGATCCAATCTGTAAGCGACGACTGCGAACCGGAATGGATGGACAGTGAGGATCCACTATTCATCCTCTACACGTCCGGCTCGACCGGAAAACCAAAAGGCGTGCTTCACACCACGGGCGGTTATCTCCTGCAGGCAGCGATGTCGATGAAGTACGTGTTTGACTACAGGCAGGGAGAAACCTACTGGTGCACGGCTGACGTGGGATGGGTCACAGGACACACCTATATCGTCTACGGCCCTCTTGCGATAGGAGCGCGCACACTGATGTTCGAGGGCATCCCGACCTACCCGGGGGGCGATCGCTTCTGGCAGGTCATAGCCAAGCACCATGTGAATCTGTTTTTTACAGCACCCACCGCTATCCGCGCCTTACACGGACTCGGAGATGAGCTCGTGACCTCACACGACCTCAGCTCGCTCAGGATAATCGGTTCAGTCGGAGAGCCCATTAATCCCGAGGCTTGGGAGTGGTACCACCGCGTGGTGGGCGGCGGCCGATGCCCGATCGTGGACACTTGGTGGCAAACCGAAACCGGTGGCGTGATGATCACACCGCTACCGGGAGCGCACGCGCTGAAGCCGGGCTTCGCCAGCTTCCCCTTCTTTGGTGTGGAGCCCGCATTGCTCGACGAGCAAGGCAACGAGATTGAAGCGGCTGGATCGGGTTATCTGGTCATCAAGCGATCCTGGCCTGCCCAGATCCGCACCGTTTTTGGCGATCACCAGCGGATGATCGACACCTATTTCACCACTTACCCCGGCTATTATTTCACTGGCGATGGCGCACTGCGAGACGAAGACGGCTATTTGCGCATCACCGGCAGGGTCGATGATGTGCTCAATGTGTCTGGGCACCGAATGGGCACCGCCGAGATTGAGAGCGCGCTGGTGCTACACGAGGATATTGCAGAAGCTGCGGTAGTGGGATTCCCCCACGACATCAAGGGTCAGGGTATATACGCCTATGTGACCCCAATGGCCGGCGTCGAAGACAGCGATAGGCTTCGAGCTGAGCTCGTCGCGCTCTGCGTGCAAGAGATCGGTCCGATTGCCAAACCCGACCGGATCCAGTGGGCACCAGGGTTACCCAAGACACGATCTGGCAAGATCATGCGGCGAATTTTGCGCAAAATCGCCGAGAATGAACTGAACGCCTTGGGAGACACCTCAACCTTGGCTGATCCGTCGGTAGTGGACAATCTGGTGGCGGGTCGGGCCACCGACTGATCGCACAGGCAGTCGGCCTGGGAAAGCTGACAGCAAAGGTACTGAAAACAGTAGGACGGGATGGGCGGCAGATGGCAGGGCCGCGACGCCCCCGGCCGTTGAAGCCCATACCCGGATGAGCGGGCTATCGTCCCAATCCGAAAATCTCTGAAGATCTCGAGCCTGTTGTCACCAATTGCAATTTTTACCAAGGCTGATGGCACCCCAAACCGCACTCACCTCGGATACAATGGCGCCGGCTCAGCGTTCGCTGGCACCGAACCGATACAAATCAACACCATAATCAAGGTTTCGGGCATCTGGGAAGCATTACCCACAGTGATGTCTGGGCTACGTTTGTTGTTTTTTTAAGCCACGGAGATAGACATGAAATTTCCCAACCGTACGCTCGCTGCCGCGGTCGCGACAGCGCTTTCAGTAGCATCAGCTCCCGGGACATTTGCCCAGGACACCAGCCTGACCGAAGAAGTCGTGGTCATCGGCACCCGAACCGAAGGGCGTTCTGCTCTGGATTCACCCGCACCGGTCGATGTGATTGGCGGTGAGACCATGAGCAATCAGGGCGACACTGACATGAGCAACCTGCTCCGGAATGTCGTCCCCTCCTACAACGTGAACGATCAGCCAATCAGCGACGCCGCCACGTTGGTCAGACCCGCAAACCTCCGCGGCCTGGCGCCGGATCACACCTTGATGCTGGTTAACGGTAAGCGACGCCATCGCGCCTCGGTGATCACCTGGCTTGGTAACGGTATCTCCAACGGCTCTCAGGGCCCTGACGCGGCGGCAATCCCCGCGCTGGCGCTAAAGCGAATCGAAGTCCTGCGCGACGGCGCTTCAGCCCAATATGGTTCCGACGCTATTGCCGGTGTGATGAACTTTGTGCTGAACGACGCGTCCG
Source organism: Halieaceae bacterium (assembly GCA_038106565.1). Taxonomy (GTDB): domain Bacteria; phylum Pseudomonadota; class Gammaproteobacteria; order Pseudomonadales; family Halieaceae; genus Luminiphilus. The sequence goes on from JAYOEE010000021.1 coordinate 7,457, forward strand.
AGGGTGGCTCACTCGAAGTGCGCTACGGTGAGTACAAAGAAGGCGACGGTGAGCAGGTGACTATCGCTGGCAATATTGGTCTGCCGCTGGGTGACTCGGGCTTTCTGAACCTGACCGCCGAGTGGGGCGAGTCTGACCCTACCAGTCGTTCAGAGCAGCGTGCTGACGCACAAAGCCTGATCGACGATGGCTACCAAGGCGTGCCCGCACCCGCCATGATTTGGGGTCGGCCCATTGTGAATGACGACATGAAGCTCTGGGCCAACTTTGGCGTTGATCTGAGTGACACGCTAGAGCTTTATGGCCACGCCAACTACAACAGCAAAGAGGTCGATGGTGGCTTCTTCTTCCGTAACCCTACCAACCGCGGTGCGGTTTACAGTGGCGACGGCGGTGCGACCCTGCTAATCGGTGATCTGACTCCGAACGATGGCGTGGACTGCCCGGTTGTGGCGCTGAATGGCAACATCCCCGACCCCGTTGCTTTTGCTCAAGTGAAAGCTGACCCCAACTGCTTCAGCTTCCAGGAAACCATCACCGGTGGCTTCACACCGCGATTCGGTGGCGACATTACTGACATGTCCTTCCTGATCGGCCTGCGTGGCGAAATCAACGAGAACCTGCGTTGGGACGTGAGCGCTTACCGCGGTGAACACGAGGCAGACTTCTTTATCAACAACACGGTAAACGCCAGCCTCGGCCCCGATACGCCGCGTGACTTTGATCCCGGTCTCTACAAGCAGACCGACACCAACTTCAACGCAGACCTCAGCTGGACCGTGTCCGATAATCTGAACATCGGTTTTGGTGGCGAGTTCCGTAACGAGGAATTCGAAATCGGTCCGGGTCAAGTCGAGTCCTATACCGCAGGCCCTCTGGCAGACCAGGGCTTTAGCACCTCATCTAACGGCTTCCCGGGGTTCCCTGCGGTAACCTCCGGCACGTTCGAGCGTGAGAACTACGCGGTCTACGTGGATGCTGAGTGGACACCCACCGACAGCTTGGTCACACAGGGCGCCATCCGCTTTGAGGACTTTGATGGCTTTGGTAGCACTACCAATTTCAAGGTCGGTGCCAACTGGGCAATTACGGACAACTTCGGAGTGCGCTCTACCTATAGCACGGGCTTCAAGGCGCCAACTCCGGGTCAGTCCAATGCATCCAACACATCGACTGAGCTGACCAACGTCAACGGCGTACCGACACTGATCAACAACGGCACGATTCCGGCGACAAACCCTGTGGCGCTGGCGTTTGGTGGACGAGAGCTGGACCCAGAAGAATCCACTAACTTCACCGCCGGTTTTTACGCCACGCTGGGCAACTTTGAGATCACGGTCGACTACTACGATATTGATGTAGAAGATCGCATCAATCTGTCCTCTGAGGTCAAGCTGACTCAGGAGCAGATCGACCAGCTGGTCGCAGATAACGTTCCAGGCGCTGGCGACCTGACCCAGTTCCGGTTCTTCACCAACGACTTTGACACCAATACTCATGGTATCGATGTGGTGGTATCGACCTACACGGAATGGCTGGGCGGCACGACTGACTGGAACCTCGCCTACAACAACAACAAAACCGAAGTGGAGAAGTTCAACCCTGACACGATCGGTACCGGCCGTATCCGTCAGATAGAAGAGACGACGCCCGAGACGCGCTGGAATCTGTCTGCGAATCATACGGTGGGTAACTTCCGCGTCCTCGCTCGCCTGAGCTTCTACGACGAGTGGTATGACAGCTTCGAAAACGACGTATTTGGCACCAACGCTGTCTTTGACAGCGAGTACTTGATCGACCTAGAGGTCGAGTATCGAATTGGTGACCATTCCAGCATTCTCATCGGCGGTAACAACATCACCGACGAGAGCGGTCAAAAAGCGACCGACGTCAACAATCTTGGCTTCAACACCGCGACCATTCTCGGTAACACCTACAGCCAGTACTCACCCTTTGGTATCAGTGGTGCATTCTGGTACGCACGCTATCGCTACAGCTTCTAAACTGAAGTCAGCATGTAACAGCAAGGGGGCTTCGGCCCCCTTTTTATTGCCCCAAATAAGGCTTAGGCTCGGCGCTCGAGATACAGGAATTCACTATGCGTCCTCTGCAACAGCTGGCGGTCCTAATCCTGGCCGCAACGGCTCTGATCAGCTGTCAATCCCAAACAGAATCTCCCGATACCATAGTGCTGGGACAGCTCGTTACCATGAATCCACAACAGCCTCAGGTGGAAGCGGTGGCAATCAAAGATGGCCGCTTCATTTTCGTGGGAGAGGAAGCGGCAGCGCTGGCGCTGGCCGATTCGGAGACGACAATCATTGATTTACAGGATGCCGTAGGTTATCCGGGATTCATTGACGCCCATTTACACGTTGCCGGCATCGGATCGGCCTTGCAATCCGTTAACCTCGCTGACGCTGAAAGCTTTGATGAGATTGTCCAGCTCATCGCCGATCGCGCGCGCCAACTTCAGGTCGGCACCACGGTCGTGGGGCATGGATGGCACCAAAGCAAGTGGCGCGCCGCGCCCACCGGACATGTCGACGGCTTCCCCACTCACATCGCTCTATCCGCTGCAGCACCCTCGCATCCAGTCATACTGGAGCACGCCAATGGGCACTCTGTGCTTCTGAACCGAGCAGCGATGGATCAACTGGACATTACGGCAAAAACCGTGGTGCCAAAAGGCGGGGTGATTGTGATGCGCGATGGATCTCCAACCGGATTACTGCATGAGACCGCCATCGATCTCACCGCGCCCCTCAGAACTTATGATCAAACCGCGGCCGAGCAGCTCATTGAACTCGCTCAAAGACACCTTCTCAGCCAGGGAATTACCACTGCGCATGACGCGGGCGCTCTTAGAGAGGATCTGGACGCGCAACGTGCTATGGCAGAGCGGGGCGATCTGCGCCTCCGGCTTTACTCGATGGTGCTCGCAACCGATGAAAAGGCTTTGGCGGAGTGGCTTAAACGAGGTCCTCTTATCGGTGCTGGGGACGACAGGCTCACTGTACGCTCAATCAAGGTACAAGCTGATGGCGCACTGGGTTCGCGCACCGCGTGGCTACATGAACCCTATTCTGATGCACCACACACTCGGGGCGTGCTCACTTATGATCTGGACACGCTGTCGCAATTAATTGCGAACTCACGAGCAGACAATTGGCAAGTGAACGTCCACGCGATTGGCGATCGCGCGAACTCGGAGGTGCTTTCGAGGTTCGCGCCCTTCTCTCAAGACGCGATCGATCCGCGATTTCGAATTGAGCACGCACAGCACCTCAGATCCGGCGATGCTGCGCTAATTGCCGAGCATGGAATCATTGCCTCCATGCAGCCCATTCATCTCAGCTCTGACCGGCCATGGGCGATTCATCGGCTGGGCCAACGACGAATTGAATCGGGAGCTTACGTTTGGCGAGATCTCTTAAATGAGGGCGTGGTCGTCGCGTCGGGTACCGACGCTCCGGTTGAGCCCGTCAACCCCATCGCCAATTTCTATGCCGCCGTGACGAGAAAGACGCTGGATGGTGCTCCCGAGGGTGGCTTCGAACCGAAGCAGCGGCTTTCGAGAATGGAGGCACTCCATACGATTACCATGGCCGCCGCCTATGCCGGTTTCGAAGAGCACATCAAGGGGTCTATTGAAGTGGGGAAACTGGCAGATCTGACCATCCTCTCAGCGGATATTCTGGCGGTGCCGGAGGAAGATATTCTGGACACAACTGTTGTGATGACCATCGTTGGAGGCGCGGTGGAGTTTGCTCAGACTGACCGACTGCAACAGTAGCGGCTTCGTAAAGCTAAACGAGAGCCAGAGCGCAGCCCCCGAATAATGGGGCAAAAAAAAGCCGCGGCAGTAGCCGCGGCTTTTTCGGTGACAGCTTATGAAAAGAAAAACAGCTCCTGATCACTCCTGAGCCAGCGACTCTTCCTCTGGCGCATCGTCATCATCAACCGGATCAGCCTGAGTCGCGGCGGCGTCATCTGCTGCGACTTCACGCATGGACAGCTTGATTCGGCCGCGCTGATCAACGTCGAGCACCTTAACCTGAACTTCCTGTCCCTCCGACAAATAGTCAGAGACATTTTCCACGCGCTCATCGGCAATTTGCGAGATATGCACCAGACCGTCTTTACCAGGCAAGATCGTCACGAATGCACCAAAATCAACAATGCGCGCCACTTTACCGGTATAAATTTCGCCGACTTCTGCCTCCGCTGTAATGGTCATAATCATTTCGATAGCGGCATCTCTTGCCGCTGCATTCTGACCAAAGACCTTGACGGTGCCATCATCATCGATATCAACGGTTGCACCCGACTCTTCAGTGATCTGACGAATCGTTGCCCCGCCCTTGCCAATGATGTCGCGGATCTTGTCCTGATCGACCTTGAGCGTGGTCATGCTGGGCGCATTTTCTGAGGTGATCTCACGCGGCGCATCAAGCACCATATTCATCTGCCCGAGAATGTGCAGTCGCGCTTCCAAAGCTTGCTCCAGCGCTCGCTCCATAATCTCTTCGTTGATGCCCTCAATCTTGATGTCCATCTGCAGCGCGGTCACACCTTTGGCGGTTCCAGCTACCTTGAAGTCCATATCCCCAAGGTGGTCCTCATCCCCAAGAATGTCAGTGAGTACAGCAAACTGGTTGCCCTCCTTCACCAACCCCATAGCGATTCCGGCTACTGGCGCCGAGAGTGGTACGCCGGCAGCCATCATTGACAGCGAACCCACGCATACAGAAGCCATGGAACTGGAGCCATTGGATTCAGTAATTTCTGATACCACGCGCACCGTGTAGGGGAATGCTTCTTCACTGGGCAACACTGCCGCCAGACCGCGTCGAGCAAGCCGCCCGTGGCCGACTTCGCGCCTCCCCGTAAAGCCCATGCGGCCCGCTTCGCCAACCGAGTAGGGTGGGAAATTGTAGTGCAGCATAAAAGGATCACGACGCTCTCCCTCGAGTGCATCGATAATCTGCGCATCACGCGTTGAGCCCAATGTGACTGCGCCGATAGCTTGCGTTTCGCCACGAGTAAACAGCGCCGATCCATGAGCTTTTGGCAGTATATCGACCTCGCAGGCAATGGCTCGCACGGTACGATTGTCGCGTCCGTCAATACGAGGCTCACCGGCCAGGATACGGCCACGAACAATCCGCTTTTCCAGGCTCTTGAATATGTCCTTGATATCATCCTCAGCGGGGCCATCCTCGGTGGCCAGTTGAGCGACGACTTCATCCTTTACCTGACCCACTCGCTCGTATCGCGCCGCTTTCTCTGTAATGCGGTAAGCTTCGCCCAAGGGACCTGAAGCAGCGGCTTCTACCGCCGCAACCAGCTCTGCGTCGGCTTCGGGAGCTTGCCATTCCCAACGCGGTTTACCCGCCTCGCTCGCCAACTCCTTGATGGCATTGATAACGGTTTGCATTTCCTGATGCGCGAACAACACAGCGCCCAGCATCTGATCCTCGGTCAGCTCTTTGGCCTCTGATTCAACCATCAAAACGGCATCCGACGTGCCCGCCACGACCATGTCGAGTTGGCTAGCGGCCAAAGCGCTGTATCCCGGATTGAGGATGTAACCGTCGGCTTCTGTGAAACCGACCCTCGCACCACCAATTGGACCGTTGAAGGGGCAACCCGATAACGCGAGCGCAGCGGAAGTACCGATCATTGCCGGAATATCAGGATCAGTATCCTTATCGGCAGACATCACGGTACATACCACCTGAACTTCGTTCATAAAACCGTCTTCGAAAAGAGGCCGAATCGGGCGGTCGATCAATCGCGAGGTCAGCGTTTCTTTCTCGCTGGGACGACCTTCGCGTTTGAAAAACCCACCCGGAATTTTCCCGACCGAGTAGGTTTTTTCGATGTAATGGACAGACAGGGGAAAGAACGCTTGCCCCGCTTTGGCTTTTTGCTCTGCAACAACAGTACACAGCACACTGGTGCTACCCATTGTTACCATGACCGAGCCGGTCGCTTGCCGCGCGATACGGCCGGTTTCCAGCGTGACTTCATGGTCACCGTACTGGAACGTTTTCTTCACTACATTCACAAGTTTTCTCCAAATATGATGAGGCCGGCTCTAGGCCGGCCCGGACTAAACCTCAGCGGCGCAGACCCAACCGCTTAATCAACTCTGCATATCGGCCGGTGTCTTTTTGCTTGAGGTAGTCGAGTAACTTTCGACGCTGATTTACCATGCGAATCAACCCACGTCGTGAGTGGTGGTCCTGAGCATGGTCCTTAAAGTGAGACTGCAGCTGCTCAATATTCGCTGTAAGCAGGGCGACCTGTACTTCCGGAGAGCCGGTGTCACCCTCTGATTGCTGATAATCCTTAACAATTTGCGCCTTGGTGGCTGCATCCAACGCCATGATTTTTTCTCCAACCTGCTTGCTTAGGCGAGCCTGTCCGTGCAGGTTTACAGACAGGTTCGTGGAACGGCCTGGGCCGCTTGTTTACTGGGCGAGAAGTCTAGTTGGGGTAAGTCTCCCGTCATTTCTCACGTTGCCGACACCGAGAAACCCTCCCCCCGCGTCGGCGATGCGCACCATACCACTCTGGGACCCATTTGGCACTACTACAGGCTGCCCCTGGCGAATGTAAAAAGTAGCGGCTTCTGACAGCAATAGTCTTGGCAAATGCTGTAAACACGCCTCAATCGGCAACAGTAGCGTATCCAGTGCAGACTCTGACTCCTGCTCCTTGACTGCCATTAACTGCTCCATAGGCACGACATCTCCCAGATTGAAGGGCCCTGATTGACACCTTCTGAGCGCACTCACGTGAGCAGGCATATCGAGAGCTGCGCCGAGATCCTCGGCAAGCGATCGGATATAGGTGCCCTTACTACAGAGGACCTGAACCCGGACAGTCGCGCGCTCACCGGGACTGAACGATAGCAAGTCAAACTGATGGATCTCAACGCGTCGCGGTGACCTTTCAACCACCTCGCCTGCCCTGGCTCGCTTGTAGAGAGGCTGCCCATTTATCTTTAACGCTGAGTACATGGGCGGCACTTGGTCTATCACGCCGGTCAACCCCCGCATGGCGTGTTCGATCGCTTGCTGGGTTAATCCGGCAGCCGAAGCCTCCGCAACAATAGCCCCGTCTGCGTCGCACGTATCTGTCCCAGCGCCGAGGATAAAAGTACTGAGGTAACCTTTATCCGCATCCAGCAAAAATTGTGAGAACTTGGTGGCCTCGCCGAAGCACAGTGGCAGAACACCCGTGGCAAGGGGATCGAGACTCCCGGTGTGCCCAGCCTTGGCCGCGCCAAACAGCCGTTTCACCTGCTGTAGGGCGCCATTTGACGTGACCCCGGCGGGCTTATCGAGAATCATCAGACCATCGACCTGCCGCCCCTTTCTTCGGCGCGCCATAATCAGTCTGAGGAAGAAGCGGGCATATCTTGCGTGTCGGGCGCATGAAGCAGGGCATCCGCCTCTCGAACCTCACGCAATAAGCTCTCCATGTGACGGCCACGTCCAACACTTTCGTCAAAACGGAAACTCAGGCGGGGCACCGTCCGCATCGAGGATATTTTTGCGAGCTGAGAGCGCAGGAAACCTGATACGGCGGATAATGCCGCCGACGCATCGGAGAGCTGCTCCGGCGCGGCATCCTCTATCAGAGTGAAGAACACCTTGGCATGGGAGAGATCCCGGTTGACCTCAACGCCCGTGACATTCACACCCTGCAACCGCGGATCTCTCACCGTAGTTTGAAGGAGCCGAGCCAACTCCTCATGGAGAAAGTGACTGACCCGCTGGGTTCGCTCAAATTCCTTAGCCATACCAGGTGGCTTCAGAGACTTCTTGCGATCTCGTTGACATCAAAGACCTCGATTAGGTCTCCCACCTTCACATCGGTGTAGTTCTTTACTCCGATGCCGCATTCCGTGCCATTACGCACCTCGTTGGCATCGTCCTTGAAGCGACGGAGCGATTCGAGCTCGCCTTGATAGATCACCACGTTATCGCGCAACACGCGTATGGGTTTGGAGCGATAAACCGTACCCTCGATCACCATACAGCCGGCAATCAGGCCAAATTTTGGCGACCGGAAGGTATCTCGCACCTCCGCAATACCCACTATTTCTTCGCGCATCTCCGGCGATAGCATTCCAGACAGCGCCGCACGAACGTCATCAATCAGGTCATAAATGACATTGTAATAACGGATCTCTACACCTTCATTCTCCGCCAGCGCACGGGCTTTGGCATCGGCGCGGGCGTTGAAGCCCACGATGATTGCCGAACTGGTCATGGCCAGAGTGATGTCCGTCTCGGAAATACCACCCACGCCACCGGATACGATATTCACTTTGACTTCGTCATTACCCAGATCACTCAGCGCACCCTGCAACGCCTCGAAAGACCCGCGTACATCTGCCTTGATCACCAAATTGAGGGTCTCTACAGAGCCGGCCGTCATGGTCTCAAACATGTTATCGAGCTTGGCTGCTTGCTGACGCGCCAACTTGGAAGAGCGCATCTTGTTTTGTCGGAAATCTGCGATTTCACGCGCTTTCTTTTCACTCTCAACGGCAACCACCGGATCACCTGCATCCGGCGTACCATCTAGACCGAGAATCTCCACGGGAATACTCGGGCCGGCTTCACTGATAGGCTGACCGTTCTCGTCCAACATCGCTCTGACACGTCCAGACTGAAGTCCGGCCAGCACAATATCGCCCTGACGCAACGTACCCTGCTGAATCAGGAGCGATGCTACGGCACCGCGGCCCTTATCGAGACGCGACTCGATCACGATCCCCGAAGCGGGCACATCCGCGGGCGCAGTCAGTTCCAGCAACTCAGACTGAAGCAACAAAGCATCCAGTAGCTCATCGATACCCTGACCCGTATGAGCAGAAACAGGTATGAACTGCGTGTCACCACCCCAGTCCTCGGGAATCACTTCCTTGGCAGACAATTCGTTTTTAACCCGCTCAGGGTCGGCCGCTTCCTTGTCAATTTTGTTGACCGCAACCACGATCGGCACCCCCGCAGCACGGGCGTGCTGAATGGCCTCCTCCGTCTGCGGCATAACGCCGTCATCAGCAGCCACCACCAACACAACAATATCGGTCGACTTGGCGCCTCGCGCTCGCATCGCGGTAAAAGCCGCATGCCCGGGCGTATCGAGGAAGGTGATCATCCCTTTGTCAGTCTGCACGTGGTAGGCGCCAATATGCTGCGTGATACCACCGGCCTCACCGCTCGCTACGCGCGACTGACGAATGTAATCGAGGAGCGACGTTTTACCATGATCGACATGGCCCATCACGGTGACCACAGGAGCCCTGGGCTCAGGCGTTCCTTCCTGACTCGCCAATGTCTCCTCGAGGCGCTCTTCCAGTTCCTCCGCGCTCTTGAGGACAACCCGATGCCCCAATTCCTCCACAACCAAAATGGCCGTATCCTGATCGAGCATCTGATTAATCGTCGCCATGACACCCAGATTCATCAGCTCCTTGATCACCGCTCCAGCCTTAACCGCCATCTGTTGCGCCAGGTCACCGACCGTAATATTTTCAGGAATGTTGACGTCGTAGATAATTTTTTCTGTGGGCTGCTCAAACCCGTGCTGGTTAGGCTCGTCATGCAGTTTTTTCTTACGACCGCCACGTCTGCGGGCAACGCCTGCCTCTGCGGCTTCCAGATCTGTAATAGAGAGGTTATGTCCCCTCTGCTTGCCGCGCGCGCCCGGCACCCCAGTTCGCTCAAGCCGGCCCTTACCAGGACGGCGGCGCAGTTCGTCTCGCGCTGGCGCGCCACCCTCCTTGGTCGGAGCAGCATGGAGCCGCTTGGGTTTTCTGTCTGCCTCGCGTGAAGCGGGCTGATTCGCGGCCTCTTGCGCTTGCCGCTCCGCCTCTTCGGCACGAGCCTTGGCCGCCGCCTCAAGCTCAAGCTTGCGAGCCTGCTCCTCGGCCTTACGTCTCGCGGCAGCCCGCTGACGTAAAACCTCCGGGTCGCTCTCGTCAACGCCGATATCGGGGTCTTCTACAGGAACTAACTCAGCCTCCGGCGCCTTCTCAGGCACGCCGACGACGGCCGATTGCTCCAACTCCGACACATCCTGAATCGATTCGATTGGGGCTTCTGCTTGCGCAGGCTGCTCTTCAACGTCCTCTCTTTTGACGTAGGTTCGCTTCTTACGAACCTCTACATTGACCGTCCTTTTGCCTGCGCCGCCTGCCCGCAAAGTACTCACTGACTTTCGTTTTAGCGTGATCTTTTTGGGCGCCCCTGCGCGCTCGCCATGACTCTTCTTGAGGTACGCCAGTAACGTTTGTTTGTCATCTTCAGACACCGCCTCGTCGGCAGAGGTGTGAGGCAATCCAGCCTCCTTCATTTGCGACAGCAAACGATCGACCGCTGCTCCGACTGTCTCCGCTAATTGTGCCACTGTTACTTGCGCCATTTTTCTCTCCCTATCCGCTCAGTCTCTCGAGTAAACCACCTGCCTGATGTTCTTCAGGCGGTCGCCTCTTCTTCCTCAGCGAACCAAGGGGCGCGGGCCGTCATAATCAGTTCGGCTGCGCGCTCTTCTGTCATCTCATCAATATCCATTAAATCATCCACGCCCTGCTCTGCCAGATCTTCCATTGTCACGATACCTCGACTGGCGAGTACGAAAGCCAGGTGACGATCCATACCTTCCATCGTCAACAGATCTTCTGCAGGCTCGTTGGCATCCAGCTCTTCCTCAGACGCAATGGCCATAGTCAACAGCGCATCTTTTGCGCGCGCCCTCAACTCTTCCGAAATTTCCTCATCGAACCCTTCGATGTTGTTCATTTCTTCGAGCGGCACATAAGCGATTTCTTCTAGGGTGGTGAAACCCTCTTCAACCAATACGGCTGCGATATCCTCATCGATATCCAGAGCAGTCATAAACCGCTCTATCACCTCACCCGCCTCGGCTTCCTGCTTTTCAATCGCCTCATCGACGCTCATCACATTGATGATCCACCCCGTCAGATCGGACGCCAGCCTGACGTTCTGACCCCCGCGGCCAATGGCTTGGGCGAGATTGTCTTCTGCGACAGCCACCTCCATGGTGGACTTATCCTCGTCCACAACGATGGATTCCACCTCTGCTGGAGACATGGCGTTAATCACCAGCTGCGCCGGATTGTCATCCCACAGAATGATGTCAACCCGCTCATTGTCCAGTTCATTGGAGACTGCCTGAACTCGCGACCCTCGCATGCCAACGCATGCGCCCACCGGGTCGATACGTTGGTCGCCGGTTTTCACTGCAATCTTTGCGCGCGAACCGGGATCGCGGGCTGCTGCCTTAATCTGGATAACGCCCTCGGAGATTTCAGGCACTTCGATTTTGAATAATTCAACGAGCATTTCCTGGCAGACGCGCGACAGGATCAGCTGAGGCCCACGCGCTTCAGTATTGATTTCTGTCAGAACCGCGCGAACGCGATCGTTAATTCGGAAAGTCTCCCGTCCGACCAACTCGCTTCGTGGCAGCAACCCCTCGGCATTGTTGCCGAGGTCCACAATAATGTTGTCACGCGTTACCTTTTTGACTGTGCCCGCCAGCAACTCACCCTCGCGGTCACGATACTCGTCTACAATCTGAGCGCGCTCTGCATCGCGCACTCGCTGCACAATCACTTGTTTTGCGGTTTGCGCTGCGATACGCCCGAAGTCGACGTTCTCTACCACCTCTTCGTGATAGTCCCCCGGCACCAGTGCGGTATTCACCTCAGCCGCTTCCTCGGTCGTAAACTGAGTTCCCAATAGCGCCAATTCGGTATCGGGCATCACCAGCCAACGCCGCTTCGTGACGTAATCGCCAGATTCACGGTCAATGGTGACCTCTATATCTGCTTCTTCGTCGTACCGCTTTTTGGTGGCGGTCGCCAGTGCCAGCTCAATGGCTTCGAAGATAATGTCCTCAGACACCCCCTTCTCGTTGGAAACCGCTTCAGCAACCATCAGAATTTCTTTGTTCATTTCTTCGCTCTCTGCTTTTTCAGGAGACTGTTAAAACTCAGCTCCCTGACATTTCCTTACTGCAACTTATTGTTGGCCCCGACCAATTTCCAAACGGGGAAAAGCTCGCGCACGATCTACCGATCGCAAAGGCAAGCTGAATTCTTGCTCATCAATCGACACCAAAAGCACTTCACCGTCGGTGCCCGTCAAGATGCCCTTAAACCGGCGCCTGCCCTGCACAGGAAGACGCAACCGAACATCTACTATCTCTCCCACATAGGGCTCGTACTGTTCAGGCTCAAACAGGAGCCTGTCGACACCCGGAGACGATACCTCGAGGGTGTACTCGCCCTTAATGGGGTCCTCTACGTCGAGGACTCCACTCACGTGATGACTTACCTGAGCACAGTCATCCACGCTGACGCCAGTATCGGCATCTATATAAATGCGGACAGTGGGTCTTCGCCCGGGAGAAATGAGCTCAATTCCCCACAGCGCATACCCCATGTCCTCAATTGTCGGCTTCAAAAGCTGCGTGAGTAACGCCTCTTTACCCGACATTGCACTCTCCCTTTAGCCGCGGCTGCGTTTGTTACGACCACAAAAAAGCCCCAAAAGGGGCTTTCGAAGCGATGACCAGCGAGCAACAAGCTGCCATCGAATTGGTAGCGGGGGCCGGATTTGAACCGACGACCTTCGGGTTATGAGCCCGACGAGCTACCAGGCTGCTCCACCCCGCATCAATACTCTAAGAGACCGCCCCCTTTTGGCGGCAACCCGTCAGTTGACTGGTGTCCGCAGGCGTCACAGTGGCGCAAGCACCACACAGAGGCCGCGGAGTATAGGAACCGAGGCAAGTGCCGTCAACCCGTTAAATCAGCCACTACCGATATAAAAAAACAAAGCCCCGATATCGGGGCTTAGAGAGATTTGGTGCGGAAGGCGGGACTTGAACCCGCACAGCCATAGGCCACTACCCCCTCAAGATAGCGTGTCTACCAATTCCACCACTTCCGCGTTGTTCACTCCCCATCCAGGACTGGTGCGTCCTCCAGGGGTAAATCACCAGCAGGCTCATACTCCAGCTCGGGCATGTCGTTATCGATGACTTCGGCCTCACTCACCTCAACCACCGGCACATCGAAACCCAGATCGTCTTCGCCAGCCGTTCGATTGTCTGCTATCACCGCAAGACCGAAGCTACTCGCAAAGAATATGGCTGACAACCAGGCAGTCATTCGGGTCAACGCATTGCCACTCCCAGCGCTACCAAATAGCGTTTGCGACGCGCCGGCACCAAAAGATGCACCAATGTCGGTTCCCTTTCCCCGCTGTAGCAAAATCAGCGCGATGAGGGCGAGCGCCACGAGTAGGTGCACCATTAACGTGATCTGTTCCATTGCCATTCCTTCTTGCACGGGGGAGTCTACTCACCCCTCGAGGGCGCGTGATGATACCGGTCAGTGATTGCCGTCGCAACTCATCTACCGAGCGGTCTGGATCGCTGCGGCAATACCTTCAGCCAACTGTTGATTCTCAATCGCGTCGGTGCCCTCGATCATGATTCTGAAAAGCGGCTCCGTTCCCGAAGCCCGCAAAACGAGACGTCCTCTTCCCGCTAGCACGCTCTCCACCCGCTGGCTCTCCTGCAACGCCTCTGCGCAATCCTCGAGCCGAAAATCAGGTGGCACTGCCACGTTTAACAACGTCTGGGGATATTTTCGCAGACCACTTTTGAGACGCAAAAGGTCTTCTCCAGACCTCGCCATTGCCGCCATGACTTGCAACGCCGCAATAATGCCGTCACCCGTGGTGGTCAAATCACCGCAAATAATGTGCCCTGAAGCTTCGCCACCGAGCATCCAGTTGCGCTCTGCCATCGCCTCCAGCACATGTCTGTCACCGACGTTAGCCCTCACCAACGGCACGTCTCTCTCAGCCAGCGCCTGTTCAAGCCCCAGATTAGACATCAGCGTGCCCACCACACCCTGCAGAGCTACACCCTGGTTGATCCGGTCGTTGGCGATAATAAACAGCAACTCATCACCATCGACCACCGCCCCTTCGGCCGTCACACACTGCACCCGATCACCATCACCATCAAAGGCGATTCCCAAATCAGCCTGTTCGCTCAATACGCGCGCCTGAACAGCCGCCGGTGAAGTCGAGCCTACAGCGTCGTTGATGTTATAGCCGTCTGGCTCTGCCCCCATTACCACCACCGAGGCGCCCAATTCTGCGAAAACCTGCGGCGCTACGTGATAAGTCGCGCCATGTGCACAATCCAGGACAACCCTCAGGCCGCGGAGACTGAGTTTCTGAGGAAAGGTGCTTTTACAGAATTCGATATAGCGGCCCGCGGCATCCACCATGCGGTTGGCTTTGCCCAGTTTGGCCGAGGGTACTGTCTCCATGGGTTGAGCCAGCGTTCGTTCAATTTCCAGTTCGATGTCGTCGGAGAGCTTGGTCCCCTCCGCATTGAAAAACTTAATGCCGTTATCGGTGTAGGGGTTGTGGGAGGCGCTGATCACGATTCCAGCAGAAGCTTTTTGGCTTCGGGTGAGCATGGCGACAGCCGGTGTTGGCATAGGCCCCAGCAGCGTGACATTTGCGCCAGCAGCCACCAATCCAGCTTCCAACGCTGACTCAAACATATATCCCGAAACACGGGTGTCCTTCCCTATGAGCACATGCGTGTTTCGACCTGCCTCAGCAAACACGCATCCAGCGGCCCATCCCAGCTTAAGCATGAAATCAGCGGTAACAGGGTACTGGCCCACAGCCCCCCGAATTCCGTCAGTACCAAAAAACTGTTTGCTCATGGCCTGATATCCTGCGGCAACGCCCGCCACATTGCCAGCGCATCTGCGGTCTCACGGACATCGTGGACCCGAAGAATACGCGCTCCTCGTTCCGCCGCCAGCATGGCCAAACCAATACTGGCGGGCGTGCGCTCTTCGGGTGTCCGATCCAAAACTGACGCAATCATGGACTTTCTGGATAAGCCCACCAGCAGAGGCCGTCCCAACACAGAGAGCTCTGGTAATCTGGCCAGCAATTCAAAGTTCTGCGCCGGCGTTTTGCCGAACCCGAATCCCGGGTCTATCACTATTCGGTCAACCGGAATATCGCAATCGTTGCAGGCAGCTAATCGCTCGGAAAAAAACCGTTGGATATCGGCTAAGACATCGTCATAGCGAGGATTGGCTTGCATTGAATCCGGTTCACCTTGCATGTGCATGATGCACAACGGCAACCCCGAATCTCTGGCCGCCGCCATCGCCCCCGGTCGGCGAAAACCCCTCACATCATTCAAAAACCCCGCCCCGCGCAAGGCGGACTCGGTCATGACGCGCGGCGTGCTTGAATCCACCGAAATGATCACGTCGAGTCGGGAGGCGACCGCCTCTACTGCAATCAATACCCGATCGAGCTCCTCTGCTTCAGAAACAGTTGCAGCGCCGGGACGAGTGGACTCACCACCTATATCGAGCATGGCAGCGCCTACATGGACCATGTGTTCAGCCCGGCGTATCAACGCATCCAGGTCGATCCTGCCGTCACGGTATAGCTGCCCACCGTCGGAAAAAGAGTCGGGCGTAATGTTCAGAATGCCCATCACGACGGGGTACGAGAGATCCAACTCTCGCTCCCCGCATTGTAAGGAAGGGTACATCTCTATAGCCCAATCACGCTTTGGTGACAGAGACTCGAGAGGTCAGTGGTCTGTTGCAGCACCACCTATAGGACTGCCAGCTTGCTCAGGGTCACCTTCGTCGGGCGGTGTACCCCGGTCATCACCAGACCAATCACTGGGAGGGCGCGGCGCGTTGCCTTCCATGATGTCGTCAATCTGCTGAGCGTCAATCGTCTCGTACTGCATGAGGGCATCTGCCATCACATCCAGCTTCTCCCGATTGTCTTCAAGCAACTGGAATGCCTTGGCATAGCACTCATCGATGATGCTGCGAACCTCCTTGTCAATCGCAAGCGCTGTCTCGTCCGACATGGCCTTTGCGGGTTGACCCGCCGTGCGACCCAAAAAGACTTCGTCGCCACCCTCGTCGTACATCAGGGGACCCATGTTCTCTGACAGACCCCACTTGGTGACCATATTCCTCGCAACCTCGGTTGCACGCTGAATATCGTTAGAGGCCCCTGTAGTAATACCGTCCTTGCCCAGCGTCATTTCTTCAGCAACACGACCACCGAACAAACTGGTGATCTGCGAAATGATATGCCGCCTGCTATGACTGTAACGATCCTCTTCCGGCAAGAACATCGTCACCCCCAACGCTCTCCCCCTCGGAATAATCGACACCTTATAGACGGGGTCATGCTCGGGCATCAAACGCCCCACAATGGCGTGTCCCGCTTCGTGGTAGGCGGTGTTCCGCTTCTCAGATTCGGACATCACCATCGAGCGCCGCTCGGCACCCATCATGATCTTGTCCTTCGCAAGTTCGAACTGATTCATGCCCACCAAGCGGAGGCCACCGCGCGCTGCAAACAGCGCCGCCTCGTTCACGAGATTGGCCAAATCGGCGCCGGAAAATCCTGGCGTACCGCGCGCGATTTTCGAGGGGTCCACATCTTCGGCCAGGGGCACTTTGCGCATGTGTACCTTAAGGATTTGCTCGCGACCGCGGATATCCGGCAAGCCAACCACGACTTGACGATCAAAACGCCCCGGCCGCAAGAGCGCCGGGTCCAACACGTCGGGACGGTTGGTCGCTGCAATCACAATCACACCGTCGTTCAGCTCAAACCCGTCCATCTCAACCAGTAACTGGTTTAGCGTTTGTTCACGCTCATCGTGACCACCGCCAAGCCCTGCTCCACGGTGTCGCCCCACCGCGTCAATCTCGTCTATGAAGATGATGCACGGAGACTGCTTCTTGGCTTGCTCAAACATGTCACGCACACGCGAGGCGCCCACGCCCACGAACATCTCTACGAAGTCAGAGCCCGAAATGGAGAAAAATGGCACCTTCGCCTCGCCCGCGATCGCTTTCGCCAGTAGTGTCTTACCCGTGCCGGGCTGCCCCACCATGAGGACACCTCTGGGGATTCTTCCACCAAGCTTCTGGAATCGACCCGGGTCACGGAGAAATTCCACTAATTCCTGGACGTCTTCTTTGGCCTCCTCGACCCCTGCCACGTCGGCAAATGTGGTGGTGATCTGGTCCTCACCGAGCAGTTTGGCCTTGCTCTTACCAAAACTCATGGGGCCACCGCGACCACCCGCGCCACCCTGCATCTGACGCATAAAAAACATGAACACGGCGATGATCAGCAAAATGGGGAAGCTGGCGATGAGCAACTGCGTCCAGACGGACTGTTGCTCTGGCTGTTTACCTTCCACCGTGACATTGTGCGCAAGCAGATCATCCATCAGCTTCGGGTCTTCAACCATCGGTCTGATGGTCTCAAAACTCGACCCGTCTTTCCGCTGTGCGGATATGGTGAGGCCGTCAACCAAAACCTTTGAGAGCCGGTCGGTTTGCACTTCGCGAATGAATTCCGAGTACCCCACCTGCTCGGTACTGGTGCGCAAATTAAAATTATTGAACACCGAGAGAAGCACCGCGGCGATCAATAGCCACAGCAACAAATTTTTGCCCATATTGTTCACAAGGAATCCCCTCGGTTTAGGCGCGCTCGAAAGCGCGGCCCGTCAGTATAACGGTTAGGCACACAGCCCTACACCTGCCCGGCCGCCCCGCCTTTTATCTGAGTTTGGGGCGCTCTTGAACGATTTCAAGGGAAATCGCGGTGTTTCGTCCCCTCAAAACCCCATCTACCCGGCTCATATCAAAAAGTTATAACAAAAGCGACCAATGTACGCACTAAATAGCGCGGTTCATGCCGCTCCGGCTTTAAAGCCCTTGGCCACTATATAGACCTCCCGTGAGCGTGGGCGAGAAGCGCTGGGCTTACGAGTGACTACGCGTTCGAAGCTCGCCCGGATCTGACGATGCCATTCTTCAAACCCCTCGCCCTGGAAAACTTTGGTGACCAAACTGCCCCCGGTTGCCAGCGAGCGGCATGCCAGTTCCGTTGCCAGTTCGACCAGATACATCGCTCGTGGCTGATCCACTTCAGTGAGGCCGCTCATGTTTGGGGCCATGTCAGAGAGCACTACATCCAGGCGTCGCTGCGCCAACTCCGCCATCAAACGGTCGTATGTCTCTTGCTCCGTGAAATCCCCCTGCACGAACACCACATCGGGCAGAGCATCCATTGGCAGTATGTCGCTTGCTAGGACTTTACCCCGATCGCCTACGATCTGACCTGCAACTTGTGACCACCCGCCTGGAGCAGCTCCCAGGTCCAGCACAGACATACCGGGTCGGAGCACCTGATCCTTCTCATTGATCTCCAGTAACTTATACACGGCGCGCGAGCGATAACCCTCGCGAATTGCACGCTGCACGAAGGGATCCTCATGGTGCTCTTTGAGCCATGCACGACTAGAAGATTTTTTTTTGCCCACTTTTCCCTCGAATACTCACACCGGCACTGGACACCGCTACACTATGGCCTGGCGTATTGTAACGCGACCCTATTTACGACTTTAAAAGGACTTTTCCGTCACCCCATGAGCACCCTCAACAGCAAAGATCTGCGCCAGTGTCGCGCGCTGGCGCACGCCCTGCGGCCGGTGGTCACCGTTGCAGGCAACGGACTCTCACCTTCGGTATTGCAGGAGCTGGATCGTGCTTTGCTCGATCACGAGTTGATAAAAGTAAAATTGTCGGTTGGAGATCGTGACCAGCGGGCCGCAATGGTCAGTGCACTGTGCGAACAAACAGGGGCGCAGCTCGTGCAACGGATTGGCAATATTGCCACGTTACTTCGGCACAATCCCGGGGCAGATCCCAGAAAGTCTAATCTGCATCGTACGCAGGGATAGGGTCCTGACCCAAACCCATGGCAGATCTCCTCGAATTTCCGACGCGTGAGAAGCAGGCGTTTCAATTTTTGCAAGAGCAACTCGCCGCGCTACTAAGAAGAAAAGGCGCAGACGAGGCATTGATCAACTATGCCACCGCCAGTTTGGCCGACGTCTATGGAGAGCTGCAGCGCGACTCAGACTGCCAATTTGAAGTGCGCCTGCCCGGCACGCTATCGCACGAAGAAGCCAGAAACCTCCAGGAAGACATTGCATCGGGGATTGATGCCATGCGAAGAGAGCACCACGATCTCACCCTGAAGCTTGCCGCCCGTCTGATGCTTACCGAGTTGCGACTTTTCCAACACGAGCGCACTGACTAAACAGGGGACTCAGATCAATGCTGCGATCTGAAAAGTGACCCAAGCCGCCAGCCAGGCCACGCAGAGGTAAGCGAACACCATGCGAATGGCGAGGCGCCAGGACTGCGCCTCCTTTGCCAAAATGGCAACGGTGGAAACGCATTGCAGTGCAATCGCGAAAAATACCAACAGGGCAATGCCCGACCCCAAGGGCAAGGCGCTGGCCTGCACCTGCTCCACCAGCGGAATAATATTTTCCTCGGCACCCTCGATACCCATAATCGTACCGAGGGTGCCAACGAATACCTCCCGAGCCAGAAAAGCGCTGACGATCGCCACACCATAGCGCCAGTCAAGGCCCAGTGGCTGAAAGATAGGTTCAATCCATTTACCCAGCACGCCCAGCCAAGATGCTCCGAGGTCGGCGCCATAATTG
This sequence comes from Halieaceae bacterium, assembly GCA_038106565.1. Taxonomy (GTDB): domain Bacteria; phylum Pseudomonadota; class Gammaproteobacteria; order Pseudomonadales; family Halieaceae; genus Luminiphilus. The sequence continues at coordinate 27,137 of JAYOEE010000021.1, forward strand.
GGGAAGTAACCGAGCGTCCACACGACAATGGTGACGCTGAGAATCACGAGACCCGCCTTGGTCACAAAATGCTTCGCTCTCTGTATCGATTTTCTGGCGATAGGGATGAGCGCTGGTAGCCGGTATGCCGGCAACTCCATCATGAAGGGTACTTGCTCTCCCGCAGCAGCAACGCGGTTCACCACCCCCGCCACGAGTAATCCTGCGATCATCCCAAAACTGTAGATAGCGAAAAGCGTCAGTCCCTGCAGCCCGATCAAACCACCCATCACCGTCTCTCGAGGAATAAAAATCGCAATCAGAAGGGTATAGACAGGTAATCTTGCGGAACAGGGCATAAGCGGGATAGCGAGGTAGGTCAGTAAACGGGCTCGGGGCGATTCGATCGATCGGGCCGCATAGATGGCCGGAATCGCGCAGGCTACGCCTGAGAGCATTGGAATGAAACTTTTACCGCTGAGACCAAAAAAGTGCAGTGGTTTGTGGCAAATGAGTGCAGCGCGAGCCAAGTACCCCGAGTCTTCCAATAACCCAATGACAAAGGTCAGCACGAAGATCTGGGGCACAAACACCAAAAACGCCCCAATGCCACTGAACACCGCATCGGCAAGAAAGTCCCGCACCAACCCCTGGTCGAACAAAGGCAGAAACCACCCACCCAGCGTCGCGACACCCGCCTCGACAGCGTCCATCGCCGGCGCGGACCATGTAAAGATCGATTGGAACAACATCAGCATAATCAGAACAAAAGCCAGACCACCGGATATCGAGCCCAGAAAAAACTGATCCAATCTGGATTGCGTCAATAAGAGTTTGTCCGCGGGCGCACCATAGATTGATGCGAGGCGGTGAGACTCTCTGTATAGCCTGTCATCGGCAGAATCTTCATCCTGAGCCAGCACAGCGGGCTCCGAGCCAGCCGGGGCATCTGGGGCGGCGTGTTCGGCTGCGGCCACATGCGAGATAACCCGATCCAGTCCCTCCCCGCTGCGAGCTGAAACCACCATCACTGTGGTTCCCAGTGCCCTCGACAGACCCTCCGAGTCGATCTTGAGATCATGGCGCCGCAGTATGTCTCCCATATTGGCCAAGACCGTGACAGGCCGGCCCACACGACGACACGCATTGATCACCTGGAGGCAGAAAAACAAACTCTTTTCCAGTCGAGTCGCGTCAACCACGCACAACACGTGTACGACATCAGGGTCAGCGAGGGAGTCGGAAAAATGGGCGACCGCGACACGCTCTTCCTCTGAGATGGGTCTCAATGAGTAAGTGCCGGGAAAGTCGATCAGATCATAGTCGGGCAGCTGAGAAAAACGCCCGACGGAGAGATCCACCGTAATACCAGGATAGTTGGCTACGCGATGATTCAACCCGGTCAGACGATTGAATAGTGCCGTCTTACCCGAGTTGGGCGTGCCCACGAGCAAAACACTAGCCAACAGCAGACCCTCCGGTCACTCGGATCAGCACTTGCTCTGCCAGTTCCCGATCCAGCGAATAAGTGGCGTTGCTTACTCGGTACACGCGGGGCGCTCCAAAGCCGGGTTTGTGCTGGCAGGATATGTCCTCACCCACATGGAACCCGTATTCCTGCAGTCGCCCGCGGTAGGGGAGCGCCAGCGTCGGCTCGAAACCAATCAGCACCGCGGTGGCGTGGAGAGGTAAATCCCATAGGGTTGTGGTAACGCTCGTGGTGGACACCGGATTATTCCGCGGCAAAACGCGGATCATACGTCCAATGAGAATGATTTTCAGTAAGTCTAGAGGTGTTCGACCGCCTCTATCTCGTAATCAACGTCGCCGCCCGGAGCAATCACCGTCACCTCGTCGCCTTCCATTTTGCCCACAAGCGCGCGCGCAATGGGAGAATTGATCGAGATCAGATTCGCTTTCGCGTCGGCCTCATCTTCACCCACTATCCGATAAGTCACAGTGCGATCGTTCTCGATTTCTACCAGTGTGACGGTGACGCCAAAAATCACCTTGCCGGTAGCTGGGATGGCTTGAATATCGATAATCTGCGCGTGAGAGAGCTTGTGCTCAAGCTCCTTGATACGGCCTTCCGCAAAGCTTTGTTGCTCTCTCGCCGCATGATACTCCGCATTCTCTTTCAGATCCCCGTGCTCACGCGCTTCGGCAATCGCTTGAGTAATGCGCGGTCGGTCGACCTTTTTCAACCGGTCTAGCTCTTCCCTCAGAGCCTGCTCGCCCTGCACGGTCATGGGAACTCGATTCATACTGCAATACTCTCATGCAGGTCCTGCAAACGCCGGACCGAAATATCCGTTTCCTGCTCTAGCGCCATACACACCGCCTCGGCCGCCGCCAGCGTAGTCGTGTAAAACACATTATGCTGCTCAGCGCTCGCCCTGATGGACGCAGAATCGATGATAGCGCGACGCCCTTCCGTCGTGTTGATGATCATCGCCGCTTCGTCGTTTTTGATCAAATCGACTATGTGAGGGCGGCCCTCCGCCACTTTATTGACTGTGCGGACCTCAAGCCCCGCCTGGGAAAGCGCCAGCGCAGTACCGCCAGTGGCGGCGAGGGTAAAGCCTTGCGCTACCAAACGCCGCGCCACCTCTACCGCAGCAGGCTTATCGACATCTCGCACGCTGACTAGGCACAACCCGGAAGTGGGTGGATCGTCGCCCGCGCCAAGCTGCGCCCGTGCAAAGGCTGCCGCAAAGGTTTCTCCGGTACCCATGACTTCACCCGTTGATTTCATCTCGGGTCCGAGAATGGGATCAGTGCCGGGGAACTTGTTAAAAGGCAGCACCGCCTCTTTAACACTGAAGTAGGGAGGCACAACTTCTCGCGTCACTTCCTGACTGGCCAAACTTTGACCGGCCATGCATCGAGCGGCGATCTTCGCAAGTGACACGCCAATGGCCTTGGAGACAAATGGCACTGTTCGCGACGCGCGCGGGTTGACCTCAATAACAAAAATTTCTTCGTCTTGCCATGCAAGCTGCACATTCATCAGACCGCAAACACCCAGCTCCAAAGCCATTTTGCGAACCACATCCCGCATGGCCTCCTGCACAGGTGCGGGCAAACTATAGGGCGGTAGCGAGCAAGCGGAATCACCCGAATGAACGCCCGCTTGCTCGATGTGCTGCATGATGGCGCCAATAACCACCTGCTCTCCATCGCTGACTGCGTCGATATCAACTTCTATTGCGGCACTGAGAAAGCGATCGAGCAATACCGGTGAATCTTCCGAAACCCTTACCGCGTCGTTCATATAGCGCAGGAGATCCTCCTCGCGATAGACAATCTCCATCGCACGACCGCCGAGCACGTAAGAGGGCCTGACGACCAGGGGGTATCCGATGGTCTTGGCCGCTGACACCGCTTGTTCAACACTTCTGACGGTGGTGTTGGCAGGCTGCCTCAGAGAGAGTTTTTCAATCATTTGCTGAAATCGTTCGCGGTCCTCTGCACGATCAATTTGATCCGGAGTGGTACCAATAATCGGTACCCCCTCTGCCTCGAGGGCCCGCGCCAACTTGAGCGGCGTCTGACCACCAAACTGAACAATCACCCCCTCCGGCTGCTCCAGCGCAACGATTTCGAGCACATCCTCCAGCGTCACCGGTTCGAAATAAAGCCGGTCCGACGTGTCATAGTCGGTCGACACTGTCTCGGGATTACAATTGACCATGATGGTCTCGTAGCCGTCCTCCCGCATTGCGAGCACGGCGTGCACACAGCAGTAATCGAACTCAATCCCCTGGCCGATGCGATTTGGTCCACCACCCAGCACCAGAATCTTTTTACGATCCGTTGGGGCCGCTTCACACTCCTCTTCGTACGTTGAGTACATATAAGCTGTCGATGACGCGAACTCAGCAGCGCAGGTATCTACCCGCTTGTAGACGGGTCGAATGCCCAACGACCATCGATGTTGTCGAACGGCGGCCTCGGGCACCGAGAGCAAGTCAGCAATGCGGCGGTCGGAGAATCCCCGGCGTTTCAGGCCCCACATCATGGCGTGATCCATATCAGCCAGGGCGGTATCCGCAAGACGGGACTCCCACTGGACGATGTCTGCAATTTGAACGAGGAACCAGGGATCGATCCCGGAGTAACCGTAGATTTCCTCGAGTTCAAAGCCAGCGCGAAACGCATCGGCGACGTACCAGATTCGATCAGCGCCCGGATTGGTCAACCGATCGACCAATTCAGAGCGGCTGTCTTCGTCGTTAACCAGCATATGCGGCTCAAAACCTGCCGAGCCAACTTCCAGCCCCCGAAGCGCTTTTTGCAAGGACTCCTGAAACGTCCTGCCTATTGCCATTACCTCACCCACGGATTTCATTTGCGTGGTAAGACGCGGGTCGGCGGTTGCAAATTTTTCAAAAGCAAAGCGCGGGATTTTGGTCACAACATAATCTAGCGCCGGCTCGAAAGACGCGGGCGTCACACCGCCAGTGATATCGTTTTCGAGTTCATCGAGCGTATAGCCAATGGCAAGCTTGGCGGCGACCTTGGCGATGGGAAAGCCCGTTGCTTTTGACGCCAGCGCCGAGGAGCGCGATACCCGAGGATTCATTTCAATCACGACCAAACGCCCCGTATCGGGACACTGGCCAAACTGCACGTTAGACCCACCCGTTTCAACACCGATCTCGCGCAGTACCGCCAGCGAGGCATCGCGCATAATCTGGTATTCCTTGTCCGTCAGCGTTTGGGCGGGAGCAACGGTAATCGAGTCGCCCGTGTGAACCCCCATGGCATCGAAGTTCTCAATCGAACAGACAATGATGCAGTTGTCGTTTTTATCCCGCACCACCTCCATCTCGTATTCTTTCCAGCCAATCAATGACTCATCTATCAGAAGTTCACTGGTGGGCGAGAGCTCAAGCCCACGAAGGCAAATCTCTTCGAACTCATCCCGGTTGTAGGCAATGCCGCCGCCCGAGCCACCCATGGTAAAGGAAGGCCTGATAATGCAGGGGAACCCAATATCGTCCAGCACAGACCAGGCTTCATCCATGCTGTGAGCCAGTCCCGCGCGAGGCGTTTCCAGCCCGATGCGGCGCATGGCGCGATCGAATTTTTCTCGATCTTCTGCCTTATCAATGGCTTCTTTTGTTGCCCCGATCATTTCCACACCGAAGCGCGCCAAAACCCCTTCGGCGTCGAGCTTCAGTGCACAGTTCAACGCGGTTTGCCCACCCATCGTGGGCAAAATCGCATCGGGTCGCTCTCTCTCTATAATGCGCGCAACGGTCTGCCACTCGACGGGCTCGATGTATGTCGCATCCGCCATGGCGGGGTCAGTCATAATCGTGGCGGGATTGGAATTTACGAGAATGACCCGGTAACCCTCTTCCCTGAGTGCCTTGCAGGCTTGCGCGCCTGAGTAATCAAACTCACAGGCTTGCCCGATCACAATCGGGCCCGCGCCGAGGATCAATATACTCTCAATATCTGCACGTCGAGGCATAATCTAAACCACTCTCCTCACTGCCTTGCCCGCTCCATCGCGGCGATGAAGGGCGCAAACAACGCCGCAGCGTCGTGCGGCCCCGGGCTCGCCTCGGGATGACCTTGAAAACTGTAGGCCGGCACGTCGGTGCGAGCGATACCCTGCAACGTCCCGTCGAAAAGAGACCGATGTGTCACGGTGAGCGCTTCAGGCAGATCGGTCTCCGATACGGTGAACCCGTGATTCTGGCTGGTCACCATCACGGTGCCGTCAGCGAGATTCTGCACCGGGTGATTGGCACCGTGATGACCGAACTTCATTTTCTTCGTTCGAGCGCCACTGGCAAGCGCGAGAATCTGATGACCCAGGCAGATACCGAATAAAGGTATGCCCTCGGTCATGGCAGAGCGGGCCAGTTCAATTGCATAATCACAGGGCTCGGGATCACCGGGACCATTCGATAGAAAGATGCCGTCAGGGTCATAGGCCATCACATCGGACAGCGAGGACTGCGCCGGCAAAACGGTGACGCGGCAGCCAAGATCAACGAGGATCCGAAGAATATTACGCTTCACGCCAAAATCCAGCGCGACAACGTGAAAGTCCCCACCTGAGTCGCCGGGTTCTCCCGCATCAGATTCCCCCAACCGCCAGGAACCCTGCGTCCACTCAAATGGCGAGTCAGTGGTGACTTCTTTTGCCAGGTCCAATCCCTTGAGCCCACCAAAGGCTCTGGCCTGCTTCAAAGCCTCTGCTTCGTCAATCGCTGAGCCCGCCATGATGCAGCCGTTCTGCGCACCCCGGTCGCGCAATATTCTGGTCAGCTTGCGCGTATCGATATCGGCGATCGCAACAGCGGATTCCGCCCTGAGATACTCACTGAGGCTCTGCTCGGAGCGAAAGTTCGATGCCACCAGTGGCAAGTCTCGGATAATGAGCCCCGCAGCCTGAATGGCGCCTGACTCTTGATCAGCCGCATTGGCACCGGTGTTACCGATATGCGGATAGGTTAGCGTGACGAGCTGCCGGCAGTAGGAGGGGTCGGTCAATATCTCCTGATACCCGGTCATGGCGGTATTAAAAACCACTTCACCGACGGTCGTGCCAGAGGCGCCGATCGATAGGCCGCGGAAAATCGTGCCATCTTCCAGTACGAGGACAGCCGGTTGAGACAAAAGGACCTCCCAGTCGTTATGGCCAGAGGCTCGCATCGGGTGCGCGCGCAGGCCCGGGCATGTTCACCCTGTGGTCGCAATTCGCGGACTTAAGCGCTTGTCGGGTTAGACAATAACCCCGCGCTGGCTGGGACTGCAGTCTACGGCAAAGGGTTTTCGGTGTCTATTTTTAACGCTCAACAACCAGAGAAAGATGTCGGGTACACTGCGCGCCCTGCTACGTTGGAGACAAGCTGTGCCAAGAATCAAAAGCTACTTCGCAGGTAAAAAAGCGGCTATTTCCGGTGCCGGCGATGGCATCGGGCGTGCTTTGGCTACTCAACTGAATCACGCTGGCTGCGAACTATGGATCTGTGACGTCAATGAGGAGAAATTGGCGGAGACTTGCGCGCAGCTCGACACGACTCGAGCCAGAGT
>JAYOEE010000021.1:34271-36528 GCA_038106565.1 Halieaceae bacterium
GGGCCACCTGGTCAACTTGTCGTCGATCTTTGGGATGGTGGGGATCCCCACCCAAAGCGCGTATAACGCTGCCAAATTCGCAGTGCGCGGGTTCAGCGAAGCACTTCAGGCTGAGAACATGGACAGCAATCTCAGAGTCACCTGCGTGCATCCGGGCGGCATTCAGACCAATATTGCGCGCGCTGCTCGAATTGATGGGTCAGCACAACCCACCAATGCCGAGGAGCGCGACGCACAATTCCGAAAATTGGCGCGCACCACACCAGAACGCGCCGCAGAAATTATTTTGAACGGGACTGCCCGAGGAAAACGGCGCGTCATGGTTGGCTGGGATGCCTGGTTGATTCTGCAACTCACAAAAATCCTGCCCACCCACTACCACTGGGTGACGGCGAGAGTGGCGAATGACTGAGGGCACCACGGGCTATCATGCCTCTTTAGCGGGCACCGATCGTCTGGCTCGCCAGCCAATGCTGCTCCTGTTCATGGGTCTATTCGCCACCGCCGTGGGGCAGGCGTTTGTCTTTGCGATTCTGCCACCTCTAGGACGCTCTGTAGGGCTGGACGAGCTTCGGATTACGGCAATCATTTCTACGTCAGCGCTGGTCTTCACATTGAGCGCACCGTTTTGGGGCCGTATATCTGACCGCGTGGGGCGCAAACCGGTGATATTGGTCGGACTACTCGGTTACAGCTTTGGCTCTCTCTCCTTTGCCGTCCTGTTTGGCGCGGCTGGTAACGGCCTGATCTCGGGTTTTACACTTTTTTTAGTCGCACTCGTGCTGCGATCTCTTCAAGCGGCGACCATGTCTGCCACACATCCCGGGTGCACTGCGTATGCCGCAGACCATACGGTCGCACAATTCCGTATCAAAACCCTCGCGCGCCTATCCAGCGCCAATAGCATCGGCATGATCATGGGACCTGTCCTGGCTGGGCTTGTTGCGGGTTTTGGACTGCTGGCGCCGTTGGTCGTAGCGTCGATACTCTGTGCCCTCGCTACTGTCATCATTGCATTGAAGTTATCAAGTGGCGTGCCCCCACGGAGTCCCCAGGGTCAACCCAAACGTATGGGCTATTTGGACCCCCGCGTCAGGGTTTATCTGTTTTCAGCGATCGGTGCATTCACCGGTTTCGCAATGGTCCAGCAAACGCTTGCCTTCCGGCTTCAAGACGCACTGGATTTGTCTGGTATCGAGACCGCCCGTTACACCGGTCTGGCCATGATGGCCTCGGCCGCCAGCACACTGTTCATGCAAGTGAGCATCTCGCAGCGCTACACCGGGCCACCCATCTATCTGGTGCGCTGGGGTGCGGGGCTGTTGGTGGGCGGAGCGCTAGTGATCAGTCTGCTAGATAGCTGGCCAGCCGTTCTGGCGAGCATGGGATTCATTGGCGCGGGCCTTGGGTTACTCATGCCCGCAGTCGCCGCGGGAGCTTCTTTGGCGGTGGGGCCTGAGGAACAAGGAGGTGTGTCGGGATTGGTTAGCGCCTGCCCCGCCGCAGGCTTTGTCCTGGGTCCAATCAGCGGCGGCGTTTTGTACCAGCAATCCCCCTCCGCCGCCGCCTGGGGCGCAAGTGCGATATTGCTGCTGGTATTTTTCGCCACAGTCAGGCGCAAAGTAGGCCGCAGTGATAGCACCTCGTGACAGCAGTCAATCTGCCCCGGGCAATCGCGCAATCGCCGACCTGATCCCCTCGGGAATGGGCGCTGAACGACCCGATTCTCGATCGACAAAGGCGTGGGTAAACGTGCCGGTGACGCAGCTTTGCTTCGCATCGGATGCAAACACACCGACCTCCCAGCGCACGGACTTCTCACCGATGCGGAGCACTTTGAGCCCCAACGTCAGCGTCGCGGGATAACTGGCGGGGGAGAAATAGTCAGCGCTCGAGTGCACGACGTAGCCCACGACGGTGTCGACGCCCGGGCGCAGACCGCCCTCCTCAATGAGGAACCGATTCACTACCGAGTCAAAGTAAGCGTAGTAGGCAACATTATTAATGTGGCCGTAGATATCGTTGTCCGCCCAACGGGATTCGAGTGAATAAAATATCGGATAGTCCGACCGCGCGGATGGCGTCGCACGATCGCTCACGCTGAGCCACTCCAGGCAGCGGTATACAGCGCCAATGCGGCAGCTTCGTCGACCTCGACCGGATTGTTCACCAACAGGCGCTGCTGCAACATGGCGTCAGCCGCCAGCATCGGCAGATCGGTCTTGGGCACCTCAGCCGCCGACAGCGTGGTCGGCAG
>JAYOEE010000022.1:0-12434 GCA_038106565.1 Halieaceae bacterium
AGGGCGGCGCTGGAGGAGAAGAACAAACAATAATAAAGAAGGAACGCTTATGAAGCGGTTCTACTACATCAGTGACAATCTGGACGATCTCGAACAGATTGAGCACGACCTCGAAGCTGGCGGTATAGCCCGTCCCCAGATCTATTTGCTCAGTAATGACGACGTCGGCTTGGACAACCACGATGTTAATCGGGTTGCGAGCTTTCTGAAGACGGATGTTATCCATGCCGGTGAGATTGGCGCCGTGCTGGGTGTGATCGTTGCAGGCGTCATTCTCCTCGTGGCCCATTTATCCGGGATCGCAGCGCAAGTTGGTTGGGTGCCCTTTGTATTTCTGGCGATCATTGGACTTGGATTCGTAACCTGGGAAGCCGGCTTTATTGGCATGCAGGCCCCCAATGTTCATTTCACCCGTTTTGAGAAAGCGCTGGCAGCAGGCCGGCACGTCTTGTTCGTTGAGACTGATCGTGCAGATCAGAAGAAGCTCAAGAAGGTCATCAAAAATCATCCCAACTTGGAGCGCGCAGGCACTGAGGTAACCCACACTCGAGCCCTGATGATGCTTCTAAGGAATTGGGAAAAGTTTAGGAATTGGGCGCTGATTTTTCAGGGCCGACCTAATAAACAACAATAACGCGGCTGCAAAGTACAGCCACCAATAAGGGAGTATCAGGCACCAAAAGAAGAATAGCGGTAAGTCTTTCTTTGGGTGTCTGATTACTGGGGGGGCGTTGGTGCCCATTTTTTGCACTGGGTGCGAGAGATAAGCTATGTTTGCTGCAACGATTTTGCTCGTCTTGGTGCTGGGGACAGTTGTTTTTCATTTCCTCAGCCCGTGGTACTTCACACCAATAGCATCTAACTGGTCCTCGATGGACGACACCGTCACCTTGACGTTTGTCGTGACAGGGCTTGGCTTTGTATTGGTAAACCTGTTCATTGCGTACTGCATTATTAAATTTCGAAACAAGGAAGGCAGGCGCGCAGAGTACGAGCCGGAAAGCATCAAGATGGAGAGCTGGCTCACCGGTCTGACAACGGTAGGGATTGCGGCCATGCTTGCACCCGGCCTGTTGATTTGGAAGGACGTCGTCACACCGCCAGAAGATTCCATGGAGCTCGAGGTGCTTGCGCGGCAGTGGAACTGGTCCTATAGATTGCCCGGAGAGGATGGGCAACTCGGGGCCGTGGCGGTCAGCCATACCAGTGAGGACAATCCTTTAGGTATTGATCCCTCTGACCCCTTCGGCCAGGACGATGTCATCGTTTACGACCCCGTGCTCCATTTGAAGGTTGGCCAACCGGTCACATTTTTGCTGCGATCTACTGACGTGTTGCATAACTTCACGGTGCCGCAGTTCCGCGTGAAGATGGATTTTGTTCCGGGGCAGGTTTCTTACATATGGGCTGAGCCGAGCGCTGAGGGCAGTTATGACCTTTTGTGTGAGGAATTATGCGGTGTAGGTCACTACGCCATGCGCGGCCGGGTCATCGTAGACAGCGAAGAAAGCTACGCCGCTTGGTTAGCGGATCAGCCGACCTTTGCTGAAACGCAGGCTGAACTCACCACTGATCTGATGGCTGGACAAGCGTCTTACGCGGTGTGTAGTTCCTGCCACGGCGCCAACGGTGAGGGGAACAAAGCCATGCATGCCCCCCGTTTGGCCGGCATGGATGGCGAGTACATGAAGCGCCAGTTACGGCACTTTAAACGCGGCGTGCGCGGTGCGCATGAGGACGATACCTGGGGTCGTACCATGGCGCCCATGGCGATGATGCTTGCAGATGCCTCAGCCATTAACAACGTTGTGAGTTACATCAACACGTTGTCAGGTCAGGCTGATTTCGATGGTGACAGTCAGTACAACCTGAGTGCTGCGGTAGAGCGGTATGAGCCCAGTGCCTCTGGCGATCCCGCCAAGTCCGCTGCCCTCTACCAGTCAACCTGCGCGCAGTGCCATGGTGATGACGGACAGGGAGTGTGGACGGTCAACGCCCCCGCACTGACTGGCCTTGACGACTGGTACCTCGCAGCTCAAATCAAAAACTTCCGGGATGGCATTCGTGGACGCCATGCGGATGACCTATACGGTCTGCAGATGGGCCTCGTTTCAAACACGATGACAACTGACCAAGCCATTGAGGACATGGTGGCTTACATCAGTGGTCTGGAAATTCCACAGCAGCCGGTCAAGCTGGCGCAACAGAGATAGTCGAGAGAATACGATGGAACACATAGCACACGACGAGACTAGTTTTGTTCGACCCGCCGAAATCGGTGAGATGGAGCTTTACCATCCCAAAACCTGGCTGGGGAAATATGTTTTTTCACAGGACGCAAAGACCATTGCTATTCAGTATGCCGCTACGGCAATCGCCATAGGCATGGTGGCATTGGTTTTGTCCTGGTTCATGCGCTTGCAACTCGCATGGCCAAACACCTTTAACTTCATCGATCCTGCCTACTATCTGCAAGCAGTCACCATGCACGGCATGATCATGGTGGTATACCTGCTTACGGCCTTGTTCCTGGGTGGGTTCGGGAATTACCTGATTCCGCTCATGGTGGGTGCTAGGGATATGGTGTTTCCCTGGCTCAACATGATCAGTTTTTGGGTGTATTTCACAGCCGTCTTGCTTCTGGCGGCCAGCTTCTTTGTCGGAGGTGGGTCGACTGGCGCGGGATGGACACTGTATCCGCCACAGGCGATTCTGCCGGGTACGCCGGGCTCCGAGGCGGGTATTCTCCTTATGCTCGCATCGCTGGCGGTGTTCATTATCGGTTTCACCATGGGTGGACTGAACTACGTGGTGACCATTCTTCAGGCCAGAACACGCGGTATGACATTGATGCGTATGCCACTGACGGTATGGGGTATTTTTGTTGCCACGATACTGGCGCTGTTTGCGTTTCCGGCGCTCTTTGTTAGCGCCATCATGATGAGTCTCGATGTACTGCTCGGCACCAGCTTCTTCATGCCCGCCATCATGACCATGGGCAATGAGGCAGATCACGTGGGCGGCAACCCACTATTGTTCCAACACCTGTTCTGGTTCTTTGGGCATCCTGAGGTATACATCGTGGCGTTGCCCGCATTCGGCATCGTCTCAGACCTCATCAGCGTACACGCTCGAAAAAATATTTTCGGTTACCGGATGATGGTCTGGGCGATCGTCATTATTGGTGCGCTGAGTTTTGTGGTGTGGGCACACCACATGTATGTCAGCGGCATGAATCCTTACTTTGGTTTCTTCTTCGCTACCACCACGCTGATTATTGCAGTGCCAACGGCTCTCAAGGTGTATAACTGGGTGCTCACGCTATGGCAGGGGAACATTCACCTGACGGTGCCGATGCTGTTCTCGATAGCCTTCCTCCTATTTTTCATCAACGGAGGTATGACAGGGCTGTTTCTGGGTAACGCAACCGTCAGCATGCCGCTCTCAGATACGCTTTTTGTCGTGGCGCACTTCCACATGGTGATGGCAGTAGCGCCGGTCATGGTCGTGTGCGGTGCGATCTATCACTGGTATCCGAAAATTACGGGTCGCTGGTATCACGAGGGAATGGCGCGGTTCCATTTTTGGGTCACTTTTGTCGGCTCATACCTGGTGTTCTTGCCCATGCACTACCTCGGGATCATGGGCGTGCCCCGTCGTTACTTTGAGATTACTGGGACAACCTTCTTGCCTGATTCGGCGCAGAGCGTCAACGCGAGCATCACCATCGCGGCGCTGGTTGTGGGTTTTGCGCAGTTGGTCTTCCTCTATAACCTGATTGTCAGCGCGTTTAATGGCAAGAAGGCGCCGAGTAATCCTTGGAATGCCACGACACTCGAATGGCAGACAGAACATACGCCCCCAGAACACGGCAACTTCGGGAAAGAGCTCCCCTGCGTGTATCGCTGGGCTTACGACTACAGTGTGCCGGGCATAGAGGATGATTTTATTCCGCAAAATGTCCCACCCAGAAACGCACAGTCGTGAGGTTACGTAATGAGTAATATCTTTACGGAACAACCCTGGATCGCAGACACCGGCCCGATTGCGCCCGCGCTGTCGGGCGCTCAAATTGCAGTCAATTCGAGGCGGTCTGCCCTGAAGGTGCTGCTGAGCGTAGTCAGCGTATTCTTCTTGCTGATGATCGTGGCCTATGGCGGCCGGATGCTCTATCAAGACTGGAGACCCACACCACAGATTAACTTGCTGTGGGCCAATACGGGCGTGCTCTTGCTGAGCAGCTTGTGTTTACAGGCGGGGCTAATCTGGGCTCGTGCTGGCAAGGCTGATTGGGTGCGCGGGGCGTTGGTCGGTGCGGCGGTATTGACGATCCTGTTTCTCGTTGGCCAGCTCGCCGCATGGCAACAATTGACTGGCATGGTCTTGGGAGACTTTAGCAATCCCTCAGTCGGCTTTTTCTTCATGATCACCGGTATCCACGGACTCCACATGGCCGGGGGCATGGTTGCTTTGAGCAGGGCAATGAGAAAGGCATTTGGGCAGTCTGACGTGCGGAGCATGGAGCACACGGTGTCCAACTGCGCGCTTTACTGGCACTACCTGCTGGGTGTGTGGTTGGTGGTCTTTGGGTTGCTGTTTACGGGGAACAATTTCGAGATCCTGTTACGGATCTGCGGCTTTATTTAGACGGGGGAGATAAGACCATGTCGACAGAGACTATGGCATCAGATTCATTGGAGTTAAAGCCCGGTTTAGCTGGCTTTTTCGATGACTGGGGTTCCGATCAGCGCGCCTTCAAGGGAGTTCCCTGGGGTAAAGCAATGATGTGGATTTTCCTCGTCAGCGATACGTTTATCTTTGGCTGCTTCCTTGCCTCTTACATGACGGTGCGCATGTCCACTTTGGATCCCTGGCCCAGTCCAAGCGAGGTGTTTGCGCTGAGTTTCGGTGGTGCGCCGATACCCTTGATCCTGATTGCAATCATGACCTTCGTCCTGATCACTTCAAGCGGGACCATGGCACTTGCAGTCAACTACGGCTACAGAAAGAACAAGTGGGTAACTTTCTGGCTGTTGCTGGCCACTGCGGTGCTTGGCGCGACATTCGTGGGCATGCAGGTTTTCGAATGGAGTAAGTTGATATTTGATGAAGGCGTCAGGCCCTGGGGTAACCCAATGGGTGCGGCGCAGTTCGGATCGGTCTTTTTCATGGTGACGGGCTTCCATGGCTTCCACGTGTCTATCGGGGTTATCTTCCTGTTTATCTTCTCCTACAAGGTCGCCAGGGGGCATCTGGACACCCAGAAAGCGGGCTGGTTTACCAAGCGGGGCGGTAACTACGAAGAGATCGAAATACTGGGACTGTATTGGCACTTCGTCGATCTGGTGTGGGTATTTATCTTTGCATTTTTCTATCTCTGGTAAGGGGGTGAGTCATGGATCATGCAGCTGACGGCCACGGGGCTGTTGTTAGAGAGGAAGAAGCGATCCAGCACCCGCTGGGGGTCTATTTTAAAATTTGGATTTTGCTATTCGTGCTGAGCGCGATGTCCTACGCCGTTGATTACTATCAGGTGCAGGGCTACATGCGCTGGTTCCTGATTCTGCTTTTTATGGTTTTAAAAGCCGGGTTGATCATTGCCGTTTTCATGCACATGGTTTGGGAGCGCTTGGCAATGGTGTACTTTATTCTGGTGCCGCCCGCGCTGCTGCTCACTCTGGTTGCGATTGGTTCTCTGGAGGCAGATTGGACCTTCTTTCAGCGAGGGGTTTATTTTCTGAAAGAGTTGATCATTGCGGCACCGGCTTCACCGCACCATTAAGCAGACTAGATACGGCGATCTAACAAGGAGTTAACGATGGGTGGCCAGAATACCGAGAGCACCAATTACACCACGCATGTGATTATTTTTTTGTTGCTGACTGCATTCATGTACGTCTTTGCCTATTTGCTGGTGGATCACAGCAAAACGGTTCCTGATCGCGTAGATACGGTGCACGCTGGCAAGCAGGAATAACGGTGCTCCGCTAGGGGTGGGGCTCAGGGACGCAATGCCACGGAGGGCTCGATGCTCTGGCGATACAGAGCTTCAAAATCGGCCGCTACCTCTGATGCCACGAACGGTGGACTGATGACGCCGGCGTACTGAACCAGTGGGTCCACCAGATATACAGCGCTGGAGTGGGTGACTTCGTAAACGTTTTCAGCAGTTTCAGGCTCAGCCCTGAAAGGGGCGCCCAGTTGGCGGGTGAGGTTGGTGAGCTGCCCAATGGACCCGGTAGCGCCAAGAAAACTCGCGTCAAAATACTGTACGTAGCGTTTGATCTGGGCGGCCTTGTCACGCTCTGGGTCAACCGAGATGAATACAAATTGAATGTCGTCCTCGGCGATGCCTAGCGCGACCAATTCCCGCTTGACCTGAGACAAGTCGTAAAGCGTGGTGGGACAAATGTCAGGGCAGTACATGAAGCCAAAAAAGATGAAAGACCAGCGTGATTCGAGTGATTTGAGGTCGAAAACGCCCTTTTCATCGTCTACCAGAATGAATTCTGCCAGTGGTCTGCGCTCGGGGAATGCCGCTAGCGCGCTGGGCATGGTGGTTGCAGGGTCGGTTTTACCATTCCGCCATAGTGCCCAATATCCAGATCCGGCCAGCGAGAGCCCCAACACAGCAGCGACGGTGAGTGCCGCCATAGTTAATTTTTCCCGTGTCAATGCTCCCACTGTAGGCTTCGCCCCCTTAGCTCAATTGATCAGCGCAGATAGACCATGCTAACTGCGTCAATATTGCCGCCGCAAATCTTCTCCGCCAGCGCTCTATCTGTCACCGCATGCATTAACATAGTAACGATACGGCCTTTTGGCCGCCAACCAGCGAGTTTTACAACGTGATGGAATCCAGTCTGACAGAGCGCGCCACCTGGCGAGATTATTATGAGCTGTGCAAACCAAACGTGGTGTGGCTCATGATTCTGACCGCGATCGTGGGTATGTGTATGGCGACTCAGGGGGCGGTGCCGGTCAATACGGTGATCTTTGCGAGCACTGGCATTGCGCTCTGCGCGGCCTCCGCTGCTGCGATCAATCACCTCGCCGATCAGCATGTCGATGCGGTGATGGCGCGCACGTCGGGTCGTCCTCTAGTCAAAGGCAAAATCGATTCCCAGGGTGCCGCAATATTTGCCTTCGTTTTGGGTTCATTGGGTATGTTCATTCTGCTCACCTGGGTGAACGCGCTGACCGCCTGGCTCACGCTCGCATCGCTAGTGGGTTATGCCTTTATTTACACGCTTTACCTCAAACGAGCGACGCCCCAGAACATCGTCATTGGTGGCTTGGCGGGGGCGATGCCACCGCTATTGGGGTGGACGGCAGTGACCAATCAGGTCGACGGGCACGCTTTACTTTTGGTGTTGATTATTTTTGCGTGGACGCCGCCCCATTTTTGGGCGCTGGCCATTGCGCGCAAAGAGGAGTACGCAAAGGTAGAAATTCCCATGCTACCTGTGACTCACGGAAGCCGTTACACCGCGGTGCACAGTCTGCTCTACACGCTGATGCTGTTTGTCGCATCGCTGTTACCCGTGGCGACGGGATTGAGCAGTTGGCTTTATCTTGTTGGAGCTTCGGCGCTAGGTGGCGTGTTCATTTATCAAGCAGTCATTTTATTGCGCACCATGAAGAACAGTGATGCGATGAAAATGTTCCGCTTCTCCATCATCTATCTGATGGCAATTTTTCCCATTATGTTGCTCGATCATTATCTTCTTCCTACGCCCCTAGTGGGCTGATAATAAAGATAGTAACGAGCGCTGCGCGCTGTCTCCTGCCAAACGGTTGAGGCATCAGTATGGCAAGTTTTCAAAGCTGGTTGTCCATTGACCCCTTCACTTGGAGTGCCGTTGGCACCTGTATCGTCTGCGGTGGTGTGGTCGGCCTCGAGCGTCAGCTGCGTGGGAAACCGGTGGGCATTCTCACTGCGACCTTGATTGTATTAGGCACGTACATTTTTCTTACGGTCACTACAACCTATTTTGGAGACAGCGGCGATCCCACTCGCATAATTGGTCAAATCGTGACGGGTATTGGCTTTCTGGGGGCGGGCGTGATGCTATCCAAGGATGGGGTGATTCTCGGCGTCACTTCTGCAGCGACAATATGGGTGCTGGCAGCGATCGGTGTGATCATTCCGGTAGCCGGGAATTTGCCCGCTATCAAAATGGCCCTCTTGGTGCTGCTGATTCTGGTGGTGGTGAACCGTCTGGAAGCCGCGTCGTCCGCACTGACACGAGGCGTTCACACAAGTTACAGCGCCTGGCGGAGCGGGGATGAACGCCCTGGTTGGTTCAAGCGGCGCTTTTCGGATCGCGATTCGACCAATCGGTTGTCGGAATGATCAAACAGGCGGCGATCGCTGGCAGAGTGTTATCACTTCGCTGTCTTGTTCCTAACTTGTCGACAAGACAAGCACGGCGTCTTTCTGTGATTTTCCTGGCTTTGGGGCTAGCCATGGGCTTCGGTTCAGGGCAGCCGGTGGCTAGTGAGTATGACTCAGTCATTAATAACGGTCGCGTGATTGATCCCGAAAGTCAGCTCGACGCTATTCGCTCCGTCGGGATTCGTGACGGTAAGATTGTAGCGATCAGTGATACCCCTTTGAGCGCCGAGCGAGAGGTCGACGCCAGTGGGCTGGTTGTGAGTCCGGGATTTATCAATCTGCACTCGCATAGCGTCGCTGAGGCAGGATATCGACTTGAGCTCATGGACGGGGTGACCACCGTATTGGAGCTTGAGGCGGGTAGTTTCCCGATAGCGCGATTTGGTGCGCAGTTGGGTGACCGTCCACTCACTCACTTCGGCGCTTCAGTGGGGCACGCGTGGATTCGAATGCGCGTGATTGACCCGGAAGCCCTCGCAGCACTAGCCAAAAGCGGCAAACTCGATATGTCGGGGAGCGCTTTCACTGAACCAGCGACCCCCGAGCAGCTGTCGCAGATTCGATCGATCATGGAGGCGGAGCTTGACGCTGGTGGCTTGGGCGTTGGCCTTTTGCTGGATTACATGACCAACGCCGTGAACGACGCAGAACTCGACATGATTTTTGAGGTGGCGGCGCGTCATGACGTCCCAGTTTTTGTTCATGTCCGCAGAGGCGTTGATGGCGATCCAGCCGGGCTCGAGGAGGTGATCGAGGTTGCAGAGCGAGTGGGCGCCGCCCTGCATATTTGTCACTTAAACGCCAGTGCCATGAGTGGCGTGGATGATTGGCTCGACACAATCGATGCCGCCCGAGCTAGGGGGGTGGATGTCACAACCGAAATGTTTCCTTGGACCTCCGGGTCGGCTGCCATCTCCTCTGATGTGTTTTCCCGAAACTGGCGGGAGATTTTTGCGATCGACTACAGCGATGTGCAATGGGCGGAGACAGGAGAATGGCTGACGGAATCGAGCTTTAACGCCTACAGACAATTGAGACCTGACGGTCAGACTATGCACCATTACATCCGCGAGGGTTGGAATCGTCGCGCGATCCTGAGGCCGCATGTCATGGTTGCCAGCGATGCGATGCCGCTTATTAACTACGAGCGAAAAGTAGTACCCAATGGAGCAGGTACATCTGCACGGGTGCTCGGCCAGTACGTGCGCGAGGAAAAGCTATTGGGCCTGAGCGATGCCATTGCGCGCTTGAGCTTTTATCCGGCCCGGCGAATGGAGTCTTTTGCGCCTGCTTTCGCCCACAAGGGTAGGATTAAGGTCGGTGCAGATGCGGATCTGGTTATATTTGATCCAGAGACTATTAGTGCTCGGGCTTCTTATCTGGAGCCTTTCCTTGCGCCCAGTGGCATCCATAGCGTGTGGTTGGCGGGTGAATTGTCGGTCCGGCAGGGGCGAGTGGTGGGTGATGGCGGTGGCGGGCGCCTGATACGCAGCACTGGGCCCTAGTTGGCTAGCGGGGGGCTACCGCGGTAGATAATGCGCAACAAGTCAATATCGATGACGTCAATGCAACCATACCGCTGAATAACAGCCCCTTGGTCTGTGAGCGTTTTGATTGCCTGATAGAGTGATTGCCTTGAGCAGTGCGCCATTTTTGCGAGCTGCTGCGAAGTGAGGCGAATCGTTTGCGAGTGTCGTCCTTCACCACTCATCTCCAGTAGCATCAGCAACAGCCCCGCTACCCGGCGCGGCCGATCCCTCACCAGATTATGTTGTTGAAGATTGAGCGCGGCCCGAAAGCGGTTTGCCTCGATCTTCAGCGCGATGGGATAGAGTTTGGGGTGCTCTTCAAGCAAGCGTAGGGCAACCCGACGGGGGATACCGAGAATGTGGCTCTCAGCGCTCCCTACCAGATTCCTTTCAGCCGGTGTGTCGTGGAACAGGGCTATCCAGCTTGAGGTGCTGCCCGGGCCAAAAATGGCGAGCGTCAGTTCTTCACCATCTTCCGAGCGGGCCACCATTGCGATTTCACCCGTGACGATCACCCAGAGGTGGTGGTGCGGATCGCCCGCGGCCTGCATCACCTGTCTTTGCTCCAAAGCATGCAGACGACAGCGATTTAACATCTTCTCAAGCTCAGTTTTGTTCAGATGTTCGAATACCGGCAGCTTTCCGAGGAAGCCAGCAAGCGCTGCGGCGGGAAGATTTTGTGCCATGTATTGTCGCCGCCAAATCAAGAGAATGTCATATATTAGACAATTCTTGGTCGAGCACACTGCTAAATTAGCATCTCTATGGGGGGGTGATATGACGAGCTCACTTTTCGACCAAACCAATCGATCGGCGGCAATGAGTGCTTTGTCTGACCGGGTATTCGATCTACTGGTGATTGGTGGCGGCATTACCGGTGCAGGGGTGGCGCGAGACGCTGCCATGCGCGGCCTGTCGGTTGCGCTAATTGAGGCACAGGATCTTGCTAGTGGTACATCGAGCCGCAGTTCCAAGATGATCCATGGGGGACTGCGCTATCTGGTCGCCGGTGACATAGCGGTGGTGAAAGAGTCAGCCTCTGAACGCAGCACGTTACATCGTATCGCCCCCCATCTGGCGCAAAAAACCCCTTACGTCATTCCCACGGGAAGTGTGCGTAGCAAACTGATCTTACGCGCGGCGCTGTGGGCCTATGAACGACTGGGGGGGGTGGCGCGCCAGGACTATCACGAGTCTTGGTCGCTAGAGCAGTTGGCGGAACGGGAGCCACTTGTAAATCGCTCGGGATTAAACGGGGCAGTGGTGTACCCCGAGTTTCTGACTGATGATTCGCGCCTCACTGTGGCGACTGCGCGGTCGGCAATTGAATGTGGTGCCACGGTGGCGACCTACCTCAAGGCAGTTAACATTCGTCGCGAAGGGAACTTTGTGGTCAATGCGATCTCGACTCTGCCGGGCGATAACGCAGGGGTAGAGATGCGTGCTAGAGCGGTGGTCAACGCTGCGGGCCCCTGGGTGGATGAAGTATGTGGATTAGAGCGTCAGCAAGCCCCGCGGCTCGCATTGAGTCGCGGCGTCCATCTGGTATTCGATCATTCCGACCTCCCGGTACGTCATACGGTAGTGATGCGTACCCGCGACGCGCGTCGCATTTTTGCCGTGCCGCTTGGAAAGTACACCTATGTCGGTACCACCGATGACTATCATCCGGAATTCGAATACTGGCCGCCAGTGACAGAGCAAGATGTCAGCTATCTTCTTGAGGAGACCAGACGGGCGATGCCCGAGGTAAACGCCGCGCCCGAAAATATCGTATCGGTCTGGTCCGGCATTCGTCCGTTGGTGGGAGATGGCTCGGGCAGAGCGTCAAAGGAGCTCTCGCGTAAGGATGAGGTTTGGACCTCCCCGAGTGGACTGCTTTCGGTCGGGGGCGGAAAACTGTCAGCGTACAGGGCCATGGCAGAGCGCATCGTAGACACCGTCATTGAGAATCATGGGTTCACGGCTCAACCCTGTGCCACGGCAGATACACCGCTTCCCGGGGGCGAGAGGGTCACAAGTGCTCACAGCCTGCCGGAGATGGATACAGTGCAGGCAGAGCGGGTAGCGCGGCTGTATGGGGCAGAGGCAGAAGATTTAGCGCGTGCGGCGGCGGAGGCTGACCTGGTGACGGCTGAGGTGCGGCAAGCTGTTTTGAGAGAGGGAGCATTGCGCCTCGAGGATTATTGGGCGCGCCGGAGTAGCCGCGCATGGTTTGACAGCGGGGCTGGTTTGCCGGTGTTGGAGCAGGCCGCTACAACCATGGCGGATCTATTGGGATGGGATCAGGCGCGTCGGTCTGCTGAGGTTGAGAACTGCCTCGAGATCGACCGGGCGAGCCGCTCAGGGTTTTTGGATACGTCTACATGGACGCAAGCGACAAATGATTGCCGAGCAGCTGGCTGAACTCATCGGTGCGGAACAGATCACGGCAGATGCCGACCTGTTGGCTGCCTATCGTTTTGACCGTTGGTGTCTCAAGCACTGGCAGGATTGGCAAGGCCATG
>JAYOEE010000022.1:12534-36141 GCA_038106565.1 Halieaceae bacterium
CAGTTCTCAACGGCCTACGGCAACATCGAAGACATTGTTTATACGATAGAAATGGTGCTGCCTAGCGGTGAGCTGGTGACGCTTGGAAAGGCGCCCCGCGCTGCGTCAGGGCCTGACCTTCGCCATCTGGCGATGGGTGCTGAAGGAACGCATGGCATTGTGACGTCGGTGACGTTGTCGCTGCGCAGGCAGCCCGATATGCGCCGATTCAGCGCTTGGTATTGCGAGGATATGGCATCGGGATTTCGGGCACAGCGGGAGATAGTGCAGCAGGACTGGCGACCTCCCGTGATGCGCCAATACGACGCCTCTGAGGTAGCAAGATTATTTCCCGATTATGTCCAGGATGATTCGTGCCTCATACTCTTGGTACACGAGGGGCCGGCTGCGCGGGTCGATGCCGAAGTCACTGCAGTGGAATCGATCATGGCGACACTGGGATTGTCCGCGGCCGATGCCTCGGCGGCAGAAGGTTGGATGAGTCACCGCAATAATGTGCCCGAGTGGCGTGATCTACTTGAGCAGGGTTTGATTGCCGATACCATCGAAGTGTCTGGTACGTGGAGTCAGATAAACGCCATCTACGAGGGAGTCGTCGAGGCGCTGAAAACCGTGCCGGACTGCGTGAATGCTTCGGCGCATAGCTCTCATGTCTATCGCTCAGGCATCAACCTTTATTTCACCTTTGCCTGTATGCCAGCCGATGCTGGTGATATGGGAGATCGCTACACCGAGAGCTGGGATCGTGCCCTCAATGCCACCGCGCAAGCAGGTGGAGGTATCGCACATCACCATGGATCTGGTCGCCTCCGGCGGGATTATCTCCATCATGATCTGGGCGAGGCTGGTCTGGATTTATTGAGGACAATAAAGCACGCGATCGACCCGCAAGGCATCCTCAACCCGGGCAATCTCCTGCCACCTTCCGATTGATCCTGAGGACACCATAACCTTGACCGAATCGTCAGATACCAAACCGTCCCTGATTCTGGCGATTGATTACGGCACCCAGAGTGTGCGCGCACTGGCTTATGCCAAGACCGGGGAGTGTCGGGCCAAATGCCAGCTCGCTATCACGGATTATCAACATCAGGAGCCGGGCTGGGCTGAACACGATGTTGAAGGCTTCTGGAGCCTCCTAGCTGAGAGTTGCCAAGGGTTATGGAAGGAGGGTGTTAGCCCTGAAGATATCGCGGCAGTAGTCGTGACTACCCAGCGGGCAACGGTTGTGAATCTTGACGAGCACGGGTTTCCGCTGCGACCCGCCATTATTTGGACGGATCAGCGCCGGGCGCCATTGCGCAATCGCTTACCCTGGTTGTGGCGATGTTTATTTGCGCTGCTCCGCATTAGGCCTATTGTCGATAACCTTGAGGCCGAGACCGAGGCTAACTGGCTTGAGCGATACCAGCCAGAGCTGTTGGCACGCACTGCCCATTATCTGTTGCTGTCCGGCTATTTGAACTACCGACTGACGGGAGCGTTTAAAGACAGCGTAGGGAGTCAGGTGGGTTACGTACCCTTTGATTTCAAAAAACAGGACTGGTGCGGGGATGCAGATTGGAAATGGCACAGTATGGCCATCAAGCGTTTCATGCTTCCAGAACTGGTGCCGGTGGGGCAGCGTTTGGGTGATGTCTCGCCCGAGGCCGCCCTTGCCACCGGGTTACCCGCTGGCGTCCCGGTGATCGCAGGGGCAGCAGATAAGGCCTGCGAGGTGTTGGGTGTGGGCGCATTGGAGAACGGTGTGGCGAGTATTTCCTGTGGAACCACTGCGACTATCAATACCACACGTTCAAAATATGTTGAGGTTGTGCCCTTTATGCCAGCGTATCCGGCCGCGCTCCCCCGGCACTTTAATACGGAAGTGCAGGTGTTCCGCGGTTTCTGGATGGTCAGTTGGTTTCTGGAGCAGTTCGGTGAGCGCGAGCGACAGCTGGCAATGGAGCTCGGTGTGGCTCCTGAGAGCTTGTTGGATCAATTACTGGAGCAGACAGAACCTGGAGCGCATGGCCTGGTGCTCCAGCCATTTTGGAATCCGGTATTGGGAGAGACGGGCCCCGAGGGGCGCGGCAGTGTCATCGGTTTTAAGGACTTTCATACGCGTGCGCACTTGTACCGGGCGCTGGTAGAGGGCTTGGTGTTTGCATTACGCTCGGGTAAGGAGCGTATCGAACGGCGCACCAAAACACCTGTGCGCCGCATCCGTTTATCGGGCGGCGGAGCACAAAGCGATCATGTTGCGCAGATTGTGGCCGATGTGCTGAATCTTCCCGTAGAGCGATTTGCCGATTGCGAGGCCAGTGGTCGCGGTGCGGCAATGGTAGGAGCCACGGCGATGGGGTGGTATACCTCAATTGAGGCGGCGGGCACGGCAATGCTGGGCGATATCCAATGCACCTCGCCCAATCCTCAAAACGCAGAGCGCTATCAAGCGATTTACCAAAATACTTACTTACCGCTGTACGCCAAGCTCAAGCCTCTGTTCGAGTGGCAACTGACTTGAGCCCGATGCGGCGCCTGCCAAGCGTAAACAGCCCTTGGGGCTTTTAAAGTGAGGTTGTCATCGGTATTCCGAGATCTGTCAACCTATATCGCCTATGATGCGGTTCACACTATTCGGATGGATTCGCACTTGTATGCCGCTCATCAGACTTTTGCCGATCGCTTCGCTGAGCCTCATCCTGCTCGGATGCGCTAATGCCTCGAGCAATCGTGTCAATCAGGAAATGGACATCAGCATGACGCTGGCCGGGGGTGGCCGACCCGATGCCGTTGCCTGGAGTCGCAGTGCTGTCTACGGTCGCAATGGCATGGCCGCAACGGCCCATCCATTGGCATCACAGATTGCGATCGACATTCTCAAGCAGGGTGGATCTGCGCTCGACGGTGCCATCGCAGCCAACGCCGCCCTTGGGCTCATGGAACCTACCGGCAACGGGATTGGTGGCGACATCTTCCTGATTATTTGGGATCCAGAAACCCAAAAATTGTATGGCTATAACGGTTCTGGCCGCGCTCCACAGGGCCGATCGCTAGCAGATCTGAAAACCCAGATTGCGGCCTTGCGCGAGCGTGGTGCGATGCCCGATGACATGCTGGGCATGCCGCAGCGCGGATCTTTACCCGTGACAGTGCCTGGCACGGTCGACGGCTGGTTTGCCACCCACGCGCGTTTTGGCAAGTTACCGATGTCAAAGATTTTGGCGCCTACGGTGCAATACGCCCGGGAGGGTTTTCCCGTCACGCCAGTGGTGGCCTATTACTTCGCCCGTAACCTTGTTGCGTTCAAGGAGCAGCAAGCGCTGATCGAAGAGCTCGATAACGCGGCTGCAATCTGGTTCCCAAATGGCGACATGCCCAGAGCCGGCGACGTTTTTCGTAACCCTGATCTAGCGAATACGCTGGAAGTGCTGGGCGAAGAAGGTCGTGCGGCGTTCTACGAGGGTAAGCTCGCGCGGGCAATGGATAACTACTTCAAGCGCATTGACGCAGACATGCGTTTTGAAGATTTCGCTGCGCATCAGGGTGAATGGGTGACACCGGGCAGCGTCCATTACCACGGCTACGACGTTTATGAATTGCCGCCCAACGGCCAGGGTTTCGCAGCGCTCCAGATGCTCAATATCCTGAAGCAGATTGATTTGCGCGATTATCCGCGCGGCTCGGCAGAGGCACTCCATTACATGGTGGAGGCCAAGCGCCTGGCTTTTGAGGATGTTGCGCGTTACTACGCCGACCCGGCCTTTGCAGACATCCCACTTGAGGCACTGCTATCTGAGTCCTACGGTAAAAAGCGGTTTGCGCTAATTGACCCGGCCCGGGCTACGCCTGAGTTTGGGCCCGGCGAACCCAAATTAGAGGGGGAGGGTGATACCACTTATCTGACGGTTGCCGACGCCAACGGCATGATGGTGTCGCTGATTCAGTCAAACTATCGCGGTATGGGGACAGGGCTGGTGCCCGACGGCCTCGGGTTCATGCTGCAGAACCGGGGAGAGCTTTTCTCGCTGGATGAGGGCCACCCCAATGTCTATGCACCGGGTAAGCGACCGTTTCATACCATCATCCCCGCGTTTGTCATGAAGGACGGTGAACCCTTCATGAGTTTTGGGCTGATGGGCGGTGCAATGCAGCCTCAGGGGCATGTGCAGGTGCTGGTGAATATCATTGATTTTGGGATGGATGTGCAAACAGCCGGCGATGCCGCACGCTTTAATCACGACGGTGGACGCCAACCTACCGGGGTCCACGAAGATCTGTTGGGAACATTGTTTGTAGAGCCGGGAGTGCCGGCTGAGACCATAGAGCGATTACGAGCGATGGGGCATCGCGTTGAGGTGGACGGCACCGGTGCGCCGTTCGGCGGGTATCAGGCCATTATGCGCTTGCCTGATGGTGTTTATGTGGGTGCTACAGAGATGCGCAAGGATGGCACGGTAGTGGCGTGGTAGCGCTACTCGTCTCCAAATAACGCCACTTGCTTATTGCCTTTTGTATCGATGCCCGCGCGGATCATGTTCGGGGTATTGAAGCTAAACACAATTTCACCCGCTGGGTTCATCGCGATCACGCCTCCAAGCGCCCCGGCTTGCACTAATTCGCCTTGCACAACCGCGTTTGCCGCCTCCGCCAGCGAAGCGCCCGCGTAGCGCACGCGCGCGCAGATATCATGCGCAACCGCATATCGAATAAAAAATTCACCATGACCCGTGGCAGACACGGCACAGCTCCTGTCATCGGCGTAAGTGCCCGCGCCGATCACCGGGGAATCACCAATTCGTCCCCAGCGTTTCCCGGTCATGCCGCCTGTAGAGGTGCCTGCGGAAAGGTGGCCTTGCGCGTCGAGCACCACGACACCTACAGTCCCAAACTTATGCGCCGTATCAGCGAGCGCGTTGGCTTGGCTATCATTCCGAAAGTCCTCGAGCGCCTTACGGCTGGTGTCAGTATCGAAGTAGCTGGGCTCAATCACCTCATACCCTTGTTCCACTGCAAATTCCTCTGCGCCCTCCCTGGAGAGCATCACGTGGGGAGAAGATTCCATGACGCTACGTGCCAGCGCGATAGGGGACCGAACGGTGGTCACGCCTGCCACCGCGCCGGCATCCAAGGTGCCACCGTGCATGATGGAGGCGTCCAGTTCATGATTGCCCTCCCACGTCAGCACTGCCCCGCGGCCCGCATTAAACAGGGGGGATGCTTCCATTTTTTGAATAATATTGACGACCACATCGAGCCCGGGATGACCTTCATTCAATTGGTTATGGCCGTCTGAGACCAGTTCCTCAAGAAAGCGCCGGTACTGCGACTCCTTGTCGGGATCCATTGCCACTCGTTCCAACGTGCCAGCCCCGCCATGTATCGCAATCGCCACCGCGTGGTCCTCTGCCACTGCGGCGGCAGTCGCCAATGCAAAGAAAACCAATCTGAAAAAAAACATATGGCGGCTCCAACTCGATTTTTGAGCGCTAAACAGTTTCACGACTATGCCTGCTCAAAGGGAATTTTGTGTCAGCATAAGATAGACGTGTCGCAAGAACCCCGCCAGATAGGAATGGTTCCGAAAATCCGCAATCACTGCTGGTGGACGGGATACCTGATAAAGAATGGGCGCGCACCACACCCGTTAGAGCGGGAATGAAAACCCGTCACCCCTTGGTGGTGACGGCAAGCAGATTGCCAACTCCTTGAAGGAGTTGTTATCAATTACTTTTTCTTGACCCGGTATGCGATGGCCGCAACTAGTGCCGCCATAATGCCCAAAGCCCAGGGAGCCATCACCGGTGCTTCAACAGGCGCGGGTGGTGCCACTGCTCCCGCAAGGGCAGAGGTACTGACGACCAGAGTCGTCGCAATGAGTAGGGTTTTCGCGAACTGATCTTTCATCTTTTTTCTCCTGAAGGTACTGGGATTCAACCTCGGGTTCGCAGGATGAGTTTACAGAAATCCTGCAACACA
The DNA here is from genome assembly GCA_038106565.1 of Halieaceae bacterium. Lineage (GTDB taxonomy): Bacteria > Pseudomonadota > Gammaproteobacteria > Pseudomonadales > Halieaceae > Luminiphilus. The sequence goes on from JAYOEE010000022.1 coordinate 18,496, forward strand.
TCTCTGGCTTACCATACTAATCTGGTTCGCACATGTCACCTCATTGCGCCAATTTCCCCCAACGGTCAGAGCGTCTGGTTGTAGCGGCCATGAAGATCGGTTGGCGTTAGGTTTTTGGCGTTGATTGGGACACCAACTGCTCTTCGCTGGGTAGTCTGTCGAATTGTCCTTGGTGCTGACTGAACAGATTCTCTGGGCTGACTGCCTCATACTGCGCACTGTGATTATCGGGATCTGAGTAAAAACCCAGCACGTAACCCCCCTTGGCGTAGCCGATCAATGCCCGCAGTTCCTGCGAAAGCGCTCGTGCATGCTCGGGAGGGCAGGAAAGGTATTGATTTTCTTCCTGGCGTAGCCAATTGAGGGTGTAATGTAAAAACACCCCCACCCTTGTATCGTGTTGGGTGGTGTTCGCCCCCCCGCCGTGAAGCACTGTGCCGTTGTAGCAAAGCACCGAGCCGGGCGACATCTCAGCGTAAGCAATTTCATCAGGTTCTGGCGCGCGCTTTTTCTCCCAGCGATGGGAGCCGATGACAACCTGCGTTGCGCCATTCTCTCTGGTGAAGGGTGTCAGTGCCCAAATGGTGCTGAACAAAGGCTCGATCTGCCTGGGCACGTAGCCACCCCAAATCCCCCGATCACGATGCAGAATCTGGGCCGTCTCGCCCGGGGCAATAGCCACGGCGGATGTGAAATGCAACTGCACGTCATCGCAGTGCTCCGCCAGGTAGGCGCGCGCCGCGTCCAGCATGCGCGGCTCCAACGCCAGCTCGCCACAAGTCTTTGAGCGGGCTATCAACGCGCCAATACGCTGCGTACGAAATCCAGTAAATGCATCCCGACCATAGACTTCCTGCTTCAAAAAAGGAGCAAGCTCCTGGCCGAGAGTGGCAAGTTGCTCACTCTCCAGCACGTTGTCCAAGATGACTGCGCCATCTTCTGTCATGCAATTCAGAATCTGATCTCGGCTAGCGTCTGCCGCAAGGTGGGTGATTTGCGCAGTCATCCCGTTGCCCCTATAGGTTGTCTGGCTTGAGCTTCATGATGTCATCCGTGAACTTCGAACGTCATCTGTGAAAAGGAAGCGAGTTCGGCAGTTACCAAATCTGGATGCGTCAGCATGCCATCCCGCGGAATGTCCAGCTCGATAAACTTCCACCCTGGCCCGCGGGCGGGCCCAACCATGAGGTCCGAGCTCTTGCGATAGGCTTGGCCCACGCAATGGATGTAAGTGGGGTTGAGCCCTTCCCATCCTCCGCGCGTCAGCACCAATTCGTCGGTCCACTGTTTTGCGGGGTGAGGGGTGATCAATCGCTTCAGCTTTGCGGCGATGTCGGGGAACGTATCGGGCACCAGCATCTCCATGGGGTAGTCCTGCCACAGGTCCATTTGGTAGCCGTCGATAAAATGCCGTTCGCGCTCCTTCCACCAATCTGGAAATTCGCCGGTATCGGGATCTCGGGGCACGCCACTCATTCGCCCTTCGCGGGGAACGAGTGCGTCGAAAAATACGATTCTCTGGATACGCTCGCGCGATCGGTCGGCCACGCCGGTGATGGTGATGCCCGAAAACGAATGCCCCACGAGAATGACATCGTTAAGGTCCTCGCACTCTAATACCCGGTTGATATCTGTCACGTGGGTGTCCAACCCGACGTCGGGGTTGCTGAGATGCAGTCGTTCACCGCAGCCCGTGCAGGTGGGGGTGTATACCATATGGCCGAGCTTGCGCAGCCTGTTCGCTACCTCTTGCCACACCCAGCCACCGTGCCAGGTACCATGCACTAACACGTAAGTAGCGCCCGCTGAGGCGGCGTCAGCGCAGCGTTCTTCCGCAATCGTATGGGACGCGGCGCCTAACGTGGCGATACCAGCGCTGCCCCTCAGGATATCTCGTCGACGGATCGTCATATGCACCTCTTCTACATAGTGGGAGTGTCGACTTTGCCCGAGATCATGAAGCAGCTGGCCAGGAGCCACTTTAGATTGATACCGATGCGATTTGCTTCGGGCAGAGTAAAGGCATAGCCATGTTCTTTGGTGCTACCGTCTTCCATCTTTTCGATAACGTATATTACGAGCGAGTCGCGGGTGAAGTACCCGTCGTAATTATTGATCGGCCAGTCTACGGTGAAGAGCCGCAAGCCCAGATTGCGACCTTCTTTATCGACAAACCAGGTTTCGGCGCCCTGATCGTGAAGGCTCAAATTGTCATAACGCGTGTACGGCTCGTCGCGGCCACCTCCCACCCCCGGGACATCGGCGTAACAACTGAACTGTCTGGCGCGATGAAGCTTCAGGGTGGTGGCCTCGCTCCGCGGGGTCCACCAAAACTGCTGCTGAGCGAGTGACAGGGCTGCTGGTGTCTGGGCAGTGCCTGCACACTCGGCGTCGCCCACGGCACTGAACTGGGCAGCGTCCCGGGTCCACCAGACCGGGCAGAGGGGGTTTCCCTCGAGATCGGTCATATCCATCCGCACGGCTTGTCGGGTGTTGTCTTCACTGAGCGACCAGCGCTGCGTTGATAAAACGGTGCCGTCAGGTGTGCTCAATGTGGCGATGAAGCTATCCCCATCGGTCTGCACGAGCAGATCCTGCCGCGATGAGGGGTTGTCGAGTTTGCGGCGGCCATCGAAATAGGCCTGATTGGCGTTGCTGTAAAAGCCCGGCAGCATGACTTCGATCACCTGCAGGTCGCGGCTCCAAGGGGTGCTGTCTTGACCTTGCGCAAAACCCTGCGTCGTATGCGTGAGTGCGAGTAACCAGAAAAGAATCGCAAGGGGGCGTCTGGCGGTGTTTAAAAGGGGTTGGCTGGTCATCATGCTTGCCTCCACATCGGTGAGACCCGTAAAGTACTAATGTTATATCTATAAAACAAAGGGGGCGCCATGAGCGATGTTCCGGTCCTGATTCGTCGAACGACCATGCTGGTGAACGACATTGAACCGTCACTCCAAATTTACCGCGATATCTTGGGCATGTCGGTGCATTACGATGAGGAAATCGTTGTTTCAGGCGACGGCCTACCTGCTGGCGAGCCCAATTCACTAACGCGTCTGGTCATGCTCAAGTGCAAGGATGACTTTATTGGCATGCTCGGTATTCTTCAGTACCTCGACCCGCCTCTACCAGAGCCCCCGCCCCGGGCCAATCCCAACCGCGTTCGCATCGGTGAATCGGTTTACGTTTTGCATCATGAAGACGTAGCAGGCGTTTACGAAAAACTGCAGTCAGTCCCCGGCATAGAGATGGTCTGTGAACCGGTGATCAGCGAGTATCCCAAGCCTGATGGCGGGGTCTTCCGGGTACTCGGCATCAGTTTTTTCGATCCGAGTGGCTATTTCGTTGAAGTGAATCAGTTCGTATGAGCGATGCCGCGTCCGGCGCGCAAACTGGTGAGAAAAGCAGTCTGGCCTACGGCTGGCTCACCGTTGGCCTGCTTACCATTGCCTATGTCTTCTCGTTTATCGACCGCTATGTGCTGGGCCTATTGATCGAACCGATCAAAGCGGACCTCGGGTTAACTGATACCCAGATCGGTCTGTTACTGGGACCCGCTTTTGCGATTTTTTATGCCACGATGGGATTGCCGCTAGGGTGGCTCGCTGACCGTAAAAATCGGATCAGGATTGTGGCAATAGGTATTGCTGTCTGGTCGGTGGCTACCGCGGCTTCCGGATTGGCGCGAAGCTTCACACAACTTTTCTTTGCCCGCATGAGCATAGGCGTAGGGGAGGCCACCCTAAGCCCCTGTGCCATGTCGATCATCTCTGACAGTTTCCCACCTGAAAAGCGATCCAGACCCATCGCCGTCTATACGATGGCATTGTCAGTAGGCGCGGGCTTTGCCTCGCTGTTGGGCGCCGGTGTGCTCACCTGGGCCAAATCGGGAGGGTCCATCACACTGCCGGGCGTTGGTGAATTGGTGCCCTGGCAGGCGACTTTCCTGATCGTGGGCCTGCCGGGCTTGATCCTCTCGGCGCTGTTCTTCCTGCTGCGCGAGCCTCCTCGCTCCGGCGGGGTCGCGGCTTACGGAGGTAGCTTGCCAGACATGCTCAAGCATGTGCTGGGACGCTGGCGCATGTATGGCGGCTTTGTTAGCGTTTTTTGCTTCATGACCATCGTGGCCTACAGCCAGGGATGGGGCGCGGCGTTGTTCGAGCGAACATGGGGCTGGGAGGCCAGCTACTACGCATCCATTAATGGCGTCGTGCTGATTGTGTGCGGCCCCACTGCAGTTTTGTCTGCAGGCTGGCTCTGTGATCGATGGATTGCGCAAGGTAAGCGCGATGCCGCGATGAAGATTGCATTGTTTGGGGTGCTGGTGACCGTGTTGACTGGTGCGCTGTTTCCCATGATGCCCTCCGCGCCCTTGGCCATGGGGGTGTATGCGCTCAATAACATGGGTATTGGCATGACCTCGGCGATGGGCGTGACGGCGCTACTCAGAATTGCCCCCGGTGCGATCAAGGCCCAGACCGTGGCCTTGTATTACATGTGCATCAGTATGGCCGGGCTATTTTTGGGGCCTACCGCAGTCGCGCTACTCAACGATCATGTTTTTGGTGTGGAGGGGATTCGATACTCCATGGCAGTTATCCCGGTCGTATTTGGTGTGCCGGTATTACTGGGTATGCGAAATATTATGAGTGCCTATGATCGCGGTATTGCCGAGCACGAGGGTTTGACCTGAATGGTGGCGCCACGCAGAAGCTATCTTGATAACGTAGCGGGACTCCTCCACGTTTGGAGTTGGCAGGGAAAGGACAGCGCATTGCCGCCCCTTATCTGTCTGCCTCCAGTGCCCTACGGGGGCCGCTTTTTCCAGACCTTTGCAACCGAGCTCGATGGTTCAGTCTGGAGCGCGGACTTGCCCGGCTACGGCAGCTCTGATGGATTGGTTGGACCCCCCACAGTCGGCGGCTACACCGACGCGATGGTGCCCATGCTGAGCCTCATGGAGCAACCTGCCTGGCTATTGGGATTTCACTCCGGCGCGCTGGTAGCGATGGAAATGGCAAACCAATATCCAGAGAGGGTCGCAGGCCTCATATTGGTAGACGTTCCCGTGTTTTCGGGTCCAGAAATGGCGGAGGTGAGAGCCTCGCTTACCAATGCTCCCGACTATCTCAGCCAGCATGATCCGCTCAACGGTCTGTTCCAAGCCATGGTCGTGGATCGATTGGATAGAGTGCCTTATGAGAGGGCGCTCAATCTCTTTCTCGATTTTATAGGGGCGGGTGAGGCCCGCAATGCGGGGTTCCATGCTGCGGCGAACTATGATGCGCGTGGTCCTTCCGAACAGTTAACGCACCCCACGCTTGTTATCGCAACAAATTCGAGTCTGCGCGACGGCACGCTACAGGTAGCCGAATGGATTCCGAACGCAATGTTGGTCGAACGTGCCGACATCACCATGCCCGCTTTCGAGCTGGGTGCCAATACGCTCGCAAGGGCGACTCGCGATTTTATGAGCTGAATTCGTCGCGCTACGACTCGGTTTGTTGAGCGGACAGGTATTTTTCTTTCGAGGGAATCGGCTGGAATATCGACGTTAATCGCTTTGCGCCGCGTCGCCAGAGACGTAGTATAGCGACGCTGAACTATCTGGAGATTTACCCATGCTATTTCGCTCTCTGCTTCCCGTCGTCTGCGCGGCGGTCCCACTGTTCCTTTTTGGTTGCGCCCAAGATCAATCTGCCGACAAAGATGCAGACACTGCCGCTGCGATGGCCGGAAAATCGCTGGGCTTCGACCCGGCGGAGCTAGATGAATCGGTTCAACCGGGCGATGATTTTTTTGCGTATGTGAATGGCAAGTGGGTTGCTGAAAATGAGATTCCAGCGGACAGAAGCCGCTATGGCGCCTTCGATATGCTTCGAGACAAGAGCGACGAAGATGTCAGAACCATCATCGAGGAAGCCTCGGCGAAAGAAAATGAAGAAGGCAGCGACGAGCAACGAGTGGGCGATTTGTACCTGTCATTTCAGGACTTTGCGACGCGCGATGCGAGAGGAATAGAGCCGCTTCAGCCGTATCTGGACCAGATAGATGCCATAGACTCGAAACAGGGCGTATTCGCATTTTTTGGTTTGGGGGCACGACTGGGTTTTAACGCACCCGTTGGTATGTTTGCCTACGCCGATGCAAAAAATCCCGGCATCAACACCATGTACCTGGGTCAGGGTGGTATTGGGCTACCTGAGCGTGAGTATTACTTTAAAGACGATGATAAAAGTGAGGCCCTACGGCAACAATATAGAACGCTGATTTCCGACGCGCATGAGCTTGCAGGGCTGGCGATCGACTCCGAGGCTGTTGAGATTATTTATGGCCTCGAGGAAACCATCGCTAAGGCCCATATGACCAAGGAAGAAACGCGCAATTTCGCTAACAACTACACGAAATTCGAACAGGCTGATCTAGATAGTCTGGTGTCTGGCGTGGAGTGGGGACAGTTTTTAGGTGCTTTTGGTCTGCCCGAGCCCGGCTATCTGGTGTCGGTCACCACCCCATTTTTTGAGCAATTGGGGCCCATTCTCAACGCGACATCCCTTGACCATTGGAAGCTTTATTTGCGCTGGCAGGTACTGAATTCTCAGGCATCCCGTCTGACGCGCGCCTTGGATGATCGGAACTTCGAGTTTTACGGCAAAGCGCTACGTGGCAGCGAGGAGCAGCGGCCCGACTGGAAGCGCGCAGTCGGTGTGGTCGATGCCGGATTGGGTGAGTTGGTTGGGAAGGTTTATGTCGAAAAGCATTTTCCACCCGAGGCCAAGGCACGCATGGATGTGCTGGTGGCTAATTTGGTGGCGGCTTATCAAGACAGCGTGAAAGCGCTGGATTGGATGTCTGATGAGACGAAGGCAGAAGCGCTGGACAAGCTATCCAAATTTGAGCCCAAAATTGGTTATCCGAACAGCTTCAGACAGTACGAGGGTGTGACGATTGCCAAGAATGATTACTTCGGCAATGTGATGCGCATTCGCGAAGCCGATGTCGAGCGGGACATTGCTCGCCATGGAGGTGCCGTGGATCGTGATGAGTGGGGAATGAATCCTCAAACGGTCAATGCCTACTACACCCCCGTACTCAACCAAATCGTATTTCCTGCGGCGATTCTTCAGCCGCCCTTTTTCGATTTGTCCGCAGACGAGGCGATTAACTATGGCGCTATTGGCGCTGTGATCGGCCACGAAATTGGACACGGTGTTGACGACCAGGGCTCAAAGTTCGACGGCGACGGTAACATCCGAAATTGGTGGACTGACGCCGACAGGTCGGAATTCGAAATTCGAACCGACGCGCTGGTTGGTCAGTACGACAGCTATTACCCATTTCCCGATCTGCATGTGAATGGCACATTCACATTAGGTGAAAACATTGGTGATTTGGGCGGCATATCCATCGCACTCAAAGCTTATCTGGCTTCTCTAGGGGACGAGCCGGCCCCGGTGATTGACGGATTCACGGGTGTTCAGCGGGTATTTATCGGGTTTGGACGAGTTTGGCGCGGCAAAATCAGGGATGAGGCGTTGCGCACGCAGATTGCTACCGATCCCCATTCCCCGGCGATTTATCGTGCGAATGGTAGTGTGAGAAATGTGCCGCAGTGGTACGAGGCATTCGGTGTAACCGAATCCCACGGGCTGTATCTCGCCCCAGAGGAGCGGGTCAAAATCTGGTGAGCAGCCCGAGCCGGTTTCTTTTTCTGAGATGCCGGACGACGAGGCTTTTGCCATCCCCCAAACCCCGGTGCCTGCGATATCGCGCGTGCTGGGGAGAACACTGCGCGAGCCCCGGCTGCCTCCGGTGATTTGCGTCGCCTATTGAGTGGGTAGATCCAGAGCGGGATTCCTGTCAAAGAAATTTCTTGGCTTGAGTACAATCTCGTCAACTTTGGCGGGCATTACCGGCCAATCTTCGGCCATAGGCACGTGGTGAAAACCGATCATGGGCCACGCAACCAAATCGGTGTTCTCAATGGATTCTTCGTCGCTCGCATACAGCGGGAGCCCGATGCCCGGCGCGGATCGGTTGACGGCAATTCCAGTAGAGAAAATCTCGTCGCGTTTGTAGCGAGTGACCCAAAGGTTATTCTTTAGAAAACCCGCGCGTTGATAAATGTCGTCCTCGGGTGTTACCAGGGCTCGGATATTCGGGAATATCAGCTGATAACCTGTCGGATAACCCATCTGGTTGGTTGTCTTTCCGCTTGTGAAAGTGAGCAGGGCGGGGCGGTCAACATCCATCACGGTTTGCGCTCCACTCTCATTTAATACACGTTCTCGCTGAACGCTCCACACCCCTTGTCTGGGAGCCTCATCCGGTTGGGGAGCAGGCACTAATCTGAGGCGTTCGAAATGATTGCCGACGCCGTCCACATCCATATCAATCCGATAACTAAAGAAGTGGTCGTGGTTTACGCCAAGCCTGAAAGGTGCGATTAAAGTACCCGTCTGGGTTTCGGAAGCAGCGGTCGGGTCAGAAAGTGTCGCGGCAAACACCCCTTTGGTTGCGTCGATACCGGTAGAGATTAGGCGTATGCGGATGCTTCCATCTTGCTGAAAGATGTAGTCCTGAAAGTAATCGTAGTTACCGATGGTTGCCGCCATGCGCACCACCAAATGGATGGCGCGTCGGGAATGATGCGTTTCGATCCCTGGTACTCCGGCGTAAAGCGACTCGTAATGGCGCCAGCTCGGGTATCCGGGGTCAAATTCGAAAATGCAGATGCGGTTTGGGGCGGTGAAGGGTTCTCCCCCAGCCGTATGGAGGACGACATCCCTGAATACGGCATTGCTGGGACAGTCATGTCCCATGAGTTCGCTGGCCATATTGCCGAACCCGTATTCCCCCATGTCGAAATAGGCTCGATAAAACCAATGCTGATCGGGGTCCTGATAGGGAACAAACATCTCTGACATGGCAATCTCATAAGCGACGGGTCTGAAACCCGTCTCGGTCATGATGCCAATGTTGTTCAGTATGGTCCCCTGCCGTGGATCGAAGCGGAGATGAAACTGCCAGCCTTGCCAATTAATTTGGCTACCCGCGACGGAGAAATTTAGACCCTCAGTTTGAGCAATTTGAATCGGTAACAGAGGGTCTCGCGTTGCCAATGCGCCTTCGTGAAACTCAATGACGTCGTAGTTACTGGGTGGTGCACCGCCCTCGGCAAAAGAGTCTGATAGTTCGATTACTCGCGCATCTTCTATGTCAACGAGAATGCTCAAACCTTCAACAGGACGCGCAAAAGCGCTGGTAGTCGGCAGGATTTTGAGGCCACTTTGCCCGCGAATGTTGAGGCAGTCGAGTCTGACCAATCGATCATTTACCGGGTCGGCCATATCAGAAAAAAATCGGCCGACGGTTCTGGGTAAGCACAATCCGTCACCCTCGCTAACGCCTCTCTTTTCGAGAGCCGCAACCACTTCGGGTAGCGCATTTACGGCTTCAATAACCGGATAAATCTCTTCACCTGATAGCATCGGCTGGCCGCTGGTAATCGCGCTTGCTGAAGAGAGCGTGCCTTCTTGAAAGTTGTACTGGACGCGCCAGGATTGCTTGTTACTGCGATACAGCACGTCCGCGCCGCGTTGCGCAGGTGCGCTGCCTTGCCACGCTATGGCTTGTTCTTTATTTGGCTCCAGCAGGCTGATGCGATTAAAGATGACCGCGTCATCGGTTGAATCGATAACTGCTGCAGCAACCTCGCGTATCTCCTCCTCGGTGAGAGAGTGCCACGGCGAGATATCTCCCTGACCGATCTGAGTCTCATTGGTCACATCCCGGGAGCAGGCCCCCATCATTACCACAATACTGCCGATACAAAAAAATAGCTTATTCATGATTGTGAAGACCTCTCTACGCTCGTCACTACTTAGGGCGCTTGCTTGGTCATCAGAGATTTGGCGGACTTGTAGTCCGCCTTGCCATTTGGCGCTCTGGGAACGACCGGCACGACGAGGAGCTCTTTTGGGAGCTTGTAACTCGCCAGCAGTTTACGCGTTGTCTCCAGAATCTCTTCAGCTGCCGCGGTGCGGCCACTCTCGAGCGAGACCACTCCGGCGACGCGGTTACCGAACCGCTCGTCCTCAATACCAAATACCAGCGCATCGGCCACATCGGGGTGTAGTTTCAATGCCTCTTCAACCTCCTCGGGAAATACTTTCTCGCCACCGGTATTAATACAGTTTGATCCTCTACCAAGCAGGTTGATGGTGCCATCTGCTTCGACCGTTGCCATGTCCCCGATAAAGGCATAGCGTTTGCCATCGATTTCCTTGAAGGTCTTGGCGGATTTTTCAGGATCCTTGTAGTAGCCCAGCGGCACCATACCGCCCTGAGCCACCATGCCGACCTCGCCCGAGCCGGGCACCACCTCCCGACTACCGTCGGGGAGCAAGACTTTTGCAACCGGTAGCAACGTGAACTTGGCGGTCTCGCTGGGCGGGGTGTCCTTGGTCATGATGGATTGGCCCATGCCGCCCTCCGTGGAGCCCAGAATATCTGCGATGGCTAATTCGGGTACGTGCTCAACAAGACCGCGTTTCACTTCCGTGGTGAACATAGCGCCACTTGAGATCATCAACTTCAAGCTAGACGTGTCCCACCGATCGGGTTCGGTCTCCAGTGCACGTAACAGCGGCTTGGCAAAAGCGTCTCCCACAATAATGATCTGGGAGATGCGATCGCGCTCTACCGTGGTCCAGACCTCCTCCGGCTTGAATCCCCGATTTTCCAATAGCACGGATGTGCCACCCAGCATGTGTGGGAACATAAGGCCGAGCCAGCAGCCCGTGCCGTGCATGAGAGGGGGTCCAGACATGGCCACCACGGTGGTATTGGCATCGACCATCTGTCGAGCGGCGGGCCCAAACTGAGCGGCGTCTTCGAATGGAGGTAGGCCAATCATGGGCGGAAATCCACGCATAAAGAACTCTGTGAAACCATCCAGCGGATACATCACACCTTTTGGCATGCCAGTGGTACCGCCTGTGTACAGCATGTAGATCTCATCGCCCTGGGGTTGGGTCTTTGCCGCACCCGAGGCTTGCGAAAGAAACGTGTCATAAGGGATACCATTGGCAGGGCCCATCGAACCATCCTCGGCGGGGCCGTCGTCAACGCAGATCATGGCTTTGAGCATGGGCAGCCGATCGCAGACACGCGCTACCCGGTCGCCGAGCGAGCTGTGAAAGACCAGCGCCTCGACATCGGCGTTTTCCAACAGGTAATGCAGCTCGTCGTCGAGGTAGCGGTAGTTGACGTTAATGGGCACGCCGCCGATTTTCATGGCAGCGAAATTGGTCTCTGCGTACTCCGGGGAGTTGTACAGATACATGCCCACTTTGGAGTCGTGCATCAGGCCCGCATCAAGCAGACCCTGTGCAAGGCGCGCGGCGCGGTCCTCGTAGTCGCGCCAGGATATGCGACGTTCGCCCTGAATGAGTGCGATATGCTCCGGTACCGAATCAGCAACGGATTCCCAAATCAGTGAAAAGTGTGGCTGCATGCTAGTGGCCTTGTATTCTTTACTGCTTACTGTGGCAAATCAGTTTAACGATTAGGATGAAAAGGGCAGGAGTCCTCTTTTTCGACTAGATCATAGGCGAACATAAACTTGGCGACCCCCGCCAGAATGCCGCCCACCAACCCCAACTCCAGTATTTCAGCGTCACTGAAGTGCTTGGCGAGCTTCTGGTGCAGTGCCGGATTTAGTGTGCCCTCGGGCTGGGTAAGTGCCAACTGCTCCCCTAGCGCGAGCACCGCTCTCTCGGCATCAGTGAAGGGGCCGTTCTCGGGATTATCAAACCCGTCAATCTGTTCTTCAGTGAGGCCTGCCGCCAGCGCGTCGAGACGATTTCCCTGATTGCAAAAGCGACAACCGTGCAGGGTAGAGAGCCTGAGTCTCAGGAGCTCCTTGTAGGGCTGTGCGACGGTGCCGCCGCGAAAGACCTCGCCGTAGAAAGAACCCACATACCAACGGTAAAGATCCGGGTGATTTGCGAACACCTCGAAGAATGTGGCGTCCCCGCGGAGCGCCATCGAGGCCTCCCACGCCGAGGCGATATCCTCGGGCATGTCAGCCGCTTCGATTTGTTTGAGAAGGGGTTGCGGTTTCATCCCGCTACTAGACCATGGCTTTCAACTGTTCGTCGCGATAGCGGCCCAATAAGAGCAGCGCCAGCGAGCAGATGATGAAGCCCCACATGGAGTAATAGAGCGCCTGATCATAGGAGCCGGTGTTGCTGTAAACCGCGCCAAAAGCGGCCGGCCCAAAGCCCGCCCCCAGGCCAAACAGCGCATAAAGCGCGCCGTAGATCCGCGCGTAGCTCCGCACGCCGAAGTAGCGGGATACCAAATACGCCAGCAGGTCATACTCAACGCCTGCCGCCACACCCAACAATACGATGGCAATCACCATCTGACTGTAGCTGGGGTCAGCGCCGGCAAACATCATCATGGAAATCGCTGGCATGATCATCAGAGCGCAGGCAATCGCGGGTGCCCAAATGAAGTCCAACAGGTAGCCTGCAACGAGCCGCCCGGCGTAAACGGAGTACCCCAAAAAGCTTGCCAGTAACACCGCGTCAGCACGTTCGAATCCCTTGGAGCCCATCATGGTTTCAAGATTGGGAATGGGCCCGCCGATGGCAAAGGACAAGGGCAGGAAGATCGCGCCCAACAACCACAGCCGCCAGTCCCGCAGCGCTTGCGCAAAGGTAAAGCCGTATTGCTGGATCATATTGCCAGTCTCCAGACTCAGGCTGGCGAGCCCTTCCGCCCGCTTCGCCACCTTGGGGTCATCGACATCGTGAAAGGCAAAGAGCGCAATCGGCAGGGCGACGATCAGCGGCAAAAAGCCGATGCCCACGTAGGCCATGCGCCAGCCGACGCTATTGATGAGTTCTTCGGCGATGAGTTTGGCCACCGCGCCACCGATGCCTGTCCCGACCAAAGCGATGCCCAGAGCTAACCCGCGCTTTTCAGAAAACCAGCGCGAAATGGCTTTAGTAAAAGTGATGGGTAAGGTGCCCGCGCTCAGTGCGGACAACAGCCCCCAAAGGAACAAGTAAAGCGTATGCGAACCGTTGTTGAGGGAGAACAGCATCATGCCGATCGCGAAAGTGATCATGGAAATAAGCGCGACCTTGCGCACGCCATAGCGGTCCGAAAGATAGCCCGCCATGGGGGCACTGATGACGGTGACGACGCAAAACGGCACCAGCCCAAACATGATCTGGTCGATGCCCCACCCAAACTCTTCTGCGAGGGGTTGGGCGAAAACACCGATCGTGTAGAAAGGCAGGGGAGACATCCCCAAAGAGATGCCAAAGGTTGAGGCCAATACAACCGGCCAGCCGTAGCGGAACTCGCGGAACTGCGACGTATCAAATGCCATAGAATCTTACCGCCTGATTATTATTGTGCAGCGCTCCCAGACAAACGCTGCCTCGTCGAATCATACCGGTGATGGCAAGCTTTACCAGTGTTTGTCGACGGGGCGCGACCGGTGCCAGCGGTTAATTCAGCCATTTGGCAACGTGTCGTGATACGGCAATTTCCCCCTGATCAAAGTAGGCGTCGTGATTTTCCTCGATGCTCTTGAGGTCGTAGAGGTAGTTGACCATGAGTCCGATTGACTGTCGTAACCCCTTGTCGCTCAGGTCAGCTGCCCAGTGAATGGCATGAAGGCTTGCACCATTCCCTAAATGAAACCGTGCGACCGGATCAAGCGCCAGTTCTCCAGAACGCTCCTTGACGAGGTATTGGGCGCAGAGTTTGACGACTGACTCCCATCGTGGGTCTGTCACATTGCCGCCCTGGGTTTTTGCGAGCGTGCGAAGCGCATCAACATCCAGCGCTTGACCGTGCTGATCAGAGGCAAGCCATCGACAGAAGCCGGGTATGGGTGAGAGCGTCACGAATCGTTTGGCCTTGGGGTAGCGCTTGCCTACCTCTTCGACTACCTGTTTGATCAAGAAATTGCCAAAGGAAATACCGGCCAGCCCGGGGTGGCAGTTGCTGATGGAATAGAAGACCACGGTATCGAGATCACGCTCGCTGGCGGGCTCAGCTGTTTTATCGATTAATGGCGCGATGGCGTCGGGTATGCCTGCTGTTAACGCTACCTCGACAAACACGAGCGGGTCATCGGGCATGGCGGGATGGAAAAAAGCGAAGCACATGCGGTTTTCGCGCAGTCTCGAGCGCAAATCTTCCCAGCCCTGAATCGCATGCACGGATTCATATTGGATGATCCGCTCCAGCACCGCTGCGGGCGAGTTCCAGTCGATCACACGCAGTTCGAGAAAGCCGCGATTGAACCAGGAGATGAACTGATGTTTGAGATCTGAATCGACGCTTTTGAGCGTTGGGAGATCAGTCATTTGGTTGAGCAGGTCGCCGCGCATTTTGACCAGTACAGCGGTTGCATCAGGCGCCATATTCATGCGCCGAAAGAGTTTGACTCGCGGGGCCTCAACACTTTTCGTCAGCAGATTAAGGTGCTCCGGACAGGGGTCGCTTTGGTATTGGTTGGCTGCATCAATGACGGCAGCAGCGTCGACATCAAATTCGCTCGCCAGCGTTTTAAAAAAGAGCGCTTGGTTGGCTCCATCCAGCGTTTGATAGTCCGCGATCACCTCGCAGGCGAGCGCAAGCCCCGAGGCCTCTCCACGGTGATGCAACAACTGCCGACACTTGGCAAGCAAATCTCCCGAGGGTGCTTCGGCCGCCGCTTGCCGTCTGCGCGCGAGGATGTCACGCCCGGCATTGATGACAGAGCCCAAGAGGCCGGCAAGGCCACTCGAGGCGGCTTTGGGCTTGTTTCTAATATGCGGTTGAGCATCTGCGGACATGGCTGATACCCCGGATGGTGGCTCAATGGGACTATAGCCAAGTCGGGGCGCTAACTCACTAGCTCACCAAGGGTTTTAGAGTAAGCTTCGCCGCCGATCTGCAAGCTTGATGAGAGCGCGCAAATCAGTCGAATGGGCCGGGGTTATGCCACCACGATGGGGTGGGCCCAAAATGTAGTTTAATTACAAAAATAGAGCTAAAAATTGAGAAAAACCGCAATATCGGTTATTTTGTTACGAATTTAAGAGCGTTGTCAGCATGCATCCCCAAGTCCTCCGTATCACCCAAGAAATCGCGTCGCGCAGTCGTGCATTGCGTAGCGATTATTTGCGGGAGATCGAACTTATGACCTCCCAGCCGCTGGATCGACGCCAGTTAAGCTGCGGGAATCTGGCTCATGGTGTCGCGGCTTGTTCCGGCGGTGACAAAGAGGTGCTGAAGTTAATGGAGAGCGCCAACGTGGGCATCGTCACGGCCTACAACGACATGCTTTCAGCTCATGCCCCCTATGCGGATTACCCCGCTCAGATCAAAGCGTATTTGCAAGCCGTGGGCTGTACCGCGCAGGTGGCCGGTGGTGTGCCCGCCATGTGTGATGGCGTGACTCAGGGCCAACCCGGCATGGAACTGAGTTTGTTCAGCCGCGATGTGATTGCGCAGGCCACCGCCGTAGCGTTGTCGCATCAGATGTTTGATGCGGTTTTGATGTTGGGTATTTGCGACAAGATCGTGCCCGGATTGTTGATGGGTGCCTTGCAGTTCGGTCACTTGCCTACGTTATTTGTGCCCGCAGGACCCATGACCAGCGGGCTATCAAACAAGGAGAAGGTGCGGGTTCGGCAACTGTTTGCTGAGGGAAAGGTCGACCGCGCCGCCTTACTTGAAGCAGAAATGGCGTCATACCACAGTCAGGGCACCTGTACCTTCTACGGTACCGCCAATTCGAACCAGATGGTGCTGGAGGCAATGGGCCTACAGTTACCGGGTAGCGCTTTTGTCAATCCGGGAACGCCACTGCGCGACGCCCTAACGCAAGCGGCAGCGGAGCACATCGCCAAGGTTGCCCGCACCGGTCGACAGCCACTGCCACTTGCAGAGGTCGTTGATGAGCGCAGTTTTGTGAATGGAATCGTGGCCCTGTTGGCATCGGGCGGATCCACCAATCTATGCATCCATTTGATTGCCATGGCGCGTGCGGCAGGGTTGGTGATCACGTGGTCAGATTTCGACGCGCTGTCGAAAGTGACGCCCCTGCTGGCAAAGATTTATCCCAACGGGAGTGCCGACATTAACCATTTTCAGGCAGCGGGTGGCACGGGTTATTTGTTTGGAGAGTTGATTGCAGCGGGGTTCATGCACGGAGAAGCCAAAGTGTGTTTTGGCGGTACCCTCGGCGACGCCTGCATAGAGCCGTATCTGGAATCGGGTTCGCTTTGCTGGCGCGCGGCACCCAAGCAAAGTCTGGATACCGACGTCATTCGCGCAGCGGGCAATGCGTTCTCAGCGGAGGGTGGTATTCGTTTACTTGAGGGCAATCTCGGTCGTAGCTTGATCAAGTCCTCTGCGGTAGCGCCTGAAAAACTGCATATTGAAGCACCCGCGGTTGTCATCTCTCATCAAGATGAGCTCAAGGTGCTCTTTGAGCAAGGCGCGTTGGAGAAAGACTGCGTCATCGTTGCTCGCTTTCAGGGCCCCTCCGCCAACGGTATGCCGGAGCTGCATAAGTTGATGCCGATACTGGGCGTGTTGCAGGACAGGGGTCACGCGGTCGCGCTGGTCACAGATGGCCGGTTAAGTGGCGCGTCTGGCAAGGTGCCGGCAGCCATCCACGTCACTCCGGAGGCGGCTAAAGGCGGTGCGATTGGTCTTATCGAGGACGGCGACAGGATTCAGTTGGATGTGGCTAGCGGTGTCCTGAATGTCCTGCTGGATGAGGCCGCTCTGGCTTCTCGAACCATGCCTGATTGCCCGACCCAACCGGGCACGGTGGGCCGCGGATTATTTGCTGTGAGCCGTGCGAAGGTGACTGATGCAGAGCAAGGAGGCTGCACCTTATTTGAAGCCGTCAGCGCCGCATCCCCTATGGTGTCTGCCGAACAGCCCGCGATAGGTGCCGTACTCCATGGCAACTGACAACCCGTCTTCCCAGCGATCTCTACATTTAGTTGCCGATGTGGGCGGCACCAATGCCCGCTTCGCCTTTGCGGATTCGGGTGATCCGCTGCCGAAACCGATTGCCACTTACGCCGTTACCGAGTTTCCCTCGTTTCAGGATGTCCTGGCGCAATTGCAGCGCGATTGGGCGGAACTGGCTGACCCCGAGAACCGGTTGAGCCGGGTCTGCTTGGCGGTTGCCGCTATTCCTGAGCTAGAGGAAATCAGTTTTACGAATAATCCCTGGCGGTTCACTCGAGCAGGCGTCGCTGCACAGCTTGGGTGCTCTGATGTGCGCATCGTGAATGATTTCGCCGCAGTGGCCCGCTCACTGACCGCCCTTGGCGCCGAGCATCTCGAGGCAATTGGCGGGGGTAGGGTGGTCCCCGGTGCACCCAAAGTGGCAATTGGTCCCGGCACGGGAACGGGTGTCGCAACCCTCGCGTTCGATGCGCGAGGTGACGCCATCGTCTTGCCGGGGGAGGGCGGGCATGTCGACTTTGCGCCCATAACCGACGTCGAGGAAAAAATCTTGAGCCGACTGCGCGCGCAGTTTGGCCGAGTCTCGATTGAACGACTGCTTTGCGGTGCGGGCATCATGAATATTTATCGTTGCCTTGCAGA
>JAYOEE010000087.1:0-6851 GCA_038106565.1 Halieaceae bacterium
CGCGATAGGACTTGAGGCCCTGATTAAAGACCTGCACATGGCACGGGCAGTTCATCGGCTTGACCGCGAATTGACGCTCCTCGGCCTCCAAGGTGAACATGCCTTCAGCGAACTTGTCGGCATGACCCGAGCGCTGCCACAGACTGATATCCACGACCTGCGGCGTTTTGATTTCCTGATAGCCGTATGCCAGCTGCTTCTCGCGCATGTAGCGCTCGATCGTCTGGTAAATACTCCAGCCCGCGGGGTGCCAGAACACCATGCCCGGCGCCTCTTCCTGGGTGTGGAAGAGATCGAGCTTTTTCGCGATCTTGCGGTGGTCCCGCTTCTCGGCTTCGGCGATGCGATTGAGGTAGGCCTTGAGCTGCTTTTTATTGGCCCAAGCGGTGCCATAAATCCGCTGCAGTTGCTGGTTGTTGGCATCGCCGCGCCAGTAGGCGCCGGCCACCTTGGTCAGTTTGAAGGCCTGCAGCTTGCCGGTGCTGGGCACGTGGGGGCCGCGGCAAAGATCCATCCACTCACCCTGCTTGTAGATCGTGATCTCTTCGTCACCCGGCAGGTCCTCTATGATCTGCACCTTGTAGTGCTCACCCATATTGCGAAAAATTTCGATCGCCTTGTCGCGGGGGCTGACGATGCGCTCAACGGTCAGATCATCGGCCGCGATCTCCGCCATGCGCTTTTCGATGTTCTCAAGATCTTCCGGCGTAAAGTTGTGGCCCGAGGCAAAGTCGTAATAAAAGCCGTCCTCAACCGTCGGGCCGATGGTGACCTGCGTGCCGGGGAAGAGCTGCTGCACCGCCTGCGCCAACAAGTGTGCGGTGGAGTGGCGAATAATCTCAATCGCCGCCTCGTCGCGGTCCGTGAGAATACTGAGCGTGGTGTCGCACTCGATTACATGGGAGGTATCGACCTCGCGGCCATCGACCACACCGGCGAGTGCAGCTTTGGCGAGACCCGCGCCAATATCGGCGGCGACGTCAAACACCGTGACCGGGGCATCAAAAGTGCGTTGGGATCCATCAGGGAGGGTAACAACAGGCATAGCGCGCTCCTTATCCAGTGGCGACCGTTACCAGGGGCCGCGTGCGAAGCGCCAAATTCTGTCAGAGCGCCCCGAAAAAGCAACGGGCAAAGTTACCTATCAGGCGCATGCCTATCGCTTGCGGCGCCAATAGCGCCAGAAGGTCAGCCGACGGACCCATTTGGCGAGGCGGTGCATGGATGCCAGGCCCTTGAACGCCTCCTTGGCGCGATTGATCGCCTCCCGTTCCCGGCGGTACATTATCTGGAGGTAGTGATCGCGACGAAACATTACCGTTTCTAAATCCTTGTAGGCCTCCTCCGACAGCACAACGCCCGGTTTCACAGATTCCGGTATCCATCCGGGCACATAGATCGTGCTGTGCTCTTCGGCAATCTCTGACTGCTCTCTGTTTCGAGAGTAGTAATACACAGTCAGGGACTTCCTCGAGAGATGCCTCTTATCTTCTGGCAAATTCAGCCTGTTAAACCCATGCCAGGAGTGCTCATTGGTTTCGAACAGGACGGCTTGATTCAAATTCGGCGGGAAAATTTTTTCCTGCTGATCGGCGTGGCGATCCCAGGGGTTTTTTTGAAGTGTGAGACAACCGCCCCAAGATGGGTTCCATTCCGGACACAGGTAAACGATAAGATTGAGGCGCCTGTGTAAACCCGTGAGCGGGTGCCGGTTAAAGTCAACATGCATGTCCAGACTCTGGCCATGAAAATTGTTGTGAGTGCCAGCGCCAACATACTGCGGATCAAAAATGAGCCCTTTGATGCCAGTCACCGTCTCGAGCCAGTGAAGGAAATCGCGAGACTGCAAAAACGCGTCCCAGGCGCCAAACGGTTCCCCCAACCCCTGAATATCCTCAACCGTGTGTTTTAGAGAGCGATCTCCAAATTCGCTAATCATGTCGGCTTCCACGGGCTCGGGAAACGCGCGTATTACTGATTCCAAAAACGGGGTCGCAAGAAAATCTTTCAGTAGCACGTGCCGGAAAGGACTGGCTGACCGGAATTGCGTGGCCAGCGCGGGAGCGAGCTCGGCCAGATTGGGGTTTAAAACCTGCTGCATGTGCGTTTCCCCGAGAGATAACAGGGAAAATAGCACGCTGCCCGATCACCTTAAAAGATGGCTTTTATAGGACACCTTGGGGCTGTGGCGAGTCGGACGGCGCGCGCACCCCCGGATGCTCCGTATGGCCGTCAACCTGCAAATGCAACCTGCTTCAGCTCCGCAACTTCATCACGTAGCGCTGCGGCTTCCTCAAACTCGAGATTTTTTGCGTGATCGAGCATTTTCTGCTCCATCTCGGCAATCTTGCGACCCAGTGCCGCGGGCGTCAGGTGACTGACCTCGGCAGACAAAGATGCCCGGTCGCCCGCTGCAGGGCGAGACTTCCCACCCTTGGCTTTGGTTGGCATGCGGCGAGCGCCCTCCAGAATATCCTGCACAGACTTGTGGATACCTTTGGGGGTAATACCGTGCTCTTCATTAAAAGCGAGTTGCTTGGCGCGCCGACGCTCGGTTTCTGCGATTGCGCGCGTCATCGAGCCCGTCTCCTTATCGGCGTAGAGGATCGCGCGCCCATTGATGTGTCTAGCGGCGCGGCCGATGGTCTGAATCAGGGAGCGGTCGCTTCTGAGGAAACCCTCTTTGTCGGCATCTAAAATCGCCACCAGAGATACCTCTGGCATATCGAGGCCCTCGCGTAACAGGTTGATCCCTACCAGCACATCGAAGTGCCCCAATCGGAGATCGCGAATAATCTCAACGCGTTCGACGGTATCGATATCGGAGTGGAGATAGCGCACGCGCACTTTGTGATCATCAAGAAACTCGGTCAGATCCTCCGCCATGCGTTTGGTCAATGTGGTCACGAGCACCCGATCACCCGCCTCTACCGTCGCGTGAATTTCGGCAAGTAGGTCGTCTACCTGTGTGCTGGCGGGACGCACCTCTAACACCGGGTCCACCAACCCAGTGGGGCGCACCACCTGCTCTACAGTCTGTCCGGCGTGCTCATTTTCGTAGGGTCCAGGGGTTGCTGACACGTAAATCGCCTGAGGGCAGAGCAGCTCCCATTCTTCGAACTTGAGGGGTCGATTGTCCAAGGCGGAGGGCAGGCGGAAGCCATACTCCACCAAGGTCTCTTTGCGGCTGCGATCACCACGATACATGCCCCCGATTTGCGGGATGGTCACGTGCGACTCATCCACCAATACCAGCGCGTTATCCGGGATGTATTCAAACAGTGTGGGTGGCGCCTCGCCGGGCGCACGCCCAGACAGATATCGGGAGTAGTTCTCTATTCCTTGACAGTATCCCAACTCACGGATCATCTCGATGTCGTAGCGAGTTCTCTGTTGCAGACGCTGGGCCTCCAGCAATTTCTCAAGATCTTTGAGCTGCTTTACCCGCTCTTCAAGCTCTGCCTCGATCAGGTCAACCGCGCCCAACATGGTGTCTCTGGAGGCCACGTAGTGTGTCTTGGGGAATATCGTTACCCGCGGCAGACGCTCCTCGATAGCGCCCGTCAGTGGATCAAAGGTGCAAATATTCTCGATCTCTTCATCAAAGAGCTCCACCCGGATCGCCATCTCGTCCGACTCCGCGGGGAATATGTCAATCACATCACCTCGCACCCGATAAGTGCCCCGCTTGAAATCGATATCGTTCCGCGTGTATTGAAGCTCCGCCAACTGGCGAAGCACTCCGCGCTGGTCGATGATTTCTCCTCGAGAAAGGTGCATGACCATTTTGAAATAGGACTCGGGGTCCCCAAGGCCATAGATCGACGATACGGTGGAGACCACCAGGCAGTCCTGTCGCTCCAGCAGCGCCTTCGTTGCAGAAAGTCGCATCTGCTCGATGTGGTCATTAACCTGCGCGTCTTTCTCGATATAGGTATCAGACGACGGCACGTAGGCTTCAGGCTGATAGTAGTCGTAGTAGGAAACGAAGTACTCCACCGCGTTGTTCGGGAAGAACTCCTTGAACTCGCCATAGAGCTGGGCAGCCAGCGTTTTGTTATGTGCCATGACGATGGTGGGGCGCTGTAACGCCTGCACCACATTCGCCATGGTGAATGTTTTGCCGGAACCCGTGACACCCAGCAGAATCTGAGAGGCCAATCCCGACTGCACACCCGCAATCAACTGTTCAATCGCGGCTGGCTGGTCTCCCGCTGGAGCATAGGCAGATTGGAGTTCGAAGGGTCGGGTCACGTGACACACATTGCGGTCGAAACCCCAAGCATAACGGATCTTCAGGCATGGCGAGATTTACCGCTTCCGCGGTTGACTGCTCGAAAACGCCCCCTGTACACTTCGCCCCCTCTTTGAGAGACCCTTCCGCCTTAGCTCAGTTGGTAGAGCAGCTGACTGTTAATCAGCGGGTCGCTGGTTCGAGCCCAGCAGGCGGAGCCAAATACCGAAAAGCCGCACTTCGTGCGGCTTTTTTTGTACCCACCGGTGCCCTTTTCTCCCCAAAAGCCCGTCACTCCTCGCGAGCCCCAAGACCTTCGTCACACTTCTGCGTTCCACCAAGGTGGTTGTTCAGGCCATCACAAACAATGTTTCCAACTCCATTGGACGGTATATTCACGGGCTAATCGGCGTGACCGCTAAGTGGGAACGTGCAGAGATGCGGATGGAATCCCAGTAAGGAGAAAAAATGAGCGCAGACGCAGTCATCTATGAAAAGCAAGCGGGCGTGGCGACCATTACGAAAAATAATGCGCCACAGTACGGCATGACGCTGGATGTGCTGACCGGCATGAAACGCGCCCTTGTGGACGCCAATAATGATGAAGATATTCAAGTTATCGTGATCACTGCGGGTGGGCCCGGATTCCATATGGGGGGAGTGGTACTCGGCGAAGCCAATACCGACTGGGAATTCACGCCCGTAGAGTTCAAGGAAGCACTGCTCACGGGTTTGAATGTGTTTCGTCTCATCGAAACGATCGAAAAACCCGTGATTGGCGTCGCCAAGGCCGGCGCGGTGGGCGGCGGCTTCGAGAACTTACATGCCTGTGACTTTGTCATCGCCGGCGAAGACGCTCGCTTTAGTCAGCCCGAAGTCACACTAGGCATGATCTGTGGCTGGGGCGGCACGCAGCGACTGCCTCGCATGGTGGGTTGGAGAAAAGCCAAAGAGCTCCTCATCGAAGGCATCGAAATCAGCGGCGCGGAGGCGGCGGATCTCGGCTTGGTGACGCGCGCGGTACCCGTTGAACAGGTCGATGAGGAGGTCGACGCGTTGTGCGAGAGACTCAAGAAGAACGGACCGGTAGCCATGGGGTACACCAAGCTGGCAATGAACAAGGTCTGGGAAACTGATATCCGCAACGGCATCGATTTCGAACTGGAGGCGTCCGCCGTGGTGAACGGTTCAGGCGAGTTTACCGCGGCGGTTTTCGAGGACTTTTTAGCTGGCCGTCAGCCGAGTTTTGAAAAGCGCAGGCGTATCACCGCTGATGACAAGTGGCGTACCATCGTCGATTGAACAGCGCTGCGCTCAGACAGACTGCAAGCCTCCGTCAATCACGTGGGTGCTACCGGTGATGTAGGAGGCCTCGTCCGAGGCCAAAAAGGCGACCAAGGCGGCAATTTCATCGGGCGTTCCATAACGACCCATAGGCACGCGCTGGCTGATGGCATCGACATAGGCCTGCGGATCATCAGGCACAGATTCGCTCTCAATGGAGCGCATCATTCGCGTATCCACTACGCCCGGACAAATCGCATTAACCCGGATGTTATGGGCTGCCAACTCGTAGCCCGCGGTGCGAGTCATCCCCACTACTGCATGCTTACTTGCGCCGTAGGCCAGTAACGTAGGGGTGCCGCGCAATCCCGCGCCCGATGCCGCGTTCACAATCGCACCGCCGCCACGACGTCGCATCGCGCCGATCACCGATTGCATGCCGAGATAAACGCCCTTGATGTTAACGGCAACGACCTTATCGAAGACAGCCTCAGGGTATTCCTCGATCGACGCGACGGTTCCCTCGATACCCGCGTTGTTAAAGAGTACATCGACGCCGCCATAATGCGCTTCCGCTTCTGCAACATAACGCGCGGCGTCCTCGGCACTAGAGACATCCGCTACCACTGTCTGCGCGGATAAGCCTTGGTCCTCGGCCCCACGAAGCGTCTCAGCGAGTCCGGCCGTATCCCTATCGACCGCGCAAACTGACGCCCCTTCGTTGAGAAAACGCATGACCGCAGCACGACCGATCCCACCACCTGCTCCCGTGACAATCACCACTTTGTTCTCAAAGCGTCTCATAAGCAGCCCAATCCCCTTCCAAAGTTAACGTCAAGCAAGAGCCCACTCCACTGCCAGGCACTCAAATTCGGCCAGAAGATAAACCCATTTAATATGCTGTGGGCGACCTCCCACGGGAGTGCTATCGGTTTTCGCTTTCTAGCTAGCCCGAGCGCCTCTCAAGCCTTGATTTATAGCGCCAATCTCAAATCCCTTCGCTGGCTCAGCAACCATGTCAACAGACACCTCGCAGAAGGATACACCCTCCTCTAAGCCCAGATACTGAATTGACGCATGCACTGACGTAGGAATAAGGCTTGAGCGGTCATAGCTTGATCACAGAATGCAAGGAGACACCGTGGGCTCTACGCTAGAAACCAATAATGTGCAGCGACTCTTGCCGGCCTGCGAGGTAATGCACCTGCTCTCCGTCAAATATCGCACTTTGCTCTAATTTCATCTGAACCGGCTGCCCGAGCCAGCCAGGCACATTTACCGTCACATTCCCCTCGATGGCATAGCCCGTCATGGCATGTAAAGGCCAGTCACC
>JAYOEE010000088.1:0-6446 GCA_038106565.1 Halieaceae bacterium
GGCGAGGCATATTGGAGTCTGGCCAATCTCAAAACCTTCCGTTTTGATGATGATCAACTGGCCAATATGCAAAGCCAACTTTCCGCACTAACAAAACCGAGTGAAGACAAAACGCATCTGGCGTTTGCAGTGGGCAAGGCGCTAGAGGACCGGGAAGATTACGACGCCTCTTTCGCCGCTTACGCCGAGGGTAACGCCATCAAGCGCCAAATGAGTGGTTATGACGCTGACAAGACATCTGCGCGGGTCGATCGCCTGATCGCGCGGTGTGGGGCGGACCTCTGGAATAAAGAGGGTCACCCCTCCGATGAGCCCATATTTATTATTGGTTTACCGCGGGCGGGCTCAACGCTGCTTGAGCAGATATTGGCGAGCCATTCACAGGTTGAGGCCACCGCGGAGTTGCCCTTCATCGGCAGAATCGTCGGTGAGATGGTGGCCGGTCGCGACCGGGGAGATGAGCCCCTTTATCCGCGCATTCTCAACGACTTGTCAGTTGACGAGCGCCATGCACGTGGTCAGCAATATCTTGATTTGGCGGCGGGCTATCGGTCCGGTCGGCCACGGTTCATCGATAAATTGCCCAACAATTGGGAGCACGTGGCCTTCATCAAAACGATCCTGCCCAATGCGACCATTATTGATGCGCGTCGCCAACCAATGGCTGCCTGCTTCGCCAACTTCAAGCAGTTGTTTGCTCGGGGCCAGGAGTTCACTTATTCCTTGGAGGATATCGGGCGCTATTACGCTGATTATCTGCGCCTGATGAACCACTGGCATGGAGTCTTTCCGGGTGGTCTGCTCACGGTGCAGTACGAGGATGTGGTGGAGAATCTCGATACGCAAGTGAGGCAGTTGCTGTCACACGCTGGACTGCAATTTGAGGAAGCCTGCCTGCACTACTACGAGAAAGACCGGGCGGTGCGAACCGCGAGCTCTGAGCAAGTCAGGCAGCCTATCTATAGAGATGCTCTGAACCTCTGGGAGCATTATTTGCCCCACCTGGGCGCCCTGGAATCGCTACTGCGTGAGCGGGGTGTGCTTGCCTAGAGAGTGGGTCGCAATGAAGGTGCTACTGCGTTATTCCGGCTTTTGGCCTCCGACTATGGCTAGCGGTGCGCCAACGGCCCGTCCTTGCTCCTTACCCTCGATTTGGGCTTCTGAGTAGCGCAGTCCCAACAATGACGCGACGGTCGCGGCGATCTGGTTCTGGCCCAGCGCCATTCCACCCGCGACTTCCCTCAACGGCGGAATCCCGGTGCCGAGCAGGGCAATCCAAATCTCGTCTGCACCCTCAATGCCCGCCTCGTGATCAGTCCACTGCGCTCCGCTACCGCGACCATGATCTGTCGTAATGACAAACGCGGTGTTATTACGATACTGGGGATGGCTTTGGGCCCAATCCCACAGGTCAGAGATAAATTGGTCCGCTCGATGCGCTGATTCCAGATAATGGTGGTACTCGGCATCGTGAGCATAATCGTCCGTTTCGCCATAGGAAATGTAAAGCAAGCGCGGCGTCGAATGCGCCAGATACTCGAGCGCATAATGATGGGTAAAGACATCCAATCGTACCGCCGCCCAGGGGGAAGGTGTTTGCGACTGCAGGGTGTTGAGCCATGACTCCCGTTCATTGATCACGGGATTGGCGCCCTCGAAGCCGGCGTTGACGGGAACGCCGCTGCGATTCTCGTTAATGATGAAAGGAAAGACATCCCAGGACGCAAAGGCGGCAACCTTGCCCTCAAATCCGGTCTGCTGGTTTATCCACTCAAGTACGGTAATGTTTTTGTTTGGGACTTTGGCGTTGCTGGTGATGTCCGCGTCCGCCGCGCCCGTCAGAATTTCGTTATAGCCAGGGTAGGAAAACCATTCCGCATTGCCCACATTAACGTTGCTTCCAAGAAGACGGTTACCGTAGAGAACGCCTTGCTCTGCGATGGTATGCCAGAAGAAGGGCATCAACGCCTGGCGCCTTGCCTGAGGCGTGTCCCGCCAGAATTGGGCCGCTACTGCTTCAGGGTTTTCGGTGAACGCCGCATCGTTGATCAGTGTCTCGTCAGCTCCGGTATAAAGCTCTTCCCAGCGAAGTCCGTCGAGGGTAATGAGGAACACATTATCGGCAGCGGCGGCGGGGAGCATGTGACTGACTGTCAAGAAGACAGCTGAGATGACGAGCACGCGCATGTTTCTGAGTTCCTGATTTTCAACCGGGCTATGTTACTCCCAAACCACAGTGTGATGCTGCTGACTCCCGCAGCTCTCAAGACTCACACGACGCGGTGCTAGGTAGGCGCTACCGCGATTTAACCGTGGCCACCTGAATACGATCCTGCTCGATGCGACGCGCAAAATCTTCGGCGATTCGGTTATACAGCTGCTCTCCCTCGACAATATCCTCAACATCGGCATCGATATTGGGATTGTCATTGACCTCGATGACATATACCTTGCCGCCGCTCTCTTTGAGGTCGACCCCGTACAGCCCGTTGCCAATACAAGCTGCCGCGCGCTTGGCGCTTTGGAGGACTGCGCTAGGAACTTCGTCAATCGGGATACAGTCGGAAGCGCCCACCTGGTGGAAGCCATCATCTCCTTCCGTCTCGCTGGCCCAGTTGTAAACCTGCCAATGTCCGGTTGCCATGTAGTATTTGCAGGCAAAAATGGGTTGGTGATTAAGAATGCCGATCCGCCAATCAAATCGAGAAGGCAGAAACTCCTGACCGATGACCACATCCATTTCTTCAAACAGCGGCGCCAGCATGGTGTCGAGTTCTTCCCCGTTCTCGACTCTGAAAACACCCGTCGAAAAACAGCCTTCCGGGCGTTTGATCACCAGCGGAAACGGGAGGTTAGGGTGGCTTTGGCGCCAATCGATGTTGGCGTAAAAGAGCCAGGCCTTGGGTTGTCGCACCCGTGCGCGAGTCAGCCGCTCATAGAGAAAGATCTTGTTAGCGCAACGGAGGATCGACCAGGGGTCGTCGATTACTATCAGCCCTTCGGCCACTGCTTCCCGCGAAATCTGGTATGTGTGATGGTTTACCGCGGTCGTTTCGCGAATGAATAACGCATCAAACTCAGGTAGACGCTTACGATCTTTTGCGGTGATTCTCTCGACATAAAAGCCTTTCCTCTCCGCCGCGCGCTGTATCTGATCCAATGCTCTCGGGCAGGACGGCGCATTCTCTTCCTCCGGGTTCACCAGAATCGCCAAATCGTAGCGGTAACTGGGCAGCTTGATATTCTGAAAGCGCCGTTTTGAGAAAAAAACCGGCGCAGCGACATCGGTTAGATTCCGATATTTTTTGAGTGCCTGGCGGAGTCCCATGGGTTTAACGCTTTGGATTTGCCATTGCCGCACTTTGTCTTTGACTGACACCCTGCGTAGCTTCAGGGTTAGAAGCGGGGACCCCAGTGAACGCGACAGCAACTTGGCCAGCTGTGCGTGCTCGGGCAATAGAGATTGCTCAAACACGATAGGGAAGACCAATTCGTCCTCTTCGCGGCCCTCAAAGGTTTGCTGAATCTTTTCGGCGTAGCGCTCGGACAGTCGTCTTCGCGTTTGCCGCGAGACCATGTCCTTGATCGCAATAACGTCGGGCGTGATGCGATGGCTTCGCGCAGCTGCCAGCAGCGAGGTGTAGTAGCCGAGGCTTTGGTCACGGTAACTAGAGCACAAATTGATCACGCGCAGTGTTTCGTGACGTTGCCACGCATCTTTACTCAGGTATTCGCTGGGGCTGACGGCTGTGACGTTCGGGAGTTCATAGGTCCACAACGAGGGTGACTCGGTAATCAAAACCACCCGCGGGTGGCGCTGGTGCTGGTCAAAGCGGTGGACCATGCGCACCGCGTGGTCTCCTTCCGCATAGTAATCTGGCAGTGAGTCCTCAACCGTGAAGCCCTGCGCTCGATACCAGGCGAGCAACCGAGGGTTGTTGGCGTCTGCTTCCAGCGACAGGCGCTTCAAATCCAGCGCTTCGGTCTGGCGGAACGCCCACTTGAGTAGCGCCTCACCCGCTCCGCAGCCCCGATACGCAGGCAAAGTGCCGATGGAGTAGAGCCGGATACTTTTGGCATAGAGGAATAGTACAGCGGCGCCGATCACTTGTTCCCGCCCTTCGGGCGAGGTGGTAACCGCGAGCCCAACTCGCTGCTTATCACTGGTCACTGAGCGAATGAGAGATTGTCTTGAGCTGCGCCTTTCGGCGTCAAAGCAGGCTATTTCGACGGCTTCGAGTGCATCCACATCTGACTTGCTGGCAGTTCTGATGCTCACTGCAATGCTGGGACACTGCCTGACAGCCTTGCTCATAGACAGGATCCAACGTTTCCGGCGGTGCATGGGATTGGCAAGTGAGCGCACGAGCGATCGGTGGGCACGCTAGAGGGGGGTGTGGTGATCATCTGTCTAGAGGATGAGTCTCGTTGCGCTCGTACCGGAAGGTGCCGAGTCTTACGCGCACTAAATTTGCGCCTCTAAAGCGATTTAGGCAATACGCGTCAGGGTCATTTTTTGCGAATTACTGAACTAAATTGTGGTGCTGAGATGCGTTTGAGACCCACTTGCGAAGACTTTATCCGAGCGTTTGGTTTGGCCGCTCATCTCGGCTTTTAGGTTCTTCTCCGTCGGCCACGGGGTCTTGCTGCGCGTTCAGAGCTATCCGCCTCGGCCAGTGCTTTCCATGGTTTTCCCAACGCCTGCAACATGGCTTCGGGGTCTAATTCCCGTCGCTCACGGCTTGCCAGGGCCGCTACCATGGCGGATATGTGCTCAGGAGTAGTGCCACAGCATCCGCCAATGATGGTGGCGCCCGCATCTCGGGCAAACAGCGCGTATTGCGCCATAAGCTCTGGGCTGCCGTGGAAGTGAATCGCACCATCGACATACTGGGGAATACCACAGTTCCCCTTGGCAATTACCGGGATCTGGATTCCCGCGGCCACAAGCCCCTGAGTCGAGTCCATCAGTTCGGCGGGTCCGACCCCGCAATTGGCGCCTGCCATTTCAAGACCGATCTCGGTGGCAAACGCGGCAAAGTCGGCGGGCGTCACCCCCATCATGGATCGTCGGGCGGTATCGAAGGTGAGCGTTGCACAGACAGGGAGGCCGGTGGCTCGTCCCGCTTCAGCCGCGGCCGCAACCTCTTCAAGAGACGACATGGTCTCGATCCATATGATCTCCGCGCCTCCCTCGGCCAGCGCCTTAGCCTGTTCTGCAAAGGTGGCCACGGTGTCCGCATGATTAAGCGAGCCCATGGGCTCAAATAATTCGCCAGTGGGACCAATGCAGCCGGCAACGACTGCGCGTCGTCCTGTTTCTTCGAGATGTCCCTGTGTTGCTGCACGTGCCAAGCGGGCGGCAGTGGCATTGACCTCTGCCACACGATCTTCAGCTTTGTGCAGCTTCAATCTTGGCGCATTGGCGCCAAAGCTGTTGGTTAAAATAATGTCGGCACCGGCGTCGAGAAAAGCGCCGTGGAGCCAAAGCACATCCTCGGGACGTTCCATGCACCAGAGATCCGGGGGATAGCCGGCCTCTAGGCCGCGTCCGAAAAAATTGGAGCCGGTTGCGCCGTCTGCCACGCACCAGCCCTTGGCAGCGATAATCTCTGCGATAGGATTTGACACGATCAACCCCTCCCCCGGGGTCCTGCCATAGAAAGGAGCGTATGATAAAAGCAAAGCAGACTTTCGTGGTGTTCAATGTTTTGCGTCAGAGGGCTGGAACAGCTCCAAACCGTTGACAGATTACCGGGCGTGATCGGCCGGGTGGGGGAGAATCATGGCACAACAATTATTGGATCAAGCAGCGCTTGCTTGGTTGCAGTCCCAGCCTGCGATGCGAGTTGATTCAGACATCAAAACGTCGATGATGAATCGACGAAATCTGTTGCGGGGTGTGGTGGGTGCGGCCGCGGTGTCTCTGGTTGCGCCGTCTCTGGGTCAGGTTGAAATTCCGGCGGGTCAGGCGAGGCTCATTTTTAATGAGAATCCCTACGGGCCTAGCCCCAAGGCGTTGGCCGAAGTCGCAAAACTCCTGAGTAACACCGCCTATTATCCGGGCGACATCGAAGAGCGCTTGTCCGCTTTATTCAGGGACCGTCATCGTCTGGCGCATGATCAGGTGTTTCTCGCCTCCGGCTCCAATGAGGGGTTACAAGCCGCCATGATGGCTTTCGGTCGGCAAGGCAGGGTGATTTCGCCGGCGCTGACTTATTCAGACCATCTGCACTACGCCGAGAAATTGGGTGTTGAAGTTTTGCGAGTGCCACTGCGTACTGACATGGCGATCGATCTGGAGGGGATGGCTAGAGCGGTAGATGACTCGGTGAGTCTGGTGTACTTGTGTAACCCCAATAACCCAACCGGTATGGCGATCGACGGCGACGAACTGCGCAGTTTTTGCAAAGAGGTGGGCGCAAAGGTGCCGATCTTAATTGACG
>JAYOEE010000023.1:0-1086 GCA_038106565.1 Halieaceae bacterium
CCATCGTGACAGGCCGCGCAGTGTGCTTGATACAGCGCCATGCCATCGGCCGGTGCTGCTGTTTCGATATCCGTGGGCACTGCCGCGTTGACGGTCTGCATCGTTATTGCCGCCGCCATCGCTAAACCTGCGCGGCAAATAAAAACTTTCACTCTGGTCATATCTTGGTCGCTTCTTCTGTTCTTGTTAGTAAGACAGTGTTTCCTCTACCGCCGCCACAACCCGCTCGACGCTGGGCACATAGTCGGCCTCAAGACAGGGCGTCGCCGGCACCGGCGTGTGCGGTGAGGTCACCCGCTTAACCGGCGCATCGAGCGTATCGAAACCCCGCTCGACAGCAAGTCCGGCAATTTCCGACGCCATACTGCAATAGGGGTTGGACTCATCGACCACCACCAAACGCCCGGTTTTGGCCAGACTCTCGAGCACTGAGTTCTCATCCAGCGGCGACAATGTCCTCAGATCGATGACTTCCGCACTAACGCCTTTCTGAGCCAGTACCGCAGCGGCTTCCTCGGCAATCACCGCGGTGCGGGACATGCCCACAATCGTGATATCCGAGCCTTCGACAGTAGTGCGCGCCTGACCGAAGGGTAAAAGGTACTCACCCTCTGGCACCTCGCACTCATCCATGTAGAGCGCCTTGTGCTCGCAGAAAATGACCGGATCGTCATCCCGAATCGCGGTCGTCAGCAGGCCTTTGGCATCCGCCGCATTCGCCGGCGTCACCACTTTGATACCGGGTATCGCCGCAAGGAGTGGATACAGAATCTGTGAATGCTGCGGCCCCGTACCGGTGCCCGCACCAATCATGGTGCGAATCACCACTGGCGTGCGCGCCTGGCCCCCAAACATATACCGAAATTTGGCAATCTGATTGAGGATCTGGTCGAGACAGACACCCACAAAATCCACAAACATGAGCTCTGCTACCGGGCGCAGTCCGGTCAGCGCCGCACCGCCCGCCGCACCCACAATCGCCGATTCGGTGATCGGCGTATCGATCACACGGTGTAAGCCAAATTTTTCGGGGAGACCATCTGTAATGCCGTAGACACCACCCTGATCACTGGCAACATCCTCGCC
>JAYOEE010000023.1:1186-2444 GCA_038106565.1 Halieaceae bacterium
GCGCGCGGATCCGCAAGGAAGCGCGGTATTGGGTCGCTTACAGCACGCTCTGCTTCGAGTTCGGCCTGATCTCGGTAAGCCTGAGCATCTCCCTCGAAGTGGCCGTAGTAACGATTGCACACCGCCTCGATCGCCGTTGGACCGCCGCCTTCCCGGCCGCGGGTGATTGCCCGCGAGCAGGCATCGTACATCGCAAAAAAATCACTACCGTCCACCACCTCAGCGGGCATGCCATAGGCACCTGCGCGCTCCGCAATGCGTCCGTCGGGCTTCGGGCTCTTGGTGAATTCGGCGTAACGATTGTTCTCGTACATAAAGATCATCGGCAACTGCAGCACCACGGCCAGATTCAGTGCCTCGGCAACCGTGCCTTGATCAGACGCACCATCACCGATGAACGCCATAGAAACCGCACCGTTACCCAGTGTCTTGGCGGTGAGCGCAGCTCCCGCTGCAATCGGTGGGCCACCCCCAACGATGGCGTTGGCGCCCAGCATGCCCTTGGACATATCGGCGATGTGCATCGACCCACCCTTACCATTGCACAGCCCGTCTTGTTTGCAGGCAAGCTCCAGCAACATCGCCTCGATTTCACAGCCCTTGGCGATGCAGTGGCCATGACCCCGATGCGTACTGGCAATGTAGTCATCGTGGGTCATGTCTAGACAGGAGGCGACTGCGATCGCCTCCTGGTTGCGATATATGTGGATAAACCCGGGCAATTTCCCCTGCTGGTACTCGGAGCGCATGCGCTCCTCGAATTCCCGAATAGTTTTCATCAGCCGATAAGCGTCGGCCAGTTTTTCAGGTGACACGTCCATGAGACCTCCCCCGCAGGTGATTCAAAGACTGGGCAAAGAAAGGGCCCCAGAGGGGCCCCAAGAATACTGCCATGGATCGATCAGAAGCTGTATCCGATCTGGATGCCGTACTCACGCGGCGGCCCAAAGCGGCTGAAGTTCCAAAGAGTAGCAACCGGGTTAGCCGATACGCGATATCGCTCATCGGTCAGGTTCTTGCCATAAATGGACACTTCAAGGCCCTGATCACTGTTATAAGTGATATAGCCGTTCAGAAGCGTACGCTCCTCAAGCTGGGTGTTAGCCTTCTGCTTGATTACTGGATTCGCTGCCGTGCCGCCCTGGAAGTTTGCCGGGAACGAGCTGGTCTGCGCATCATCCTGATAGTGCATGTTCACGTTGTACGTGATCATGGCGCCACTGGAGAGATCCTGGAAGTAGCTCACGCCAATGCCGTA
>JAYOEE010000023.1:2544-30953 GCA_038106565.1 Halieaceae bacterium
CGTGGTCGAGCCAGCCGAAGTTACCGTCGATACGGATGTTGTCGGTAACGGCCCATTGCATCTCCACCTCGATGCCTTGCGCAGTCGATTCACCGACATTGACCGCTTTGGTCTCCTGAAAGGTATTGCCGGCAGCGTCTTTAATCGTTACAACCGTGTCGCGCTGCAGACTTTCATACGTTGTATTGAAGTAGGCGGCGTTCAATCGGAGCGAGCCATCGAGCAGATCCGCCTTCATACCGATCTCGATGTTCTCATTCTCCTCAGCATCGTAGGCAGAACATGACGTTGGCGAGCCACAGGTCTCTGAAAAACCGCCCGCAACAAAGCCCGTCGCAAAGCTGGCATAGGCCATCAAATCGTCGCTGAACTTATAGTCCGCCACAACTCGGAAGGTAGTCTTGGTCCAGGTTTCAGCGTTCTTCTGCACGTTACCGAAGGCGGATTCGGGCAGTGGGTTCGTGAAGGGGCCCTGAAACTGATCGAGCGTAATGAAGTTACTCACCGGATTGGCCGCCGTACCCAGGTTCAAGCGGACAAAGTCCTTCTCGTCATGGGTGTATCGCAGACCGCCGGTCAGCGTCAGGCGGTCGGTGACCTCAAAAGATCCATCGCCATAGACAGCCCAGGTCTTCCGGTCCTGAGAGGTGTATTGAATCTCATAGGTATCGCGGTAAAACTCCGCTGCCGCCAAGGGCAGGAAGAAACCGAGGTTACCGAAGACAACAAACTCCAGGTCGTCGTTATACATCGCTGCGCCACCGACAAAATTGAAGGGGCCGTCGTACTGGCTGGCTATTCGCAATTCCAGCTGATTGGTCTCGCGGGTGGTATTTCGACTCGCATCGTATAGTGACGTGTAAGCCTCACCGGTGTAGGTACTCGCCAACACCTCGTCCTGATCACGCATACCTGTAATCGCTTTGACCACATAATTACCCAGATCGAATTCCATATTCAGATAGATGCCGTCAGCATCAATCTGGTGGCCACTGGCCATATCAATGGCGGCGGTCTGGGTGTAGCTTTGACCGGTAATGAAGGGGTCGCTGACACCTTGATCCTGCCAGCCCGGGAACCCGATGATCGGCCAGATGTAGCCCTCGCCTGAAGGGGTATCGTTCGCGGTAGCGGGCGTCTCAGAGTCATCATCGACGTGCTCAAAGATCAAATCTGCGGCCATCCGGTCGTTGGGCTCCCAGCGGAACTTCAACTTGCCAGCCAGTACGTCTTTACCACCGATGTTCCGGCCATCGCCGGTTGTCGGAAACTTCGAACGAATATCGTCTGTGGATGGCGAAGCGGGGTTGCCGGTGATTTCGCTGC
The DNA here is from genome assembly GCA_038106565.1 of Halieaceae bacterium. Classification (GTDB taxonomy): domain Bacteria; phylum Pseudomonadota; class Gammaproteobacteria; order Pseudomonadales; family Halieaceae; genus Luminiphilus. The sequence continues at coordinate 3,871 of JAYOEE010000023.1, forward strand.
ACCCAAAACATACCAGGTCACCGCCCATAGGCTTGGTGTTACTCCAGAAGCCGTCGGAATAGTCGCGGATCACGGACAGGCGCGCTGCAAGGGTGTCACCCAGAGGCACGTTCAAGGCAAATTTGAATTTTTCGATGTCGCTATCGTTGCTGGTGTACTGCCCATAGTTCACCTCGAACATACCTGAGAGTTCACCGCCTACTTCTGGCTTAATGGTGGTAAATGAGATCGCCCCACCAGTGGTGTTCTTGCCGAACAGGGTGCCCTGAGGGCCACGAAAAATCTCCACCTGCTCAATATCGAAGATCTCAACGAACTGCGACTGCACGTGGTTAAAGGCGTAGTCATCGACCGTCAAACCCACCGAAGGGTCCTTGGTCACCAAAATAGAAATAAAGCCGGTGCCGCGCATACCACCGCCAATCGCGTTAAAGCCGTTTTGCGGCGTCAAGGTGACATTGGGGGACAGCTGCGCCAGCTCGGTCACGTCGTTCTGGAAAGTCTTTGCCAGCTGTGCTGCGGTGATGGTGCTGACGGCAATAGGGAGATCCTGCTGCTGCACGTCTCGCTTGGTACCGGTAACGACGACTTCCTCAAGCGCTGAAGCCGATGCCGGCTGATCGTCCTGCGCTAACGTTGGCAGTGCGCTGGGCGCTAACGCCACGGCAAGTGACAGCGCCAACCTTCGGGCGGGGAAACGCCTATTCAATGTTTTGCGGGTCATGGCATGTTCCTATAAGTTTTTTTTGGGCGATAGTGGTCTGAAAGCCGCAGATATGTTCTATCTAAAAGGCTTGCTGAACACCAACAAGTTTCAGAATACTGATAAAGTAATGTCCGTACAAGGCGTCTGGGAAAATGTCGGGGGAAACATGTACCAGGAGAAAATCGCACGTATCCGTAGCCATTTAGCGGCGGCCGATGCCTCCGGCGCACTGCTGACGACAGCTGATAACATCTACTACGCGACCGGCTTCGCGTCGGTCATGGATGGCTGGCATCTTATCGAGCCCATTGCCGCCGTTTTTATTCCCACCGAGGTCCACCTACCAGTTGTGCTGATCCTGCCCGAAGCCAGCATCATTTCACTGATTGTCTCCAAACGAGGTGGCCACCCTATTCACTACCAGCAAATTGCGACCTTCGACATGCTGAACTTCTGCGAAACCGCGCGCGCACAAGACGCCCACTTGGCGCTCCCGGAAGATTTGCTGTCTGAATTGAACCAAGTTATGCAACAAATTGAAGGGGAGTGCGAACAGGACATTATTAAAACCATTGCCGCAACACTCTCACGGCATGTCGAATCGACAGATCGCATTCTGTTTGATGATTTGCGGGTCGCCCATAACGTTCAGGCGAGCAATGGGCAGTCTACAGGCGACGCGCTCGATACCATGCTCGCAGCACGCGCGATCAAGACGAATGAGGAGATTGCACTACTCAGAGAAAGCGGCGCCATAGCGGACGATATTATGTCGCATACCATCTCCCTGCTCGGCGTCGGTGCTTCCTGGGCCGAGGTCGAGAAAAAGGTTGCGCAATACATGATCTCTCTCGATGTAGATCCGCTACCCGGAAGCCCCATGCTATTCGGAGGGGCCTATGATCTGGTGTTTCGGCCAGATCTGTTTCGCACCGCTGTCAGCCGCCCTTTCGAGGGGGGAGAAATCGCGATTCTCGAAACCCAGGGCCGTTACAAAAATTTCTGGATCGATATCAATCGCACCGCCCATATCGGCCCAGCATCGGATGCCTATCGAGACCAGCACCGCGCCGTGCAAGACATTTTTGAGACGATCAGCGCCAGACTCAAACCCGGAGCCAATACCGCTGAGATCTGCCGCTTCCGTGATATCCCCGCAGCGCAGCGTCTGGACCCACCCGAAAAGCTGCTGGTGGTCGCTCACTCTGTGGGGCTAGTGCCTCTTGAGAGCCCCGTGCGATATCCCGGTACCGGCATGCATGGCGCCAAAGAAGGCTTTACTGCTGAGCCGGGAATGGTCATCAGTATTGACTGCCTCTATTTTGGCAGCCGTCTGGGCCCCTCTCACATGGAAAACGTCTTTATCGTCACAGAAGACGGTGCTGAAGCGCTGTATCACTTCCCGCTGGATCTGGCAGAAGTGGCGTGAACCGCCGCTCCAGCCCAATGCGCTGTCAAACCTGTTGTAGGTTGTTGATCACTGAACTGCTGTGACGAGCGCGGGATCAAGGCCGTAGCGATCGACGAGTTTCTGCAGCATGCTTTGGGTACCCTCGCCGCGGTACCAAAAAACGTTTCTGTGATCGCGCTTGCATTGCACTCCTCTCTCCAAAATCTCACGCTGCATAATCAGATAGTTGTCGAGCAGAAGCTGCTTGGAAGCAGTGGGGTCGGCAAGAGGAAAGTAAAAGTAATGGCAGAGTTCGGCATCGTCCTCGGAAGCCCAGTATCGCGTTAAAGATTCCAACTCCGCCTCTGTCACCGCTCTGCACTCAAATTGTGAGCCCAACAACGGGATGTTTGAAACGGTGCACCGCTGCAGCGGGTCTTCGGCGCCCCACAAGCATGGCGCACCCATCAGAGCCGCACTTAACAGGCCACTCAAATACCTAAAGCGAATCATTGCTCTTGCGAACCGACGCACTCCCGGCTGCGTGATCCATCGCTGCTATTCGCGGGAAGATACAGTCGCGGGAAGATACAGCGGCTCGGAGCACGCCCTGAGCAACTAGTTAGAGCGAGACAAGTGGTAACCAAGGCGCGGAAACCATACGTGGGCCAATGTGTCAGTTTGTGGTTGCACAGCGATCACCGCCTGAGCATCGTCGACGGCCAATAGCACACCCGACGATACGCCTCGGTCCGCGGAACCTGTCGAGATCGAGACGCTGCTCCCGACCCATTCCGCCAGAGGTTCAGCGGCGGGAGTTTCGGGTAATGCCATCCTATTGCCCGTCTTCAGCGCATCCCATGCAACGTCGATCGAAACATCCTCGCGCTCGCCCACCCCGAGATCCAACATCTTTTGGTACCAACTCACCACAGATGCGAACTGTTCAACGATCGGCATCAGATCTGGCAGTGCGCTGTGAATCATCCAAAGCATGCCCCATGCGTGCACGTCCCAGCTGTCTGGGTGCTCGCCCCCCACAAAATCCGACCCCCGGGCCAAGTGCCGCGCCAGGGTACCCACGAAAGCGCGCACCTGACTGCGGCGTTCGGGATCGTCCTCGCTTAGCGCATCGAAATTCACCTCGGGAAAAACCTGTTTGCGGTCGGCAAGAAACGCCGCATCCCACTGCGCTTGGTACGTGGCCAAAGCGCTATGCAACAACGGCGCGAAAAATCGCTCACTCCATGCGTATAGCGCAGCGTGCCCGAGTTCGCCGCGGCGATTCAGCGCGTGCCCCTCGTGAACGTGCCAATCGAGTGCTTGAGCGATCATCCAGTTATCGACGAACACATCAGCGCCAATCTGTAGCACCGGCGTGCCTCGATAACCCCCGGTGAGTGCCTCGACGTCAGGCTTGGGCGCAATCAACGGCATCTCAACGCTTCGCCAAGCTACACCCTTCAACCCCATCATCTTCTGCGCTTTTTGCGAAAATGGGGAAATGTCGTATTGATGCAAAATCAATTGAGGTTGCGCCATATCATTGTCCACCTTTGAGACGTCAGGGCACCGTGACCGCGAATACCCTGAGCGTCAAGAGTACCAGGCGACCTACAGGTCAACCCGGACCACCGGTAAATGGTTTGAGTGCTCCCAACCAATGCGGCTAAGCTTCGGTGATGAGCACTTTGGCTGACTTTTCCCGCGTCATTGCCGACGCCACCTCCCAGCTGGGTGAACCCGCGTTTGCCGAGGTACTGGGGTTGGGCATCTGTCAGCTTGTGGGCGCCGACGATGTGTCGGTAATTCGGCACCGCGATACAGGCACGCCCCTGATTGAGTACACCTTGCCAACTCAGGGCAGGGGCGAGACAACGCTCGATCGATACGTAAAAGGACCCTTCTTACTAGACCCGTTCTATCGGGCGTCGGAACTCGAGGATCAATATGGTGTTTTCCGACTGAGCACGCTGGCGCCCAAGGGCTTTAAGGAGAGCGAGTACTACCGAACCTGGTATCACGCCTGCGGGTTCAAAGATGAGTGCGGCATGCTCATCAAACTCAGCCACGGCTCGGTCAACATCGCCTTGGGCATCACTGATACCAGCCGAAAATTTCTTAAGGCGCAGGTAAAACAGCTGGAGGACATGTTTCCGGCGGCGCAGGCACTGATGCAGCGGCACTGGAGCGCGCCCGACCCTGCCATGGTGGATCCATCTGATTTCCGTCATCGGTTGCAACACGCGCAGAAGGCATTTGGGTCATCTATTCTCACGCCGAGAGAAAGAGAAGTGATTGAATTGGTGCTGCTGGGTCACAGCACACGGCTGATTGCAGAAAAACTGGGGATCTCCGGCGAAACCGTCAAACTGCATCGCAAACATGCCTATCACAAACTCGATATCTCCTCTCAGGCAGAGCTTTTTTACTTGTTTGTCGACGCGCTCGCCAATCACACCGGCGGCGCCCAACACGATCCGTTGTTGGCCTATCACGGGCTTGCGACAGCAGGACATGATCAATGAGTGACGAGCCAACATCGCCCGCAGTAATCCTTCAGGCGGGCTTCGATGCGCTCAACCGGGGCGATCTCGAGAGTGCCGCACGGGCTTGCAAGGACGCTCTGGCGGCGCGCCCGGATCTGGCCCCTGCCCACTTTTTGGTCGGACTCGTGGCCCTCGAGGGCGATCAGCGCCAGGTGGCCCACAATGCCTTCAAATCCGTTGTCAAACTGGACCGGAACCACGCCGCAGCCTGGGCGCAACTGGCACGACTCAATGCGGGCGAGGGTCGAATCGGTCTGGCTGAGGCTGCGCTCAAGGAGATTCGCCGTATTCAACCTACCGACCCCGCAGTATTGGATCTCACAGGCACGGTGCTCAACCAATTAGGCGAATACCAGACTGCCAAGGCTTTCTTTGCGCAGGTCAACCAAAGGGCACCCGGCAAAACCGGCTACATGATGAATCTGGCCAACGCCCTCGTCTTCAACGGTGACATCGATGAGGCGGCAGACCTGTTTCGCGAGGTGATTCGCCTCGACCCCACGAGCGCGCAAAGCCACTGGGGATTGGCTAATGCGGTCAAAGCGACCGATGGCGAGCACATTGAGCAGATGCGAAAACTGGTTGCTCAGATACCAAACAACCACAGAGCCCGAGGCTTTCTTTTCTACGCTATTGGCAAAGAGTGTGAAGACATGGAGGACTGGCATGCCGCCTTCGACGCTTTCTCCGCGGGCGCCGCAGCGCGACGGCAAACGGTGGAGTTTGATGAGTCCGCCGAAGAGCAGATGTTTACCCTGATTCGCGAGCGCTTTACCGCCGCCTGGCTGGCTGGTTGTGGCCCCGGCAATCCCGATGAATCACCCATCTTTGTATTGGGTCAGCCTCGAACGGGAACAACGCTCATCGAGCGCGTGATCACCAGTCACTCGTCAGTGCACTCCGCTGGAGAATTACAACAATTTGGATTGGCCACACGGCGCGTTTCCCAACACATTGACCGGCGCCGTTTTTCCGCGGAGCTGTTCGCTGCCTCAGCCAACGCGGACCATCGCCAGATTGGCGACATGTACCTTCAAACGAGCGCGAGAATGCGCGGCAAGACACCCCGTTTTGTCGACAAACTGCCCGTGAACTACCTGCATCTGCCTCTGATTCTCGCGGCGCTGCCCAACGCGAGAATCGTCCACCTGGTTCGCGGGCCAATGGATGCATGCTTTGCGAGTTTCAAACAGCTTTTTGCCGATGCCTACCTGCACTCCTACGATCAGCGGGAGATGGCGCGGCACCACATTCGCTACAGGCGCCTGATGGATCACTACCGGCAGGAGTTCCCGGATCGATTTATCGATATTCACTACGAGGATGCGGCCCGCGACCTGGAACCCCACGCACGCGCATTGATTAAGCAACTCGGGCTCGATTGGGAGGACGCCTGCTTGAATTTTCATCAAAGTGATGCGGGTGTGGCCACCGCGAGCGCGGTACAGGTCCGCGAACCCGCCCACACCCGGTCAATTGGGCGCTGGCGACGCTACGAGTCACAATTGGCACCCATGTGCGAGACGCTGCGCGCGGCAGATATCCCACTGGATTGAAAGCCAGTTAGCCGTGCCACGGGTCTATGGACAAGGCTCCTTATATCCCTACCCAGAGCCAATCTGGGTGAAATTACTCCAATCCAGACAAGAGTGACTCACTGACTCTGAGGACCGCCCACCCAAGCGTGCAAAAAGCACGAACATAACCCTTAGGGGTAGTCTTTACGACGCCATAAGATCGCGCGACACTTTAGGGTAAATAACATAAAAGCACGGATGTCGCCGCTAGGGGTACCGGAGACGACATCCCCATTTTAGCCACACTGGATGGTAAAACCGTCCGTCGGAGGAATGTCGTGAATCTCTCCCGAAGCAACAAATCCTTTCATAAAAAGCATCTTTTACCACTCGCCGTATCGGCAGCTGTCGGCACAAGCGGCCTTGCCGTAGCGCAAACGCTCGAAGAAGTCGTCGTCACAGCCACCAAGAGGCAAGAGAGTGTGATGGACGTACCACTCGCGATTACGGCGCTGTCCGGAAATTTTATTGCCGCGACCAATCTGGATGACGTAAAAGACCTGATCTCCTACACACCGGGAGTGAGCGGCAACTCGCAGGATTCGTACATCGATGCCGTCAGCGTCCGCGGCGTGCGAACTCAGGATTTCGGGGTCGGTGGCGACCCGTCCTCGGCATTTTTCAAAAACGACCTGTATGAAGGAAGAAATGGTGCGGTCGTCACCAGCCTTTACGACATCGAACGCGCAGAGATCCTGAGAGGCCCTCAAGGTTTCCTGTTTGGACGTAACTCGATTGGCGGCGCCTTTAGCGTCCACACCAACAAAGCCCAGATCGGCAGTGGTGATGGCCACTTGGACATCGATCTGGGTGAGCGGGATCGCGCGTCTTTTGAGGGCGCCATTAACCTGCCCATGGGTGACAGCTTCGCGATGCGTTTCGCTGGCTATTACTCGCAAGAAGACGGATTCGCGAAAAACGTCTACACCGGCAAAGACCAGATTGAACATGAAAAATGGGCGCTGCGTTGGTCCACTGCCTTTGAAACAGACCGTCTTAGCATCAATACGGTGGTGGAGTACGAAGAGCGTCGGCAAAGTGGTTCGATGTACAGGGCGATCGACACCGGCGACATCTGGGATACCTTTGACAACTACATCGTTGATGACACCACTCTGGGCGGCAGCAACGAAGAACTCTACTCAGACATCAGCGAGGGTGAGCGTGATGATGCCGACATACTGACTCTGGGTTTGTTCATCGACTACGACCTCGGGTTCGCCACGCTGACCTCCAACACCGGCTTTAAGGACCACGATTACTACTACAAAGAGGACTACGACGGCACGCCACTGAGCATCAATAATTTTCAGTTCCAGCAAAGCGGCGAATATTTTCAGCAGGAATTGCGCCTCACGTCGAACGGCGACGGTCCGCTCAGCTGGTACACAGGTGTCTCCTACTACGATGAGGAATTGGACGCCGAGTTCACCAACATCGGGTCAGAGGATCTGATGTGTCAGTACTACCTCAACTACTACGCCGAGTACTACGGGTACGAGTTCTATACGGGTTGTAGCGACTACTACTATGACTTTTACCCCACCGCCAACGGGATGTTGACCGAGTCCGGCAAAATCAAGGGCAAATACACGGGATGGGCCGCCTATGCCAACGTGGGTTTCGACATTACCGAGCGGCTCAATGTCGAGCTGGGGGTGAGGTATACGGAAGATGAAAAAGACTTCAGCACCTGGGTGATCGAGCCTGAAAGCTATCTGGGACCCTACTTCATCTATGGCTTCGCAACCGACGGCTACATCACCGACACCAAGAAATGGGACGACACCACTTTCCGGGGTCTGGTGACTTACGCTCCGACCGAAAACAGCATGATCTTTGCGAGCTACACACAAGGCTTCAAGTCGGGTGGTTTCGGTAGCTTCTGGGTAGAAGACAGCAACGGAGCCGTCCCTGCCTATGAAACCATTTCGCAAGGCGATGGCTATCTCCCCGGCACCTTTGAGCCGGAAACCGCAGATTCTTACGAAATCGGCTTCAAGGCCGAATACCTCGACGGCCGAGGGAACTTCGATGTGACCTTCTTCATGTACGAATATGAAGACATGCAGGTCATCAATTACATCAACGTGGACTACGATGACGACGGCGTGCCCGACGCATTTTCCGGGCGCGTGCTCAATGTAGGGCAAACCGATGGTGAGGGCGTCGAGATTTCCACCACAGTCGCCCTCAACGACCATTGGACCCTGTATCTGGCAGGCGGCTACCTCGACACTGAAGCTACCGGCTTACAGGAAATCTGTGGTCTGGAAGATGCCAGTGGATGCGAGGGAAGCTCCCTCTTCTGGGCACCGGAGATCACAGCGGCGGGGAAACTCGATGCCCGATACCCCATGGGCAACGGTGCCGTGACGGGCAGCTTCGAGTTCTTTTACGAAGATGAGCGTGGAGGTAGCTGGGAAGCCAACCCGGAGGGCTATATCGATGCCTTCACCATCGCCAATCTGCGCATAGGCTACGAATCGGATAACAACTGGTACGTTCAGGCCTATGCTGAGAACGTTTTCGATGAGTTCACCTGGGATGGCTACAACGCCAATGGCGGCATTTTGCCCTCGCACTTCTTTGGACCGATGCGGCCTCTCACCATTGGAGTCCGGGCGGGGATGAGCTGGGATTAAGGCTAAGGTCTGAGTGCTATCACGCCGGCCTTGGCCGGCGTTTTTGTATGCCGTGAGCCATTAACCGCACTACGTGGCTAAAGCACCCAGTGAGCGCCTTAGTTCGAGTCCGCTCCAACCAACTGAGCCCTCAAGGCGGGCCGCGGTGTATCAGGGTCAAGCCAGATTCCACCAAATAGCGGGCCAAAATCCTTATCGTCAATACCGCCAATCGGCACGCCGTTGTACCAAAATCGATTCTGGCCGTCGGCATTCAGGCCAAAAACCAGACTATCGCCGGCGGAAATGTCAGGCCACAGTGTACTGAGCGCCTCGAGCCAGCGCGCTTGAAGCGGATGCTCCCGACCCTGTTGGCGCCACGCCTTGTCGGTCTCTTCGACCAACTGATTAACCGGGATGTCTCGCAGGTAGTGCAGCGACAACCGATAAGGCGGCTCTCCAACCCAATCTCCGCTCGGCGTGAATAGCACCGAGTCATAAACCTCCCAAAACAATACCTTTAGACGGGCTTTACCGACTATGGGCCAGCGATCCACCGCTAAATCAAGTTCATCGGGGGCTGATGGCGCATCCATTGTCGAGGCCGGTTCGGACACCGCCACGGAAAGAGAAGGCGCCTCTTCCCCGGCGGCGGCCGCGAGTGCCAGCGGCAAAGCCAATATCACTGCCCAGGGCGAGATATTCATTGTGCCTCCGTCATGCGATGGCTAATGCGGTAAAGCAGTGGCAACAAGACTGCCCAAACGACCACCAATATGACCACTGAAAGGCGCTCGCCCAGCGGGAGTGTTACTGCTCCCAAACCTGCACCCACCATGTAATTAAAGGGCACGGCAATACCGCCCAATACCGCAGCCACCCAAAATGTCTGACCCAATTTGGCGAAGCTGCGATAGATGGCAGCGGCAAACACCCACCACAATACAACCAGCCACAGGGGCACAACTGTGGCAACACCAAAGTCGAAAACGCCTACCACGGTGAGCGCTGTATCAACGGCGATTCCGGCGCAGGCAACGGGTAGCAGGCGCTTGAACTCAATGAACCGCTTTTCCACCAAAGCGAAGTGCAGGGCCAGAGAGAGCAACGCCACGGGTACCCAGGGTTCCCTACCCAGAACACAGCAAAACCAGGTGCACTGAAACCACACCGCGTTGAACCAAAATGTATCGACCAGCCTCATAGGCCGGTAAGTACGAGTTCCGCTAAGCGGCAGATCAAGCCGAGGTGGCGATGACTCCGTAATGCTGTGCGGTTCGATCCAGCGCAATTGCGAGCTGGTCTACCAGAAAATCGATCTCGGATCGCTCCGTGACAAACGGTGGGGCCATGATCATCGCATCACCGGTCTGACGCACCATTAATCCCTGCGTAATCGCGGTATCGCGACAGAACACAGCAGCCTGAGATTCTGGCGCCAGTCGTTCTCTTGAAGCTTTATCCCGAACCAGCTCCACCGCTGCGAAAAGTCCCTTAACGCGAACCTGACCCACAATCGGATGATCCGCAAGCTCGATCAGGCGACTGGAAAAATAGGGTGCAAGATCGACTACGCCCTGCTCGATAATGCGAGTTTCCTCGAGGATATCGAGCGTTGCCAAGCCCGCAGCGCAAGAGGCTGGGTGGCCCGAATAAGTGAGCCCGTGCGCAAACTCTCCTCCGCCCGATAGCAGCACATCTGAGATCTTCTGACTCACTAAACTGCCACCCAAAGGCATATATCCATTTGTGACTGCCTTGGCGAAGGTGACCAAATCCGGCTCGGTGCCATAAGTCTCGAATCCAAACCACTTTCCGGTTCGCCCGAACCCACAGATCACCTCATCTGAGATCAACAATATGTCGCGTTCGTCGAGTATCCGTTTGACCTCGGGCCAATAGGACTCGGGCGGGACGATGACCCCGCCTGCACCCTGAACGGGTTCGGCAATAAATGCGGCAACACGGTCCTCTCCCAGCTCGTCTATCTTTTTCTCGAGGGCGCGTGCCGCGGCGATGCCAAAAGCCTCAGGGTCAAGGTCGCCCCCCTCCTCAAACCAGTGCGGCTGCTCGATATGGTGTACATAATCCAGCCCCATGGTCTGCTTGTGCATGGCTGACATGCCGCCTAGAGAAGAGGCGGCGATCGTACTGCCGTGATAGGCATTGTGACGGCTGATAATCAGCTTCTTTTCGGGTTTGCCCAATAAATCGAAATAGCGGTGTACAAACTTGATTTGGGTGTCATTGGCTTCGGAGCCTGAGTTGGTGAAAAACACATGCTGAAAGCGCTCGGGGGTGACTTCACATAATCTGGCAGCCAATTCGGCAGCGGGTTGATTCGAGCATTTAAAAAAGTTGTTGTAGAAAGGGAGATTCGCCAGCTGGTCGGCCACCGCCTGCTTGATACGATCCTGACTGTAACCGAGGTTGCAGCACCAGAGCCCGGACATGCCATCCTGAATTTTATTGCCGTCTGAATCGTATATATAAACGTGCTCGGCGCGACTGACGATGCGACCACCATGACGCGCATAATCTTCAAAGTCAGTAAACGGATGGAGATGATGGGCCTGATCCAGCCTCTTGAGTGCTTGCGTATCGAGCGTCGCTGTCATGCTCTATTCTCCCGAGTGTTCCCAACGATTGGTGTCTGACCGACAAACTCAATCAAACCGCTGGAAGTATCACACCGAGATCGGGGCATGTCAGTAACCCCATGGGGAGAGCTCGGTGGACAGCCGGACTCCTGACGCGCAAACTTCTGCCTCGGACAAGTGAGGATCTATGACGCTGGAACAAACAGACGAGGCATATCGCGGCCTGATTTATCCCTGGGGGCGGCAGGAGCACCCGGGAGATGAGCCTTTTGAAGTTGCCCCAGGGGTATGGTGGTTGCGATTTACCATGCCGGGCCCGCTAAACCACATTAATCTTTGGCTCCTTGAGGATGACGATGGCTGGACCATTGTCGATACCTGCCTCAATCTGGACAGTGCGAAGGCCCAATGGGAAAACCTGTTTGGCGGCTTCATGCAGAACAAACCCGTTAAACGGGTTATTTGTACTCACATGCATCCTGATCATATCGGCCTCGCGGGCTGGCTCTGCGAGCGCTTTTCCTGTGATCTTTTCATGACTCAGGCGGAATTCCTGACGGGTAGCCTGATCATGGGCTATACGGGAGAAAAAGCACCTCCCCCCGCGATTTCGTTCTACCACCGCGCCGGGTTTTCAGAGGAGCAATTGGAGAATTATCGCCAGCGCTTTGGAAGCTTCGGCCAGTTTGCAACGTCACTCCCGCACAATTACCAGCGGCTCAGTGACCGACAAACCCTCTCTATTGGTGGTCGCTATTGGCAGGTGGTAACGGGCCAGGGCCACTCACCGGAGCACGCGTGCCTCTACTGTCCTGCGCTGCAACTGGTCATTGCGGGGGATCAGATTCTGCCGCGCATCACGCCCAACGTTTCGGTTTTTCCGACTGAACCCGATGGCAATCCGCTTGAGGCCTGGCTGGCCTCCAGCACGCGCCTTCTGGGAATGCTGCCCGACGACCTCTTGGTATTACCTGCCCACCAATCGCCGTTTACCGGGGTGCGGGTGCGCCTCAACCAGATCATCGACAGTCATCGCCTGGCTCTGGCGAATCTGTATGATTTTCTGATGGAACCGAGATTACTTCCAGAGTGTTTCCAATGCCTGTTCGGCCGCGAAATCGGTGATAACGAGATACAGATGGCGACCGGGGAAACCGTAGCGCACCTCAACTACCTGTGGCATCGCGGCAATATTCATCGGCAGGTGAATGCCGATGACCGGTATGTCTATCGGGCTGATCCCGAAGCGCGGTACATCGACGCGGAGTAACCATTGGTGAACAGGCAGCTCAATCGACTCAAGACGTTGGCCTTTCGCTGGTACTACCGAAGGATCAACCGGCTGGCTTGGCAAGGCGCTCCTGACCCCGACGTCATGACCAGCTCGCTCCAGCTCCCGCTCGAGCATGCCACCCTCAGTGCGCGCATCTATCATGGTCTGAGTAGCCGACCTTTGATGATCTATTTTCACGGAGGGGGCTGGGTGATAGGTGATCTGGATACCCATCACCCGTTTTGCCTCAGGCTCGCGCACGCAACGCAATGCACGGTAATGTCAATCGATTATCGGCTGGCGCCCGAGCACCCCTTCCCCAGTGCACACGAAGACGCCATGACCGCGTCTCAATGGATCATTGATCACTTGAACGCGCTCCCGCCCAATAACGGAGAAGTGGTGTTGGCGGGTGACAGCGCGGGGGGCAATCTCTCTTTTGCCACGGCTGCGCGGATGCCGGATGAGCCCCGGCTTCGCGGTTGCCTGATGATTTATCCGGCCACCCAGCATTATCACGCTGAATTACGTTCCTACGTGGAACACGCAAAAACGGGTCCACTCACCACACCCATCATGAAGTGGTTCACCGACACCTATCTCAACGGCCTCGCACCGGCTGATCCCACCATGGAAATCATGTTTCCGGAGAAGCGCACGTCACTGAAAGGGTTCCCGCGCTCGCTCTTGGTGACCGCCGAAAAAGACCCTTTACGAGACGATGGTAAAAGGCTGGCAAAACGACTCAAGCTGGCGGGGGTTAACCTGCGACATGAGCACTTCTCTCGAGAAGCACACGGGTTCCCCTGCTCCGAGGGGCCTACTCCGGCGCATCTTCGCTTTATCGAAATAGCCGCTCAATGGATGAGAGAGATCAGCTGACGCTGATATCCCGCAATATCCCGAGCATCTCTTCCTTGGTCAGTAAACGGGGAGACACGTAACCATCGCTCTCGTCCATTGCGGCATGAGCGAGGGTCTCCCAATCAGCCGATTGGATACGCGGATCGGTCTCTGATATCCCCACCTTGCGAATCAGGTCGGTGACCGCCTCGACAAAGGCCTGGGCTCGCGCCGCTGGAGAGGCCGCTTCTGACACATTGGTCACTACAGCCAGCTCGGCCAAAGCAGTTTCTGACTCAGCGAGACACGCCTTGAGCACATGGGGGAGAGCCAGCGCATTCGCCTGACCGTGAGGGATGCCGTAACGCGCTCCCAACTGATGCGCAATAGCGTGCACATTGCCCACGCCAACCTGATTAATGGCGATACCCGCGTGATAGGCGGCAACCGCCATACCCTGTCTTGCCTCGATATCTTCAGGGTTCTCCACGGCCCGCTCCAACCAGCGAAAGACGCCCTGTATGGCGAGACGACCATTTTCCTTGCGGGTACCGCGATCCCAAATACAGATAAAGGCTTCGATGCCGTGCGTTAGTGCATCAATTCCCGTTGCTGCCGTGATCGGCGCAGGCAGTCCTACGAGCAGGTCGGGATTGATGGCTACGGCCTGCGGGAGTAGTCCTTCAGCCACGATGATGTGCTTCAGTTTTTCAGCAGGATCCTTGATGACGGCTCCCATTGTGGCCTCGCTGCCAGTACCCGACGTGGTGGGAATGGCATAAATCGGGAGAATATCGTCGGGCACCTTGTTCATGCCGACCCACTTATCGGGAGACTCATCACTTGAGCGTGTACATGCAATGATCTTGGCAGCATCCATTGAAGAACCACCGCCCACTGCAATCACGGCGGTGCAACCGGCTGCTCTCAGCACCTGTCGCCCTTCGATGACGTGAGCAAACGTGGGATCAGGGTCCACACCCGCGTACCAGTGGAGATTGACACCGGCTTCGACCAAGCCAGCCAGGGCGCGCTCGGCCAAGCCCAACTCCTTAAGAGCCTTGTCTGTCACGACCAGCACATCGGTGTGTCCGATATCCACTATGCGGCGACATAAGTCACTGGTCGCACCCCGTCCTACATAGGAGAGGTGCACGCCTGCCGCCTTGTTACCGATCAGTAATTTGATCAGTCCCAACTTAAATCCTCGCTTCAAGCGCCTTACCGGCATTGATCGCAACATCGCGAGACCTCCCAGAGAATGCATTGTCGGGGTAGTCTATCCGCACCGGACCAGTCGCAACACCCTGCAACCCGCTCGAGGAACCCCCAAGCGCCATGGATAGACACTACATTGAGTTCACCACTCCCGATTCGGCCACCCTGATTCGCGATACCGCCCCAACGCCCGCCCGCGAGGAAGTGCTGGTTGCCGTACATCACGCGGGAATCAATCGCGCCGACTTGCTACAACGACTTGGTTTGTACCCACCACCCGAGGACGCTTCGCCCATACCCGGGCTTGAGGTGGCGGGAGAGGTGGTTGCGCTGGGCGAGGGTTGCACGCATTTACAGGTGGGAGACCGGGTGTGCGCACTCACTCACGGTGGCGGCTATGCCTCGCACGCTATCGCTCGCGAGGATCATTGTCTTGCACTGCCCGACACGATGACCACACAGGCGGGTGCGGCTTTGCCCGAGGCATTACTGACAGTTTGGTACAACGTGTTTGAACGCGGCCAGCTCACCGCGGGTGAGACGGCGCTGATCCATGGTGGTAGCAGTGGGATTGGCTCAGTAGGTATACAGATGGTGACCGCAATGGGCGCAACCCCCCTGTCTACTGCCGGCTCTGCTGAGCGTTGTGAAGCGGTGCTCGCGCTGGGGGCCCGATTTGTTGCTGATCATCAGGGAGATCTGGCCCAGCAGTTCACAGAAGCAGGCCACGCCGGCAAGATCGATGTAATCCTCGACATAGCGGGTGGTGATCTCATGCAGACCAACCTCGATTTGGCCGCACCGGATGCGAGGATAGTTTGTATTGGGGTCATGCGGGGGATGCAGAGCGAGATCAATCTCGCCACGCTATTTATGAAACGGCTCACCCTGACAGGGAGTACGCTGCGCAGACTCAATATGGCGGAGCGCGCACGGTGTTTCAACGCGATACGGGAACACATCTGGCCAAAGGTTGAATCCGGCGACATTAGGCCTGTTGTGGACACTACCTACCCGCTAGCAGACGTGCTCGACGCCCACGAGCATATGCGTCTGGGTACGCATTTTGGTAAGTTGGTGTTGGATTGCAGGGTGGAATAATGCAGTCGTGAGCGGAATCTATGTCACCCAGTCGAGGCTAGCCGTGACAGATGGTGTGTTAATCAGACAAGCAGCCTCCCAATACGCAGTAGGGCGCGGAGGCTCGAGCAGCAGCTGGCTTGTGGGTGGCCTGCTCCTTTCATTACTCGTAGGTTGCGGCGGTGAACAGGCTGGCAACCTAGGGGAGATAGTCGCACACACCTCGGGCCAGAGCGCCGATCAGACCACAAACATCTTGCCTGGTATCGCAGTTGCCAGCGAGGGTGGCGATACGGGGAGTACCTCCTCCGCCGGACTCAAACGGTTTGGCGTCGCGCCCCACTTCGGCGATTTAGACAGCATGGTGGAACGACGGGTAATCCGCATTCTCACAGTGTATGGTCCCGGTCGCTATTATCTCGAAAACGGCCCTCGCGGTGCCGTTCAGGAATATGCCAGCAAGCTTGAGAAAGTGATCAACGAGACGTTTTCAACTGGCCTGCTTAAGGTACAGGTAGCCGTTATACCCGTTGCACGAGATCAACTCTTCCCCGCGCTACAGTCCGGCTATGGCGACGTGGTGATGGCAGGCACAACCGTGACAGAAAATCGCCTGGCGCGCGTCGATTTCACCGAGCCGGTGAGCAAACCGCTCAAAGAGGTTCTGATTACCGGCCCCAGCGCGCCTCAGCTCAAGGCTTTGTCCGACCTCTCTGGAAAGACCCTCTATATTCGCTTGTCGAGCAGCTACGCTGACAGCGCGCGAAAACTGAATCGGCAATTAGTCGAGCAAGGACTGAACCCCATCCGCATTGAGGCGATCGATGAATCGCTGGAGGATGAGGACATCATCGAGATGGTCAACGCGGGCTTGCTACCCTGGGCCATAGTCGACAGTTACAAGCCGCAGATGTGGCAGGACGTCTTCACACGCGTGAGTGTGCGGGACGATCTCGTGTTCCGTGAAGGCGCGCGCCTCGCCTGGGCCATCAGGCCCGATAGCCCCCAGCTCAAACGGTTTCTAAACAACTTTGTCAAAGACAATCGGGAAGGCACCTTATTCGGGAATATCATTCGAAATCGCTACATTCGTCATTTTGACTGGGCGGAAAACGCCAGCGGAGCAGAAGAACTCAGCCGGTACCGTGCGCTGTCATCCTACTTCCGCAAGCACGGCGAAAATTACGGAATAGATCCGACCTTGCTCGCCGCGCAGGGTTTTCAGGAATCCCGATTGGACCAGAGTGTGCGCAGCCCCGTGGGAGCAATCGGGGTAATGCAGTTGTTGCCCAGCACCGCCAGCGACAAAAACGTTGGGATTCCCAATATCGAAGAACTCGAACCCAATATCGAGGCAGGTGCAAAGTACATGGCGTTCCTCAGGGCACGCTATTTTAGCGGCCCCGAACTGGATGAGCTCAATGCCGCTCTGCTTGCGCTGGCCTCCTACAACGCGGGCCCGGGTCGAATCAGGCGACTACGTCAGGTCGCTGAGGAGAGAGGTTACGACCCGAATCTTTGGTTCGATAACGTCGAGGTGATCGTTGCCGAACAAGTGGGTCGGGAAACGGTGCAATATGTTGCAAATATCTTTAAGTACTATCTGACTTATCGCTGGATCAACACCGCCGACGCGGAACGGTCGGCCGCACGCCGCGCAAGCGGCATAGATGACTAGCGATCACCGGCTCAAGCAACACGCTTGAGCCGCTCGGTCTCCTCGCACCACTCCAGCCTCCCCACCTCGGCAAAACGGCGACGCACGGCAGGAGTCGGGCTCAAGTAAAAGAGATCACCGTTCTGCCCGGTGAGGGTCATCTGAACCCCCATCTCGCGCGCCACCTCGGCATTCGCGCGCATGTGAGGTGTTTCACCGTGCACGGGTATCACAAGCCTGGGTTGCAACAGCTCATACAGATCTCTCAACTCACCCCGGCATGGATGCCCCGACGCATGAAGCGGCACCTCACTGGTATCCGCCTCGATCACGTTAATGTCCCTGCTGCGGAGCCCTGCGATCAGGCGGGTAACGGACGACTCATTACCGGGAATCGTTTTGGATGACAGTAAAACGGTATCGCCGGGCTCCAGCGCCATATCGGGGTGTGATTGAGTCATCAACTTATGGAGGGCTGCGCCCCATTCGCCCTGACTACCGGTAGCAATTGCCAACACTTCCTGCCGTGGCAGATACCCGAGATGCTCTCCGTGTATGGGCCGAAAATCGGCCTTTAGCAATCCCGACTGTTGCGCGCACCGCGCCATACCAGCAGCCGACCTGCCCAGAATGCCGAGGTAGCGACCGGTCCGGGCGGCAATGGTTGCCAACGTTTGCATGCGCGCCACGTTACTGGAGAAGCACCCCACGACAACGCGACCCTCGCAGTTGGCAATGACCTGCTTGAGCGCCGCTGCGACCTCGCCCTCCGACGGGGAGTGGCCCTCTTTCAGCGCATTGGTTGAATCACATACGACGGCGTCGATCCCAGCGCGGCCGAGTTCAGCCAGCCGGCTCGAAGACCAGGCATGGCCAACCACCGGCGCAGTATCGATTTTCCAATCAGCCGTGTGCAGTATCCGGGTAGTTTGCGTCGTGATGCTCAAAGCGCAGGTTTCAGGCGTTGAATGGGTAATCGGAATCCACTCAACCGCAAAAGGCCCCAGAGTGATTTGCTCACCCGGCTCGATCTCGATAAGCGGTGACGGCAACGTGCCCCCCCTGCCGCGGGTCTTGTAACGGAGCACCGATGCCGCGAACGGGGTGGCGTAAACGGGGCAACGAAGTTGCTCCCAGAGGTAAGGTAGCGCTCCCAGATGATCTTCGTGGGCGTGGGTCACAATGAGGCCGACCAATTGCTCGCGGCGTGAACTGATAAATTGGAGGTCCGGCATCTGCACCGAAGGTCGCAGGGCGCCAGGCCGCTGCTCAAGGGTTATGCCGCAATCGACCGCGAGCCACGCGTCGCGGTGTCCGAAAAGATTGCAATTCATACCAATCTCCCCGCATCCACCGAGCGGCAAGAACACCACGTCACTTTTTGCTGAAGCACCCATGCTGGATCACGTCACACTCACTACCACTTGTAGCTGACTCGGAACTTCAATGTTTCGTCGTATTTTTTCTTACCTTCCGCGGCGCCACCGTCATAGTCTGCAGACATCTCCGCCGCCGCTTGTAAGCCCAGTAAAAGTGGAAAGCGTAAACCCAGGGTGGTGCGAAAGATCGATTCCTCGAAACTGGAGAGATTCATGATGCTGACCTGACGCAGATAGAGCGTGAGTGACCCGTCGAGAAAAGACGTCTCTCCCGTGATATTGATGTTGGCACCAAAGTAATCGTTATCTTCTTCGACGATAAAGTCGGTATCCACATAGGAGATACCTAATTCCGCATCCAGCTTGAGATCATCCCGCGTCAACAGCTTTCGCCCGTAGTAGGGACCCACGTAATATCGCCGGCTCACATCAGCAAACTCGTCGGAGGTGAGGCCGAGATTAACGCCCAAATAGTTTCTGGGGTCGGTAAGGTAGTAATCATATTTACCAATGAGGTGCCAGTTATCGGCGGTCGTTGTATTAGTGCGAAGCGTCTCGCCATCATCCGTCGTTTCAGTGATATTCGTGCTGGTTTCTTCGAGATCACCTCTCAACGTAAAGCGATCACGGCGACTCTCCAGCATCATTTCGAAATCCAGATTGACTTCATCAGTATCGGTATTACCCCGGTTGTAATCCAACGCGGTGCTCGCGCGACCCGTCATGTGATAGCCGCGTCCTTGTTCCCACTCCTCCGGGTTAGACATCGCCAGCTGTGCTACCGGAATATTGTCCTGATCCTCGATCACCACTTCACCATCAACCAGCCGAAGCTGCGACAACGTCAAACGCCGATCATCCGTGGTAAGCAATTCGATTGGACGCTCGGATTGCAGCGTTTCTACAGAGCCCAGCGGGATAACGATATCCCCCATCCAGAAGGTCGCTACCTGAATAGATCCATCGGCAATATCCGTGATTTCTCCGAAGACAATCGAACCATCCAATAAAACAATTTTGGCGGGCGTCGTTTCAGCTTCTGGGTTTGGCTGATCCGACAGGGCGTACCCCAACCCACTCATCAGCCAACTGCAAATCCCGACAAGCAGTAATCGGTGTATCCTTAGCCTCGACTGGTGACATCGCATATCCATTTCCTACTAGGGTTTTTCCCAAGGGGCGGCACTTTAAGCCAACTCGCCATGAATGGAAATGTGAGCCGGCAAACCTGCCGCAATATGATTCAAATACGACATGACAATGGCTTTTGACTACGATCTCTTGGTAATCGGCGCAGGCTCTGGCGGTGTGCGGGCAGCGCGAAAAAGCGCTGAATTTGGTGCCCGGGTGGCGGTTATTGAAGAGCGTGCACTGGGTGGCACCTGCGTCAACGTTGGCTGTATCCCGAAAAAGCTTTACGTCTATGCAAGCGAATACGGCAGAGCTTGGCAAGAAGCGGCGGGATTTGGCTGGCAGGGCGAACGGCCAGCCTTCGACTGGGGCACCCTCCGGGACAACAAGAGCAAGGAAATTGCGCGTTTGAACGCCATTTATGAACGGCTCCTCGAGGCGCCGGGCGTAGATATTATCCCGGGGCATGGCCAGCTGCTGAGCTCCCATGAGGTACTGGTTGGAGATCAGCGATATCGCGCGAAGCACATTCTGCTGGCCACAGGTACCTGGCCCACCAAGCCCGATATTCCGGGAAGTGAACTGGCTGTCACTTCTAACGAGATTTTTGATTTACCGCATCTCCCTGAGCGCATACTGATCATCGGCGGTGGCTATATTGCGACCGAGTTTGCGGGGATATTCGACGGACTCGGTGCGACCGTGGTACAGAGCTATCGCGGAGAGCTGTTCCTGCGCGGATTCGATCACGACGTGCGGCGCTTTCTGGCCGAGGAAATGCAATCTGCCGGCATCGACCTGCGCTTTAACCACCATGTCCACAGCCTGACACGCGCGGGATCGGGGCTGATTAGCGCGCAACTTTCTGACGGACAGGAAGATTTTGACATCGTGCTGTCTGCTACGGGTAGACGACCCAAT
The DNA here is from genome assembly GCA_038106565.1 of Halieaceae bacterium. Classification (GTDB taxonomy): domain Bacteria; phylum Pseudomonadota; class Gammaproteobacteria; order Pseudomonadales; family Halieaceae; genus Luminiphilus. The sequence continues at coordinate 24,819 of JAYOEE010000023.1, forward strand.
CTTGACAATCTGGGCCTCGAAACCACCGGCGTCACCCTGACTGACAACGGATACATCGCTGTTGATGGCGGATTCCGCACCAAGGACCCCGCTATTTTCGCGCTCGGTGATATGACCGGAGGGTGGGAACTGACCCCGGTCGCGATTGCAGAAGCGATGGCATTTTCCCAGAGCCAGTTTGGTAACCAGCCCACTGAAGCTGACTACGACAACATTCCCACGGCCGTTTTCAGTCAGCCACCCATTGGTACGGTCGGCCTGACGGAAGAAGCAGCGATCGCCGCTGGATATGATGTCACCGTTTATGAATCACGCTTTCGCCCCCTCCGCCACACTGTCAGCGGCATTGAGGAGCGCTCCTTCATGAAACTGGTGGTGGATAAAGCGTCTGATCAAGTGCTGGGAGCGCACATGGTGGGGGCCGATGCGGGCGAGATCTGTCAGGGTCTGGCCATTGCGCTCAAATTGGGTGCCACCAAGGCCGACTTTGATCGAACCATCGGTATTCATCCCACTGCTGCTGAGGAATTCGTCACCATGCGGAACCCCCGCGACTGATCCATGGATCTTGCGGTGTGGGAAATGGCGGTGCTGATCCTCGCTGGTCTGGCTGGCGGTTTTATCAATGTGATGGCGGGTGGCGGCTCGGTCATTACCGTTCCGGTCATGATCTTTTTGGGTATTCCCGGCCCCATTGCCAATGGCACCAATCGGCTCCCGATCATGGTGCAGAACATCAGCGCCAGCCTGACTTACATGCGGCATGGCATTCCACAGAAAAAGCTGATTGTTTCACTGTCGCTATGCGCCCTACCGGGCGCGATGGCCGGCGCCCTGCTGGGCGTCAGCATCCCCACGGATACTTTTAACCTTGTCCTGGCAGTTGTGATGGCGCTGGTTCTGATCGCGATGGTCGTGGGACCGCGCTCGGTTGCAGTAAACAATGCAGTTCATCTTTCCAAAAGCCGCAAGATCCTCGGTCATGTTTTGATGTTAGGAGCGGGTTTCTGGGGAGGATTCATACAGATCGGCATGGGGTTCATCCTGCTACCCATATTGCACCGAGCGTTGGGGCTCGATCTGGTGACAGCGAATATCCATAAAGTCTTTATTATTCTGATCTATACCACCGCCGCTTTGTTCGTGTTCGGCAGTCAGCTGCCATTACTTTGGTGGGTTGGTGGCATCATGGCGATTGGTAATGCGGTGGGCGGGTGGCTCGGCGCGAGGCTGACACTGACAGGCGGAGAACGGGTGATTCGTATTATCGTCGTGCTCGCCGTCGCCGGGATGATCGTTAAACTGATATGGTTCACCTGAGCGTGTTAACGGGGGCACCACCAAAATGAATTACGGGGCAAAGACTCTTCTCTTCGGCGCATTTTTCCTGAGTGCGGCGCTCCTTCAGAGCTGCAGCACGGCGCAGGTAGACACCACACCTGCCAATAAATTCGCAGACAGACAATACCAATCGTTTGGCTGGAAAACTGATCTGCCAACAGGCGTTTCTGGATCGATGGATGCTTTTTATCGGCTTTCCAGCACGGTGCGCGACGTGGTCTCTGCTCATCTCACCAAAAAGGGATATCGCCTCACTGAGAAGGGCGCCGACTTTGTCATCAGCTATGAATTCAAGGCCACGCTGGAAGGCGGCGTGGATAACAGTGCGCGCGGCGTGAGTAACACCAGTGCGGTCATCAACCGCAGTCCCGACCCCGCGGTAGTAGATAACGCCTATGCGCTCAGTGGGCCGCGAGAGGTCGCCAGCTTAATCATCCATTTCGAAGACGGCGGTAATCTTGCGCCCGTATGGTCCGCCACAATCAGTCAGGTGGTGGAGAACCGAAACCAACCCGATGTCGACAAAGTCCGGCAAAAGCTCGAGCCCGGGGTGGCTCGGGCGTTCCGAACTTTGCCGAATGCTACGGGTCGCTGAGGCCATACACCTCAGGGTTAGCGCAATAAGGCACGCGCTCACCAGCAATCCCTGCGTGCAAGTTTTCGAGCGCCCTTGCGACCATCGCCTGTCGCGTTGACGCGGTGGCGCTGCCCACATGAGGTAGCAACACCACGTTGTCCAATCCCAAAAAGGGATGATCGACCGGCAACGGCTCGATCTGGAACACGTCCAAGCCGGCCCGCAAACGACCCGACTGCAATTCGTCCACCAGCGCGGTTTCATCGACCAAGGGGCCCCTGCCCGTATTAATGAGCGTGGCTCCGTCGCGCATGCTTGCCAGGCGCGCGCGACTGGCGATGTGCGTGGTTTCCGCGGTCAATGCGGTGTGCAGCGTCACAATATCCGACTCTGCAAATACCCTGTCCAAATCGACACTCTCAGTACCCGCCAGCGGTCGATTCGTGCGGTTCCAGGACAATATCCTTGCGCCAAAACCTGCGAGCCGCCGCACCACCGCCTGCCCGATCGGCCCCAGTCCCACAACCCCCACAGTTGCCTGGCTGAGATCAGTGCCCAGCAGCAAATCCGACTGCCATCCCTGCGTCCAGTTTGCTCCCCTCACCCAGCGATCGGCTTCTGCGACCCTCCGCGTTGTCGCAAGCATCAGCGCCAGAGCAAGGTCGGCTGTACTGTCGACCAACACGCCTGGAGTATGACCCACGGCAATCCCCTGCATCGTCGCGGCCGAAAGATCGATGTGATCGACTCCCACCGATATCGTGGATATCACTTTCAAGGCGTTAGCGCCTTCGAGTAGGGAGGCAGAGATGGGCTTTGACAAAGCGCACAGTAATCCGCGGGCCTCGGCGAGGCCGTGCTGCAATGCTGCCTCTGATCGCTTCTCAGGCCCCACCCAATTCATGACGTCGTAGCGCGCCTCGAGAGAGACGCGGATATCTTCTGGCAGGTCGAGGGTAATGAGGCACTTCGGTTTCATGGGTGACTCCCACTCTGAGCGCTAGTCAGCTCCGGAAGGTCTGCTGCGAGCCCACTGAGTTTGCCACCGGCAGTCATGGACCAAAGCACCACCAATGCAACCACCCCACTTGCCCCCTGCCATGCCAATGGGAACCCCCCACTGGCCAATAGCGATGAGGCTAACAAGGGCCCGAGTATGCGACCTGTTGCCGCAGAAGAGGCCGTTACGCCAAAAAACCGGCCACGCATCGCGGGAGGAACCAGATGGCTGGCTACGGTATTGAGAACGGGCAGGCACAAAGTTGCAGCGGAAAATACCGCCAACCCTAATATCCCCATCTCCCAAGACCCCGAAACAGTGGCAGACACCGCGAGAGAGCCGCTAAAGGCAAACGTCGCGCCACGAAGCACCCGGATATTGCCAAATCGATCGGTCATCCTGCCGAGAATATTGCCCTGCGTGACAATCATCACCACGCCCACCAGTCCAAAGAACAAGCCCACTTCGCGCGCCTGCCAGCCGAGCTCAGCTGCCACCCACAAAGGAAACAGATACACTGCGGCGCTAACTGCGCAGGTGTGAAGGGCAAACTGGCAGACAAACAGTATCAAGCTGGGCTGCACCAACAGCTGTCGCAGCGAGGTGGGCTCTGGCATGACCCCCTCCTCCTCCACATTGGTAACGGCAGACGGGGCACTGCTTGGCAACAACAAGACAGCGAGCAAGGCAGCGGCGCCCGAGAGCACGCCCGCAACGATGCAGGGAAAAGTAAAATCGGCTTCGCTACGAGCCAATAGGCCACCAATAACCGGGCCCAGTATAAGACCCACACCAAACGCCCGACCAATCAAACCCATCGCCCGCGAACGCTGATCAGGCGTGCTGACATCGGCAATCAGCGCGGTGGCAACCGGCACACCGCCCGCCATCATCCCGGCTACCCCGCGAGACAGATAGACCATCCATAAGGTATCCGCCGCGGCCAGCAGAAAATGGGAGCCTGCACCACCAAGCAAGCAGATTCCCAGAATCGACCGCCTACCAAAACGGTCGGACAACCGACCCCACACAGGTGCCACGATTGCCGCTGCGACGCTGTAAGTCACGAGAATGAAGGCGATATCGTCCGTGCCCCCGCCCAGCTGCGGCGACAGAAAAGGCAGTATCGGAATCACTATGCCAAAGCCGATGAGATCGACGACGATGACAAAAAAGACCAGCCACGCCATCGACATCTGGCGCCACCGGGTGAGCAGATCCGTCACGATTCGGTCCAGCGATGGGTCTCTGGCAGAGCGAGATCGAAGAGGTCGAGGGCCCGCGCCACGCTTTGGGTCACCGCGGCATCCAGTGAGGCAGGTTTGGTATAAAAAGCCGGAACAGGCGGCGCCACTATCGCCCCCATTTCAGTTACGGCCACCATATTGCGCAGGTGCCCAAGATGAAGAGGTGTCTCGCGCACCATTAGCACAAGACGACGGCGCTCTTTCAGCACCACGTCGGCAGCTCGGGTCAGCAAGGATGAAGTGACGCCCGAGGTAATTTCGCCCAGTGTCCGGATGGAGCAGGGCGCCAACAACATGCCCAAAGTGCGAAATGATCCACTCGCAATCGAGGCGCCCACGTTGCGAACGGGGTGCCACTCGTCAGCCAGTGCTCGGATATCCGCAACCGAGCAATCCAGTTCGTGGTGCACCGTGAGCTCGGCGGATTTACTCATTACCAAATGCGTCTCGATCGGCAACGGCTTGAGAAGCTCCAGTGCGCGGACGCCGTACTGAACGCCCGACGCCCCGCTGATCCCGATTACCAATCGATCCATTATCGATGTCCTTTGCCATGGCCGACGCGAATAGCGCGCCCGCCCGTATGACCCTCGCCTATCACGACCGCCCCCGGCTCGGCTTCCAAAGAATCAACCCGCCCGGCCTTATGAGCCATGAGCGTGAACAGCGTGAGCTAACAACGCCATCACCCTGAACGAGCACGCAGGATAGCCTGTCGGCTTGCCAAGCCCAAGCGCTACTCCTGCGCCGCTATCGCCGATCTATACCGAGGGGCACGATCTGAAACTGATGCCGCAGAGCAGTGAACGGCACATCGCAGGGAAACGACAAAGCAACGGTGATACGACTCTTTGGTTCGATTAGTGCCGCGGCGCGATCGCCTTCTATCGAGTCCCCTTCTTCATCCTCGAGCCAAAAAACCCACTCGATTCGCGTCTCAGAGATCGCATTGTTCACCAGGTCAAATTGCCAGACGTCTGATTCGCCACAGATCACATTCTTGAATTTGACCTGCTGAATACCCGTGTTGGTTGGCACTTCAAGCTTAGTTGACGCAAAAGATGGGCTCTGTGCCAGCACCCCCGCTGCCCATAAACCCACTCCCACTGCCACAATCCAATGCATAAAACCCTCCACCGCAGTGTCAGCGTTCACGCTTTTTATTCACTAATCAAGCACAGAAATCACGAGCTAACTGGCTAATCGATTATTCGCCCCCACAACCGCTTATTTGAAGCCATTCGCGCCGGGCATCAGTAGCTAAAAAAATGTTCAAAAAGCCTAAAGTTCCATTTTTAGTCGCCGATGTTCTTGAATGTAAGCGAAGAGAAGGGGCATCTCATGACTCGAAATGGCGCAGCAGCGGCTTACCGCAGCATCGACCTGGAATCGGCAGTCGCATCGGCGAGCGCTCATGAACTGGTCAGTTTATTGTTCAAGGAGCTCAACAAGAGCCTATTGGCGGCGGAATACCAGTTTGAGCAAGGTAATAAACAAGAGATGCGTAACCACATCACCAAGGCCAGCCGGGTACTTGCTGGGCTACAAGGTAGCCTCGATTTTGAGAAAGGTGGCGAAATTGCCAACAACCTGGCCTCCCTATACGGATTTGCCATCAGGCAGTTGTTTAGGAGCACTGCCTCGGGCGATGTAGAAAACGTGGTATCGGTGAAAGGCCTGATCGCACCCATTGCCGAGGCGTGGGACAGCATTTCCCCACATCATCAACATGCCGGCGCTACCAACCCGTCTGCAGTGGGCCTCAAGCAGGCCTATGCGATCGCCTAAGGCACCGTAACCTGATTTGCTCTAGGGCAGGCTGTCGATAGCTGGCACACAGCTACTGAGGCCGCGCGCCACACACTGCGATAACACAAACTCGGCATCATCAATGTCGCGCTCTGCCATGCGCATCCGCGCCGCATCACGGATTTCCTCTCCCTGAGATTGCCCTTGCGCTAAAGCGAGGG
>JAYOEE010000023.1:31053-32562 GCA_038106565.1 Halieaceae bacterium
CGCGCCGCATCACGGATTTCCTCTCCCTGAGATTGCCCTTGCGCTAAAGCGAGGGAGGCCCAGACAAACGCCTGCGCAGGTTTGGCTTTGGTATCTCTTCCGTCCAATAAAATAAAGGACAGCATGTACTGGCTATTGGCGTAGCCCTCTTCGGCGGTGCCTCTGAAACCCTCCAGCGCAAGCCGGCGATTCTGAATTTGACCCTCACCCTCGAAGTAACTGAGCGCAATCATGTATCGACTCTCTACCAAGCCTTGGTCAGCAGCTTTGCGAAAGTGGATAAGGCCCTGCGACCAACTCTTGGCCACACCGCGCCCGCCTACATACATCATGCCCAGGTTGTGCTCCGCCTCGACGGAGCCGCTCTCTGCGGCGCGGCGATACCAGTCCATGGCTACATCGTATTGTTGCGCAACGCCAAGGCCTTCCTCATAGAGATAGCCGATATTGTTCTGCGCTTCGGCATCACCCGCTTCGGCCAAGTCATACCACGCGCGCATCGCAGTCGCGTAATGCTGACGCCCCATCGCAGCGATGCCGGCGCGGAGTTGATCTTCCCGCTCATCCGCAACACCAGTTCCGGGACAGGCCAGCAATAAGCTGAGTAATAGACAGGGTCTAATTGCGTTCACGACCCTTCACTTGCTCTTGCCGATCGAGCGTGCCGCCCAAAATGGCTCCCTCACTGATACACCCAACGTAAACGCCTGTCGCATCCACTACGGGAATCGCCTCACCCACAAAATTACGCGCAACTCCTAACGCCTGCTGAAGATCGTCTTCCAAATGTAATCGGTGCTGTTCTGCGCCCAACAAGGCTTCGGCGGTGCTCTGAGGTTGGGCGAGCGCTTCGAGAATATTTACGGTGCCCAGCAATTGCCTGTTTTGATCGACCACGTAAGCCTCGGTTCGGTTCGCCTGTCTGAGCTCTGCAACAATCTGCTCACCCACCATAGTGCTATCCACTGGCGAGCCGTCTTCGAGGTCCAATTCACTGATTTTGATGTCCTGAAGCGACAGGAATTCGCGGCCCTGACGTAAATCAAAACCTCGGAGAATTAACTGCCGATCAAAGAAGGAGTAGCAAAACAGGCGCGTGGATATGAACGAGGACATCGACACCGCAAGAATGGCGGCCACTGCGAACTCGTAGCTACGAGTGAATTCGAAAACAATCAGCACGACGCCAATGGGCGCACCGATGACAGATCCCGCCACGGCAGCCATTCCCACCACGGTGAGCATGGTGATCACACCGGGGTCATAGCCCAGACCGACGGCAATAAAGCCCGCGAGATAGCCCAGCGACGCACCCAAAAAAAGCGCCGGCGAGAAGACCCCTCCCACCAGACCCAAACCGATGCACACGACGGTGGCAGCCAGCTTGGCGAGTAGCATGAGGGCAGCTTCGCCCACCAGCTTTTCGCCGGCCAGTAAATCGTTGACCGACTGGGTACCCAGGCCGACCGCCTCTGGCACCAGCATGCCAATCAACGCCATGAGCGTGGC
>JAYOEE010000024.1:0-32524 GCA_038106565.1 Halieaceae bacterium
GCCGACCATAAAAACCGGTCGATCGGATCAAAGCCGAGCTTAGCGTTGACGACATCGGGATGATCCTCGGGAAGATACAAGCCACTCGCCATCAATAAACTTTCATCAAAACCCTGGTCATGCGGTGCCATGCCATTCTCGCGGCCTAAATGCCATTTGCCGATATGCACGGTGTGATAACCGCGCGCTTTTAGCGACTCCGCGAGCGTGATTTCATCAGAGGGCAGACCCTGCAACTCATAGGGCGGTTTATTGGCAGCTGCCGCTGCGTCGTAAAGAACGTCGGGCAGCGTTCGGGGCATATCAGAGGCAACGATAGACATCACCCGTCCCATGGAAGCCGGCATTGGCGTGTACACAAAGCCGGTGCGACTGGGATATCGCCCCGTCATCAGCATGGCTCTGGAGGGCGCGCAGGTTGAGGCGCCCGAGTAGGACTGGGTAAACACTGCTCCCTGAGCCGCAAGCGCATCGATGTGCGGCGTTTGAAGGCGCCCGCCTGCTACGCCTCCACCGAAGGTCGAAATGTCGTTGTAGCCCAGGTCATCCGCCACGATCAAAATAATATTAGGAGGCCGCGCCTCGGAGCCTGGTACCGATGCGGCCGGGCCTTCTTGCCACGCAATGTTGCGGGGCGGTCCGATCCTTGTGCCAGCCAAGAGGCTACGTACTTTCACCGCGGCTAGAATCGACGTGCCCGGATAGACATAGACCCCGCTCGCAACGACGGCCATCAACGCACACATCAAGATCAGAGTTTTTCGCATGTCATGTGACGCCCGTCGGCGGCGAGCACTGTTCACTAGATATTGGCATTTATACTGCCAATAGATTGGAGATTCAATCTGGCGGTCCGGGAGTCAGCTGCCGCTCCTTGCGAGGGCATCTCGAAGGGTGTGAGCGACCAACCAAAGACGATCCTGCCCCCAAGTGGAGAGTAAAGCGTCGCCCTGTGGGTCGAGCAATCGGAAACTGGGCACGCCCCACAAGCCCGACGCATACATAGTCTGTCTGTTTTCCTCGAGGAGCGCCTCCCAAGAGGTGTCTCGCAGGTGCGCTTGCGCCGCGGACCAATCGAGACCAGCGGCCTCAACCACTTTTCGCAAGCCACGATCAGTATTGGTATTCACGCCCAACGCAAAAGCGTGCCGTAAAAAGCTGGAACACAGCGCCACCTCTTTTCCCTGCGAAGCGGCCCAGGGATACAACGCGTAACATCGCCGGGCGGGGTCACCAATCGGATCGTAAAAGTTGCCGTAGGGGACTCCCGCCGCCCGCGCCTCGCGGGCAGCATCCATAAAGATATACATGCCCTTCTCACGCGTGGCCGGCACACCGCGCATTACCATCGGTAGTACTGGCCGCAGGTGTAACCTGACTCCCGCACTTTGGGCAAACGCGACCGCTCGATCAAAGATCACCGCCGTGTAGGGACTTCGCAACGATGCGTAAAGCTCCAGCGTGTACTGCCCGTTGTCATGGTAACCGGAGATATCCTCTGCCGGACGCGGCGCAAGTAGTGGCCTTCCAGATTGTTTGTCTGCACCGAGTGCTGCCAGTCGTGCTTCAAGGTGATAGAGACGATCCACGCCCCAATACCATTCACCACCGTAATAAAACATCGCTCCCGAATAGTGTTTGAGTTCGCGCCGCCGCTGTGTGCCCGACTCGACCGCCGACGCCGCGACTTCCGCGGACACGCTACCGCACTCCGTCGCGAGGGCTTGCAAAGCGGCGCCGTCGTCACGCCAGAGCGCCTCACTGACTCTCGCAACCACCCGGGGAAAATTCGTGCTGGATTGCGCAGCCAGAATTTGCGTGGCCGTCGCGACAAGGTCTGGCTCAAGACTGTCCAGATGCTCAGGGAAATTCAAACCATAAGCTGGCGCAATCAGATGCGAGTCGTAACGCGCCAACTTTTGGAGCAACTCCGGCTCAGGGGCGTTCTTGCCCTCCTGTCCGCGCACGACATGACAAACGAGTTCAATGTCATAGCGATCCACAAACCGCTCCAGAATTTGGGCGGTCAGGGCGCTGTAGCCCTCGTCAACCTGATGGAAATACTCAACCCGATGCGGCTCGCTGCTCCTCAGGCGCGCTTGCTCGGCTTTATCGTGTCTGGCCGCGACGGCCGCCGGCCGGGAAAGACGAGTCATGACTCGAGAAGTCAGCCAGCGTTTCAGATAACTGGGATCCATTGTGGCGACCCCACCTTGCTCCTTGAACTGCTCAGCCACGTAACCTGCCTCGGTTCACCGAGCGACAACCAGATCCGTCACGAGCCCTGTCACGATGTCACTGCTGGTTTTGGGTGATAACCCCTGATGCTCGCGCAGCCTGTGCCACATCTCGAAAGAGGCAACCGCGTGCACCGCTTCACGCCGGTCCTTCGGTAGTTCTGCCACCTCTGGCAACCATAGCTCCAGTTCCTTGCGCAGACGCTTCTGATGCCAGGCATAATTCTCCCTAAGCTTTGGAAAGCGCCACAGCAACGCCTGTGTGCAAAGAATGATCTGCCTGAGCTTGTCAAAGGCATTCCCATATAGCTCGATCGCGCGAGCCACTCTGTCGGGCAGGGGGCCTTGTCGATCACTGACCTGAAACAGCGCCTCATAGGAATCCATTAGCATTTCATCGGCGGCGAGGAACAAGGAGTCCATGTCAGCAAAGTGACGGAAGAAGGAGCGGATGCCGACCCCGGCGCGGTCAGCAATTTGCTGAGCGGTGGGCACCAGGGTTCCCTCTTCCATGAGTGCCAGCGCCGCCTCGATAATCGCTGTCTGGCTGCGCTCACTGCGCTGTCTGCGACCATCTGATGATTGGGCGATGTTCAGCACCACACGCTCTCCCCGACTCGCACTTCAATGACTATTGGCAGTCAGTATGCCATGACATTGGCGGCCGCCGAAACCGCTTGCAGCCAGCCAAGCGGAGACGCGGCAGGCCCTAGGCGTGATTGTTTTCTCGCGCTCTGATGGCCGCCAAGTTGGACTGATGCTTCTGCCGATCCAAACGATAAAACCCAATCGCAACCAACATGATGCCCCAGAGCAACCATTGCGTCGGGACCAGCAGACTACCCAGTTGCAAGACTGACTCAGTCGGCACTTCGTTGGGTGCAACGCCATCTGGAAAGGCCACCACCTGAAGCATCAATCCCGCTATAAAAGCGCCGATACCCTGATTGGTTTTGCGGATAAAGGTCAGCGCTGAAAAGAATACGCCCTCATTGCGACGCCCTGTCCTCACCTCGGAGTGCTCTACCAAATCCGCGAGCATCGAGTAGAAAACAGCCTGCATAGCGATGATGAGACCCAGGTCAATGGTGTTCACGGTAGCGAGTATCGGGAAAAGCAACGGATCACCATTCTCGGGCATCCAGCCCGCCAGCCTGAATACCACTGGCAAGGGTTGCACTGTAAACGCCAGCACACCGAGCCTGAGGGCGGCACCTTTTTTGCCCCAACGCTTCGAGGCCCATGGCGCAACGAACAAACCCATCGTCGCCGAAATCACCACCAGCAGCGTCCAATAGAACACCTCAACAGAGGAGAACGCCCAAAAATAAGTCAGCATGATGAACGTGAGGGCAGCGGTCAGGCCGGTCGCGACCGCGCTCGCAATCGAGGAGATAAATAGCGCAAAAAAACTTCTGTCTTTGAGCGTTTCGAACACTTCGGCGAAGATCGCTTTAAGCGACTTGCGATCGCGAGGTGGTGGCGCAGTGAGCGAATCGATGCGGTGATGGGTACCTAGTGCTGACACCAGGATCGCAACCAGAATAACCGCTCCTGAAATGACCCCATAAGTCTCATAACCGTCGCGGTTTAGCGCACCAACCGGGTAAGCCTCGGTGGGCACCAATAAGAAGGCGTACATGAAAACAGCCATCCCCGCCCCTCCGGCCCACCCAAAAAACGAACGCCAAGCTTGAATAGCGGTACGCTCGTCATAATCGGCCGTTAATTCAGGCATCAGCGCGGAACTCGGCGTCTCGTAGAAGGTAATCAGCGTGCGGATCAGTACCGCCAGCACCACCAGATACAGAAATAACGCACCATCACTCCAATCAGGTGGCTGCCACAGAAGCGAGTAACACAATGCCACGGGAATTGCCGCAGCGTACATAAAGGGGTGCCGACGACCCCAACGGGAGCGGGTATTGTCGGACCAGTAGCCAACAATCGGATCGCTGAGAGAATCAAATACCAAAGCGATGAGGAGCGCAGTGCCCGCGAGCGCAGGCTCCAAACCAACCACGGTGCCATAGAACAGCAACAGGAAATAGGCGAAGCCGTTGTCCTTGATGCCGTAGGCGACCGCGCCAAAGCCATAAGTCCAACGAACACCCAAGCTCAGCGGTCTGTGGTGAGTAGCGTCGCTCGTTGAGGGGTGTGTGATGGCGTCACCTTTTCTGGCTAGCTCGGAGACTCTACTATGCCCCAAGTCGGATCAACATGGCGACAGCAACCCTACTGGGTATGACCCACCCCAAGCATGGACGACCGGGTCGGCAGTCGGCGGTATCAGCCGCTTCATTCGAGGCGGCCACTACTTAACTGCCGACGTCATCACAATCATTGGCGACCCCATGCCGAGTTTGATATAAACACAGAACAATAAGTCAAAGTTGGCATCTGGCTGACGGTGTTGTAGTAGGGTGGTATGACTCCAGAACTTGTAATCCTCATCGCGTCAGCCGCGTCTATTGCCTTTGTGCACACTTTGATGGGCCCCGACCACTATCTTCCGTTTATCGCGATGGCGCGCGCGCGCGGTTGGAAACTTAACAAAACGTTACGGGTCGTCTTGCTGTGTGGCGCGGGCCACCTCGTGGGATCGGTGGTCATTGGCACCCTCGGCATCATCGTTGGTATTGAGCTCACCAAGCTTGAGTGGTTGGAAGCCTGGAGAGGCGACATCGCTGCCTGGGGTTTGTGCATCGTCGGGGCGGTCTACTGCATTTGGGGATTAAGACACGCTTATCGATCAAGACCGCTGGATCAGTCGGGCTGGCATCGCCATGGTGAAGTGAGCCACTACCACGATAAAATCCATACCGGTGATAGCCACGTTAAGGGGATCGAGGAGCCTCCATCTGGCTCGCTCACACCCTGGGCCATCTTTGTCGTCTTCGTACTGGGTCCGTGCGAACCGCTTATTCCCCTACTGATGTTTCCGGCCGCGACGCAGAGCGTTAGCGGCGTCGTTTGGGTGACTGGGGTTTTCGCGCTGGTGACCGTGTGCACCATGCTGGGCGCCGTTGCCCTGGGTCATGTAGGTCTTGAGCGCTGGCGAATACCAGCCCTGGCCCGATACGGCCACTCGACTGCTGGCGCAGCCATGCTAGGGTGCGGTGTAGCCATTGGCTGGATGGGGCTCTGAATATGACGGACTACCGCGTCATTGACGCCGTATGCAATATCTGGACACCCGAAGCGCTATCACATCGCCCAGGTTGGACCGACGAATTCTTTGTCGGCAAAGTAAAAGGAAAGCATGATTCGGCCGGCATCACCCTCGAAACCATGCTCGAGGGAATGGACGAGGCGGGCATCGATATCGCTTTTTTGGTGGCGGCCAAAGCAGGTCGAGTAGGCTTGCCGGGTTGCTATCACATGCCGCTCGAAGTGGTATCCCGCGCTGTTGAGCAATACCCTGACCGGTTCCGCGGTATGCTGGGTCTCGACCCTTATATGGGTATGAATGGCGTACGGCAGCTGGAGACAGCGGTCAGAGACTTCGGGTTTGTCGGGGCACACCTTTACCCGCACTGGTTCGAGTTACCGCCCAACAACGCCAAGTACTACCCCTTTTATGCCAAGTGCATCGAGTTGAATATTCCGGTGCAGATGCAGGTAGGCCAATCCCTGATCTATGCCAAGGAACATCCCTGTCGCTCGGTCGGCCGACCTATTTATCTCGATGACATTGCCTGCGACCTGCCTGAGCTCAAGCTACTTGGTACCCACGTCGGGATACCGTGGCACGACGAAATGATTGCCATGTCCTGGAAGCATGAAAACGTCTTTATCGTTACCGACGCACACAGTCCGAAGTATTGGCCGGACTCAGTTAAGCGCTACATCAACTCCTATGGTCAGGATAAGGTGATCTTCGGTACTGACTTCCCTGTGCTGCGTTTTAAGCGCACCGTAGACGAAGTCGACGAGTTTGGATTAAAGCCCGAGGTACGCCGCAAATTTATGCGCGACAACGCCATCCGCGTTTACGGGCTGGAGGAAGCGTCATAACCGCCCCGCTGGAAGGCATTCGCGTCGTCGAGATGACATCGGTCGTCCTGGGACCTTATGCCTGCCAGATGCTCGGCGATCTGGGCGCCGACGTCATTAAGATTGAACCCCTTGCGGGGGATACCAATCGCAACCTCGGGCCTCATGCCAAGGACCCGAAAATGTCCGCACTCTTTCTGACCTGCAATCGCAACAAGCGCTCGGTAGCACTCGACCTCAAGAGTGAAGCGGGTCGCGAGGCAGCCCTCAAGCTCATTGCCACAGCCGACGTGGTTGTCCACAACTTCCGACCTCAGGCGATGGAGCGACTCGGTCTCGATTACGAGCAAGTTAAGGCGGTTAATCCAGCAGTGGTCTATTGCGCAACCTATGGTTACAGCAAAAAAGGGCCCTATGGGGACAAAGGCGCGCTGGACGACTCGATTCAGGCAGCAAGTGGCATCGCCGTTCTGCAGAGCATGGTGGAGGGCGAGCCCCGCTACCTGCCCACCATCATCGCCGACAAAACGACCGGCCTCATGGTCGTACAGAGTGTGTTGGCTGCACTCTTCCATCGCGAGCGTACCGGCGAAGGCCAGTCGATTGAGGTACCCATGTTCGAAAGCATGGTGTCCTTTGTCATGACCGAACACCTGTGGGGACAGAGCTTCGAGCCCCCGCTGGATAAAGCCGGGTATGTGCGATTGATGGCATCGCACCGCCGGCCCTACAAAACCTCCGACGGGCTCTACCTCGCGGTACTGCCCTACTGGGACAACCACTGGGGGACCTTTTGCTCGCTGGCGGGCAAGCCGGAACTCGCCGAGGATCCGCGCTTCCAAACTATGGCGCTGCGATTGGCCAATATTAACGAGTCTTACCGGGAAACAGGCGAAATCATTGCGACCAAAACCCGGCAAGAGTGGGTGGACCTGCTCGGTGATACCAACGTTCCCATGATGGTGGTCAACTCGCTTGATGACCTGATAGAGGATCCGCAACTTGTCGGGAGTGGCTTCTGGCAAGAGTTTGACCACCCCACCGAGGGCCGACTCCGGTTTTCGAGTCCCCCCATGAATTTTGAGAAGACTCCCGCCAGCATTCGCCGGCTACCGCCGGGATTGGGAGAGCACACCCGCGAACTGCTGCAAGAAGTGGGATATGAGGAGAGTCATCTGGCCGCCCTGCACGCGGAGGGCGCCATACAGCTTACAGAGGAGAAGATAATATGACGTTTAAAAATCTGTACATCGAGCATGAGCGCAGCGCCGAAGCTGAAGAGTGGGTAAAGGAAGAGGTGTCAGAGCAGGAAGCGCGTTTTGCCAAGATCGAAGCTGCCATGGAGGCACTCGCACCGACTCGGGAGAAGTGGTACCAGGAATTCTTCGATCGCATTCGCACCAATGGCTTCAACGTGGATGGCGACGACAAAATGCCCATTCCAGACAGTGACCTCCCTAAAAAACCGACGGGACGCAAGGACCAGGTAGTGTGGAAATATGGCGTGGACAGCGACGATACCCCACGCAGCGGACAGGAGGACTGAGCAATGGCACGACCTCACATCGAACCTTTTTGCGATCGAGATTCTCACTTCAAACCGATGCGGCTGATCGGCTTCGGAAGCGGCATGCATTACAAAATGTTGAGCATGGATGTCGACACCGGTGCCTGCTCGATGACCGTGCAATTTGACGGCGGCTACAAGCGCACCCCCGGCTTCTCCTGGTCTGAATACGAATTCATTGTGATCGAGGGAGAACTGAAGGTAGGTGATCGAATCTGCCGTAAGGGCCACTATTTTTATGTGCCCGCAGGGTATGCCCTGCCAGAGATCAGCTCCGATCAGGGTTGCCTGGTGCTCTACATGTACAACACCGGCGAACCCAGTCACGAGGAAGCCACCGAACATCACCCTTCCGCTCAGACCCAGCTGTATCACGATGTAGACAGTTACATGGACATCCCCTGGGCAATGGGGAATGTCGCCAAGCCCAGTGTCGCGGCGGGCTGCATGATCAAACTGCTCAACTACAACCCCAATTCGTTTGCGATGACCTTCCTCTATTGCATGACGCCCAATTTTTACCAGGACAACATCTCCTACCATGACTGCGCGGAAGAGTCCTACCACCTGTGGGGAACATCCTGGATGATGCAGTTTGGTGATGTGCCGACCGGGGGCTACTTCTGGCGACCGGCGTACATCAACCACGGTGCCTTCGCATCGGAATATGGTTGCATTGCACTGGGCCGCGTCGATTCCAAGCTGTTCAACCACTTCCATTACAACCCATGGTCCACGCCAGTGGAGAATGCAGACCGCGCAGAGGCACGGCTACTTGCCAGAGATCCACTCCTCTATCACTGGGCTTTCAGCAAAGACCACAACCACCCTCACAGCCCCAAGGACTTTGAAATGTTTATGCCGCGGCGAGGGAATGAAACGGGCCACGATACCGAGCATAAAAGCGACGGGCACCGGCATGATCACTGGCATGGGCACCATCATCATGAGGAGGGAAGCCCCCACTCTCATGACCATTCACATGATCATTCACACGACCATTCACACGACCATCACCATTGATGAACAATCTGTAGCGGGCAAAGCGGAGGCCGCAACATGAGTGGATACAGCACCAAAAAGAGTCGGCTCAGCCCACTTAAGGGTATCTATCGCGGGTCACGCCAGCTGATTGCACTGATGATGGTCGTCTCTGCTTCAGTCATGATGCTGCTCCCGTCAGCCCATGCCACCAATTCCCGACCGGAGCTAGAGTCGGTGATGGCCATGTTGATTCAGTGGTTACCGGGAGAGTTCTCTTCGAGACCACAACTCGAACTCGAGAGGCAATACGGCGCGCCTCCGGATGGGGAGCACTACGACTGGTATCGAATTTTTGCGCAGATCGATGCACCGCACATTGGTGAGCAGGTGATTTATGGGCAACTCCACATCGGCGACAAGAGCCAACCGATCGTCCCGGGTACCCAGGTGCTGTACATTGTCTCGATCGACGAGGAACACATGGCGGTGAGTGTGAGCGGGCGTCGAATTGCCAACCCCGAGCAGTTTGCCTTTGCGCATGAGCATCCCGAGCTATGGGAAACCATGGCAATCGATCCCGACTATGGTGGTAATTGTGATTTCCGCTGGCGCCTGCATGGCAATCAGATAGTTGGCCGATTGGCGCAGAAAGGCGAAGCTGCTATCGACGGTAATTGCTCCATGACCTCAAAAAAGAGTGGCGTCAACATGACCTGGGACGCGGAATGGGTGCTGAATGACAGGGAGCTCTGGATTTACGATAACGGTTATCTGGATGATGGCGTTTTGTTTCAGGGTCGCGAGGATCGAACACACATTCGTCTGACTCGGGTGGATTGAAGTGCGGAGTTTTCTGTACCTATCACTCGTGATTTTTGCTTCAGCGGGGCATGCCACTGACCTCGATACAGCCTGTGAAGCAGGGACAACGGACCGGGATTTTCAGAGGTGCGCCGTTTGCCATACCAACACGAGGGACGCAGGGCATCTTTCCGGGCCCAATCTCTGGGGGATCGTGGGTCGTCGAGCTGGCTCTGCCGAAGGCTATACATACTCCCGCGCCATTGCCGACTCTGGGGTGATATGGGGCGAGGACTCCCTCCGCCAATATCTGTCTCAACCGAGTAGATTCCTGCCGGGCAACCGGATGATGATGACGCCGATCCAAGATCCGGAGGAACTCAATCGCATTATCTGCCACTTGAAGTCGCTGTCCGAGTAATTCGTTGCATTCGTTAAGTGGCGTAGCTCAGAGTGCCCAGTCTCGCGAAACCGCCGGGACCTGATCAGTCAGTATTTCCCCGCCAAAACCTCTGCAACCGCGGTTCAATTACCGCAAATCTTCCTAAGCTGTCCCATCCAAATAACAGCGCGCACAAAGGGCCTCGTATCGCGCGTTGTCGCCATCAATCATGACCTGTTCACCCTCTCGGATAATACCCTGCTCTCCGAGTCTGGCATTAAAAATAGCTTTACTGCCGCACCGGCAAATCGTCTTCATTTCCTGCAGAGAGTGCGCGACCTCCATCAGACGCTGGCTGCCGGGAAATGACCGTGTGCGGAAATCAGTTCTGATACCGAATGCCACTACAGGAAT
Organism: Halieaceae bacterium; assembly: GCA_038106565.1. Taxonomy (GTDB): domain Bacteria; phylum Pseudomonadota; class Gammaproteobacteria; order Pseudomonadales; family Halieaceae; genus Luminiphilus. The sequence goes on from JAYOEE010000024.1 coordinate 10,382, forward strand.
GTCATCCAGCACAGCAATCTCCAGCGCCTGATCGACCTGCTCGGGCGTCAGAAATTGCGCTTCATCGATCAAGACACAACCTACGGTGCGCTCCCCGGCCGCTCGCTGGTCACACAGCGAGGTCAGCGACGCACGCAGATCCTGTCCTGGAGAGAGCAATATATCGGCCCGACGGCTGACTCCCAGCCGGGAGACGATCTGATCATCACCTTTGGTGTCGACAGTTGACTTGACGAGCACAACGCGTTGCGCGCGCTCTTCATAATTGTGCGCCACCTGGAGCATCGCAGTGCTCTTACCGCTGTTCATGGCGCCATAGCGAAAAAAAAGTTTACTCATGCGGGCACCTCATCAAATTGCATCAAGCGCTCAAAGCGCCGCTGGCATCCTGTACGGGGAACGGCTTCCAACGCGCCCTGTGATAACGGCCTCTGAAAAGGCGGAGTAAGCGGCCATGAGGCCTGACTGGCGCTCACAGCTCACTCACACAAAGAACCAGCTTGCCACGGGTGCGCCGACTCTCCGATCTCAGATGAGCCTCAACCGCTGCCGAGAGCGGCAGGGTCTCGGTGAGGGGGAGCGGCAGCACCCCCCGCTCATAGAGGTCTGTGAGTTCCGCCAGCATCGCTCCATCTGCGCGATGGTGGATGAATTCGGCGCGAATTCCCCGTGCTTTGATATCGGGCATATCGGGCGGCTCATTATTCATATAAGCCACGGCGCCACCCGATTTGGTGATCCGAATGGCCGCCTCATCGGTGCCATCGCCCAATAAGGCCTCCAGAACCAAATCCACACCCTCGGGTTCAGCCGCGAGTAACGCTTTTTCGTAGGAATCGGTTTGATAATCGATGACCACATCGGCACCCAACGCACGAACATAATCTGCATTCCCCGCGCTTGCGGTGGTGTAGACCGTGGCGCCGAGGTGCTTGGCCATGGGAATGGCGACACTCCCTACTCCACCGGCACCAGCCTGAATCAACACTGTTTTACCGGGCCCAAGCTCACCAAATTCCAGCAGCGACTGCCACGCAGTCAGGCTCACCAATGGTATGCCGGCGGCCTGAATAAAGCTGGCGTTCGCGGGTTTACGGGCAATAGCGGAAGCCTCCACCGGTGCAAATTCGGCGTACGTGCCATGCTGAATGGACCAGGTGAAAGCCAGCCCCATGATCTCGTCGCCGACCCGCCAATCGGCCACATCGCTACCCACCTCAGCGATTCTGCCCGCCACATCAAAACCCGGCACCACCGGAAAAGTGCGTTGGATATATTCCTGCAACTCTCCCGCGCGGAGCCGACGATCTATCGGATTGACGCCAGCGGCCGCGACCTCAACGAGTACTTGATTCGGACCGCAGGGAGGTTTGTCCAGCTCACCCACCTGAAGTACCTGTGCTTCACCATGGGTCTCGTAATACACCGCGCGCACCGCCTCTCTCCCGTCGAATTACCTGATCGTTACTATAGCGCCCGCTAACGACGGGAATCACCTCTGAATTCGCTTGATCTTCCCATGACACACGCAGCGACGTGTGACAGTCAGCGATTCCGCGCTTCTTCGGTTGCTTGGCCAGCTCGATTATTTGCCGTTTTATAGGGTGCGACGCGCTACGGTAGGCAGGCACTGTTGATAATGAAACCGCCTGAGGGGATGGCCCGCGGGCTCGCCTCAGGCATACTACGTTCTTATAACCACAAGGAGTAAACGCCATGAAAAGTCGTGCCGCTGTTGCATTTGAAGCAGGTAAACCCCTCGAAATCGCCGACGTGGAAGTGGGTGGGCCCAGCGCTGGTGAAGTCATGGTCGAGATTAAGGCGACGGGGGTGTGTCACACCGACGCGTTCACATTATCGGGTGATGATCCAGAGGGCGCCTTTCCGGCGATTCTGGGCCATGAGGGGGCCGGCGTCGTGGTCGAGGTTGGCGAGGGCGTTAAGGACCTCAAGGTAGGTGACCATGTAATCCCCCTCTACACGCCCGAGTGCCGTACCTGCGACTTCTGTCTCCACCCCAAGACCAACCTGTGTCAGGCCATCAGAGAGACCCAAGGTCAGGGGCTGATGCCCGATCGCACCAGTCGGTTCTCGATCGATGGTGAGCCCATTTTGCATTACATGGGCTGCTCGACCTTTTCTAATTTCACGGTGCTACCCGAAATTGCGGTAGCCAAGGTCCGAGAAGACGCTCCCTTCGACAAAATTTGCTACATCGGTTGCGGCGTCACGACGGGCATTGGCGCCGTCGCCTTCACGATGAAAGTCGAACCCGGCGCCACCGTTGCCGTATTTGGTCTCGGCGGAATCGGCCTCAACGTCATTCAGGGCGCCAAACTGGTAGGTGCGCGCCGCATTATCGGTGTCGACCTGAACCCTGACAAAAAGGAGCTGGCAACGCGATTTGGCATGACCGATTTTGTTAATCCAAGTGAAGTGGATAACGTGGTCGATCATTTGATTCAGATGACCGGTGGCGGTGTCGACTACAGCTTTGAATGCATCGGTAACGTGAACGTAATGCGTCAGGCGCTGGAGTGTTGCCATAAAGGTTGGGGGCAAAGTTGCATCATCGGCGTGGCCGGGGCGGGTCAGGAAATTGCGACACGACCTTTCCAACTGGTCACGGGGCGTTCCTGGCGCGGCACCGCCTTTGGCGGAGCGCGGGGCCGCACCGACGTCCCCAAAATCGTCGACTGGTATATGGAGGGCAAAATCCATATCGACGAGATGATTACCCACACCATGCCGCTCACCGAAATCAATACCGCTTTCGATCTAATGCATGAGGGCAAGAGCATCCGCTCAGTGGTGACTTTCTAATGTCTTCACAATGCCTGAGCACTGTGCGCTCTTTTGGGGGAGAGCAACATCGCCTTCAGCACCGCTCGGAGGTGCTCAACTGCGACATGATTTATGCGGTTTACCTGCCACCTCAGGCGGCTGAAGGGCCTGTGCCAGTGGTGTACTACCTGTCGGGGCTGACCTGCACGGATGAGAATTTCGTGACGAAAGCCGGCGCACAACGGCATGCGGCAGAGCTGGGTGTTGCCATCGTTGCGCCAGATACCAGTCCACGGGGCGATGAAGTCGCCGACGACTCCGATGGCAGCTACGACATGGGTCTGGGCGCCGGGTTTTACCTCAATGCGACCGAGGCCCCGTGGTCGTCGCACTACCACATGTATGACTATGTGCTGACGGAGTTGCCCGAGGCGGTGGGACAGGCCTGCCCGCAGGTGGATACCTCGCGCGCCGCCATCATGGGCCATTCGATGGGCGGTCATGGCGCACTGACTATCGGCCTCAAAAACCCCCGCTGTTTTACTTCTTTTTCGGCCTTTTCGCCGATCGTGGCGCCCACGCAGTGCCCCTGGGGCCAAAAAGCGTTCTCCAACTATCTGGGATCAGATACCTCCACATGGGACGCGTATGACGCTTGCAAGCTGCTGGGTCAGGCTACCGAGCACCGACCGATCCTCATCGATCAAGGGACGGCGGATAACTTTCTCGAGGAGCAACTCAAGACGCACTTGATTGAAGAGGCCAGCAGCGCCGCCAACTATCCGATTGAGGTCCGGATGCAGGAGGGCTATGACCACAGCTACTACTTCATCGCCTCCTTTATAGAGGATCACCTGCGGTTTCACGCAGCGCATCTTCAGGTTTGATCCGCGAAAAAGTATGAGTGGATGAACTAGAGACCGGCGGCTATCAGCTGCTCTCGGAAAAATGCGATAGGCTTCTTGCCCTGAATTTTTTGAACAACCTCTCCTTCGCGATTCAGTACGTAGCTGGTGGGAAGCGTCTCGTTCCATACCGGATCGATGCTACTGACCAACGTATCCATATCCAGCTCAGCATTGATGAAGGATCTCAGGGTGGGAAAATGCTTGGCCTTGAACGCCGATACCCAGTCTTTGCTATAGGCGTCGTCCATGCTGACGGCGAGCAAGCGAAATTCATCACCTGGAAGCTCCGCCTCCAGCGCGAGCAGATCGGGTATCTCGCGTAAACACGGCGTGCACCAGGTCGCCCACAGATTAACCAGCACCACCCGACCCTCGCTGGCTGATAACTCGTCTATCAGGGCGTTGCGATCCATTGGCACCAGTACAGCTGGGTCATGGTCGTCACCGGCCAGTGCCCCGTGTGCAAGAAACAGAGCAAGCAATAACGGTATGAGCCGTGTCACCATTAACGCGCCGCCATCGCCGCCGAAGGCGCTTCCAGATGTGTGACCCGAATCACTTCGTCCGCCTGCCAGGCAATGACAAACCGGCCGTCTGGGGACGCCGCGGCAGCGGGATATCCGACTTGGGCGTCTCCAGTCTCCAACCGCTGAACCGGTTGGAAGTGTTTGCCTCCGTCGAGTGAGAAACGGTAATAAATCTGCCTGGGGCCGCCTGCCTTGGCATGCCAAACCGCTAATAAGGTATTCCCAATGCTGGCCAACGCGGGGCTGTCACTGATGTCAGCCTCGGGATGAATTTTTTCAGGCGGCTGAAACGCCCCACCTGTTTGCGAGGCACTGGCGTAAAGGAGACCCGGAGGGTCTTCGGCGCCATTGTGCACTAGCGTATGCACAAGTGATGGTGTGGTGGCCATCGCAGTGAGTTTCAACGGACACCCCTCAAGCTGCCAGGGTGCACCCCCCGTCTCAACGGGCGAACTAAAGGTGTTGCCGCCATCATCTGAATGCATCACGGCAGGGGTACGGATATTGTCGTCACTGATTTTTCTCGCCGATACGAATAGCGAGGAAGTGCCCTGAGCGATGGCACTGACCTGACAGCAAGGACACTGCTCATTCTCCTGCAGCCGAACCTCATCAGCAAAATGGGCTCCGCCGTCGTCACTGCGACGATAATACAGCGCGGAGCGCATCGAGCTGGTCATGCCCCGAGTATCCAACCAAAACGCGTGCACCGAACCCTGCTCGGATACCGCCATACCCGCAAAAACCTGCGCTTGCGCAAGGCCACCCATGATGAGCGAAGACAAATCCTCCTCGGGATCGGCGTTCAACTGCGTCGGCGCATCAAATGCGTTACCGCCATCGATCGAGCGCGTGTAATAAGAGGAGGCGACCGATTTTCCTGACTTGGGCGACATAGCATTGCCGGGGTACACAATGTGAATCCTGTCACTGTCGTCTGTGGCAATCACCGCTCGACTAATGGAAAAGCCCCACACCGACCCCGGGTCCGGATTCACCCTGGTGCTGGGCGTAAATTCCGAGGTGCCGGGCGTCCAGCGCGCATAGTGGAGGTCAGCAAACGCTTGATGGCTATGGTGAGTGCCTTTGACTTTCTCCCCCTTTTTATCGGCCTCTCCCACCGCCCCCTTGTCGAACCAAATTGCGTGGATGCTGCCATCATCTGTCACCGCAATTGCCGGTGCCTGAGCCCGTCGGTCTGGGGCGCTTGCTGCAAGATTCTCACTCATAGCCGGGCTGACTATTCCAAGCCATAACAAGGGCGCCAAGGCGGCTAGCCCAATCAAACCACCAGACCCATGCATGCTTGGGCAGTAACAAGCGAGACCTCGGAAAAATACGGACATCTCAAATCTCCTCAATGGGGTGATGAGGACGCGGGGGACTCCTCCCGCGAGTCAATGATTTTCTTCATGTAAGTCCACGATGTCTCATTACGTCGCGGGTCGTCCAAAGGTGGTGGCGCCACATACTCGGGATAATTCTCGGCAATTTCCGTTTTCATCATCTCGGGTAACTGGTCGTAGCTTTGCAGCTTTCGACCAATGGCATTGAAATACAGCATCCCCGCTCGACCATTCATTTCCATCCACGGTAACCATTGCGCCAAACGCACCCATGAAACAACGGGATAGGCAACAGCCTGATCGGCATCAAGCAGTTCCGACAGGTCGCCATTGAAATCGAAGATCTCGGTGGCGTGATAGGTGCCACCCACATACTTCTGGTAATCGCCACCCATCGCGTTGGTGTAGAAGAGCGGAATTTCATAGTTGATCAGGTACTGTCCGTTCACGTCACGGTATTCGAAACTGCGTTCGCTGCCGTCAGCATTCAGACCAAACGTGGCACGGCCATTCACCGGGTCGTTGGCGACGTGAATCACCTGATTTTGATTGCCCGTCCAGGGATTTTCGAACGTCCGCATGACTTCGCCCGTTGCCGGATCGAGGTACAGCATGATCTCGCGTGAAACCAGTCGATAACCGGTGCCGCGATCAGGATCCTCAATGGCCACACATTGCCGAATGTTCATGCCCATCAAACCGAACAACTTGCGATCACGCTCTCCGGGGACCCGAGAATAGCCATTTCCCGACCACTCAAATACCTGTGGCGAGGCATCTTCCAACGAACACTGCACCTTTCGACTGAGCGCGACAAAACCATCTGCCGAGTCGGGATCAATGGTGCCCCCATAGACGGTCACACTCATTATTGTTAGCAAGAGCCCCAGCAATGACCGCTTACAGACTGTTGCGAACTCCCTCCCCGAAATCGCTAGCAACCGCATGACTCATACCTCTCTCAGCTATCGGAACGCGTTTGAGCATAGCCCGTTTGAGAAAAGTTATAAAGATATGACAATATGCCCAATACACGCGCTCAGCGCTTCCGGACCTCGGCCCGTGAACCCACTACTTTCTCGCAGACAACTGCTTCTGACTTCGGTCGCCGCACCCTTTGTCAAAGCCCACAATGACGGCGGCAAAGACGGTCGCGGGCTCAAGATAGTGGTTATCGGCGCAGGTCTGGCAGGTCTCAATGCTGCACTGATTCTCGAGCGGCAGGGTTATGAGGTAGAGGTCGTGGAGGCCAGAGCTCGTGTTGGTGGCCGGCTTTGGACGCTCGATCATGTGCCGGGTAAACCAGAGGGCGGTGGTAACGTCATCGGCAGTCATTACGGCCGGGTCATCCACAGGGCTCATGAACTCAAGGTGCCGCTGCGCACACCGCCTCGGGCATTACCGAATGACTACCAGATCGGCGGGCAGCGCATTTTGCGCAGCGACTGGGCGACATCAGATGCCAACCCGCTCCCCGATGACTGGCGAAAAATTCATCCAGAGCGATTGCTGGCCAAACTCAACGACGACAACCCGCTGCTGAAGACCCGCGCCTGGCATCATGCCGACCTCATGGCCCGGGATCAGCCTGCTGAAGTAGCGCTCCGCGATCTGGGATTTCCCGAAAGTGCTATCGGGCTGATCAACGCCAATAACAGCTACGGTAATCATCTGAGTGACACCAGCTTGATGGGTCTGTACCGCATTCTCGGAGAATTCGCCCGGATGTCGGGCTCCGCACTGGCGGTCACCGAAGTCGCGCATGGCAATATGCGACTGCCTGAAGCGATGGCTGGCCAGCTGTCGGGGTCCGTCTCACTCAACGAGCGCGCACTGCGCATTGAGCAAACCTCGTCCGGGGTGAGGACAACACTCTCTTCGGGCAGAATACTGGACGCCGATGCCGCCATTGTCGCTGTCCCGCTGCCAGCCCTCGATCAGATCTCACTCGATCTGCCGCCCAATCGCCAGGCGCTCCTGAAATCGGTTGCGTACCATAAGGTTGTGCAACTGCACTGCGTGGTTGATGAACCTTTTTGGGAGGCTGCAGGCTGGAGCGGCTCCTGGTGGACCGATGGGCCGCTGGGCAGAATCTTCACCCGCCCGATACCCGGATCGACTCGCCACAACATGACCATTTGGATTAATGGCGACGACTGCGATCGCCTCAACGCCTTGGATGCAGACGCCTGCACCGACGTCATCTCGAGCGCGCTGTGGGATTTGGTGCCCGCAGCCAAGGAAGTGACTTCCGTAGGGCAATTGGTCCGATGGAGCACCGACCCTTTTGCCGGGGGTACTTGGGCACTCTGGAAACCGGGGCAGGCGGGGCGAGCTCACGATGCGATCCAAGCGCCTGATGGCCGCCTGTTCTTTGCCGGAGAGCATACTGCTGAAGCCTATCGCGGTATGGAAGCGGCCATGGAATCGGGAGAGAGAGCGGCCCTACAAGTTATGAGGCTTCTGGCATGAGTCTGGTGGCGCGACTTCGACTCGGTGTAGGGATCATCCTGTGCTTGCTCCACACGGCACCCATGGCAGAGCCGCTCCCGGGAGAAGCGCTGTTCGCCGTTGCGTGTGAAGCCTGCCACAGTTTGGAGTCCGAGCCAGACCATCGGATTGGCCCACCATTGGGCGGCTTAAAAGATAGAAAGGCGGCTGCGGTTAGCGGGTTTGCTTATTCGCCGGCATTGCAGAATTCGGACTGGCGCTGGACCTTACCCACGCTGCTCGCTTGGCTGACGGACCCTGATGCCGCCATTCCAAACAATGCGATGAACTATGTTAACGCTTTGAGTGCTGAGGAAACTCAACGCTTAGCAGAATGGCTTTTGGCGCAGCAGTCTGACTAGAGCCTGTCGATGCCGCCTTGCCACCCCGCCAACAGAGGCAGATTACCGCCAGGTTGATGGTCGGCAAAATCGATCCCACCGTCTTGCAGGGCGGCCCAAGCAAGACAAAGATTCGAGGACAATACCGGACCGGGCAATACTGCCGACAACTCGGCAATCAGACGTAAAGTGGGCAACCCTGTACCGGTAACCAGATAGGCGTCTGCCGAAACGCGTTGCCATCGTGCTGTGATGCCCTCCGCGGCCCGCTGTGGTGAGAGTGCGTAAATAGCGCGCGTATCGCCCTGATTGGGGTCCAGAGAGAACTGGTCCGCGATCGAAAACCCCCTGCCCTGCCAATGTGCTTGTGCAGCATTCAAAAGCCAATCCGGATAAGGACAAGTCAACGCAATCGAACTGGCGCCGATGAATTTGAGCGCACGCTCAATCGCCGCAGCGGCAGACACGATGGGGTACCCACGCGCCTGACTCAATTCTGTCAGGCTTTGCTCTACATGCTCGTGGCCAAGGAGATAAGTGGAGCCGGTACAGGCCAGTGCAACCGCGTTGAGTGGCAGGGTGTCGAAGCGTTGGAGTGTCTCATCGATGTTCTGGAAATAGGCCCGCAGACGATTGGCAGGTTCGGGGTCGGCGCTGACCATGCGCACCGTCGCGCAGGCCACGCGAGCGGGTAATAGCGCGCGAAATTCTGTCTCTGCGGTGGGATTGGCCTGCGGCGTAGCAAGGCCCAAAGTGCCGTATTGACCGTAGTATCCCTCACTCATACGCCACACCCATTCACTGTTCTCAGGCTGCTCGGCAATATAGCATGTACGCTCTGCGGCAAGCGGTCGCCACTTCAACGGGGTCAATCAGGCAACATGCATGATGAGTGAATCGAGGGTCACGATTGTGGGAGCAGGCCCGTCTGGTCTCACTTTGGCCTGGTGGCTGGTGGAGCATGGCATTCAGGTAAGCGTGTTGGAACGCGAACCCGATGTACCCAAAGATATGCGGGCCTCTACCTTTCATCCTGCGACACTGGATTTGCTCTCGGCGGGGGGCCTCGCCGACACATTGGTAGCGCGCGGCACGGTGGTACCCCATTGGCAGTATCTGATTCACGAGACCGGGGACCGCGCCGTCTTCGATATGTCTTGCCTCGCTGATGTCACGGATTACCCCTTTAGATTGCAGTGTGAGCAGTTTCAACTCACCGAGCTACTTGCTGAAAAACTCATCGCGCATCCATGCTGCGAGTTAAGTTTTAGTAGCGAAGTGCAGAGCGTCCTCCCCGACGCCGAAAAGGTCAGCATTTGCTATCAAAACAAGGGCGAACCCGCAGAAATGGAATGCGAGTGGCTCATCGCCGCGGATGGTGCGAGTAGCCAGGTGAGAAAATCTCTGGGCATCGAGTTTTCCGGGCAGGTCTTTCCCAAGACTTCCATTACGCTGGTAATGGATCATCCATTTGAAGAGGACATTCCCAATCTGCTCGGTGTCAATTATGTTTGGTTGCCCGACCGCCACTACAGTCTGATGCGCCTCCGGGATACCTGGCGCTTTACCTACTCACCGGAGCAAGATCAGGATGTCGATACCGCACTCAGCGACGAGGTGGCTCGAGAACACGTTGCGCGAGTGGCGCCGCGCGCCAGAGAAACCACAATACGCAGCAGGAATTACTACACGTTGCATCAACGTTGCCTGGACAGTTTTTGTCATGGCCGGATCATTTTTGTGGGAGACGCGGCCCACCTAAACAGCCCCGCCGGGGGTATGGGTATGAACAGTGGGATACACGACGCACGCGCTCTGGCTGACCACCTGACGCCCGTGCTCGCCGGTGAGGACCAGGCACTGCTCGCACGCTACGATCGGCGACGACGAACTATCGCACGCGAGGAAGTGCAACGCCTTTCCTCTCGCAACTACGCGCGCCATCGAGAGACCGATGCCGAAAAACGCCGTGTCATATGGGCAGAGCTACAGGATACGGTGAGCGATCCGATAAAACATCGCGACTATCTGCTCGATGCGGCTATGATTCGTTCACGCGAGCGTGAACAGACCATCGAATGAGAAAAGAAAAATGACCAGCCTCGATCAATTGATTACGGAGCGAGGACTGCACATACCCGAGGTGATCACCGGGCATATCGCCGGCAAACCATTACCCGTCGATCCTCAGGCGACACTGCTGCCAATCTACTTTCCCGGCAGCGGCGAGCAGATCGCCTCGCTTCAACAAGATAGTGACCGTGTTGTGGCGGATGCCATTGCCAGTGCCCGGAACAGCTTTGCCGCGGGGGAGTGGTCTGCCCAGCCAACTGCAAGTCGCCAACGGGTGTTCCGGCGCGCCGCACAGCTGATCCGCGAGCACGCCGAAGAACTCGCTTTGCTTGAGTGCCTGTGCGCTGGACTCCCCGCTTCCCATCTGGCGATACGGCAGGTGCCGCGAGCGGCAGAAAACCTCGATTTCTTTGCCGATTACATCGGTGTCATGGCGGGGGAGAGTTTCGAGCAGTTACCCGGATACCAGACTGTGGTCACACGCCAACCCGCGGGCGTTGCAGCATTGTTTGCCCCCTGGAATGCACCACTGGCATTGTCCAGCATGCAGATCGCCTCGAGCCTCGCATTCGGCAACACGTGCGTCCTGAAGCCCTCCGAATTTACGCCACTTTCGGTGCTCCGTATGGTCTCGCTGTTAGAGGAGGCGGGACTTCCAGCTGGCACGATCAATATCGTCAATGGCAGCGGCGCAGTGACGGGCAACGCGCTGGCAAGCTCGGCGGACATTGATCGCATTGCCTTCACCGGAGGCGGCACCACGGCGCGTCAGGTTATGTCAGCTGCAGCGCAAAACTTGACTCCGGTGCATTTTGAACTGGGTGGAAAATCCGCCAACATAGTTTTTGATGACGCGGATTTTGATCGCGCCCTTGACGGCTCGCTGGTTAACATTTTCAGCAACAGCGGACAGATCTGCATCGCGGGCTCCCGCATATTGGTACAGCGCGGGATCGCTACCCGTTTTATCGAAGCATTTGTAGCGCGCACGCGCTCCCTGACGGTGGGCAATCCGCTCGATCCGAATACCGAAGTGGGTCCGATGGCTTTTCGGGCACACTGGCAGCGGGTGCTTGACCACATAGCACGAGCAAAAAGCGAAGGCGCGGTGTTACTGTGCGGCGGCGAAGCGAGAACAGACTTAGGTGATGGCTATTACATCTCACCCACGGTTTTTCAGGTTGAACACAATCAACTTTCCCTTTGCCAGGAGGAAGTGTTCGGGCCCGTGATCAGCATTCAGGTTTTCGACGACGACGAGGAAGCCTTCTCCATTGCAAATGACAGCCGCTTTGGCCTGGTGGGATATTGCTGGACGGGTAGCCTTGCGAGAGCGCAAGCGTTTCAGCAGAAAGTCGCGGCGGGGACACTGTGGATCAACACACCCCTGGCTCGGGACCTGCGGGCACCTTTTGGCGGTTTCAAGGAATCAGGTATCGGTAGGGACGGACCGCGCCAAGCCGCGGAATTCTTCACGGAAGAAAAAGCCACCATTACCGCCAGAGGCCACACGCCTATCAGAAAAATGGGTCTCTCAGAAAAAGCGCCCTAAAAAGCCGTCGCCGCTTACTGAGCGAGTGTGTCATCTACGAACCGGGCTCTGATGCGCCGCTGCGACCGGATTAACCGAACCGGGATGGCGCTCCCACTGAGGATAAAAAAACCCGGGGGGCTCCCGGGTTTTTTCGACTTAATGTTGCTCAGAAATTATAGCGAAGCGTTGCCCCAACCTGGCGGCCGCGAGGCAGGGTAATGGCGAAGCCCCGAGGCGTAATCGACCCACCCCCAATGTTGGTTCGCGCTCGGGCAAAGAAAGGTCCGCAGTTGGCCGCTGGATCGAATGCCGGACTAATAACCGAACAAGGTGGACCGCCTACGCTGGTGAACATGGTCGTATCGATGTAGCGCAGAATATCCATGGCGGTATCATCGTCCGTCAGGTTTTTGCCCCACAAGCTGACCTCCCAGTTTTCGTTTCTGTAGCCAAACTGAGCACCCAGGGTTAGCCGGCCTCCGGTCTCAGCCCAATTGTGTACCTGTGCGTACTTCGAGCCCTCGTAGCGAAGATCACCGCCAATAAACCACTCTCCCTGCCCCATCGGGATACGGTATTGGGTCCGGAGCGAGGCTTGATTCTTGGGAGAACGCGGTGTTTGATTTCCCTCAACAGAGCCGTTGGCCTGAATACAGTCATAGTAATCCGCAGAGGTGACATTACACCCGATCTGAATTGCCTGATCCGCTGTGATGTACTCCTCAATCTCAGAGTCGATGTAAGAGTAGTTTGCTGTCAGATCCCAATTCGGAGTGATCAACATACTGAGCTCGGTCTCAAACCCCAGCACAGAAGTCTCGCCCACGTTATCGATGAAGGAAGTCAGGGTCCCATCGGGGCGCTGGGCGTTGAAGGTAAGCTGCTGATCAGTCCAATCGATCATGAACAGTGCGGAGTTCCACGTGCCACGGCCACCCAGAATGCGCTTCTTGACGCCCACCTCAAAATTCCAGGCTTCCTCTTCGTCATAGGAGGTTTTGTCGGTACCGGGGTCATTAAACCCACCCGGCTTGGTTCCTTTGGAGACATTGCCGTAAACGGTGGTGTCGTCGCTCGCCATCCACGTCAACGTAAAGCGGGGCGTAAAGCTGTCGAATTCTTCCTCGAAGGTCGTGTCGGCGGAGAAAGGAAGATAACCGTAGTAAGTGTTTTCAATTTTATCTGTCGCATGCCGCACTTCGACGGTACCGGTCAATGAATCGGAGAAGTCAAATTCAATTGATCCAAACACTGCCGTATTCTCGGTATTCCGCAGCTCCGGATAGCTGTTAGGTCTTACCTCCGCCAGAGCCGGGTCCAGCAGGTAATCAAACGAGGTGTGCGGAGCGAATCGGTTATCGACCGTGTTCTTGGCCTCGTTGTCGTAGTAATAGTAGCCAATCGACCAACGGAGTCTTTGGTCTGAAGCGGAACTCAGCCTGATTTCCTGTGAAAGGGTCTCCTCCTCGTCCTCAAGTTGACGCCAGAACGAGCCCGCTAGGTCGAAGAAAGGCGGTGCATAGAGCGGTGCCAAATAGGCCAGCGCATCGTTACCCGCATAGGACGCGTCATAGCCTGTCGTCCACTCGGTCTCCTGGTAACCCGTAATACTCTGAATGGACCAACCGTTGGCAAGTTCCCAATCCAAGGTCAGTGAAGATCGCATGACATCCCGCTCGATGCCCCCCTGCCCAGGCAGAAAATCGGTGCGCAACGTTACTTCATCGTTGGTCTTGACCGTCCCACAGTAGTAGCCGCGAGACGATGGGCGAGTCACATCGGTTTCGTAACAGTTATTGTATTCAGCACCCTGCAGCCACAGCGCCCAGTGTTCGTCGTCATCCTCCTGGACTGTGACTCTGAGCGAGGCCTCAAAAGAGTCATTGGGCGTCCACAGGAGCTTACCTGTGAAGGTGGTGGTTTCCTCGCCGCCTACCTTATCTCCACCAATCGTATTTTTATACTCGCCACCGTACTCACTGAAGCCGGCCCCAAGATAGAAGTACAGCTTGTCCTGAACCATCGGCCCGCTGATGTACGCGTTGGTATTAACCGTGTCGTGCTCTGCTACCGATACCGTGATGCCACCCTCAAGCTCGTCAGTAGGCCGCCGGGTCACGTAATTAATGGCTCCCGAAAATGTCGCGCGCCCATAGAGTGCTGCCTGCGGCCCCTTGACCACCTCGACTCGCTCGAGCATTTGCAATTCGGTCGATGAAATCGTGCTGGGCACAAAAACACCGTCGATAAAGAAAGAAGCATTGGGCGTGCCCAGGATATTGGACATGCCCCTGATAACCGGCCGGTCCGTCTGGCGACCAAAGGAGTTCACGAAAGAGAAGCCCGGAGTAAAGCCCGCGATATCTTCTGGCGAAAAGATACGATAATCCTGCAACGTGGATTCGCTGAAGTTAGTCACCGACAGCGGTATTTCCTGCAGGTTCTCCTCGCGCTTTCGCGCGGTCACCATGACTTCTTCGAGATCTAATTCCTCGCTTTGGGACCACGCCGCGGGTATTGGCGCTGTAGCAACTGAGACTGCAAACGCAAGGGTTAAAGGGCTGAAAGTTAGACTTCGCATAGGTAAGGCTCCCCTATTAGATTCCGAATTCAGAGCAACAAAGATCCGGAAAGGCTTTTAGTTATATCTTTAGGTGTTTTGATAGCGCCTATAGCCAGAATTGTCAAGCTAGGCACTGAAGCTGGCGACGGCGGGCCCAGTATTGGGGTTATTTGGAGCCAGCGGCCTCTGGATCAGGCAGTCGGAAACGGAGCGCCAACACCACTTTCAAAGAGTTAGTGATCGCTGGGATCACCGCCATGGCCAGGGTGATGGCGAGCAGCGCCGATTCGGGCTGTGTGGCGGTGCGAGGCAGACCGGGCACAAAACCCATTGCCGACAATAAGACGCCGAGCGTCAGTGGCGCCGTTGCAAACGCCAATTTCTCGACAAAACTGTACAGGCCAGCGTACAGCCCTTCCCGGCGCAATCCCGTTCTTTGGTAGTCATATTCCATCACGTCCGGCAACAGACTTTGCCCCATCAGTAACATTCCACCGTTGCTCATCGCGAGGACTAACGCCCTGAGCATATAGAGCGCAAGGGGTTCTTCTGGGCCTGACAGCAACCACGTGAGATTGACCACAGCAGCCAGCCCTGCTGAGAGCGCGAGGGTCTTGGCTTTCCCCAGTTGCTTGGACATTAGCACCCACGGGGTAATGGCAACCAGCGTGCCCAACATATAGGCAAGTCCGTACCACAGCATGATGGCCTCAGACTGCTGCATCACCTGACGCACAAAAAAGATATTTGTGGCCACCGTCGCCGACAGGGCATAGAGGCCCAGATACTTGATACCCAATAAAATCAGAAATGGGCGGTTACTGAATGCCGAGCGCGCCTGCTCGCTAAACGGCACCCGCACCCGGCTGCGTGTCGTAGCGGGCGCATGGCGCGTCGAAACAAAGCAAGCGATGGCGGCAACAAGGATAATGGCTGCGGTAATCAGAGACATGATGGCAAAAGCCTCGGTCTCCGGAACCCCCATCGTGTCGCGCGCATAAGCGACCATTCGAGGCGCCAATGCGATGCCCACAAAAGTCCCCACCGCTATCCAGCCGACGCGGAACGACATCAGCTTGGACCGCTCGTAGGGGTCCTGAACCATTTCTGCTGGCATAGACATGTAGGGAACATTGAAAATGGTATAGGCCGTAGCAGCGAGCAGTAGCATCATCAACACCCATATTTCGGTGGGTGCAAAACTAACCGCATGCACTGAAAACAGTCCGATTACGCTGATCGCCGCAAGCGCGCCTCCGAGGAGCAAATAGGGGCGTCGACGCCCCCAGCGACTGCTGGTCCTATCACTCAGGATACCCATCACAGGATCGGTCACGCCGTCGTAAATTTTCGAGACAAAAACCAAACTGCCCGCCAAGGCAGGGGCAATACCGACGGCACTGATTAGATAGACCATTAACATGGCTGTTTGCGTGTTGAGCAGACTCGACATCGCCAAGGTGCCAAGACTCCAGCCGAAATAAAGCCGCATGGGATTATCGATCGGTTTCATGACTGCTCGCGAGACTGAGTAATCTGCTCAAGCGGCTCCAACAATCTCGCTACCCAGTCGGCACGCTCCAGATCAAAAGATGCCTCGGGCACGAAGGCCTCTATAGCCTCTGCAGTGGGGACATCGCCCTTCTCGGCCAAAGCGATCAGCGCATGCAGTTGTTCGCGTGTGGCGGCCAATTCCTCTCCCAGCACCAGCACCATTTGGTACAGGGCCTGCACCGCTGGATCATCGAAGTAATTGGGTTTTGGCGCTGGTTGGGCACCTTCCGTCATAGCTTACGCGCTCCCACCATGTACCAGACCAGCGGACCATCAACCTGCGGTTGGTAGGCTTCGAAGACCTGTTGCGAATCAAATCCCGCCGCCACTAGAGCCTCTGGAACAGCCGTTTCGGAAAAAACCCGCCAGAAAGGTTCATCGTTGTGCTCTACCTGCCAATTCGACAACCACCTCTGAAACGCCGGTGTATCCTGACGTTGAGTGGGGACATCCTGATGGACAACGAGGCCACCGGGTTTCAACACTCTGAAGCTCTCGCGCATCACGCCTTCGAGCATCTCTCTGGGGATCTCATGAAGGAGAATGTTGCTCACTACCAGATCAAAGGAAGCATCTGGGAAACCGGTATCACTGGCGCAGGCCTGTTTGAAGTGTATGGGTAGACGGAGCGATTGGGCGCGAAGGTGTGCGTAGCGCAACAGCCCGGCACCCAGATCTACACCGTGGGCTTCAGCGTCTGGGAAGCCAGCCACGTAATTACTGGTTTGACCGCCATAACCGCAGCCGAGGTCTACCAATTTTTCGGGAACGAAGTCCGGAAAACGTTCGCGGATAAACCGCACAACGGCCTGGCCTTTGCTGTCTTTTTCGCCGGTGCCCGCTCCGCGACTGTAAAGGGTGCCCCCCGCCTCCTGCAGCGCGCCAGAAAACCAGTCGCTATCGTGATCGTCGAGACAGTAGCCGCCGGGCTGTCCATGATATGCCGTGTCGGTGAAGTACCCGGGCAGCGATAACTGCGTGTCGAGCTTTAGCGAACCCAGCGGCGGCTGAGTCAGTAGCGTCTCCGCGCGCGCGACCATTTGATCACGCTGCCTGAGTACCATATCGCTCAAGGCCCGCCACATCTGTTGTTGAGATCCGATATTCAGGGCGCTCCAAGCCGCAAATGCCGGATTGCCTGAGAGGTACGTGGCTTCCGCGCCAGTTGCATGTTGCGGTTGCGCAGCCTCTTGCCCCGCCCGGTCAAACTCCGCTTGCAACTGCAACCGTGCAAACTGACCCAAGCGTCGTTTGGCATGAAATATAAATGACTGTCTGCCGCGATCCCGAGCGCTGGGCAAAGGCGACATGTCATGCACAGTGGAGCGATTGAGCTCTGCAGTTCGCTGTGTCATGGGGCTGAGTCCGAATTCAACTTTACCCTGAATATCCTTGGTGCTAGCTACAGGGTCAAGTCCTGATACCCACCCTCAGGCAGCATCGCTCTGCTGCTCAACAGTGCTATCCCAGGCCCTTGGCCATTGTTCCTCAAGCGCTGACAGGTGTCTAAACAAGGCTCGAATACGCGCAGATTGACGCAGGTCCTTGTGGTACAGAATCCACGTATTCCCCCAATGGGCGGAGGGCACGCCGGGGAGCAGGATCAGGCTGGAGTACTGTTGCGCCATAAAACAGGGCAACGCGGCCACCCCCAGCTTATTGGTAACCGCAACAGTTCTTGGCGTAATGCCATCAATCAAGTGACGGCTTCTGAGCCCAATGTCTTCGGGTTGCGGCAAGTCACCCAGATTCAGTGCCCGCTTTGAGCCTCTGATACAAGTCAGTTCTCTCAGACCACGGGAAGCCTCGCTCAACAATTCCTTGTGCACGTAATACCCCATCGACACACGGCCCAGCTTGATCCCAACGATGTCTCTGGGTGGACGTTTGTTTTTGGGGATGCCCCTCACCGCAATATCAGCCTCCCTGCGCGCCAAATCAACCGGGTGGTCACTCACAGAAATATCCAGTTCGATGCGGGGGTATTGAATGGCGAAGGCAGCGACTGCCTCCGCAATGTGGGTAACCGGCACGGCGGGCAGAGACAGTTTAATGCGGCCGCTGAGTTCAGAGTCTCTGCCGGAGACCTGCCTCTCCGCCTCGGTGAGCACTTCTTCCACCTCCCTGGCGGTTGGCAACAACTGATCCCCCAGCGCGGTCACCACAAGCCCATCGGGGGTTCTGTCAAACAGCCGGGCCCCTATTTGCTCCTCGAGAGACTCCAGCCGTCGCAAGACGGTCGTATTGCTCACGCCCAGCAATTCAGCGGCCTTGCGTGTTGAACCCACGCGAGACAAAGCCAGTAGCACCTTCAGGTCATCCCAATTCATGAATTCATTTCTCCTTCTATCACGCTACACGGGCTACCCTGGTGCTACCGGCTACTCAGGTGTTGCCGGCGCGGCCAACTACGACACGAGAGGCTCACCCTCACTATCAAGCAACACAACGGATTCCGGAAGATCGATCTGGCTGGAGCAGCCTAGCGAGACCGCCTCTGAGTCAGTTGGCACGACTTTGAGCTTCAACGTGGTGACCCCTTTACGGGTTTTCGATTTTTTCAGAGAGACTCTTGTCTCCTGGCCATACAGATTC
Source organism: Halieaceae bacterium (assembly GCA_038106565.1). GTDB lineage: Bacteria > Pseudomonadota > Gammaproteobacteria > Pseudomonadales > Halieaceae > Luminiphilus. The sequence continues at coordinate 29,097 of JAYOEE010000024.1, forward strand.
TTGACCTCGGTAACGCACAGGTTGTATTGGGCGTTGATATCAGCGGCGTTAACCGACGGCACGGCACCCATAGTCAGGGCAATACCCATTAGCACTGGTGAAAGCATTTTCATAACGGACCTCCTAAGTAGTAGTGAAGCAAAACGCTTCAGGTCCAATCTACTCGATGCATTAACGTTACGACTGTAACATTATTGATCTTATTTTGTGTTATTTATGCAACAGTCATACAACAGGTTGAAGCGCGCCACTGGGCAAGTGGAGGACTGCTGATCTGATCGATCTGATCACAGGTATGAAGTGCATGAACCCGATGCACTTCAGCGCGAAAAGGCTCAAGACACCGAACCTAAGGTGCTTATGTGCCATTAAGTTGCCGCGCATTAACCTACCTTTAACTGCTTTGCTGGCAGCGCTCGTGATCACGCCAACCGCACTGGCGAGCCCTCCGCTGGTTTTTGAGAGCCTGCTCAATCAACTGCAGCGCTATTTGGCGCCCCAGCCGTCTCCCGATAACAGTGGCGGCGGAGCAGACTTTACGACCGTTGATGAGCGGTTTAATGAGTTTCTCGACGAAAGCGCCGTATTTGATGGTATCAGCTACATTCTCGTAGATGCCTCCGGCGTGCTGCATCAGGCGGCATTTGGCGACCACTCGCTCGATACCGTCGTGATGCTCGCATCCACCAGCAAAGTGCCGGCAGTCATGACGCTGTTGGCTCTCGAAGAGGATCCCGACTCGTCCTTTCGGATGGATACCCCCATCAGTCGCTTGATAGGCGACGATGGGGTTTATGGAGACCGCATACCCAGCCAATTGGTCAGCAACACCTCCGGCATCCCAGGGCTGGACTCGCTTCTCCTTTACGGCGCCCACCTCTGCCAATTTCAATTCGAGGCCGATACAGACTTCGAAGCCTGCGGCCGAACAATGCTCAGCACCGAGCTACCCGGGAGCAAATCGGCAGGAGAGATATTTGACTACGGGGGTAGCCAGTGGCAATTGGCGGGCGTCGCCGCCTCTGTTTCTGCAAATCGCACCTGGAATCAATTGGTCGATGAATATCTTGTGGAGCCCTGCGATCTGGATGTCTTCACTTTTGGGAACATGTGGCAAGACCTAACCGTCTGGAACGGCTCTCCCGACAGCCTGGCGGGTCTGCATAATCCCAACGTCGAAGGTGGCGCGATCACCACGCTCGCTGACTACGCGAAGTTGTTGCAGGTCCACCTAAACGGCGGTTACTGCGGTGAGCATCAGATTCTCTCTCCCGAAGCGCTGCGCAATATGCGGCAGGATCGAGGGAGCGAAGCCATAGAGGATCCGACGCCTTATGGTATGGGTTGGTGGATATCTTCAGTGAATGAAAATGTCTACGACGACCCCGGCGCTTTTGGGTCAATCAGCTTCATTGATATAGGTCGGGGAATCGGGGGATATGTCGCCATTGACGACTACAGCCGGGCGGACCCGGGAGCACCGGTCGCGCTCGTGCGGGAAGAAATCATCCCGATGATTCAAAAAATCATGGATGCCAGTGGCGTGGTGAAAACACCAACGATACTCGACAACATCGATAGCGCCGGTCTCCAATAACGGGCTCCAATAAAAAAAGAGACTGCAAGATTTACGCCGACCCTCATGGGCCGCTGCGTCCATCTGCAATATCACAGCATTCGAATTCGCGTGCGCGCGAAACCCAGCCAATCCTCGCAGTCATGGTGAACCCCTTTATCAAAAGTCGCACCGCGAACTCTTGAACAGTCCCCCAATTGCAGGTTGCGGTAGTGTGCGCAGTTCGTGCACTCTGGTATGCCTAGGTGTGAGCCGGGGTAACGCGATCCCCTAACCCACGCAAAATGACCGGAGAACCGGCGTAACGGGAGTTGCCATGAACAGCCCATCTGCCATGGATGTTGAGAAGTTGCCACTCGAGTCCATCGACGTCAGTGATGCGTCGCTTTACCAGAATGATTCATGGCGCCCTTACTTCGCCCGACTGCGCGCCGAGGATCCGGTTCACTGGAGTGAAAATGAGCTATTCGGCGGCTTTTGGTCGGTAACCCGGTTTCAAGACATTACCGCCGTCGACGGGAATCACGAGGCGTTTTCATCGGAGCCTGCGATCACTATTGGCGACTACGGCGACGATCTGCCCGTGCGACAGTTCATTGCCATGGACCCCCCTATTCACGATGTGCAGCGCGCCGCCGTACAGGGCGTGGTTGCACCGAGAAACTTGGCCGAACTGGAAGGCCTGATTCGCCAGCGCGTGACAGGCATTTTGAGCGAGTTACCGATTGGCGAGACCTTCGATTGGGTAGAAAAGGTCTCGATCAATCTCACCACCCAAATGCTGGCCACCATTTTTGACTTTCCTTTTGAGGATCGACACAAACTGCCCTACTGGTCAGATATGGCGACCTCGCTTCCGGGAGCAACCGGCAGCGACGGCGACGTAGATGAGCGGACTGCGGCGTTGCAGGAATGCTTGGCCTATTTTTCGGAGTTGTGGCATCAGCGCAAAAATAACCCGCCCGACACCATGGACCTGATCAGTTTGTTGGCAACCAACCCCAACACACGCAACATGATTGATGACCCGCTTGAGTATTTGGGCAATCTGATACTGCTGATCGTTGGCGGCAACGATACAACGAGGAACTCGATTTCTGGCGGTGTGCTTGCACTGAATCAATATCCAAGCGAGTACGCCAAAGTCAAAGCCCGCCCAGAGCTGATACCCGGCATGGTCTCCGAAATCATTCGCTGGCAAACCCCTCTCATGCACATGCGTCGCATTGCCACACGCGATATCGAGCTGGGGGGCAAAACGATTCGTCAGGGCGATAAGGTCGTCATGTGGTATCTGTCGGGCAATCATGACGACACCGCCATTGAACGACCCAATGACTTCATTATTGATCGCAGCAATCCGCGATATCACCTTTCCTTTGGTTTCGGCATTCATCGGTGTATGGGGAACCGATTGGGAGAGATGCAATTGCGCATTCTGTGGGAGGAAATCCTGAAGCGATTTTCACATGTGGAAGTGGTGGGCTCACCTCAGAGAGTGCTGTCAAATTTTGTCCGCGGCTATTCGTCACTGCCTGTAAGGGTGCATCTCTGAGGCCACGAGTTAGCTAAAAACGCAACGCATGGTTTAGCACCTGACTGCGCTGCCGAAGGTGATGAGCGGGCGCTCAACAAACGAGTGCTAGTGCATCACGGCGGAACAAGGTGATTCACGAGGAAATATAGCGTCGCGCTCAGCGATGATCATGTGCGCTTCTCGGCGAATCCCTAATCGAAATCTGCTGCTTAGGTTACGTCTCCAGCAAGAATGTGACCGGCCCATCGTTGACGAGGTGAACCTGCATATCTGCGCCAAAACACCCCGTCTCTATGGGTACCGGGCCACTGCGTA
>JAYOEE010000025.1:0-31557 GCA_038106565.1 Halieaceae bacterium
TGATACGCAGAACCTTACCCATTGCATGGGGATGGGCAGCGAACAGGTACCGTAGAGGACCCCATGATTTTGGCTCAGGCCATGTATCCGCTATCCGCGACCAAAATCTCGCCGTTGACAAAGGATGCCCGCTCTGAGGCGAGAAACAAGACTGCCTCTGCCGCCTCTTGCGGCCGTCCAGCACGACCATATGGCATGGCCGCCACCATCTGGTCATACATGGCCGGATCCATGTCGCGCATCCGCTCTGCCATCGGGGTCTCAATCAGGCCCGGTGCAACGGCATTGATGCGGATGCCGTCACGCGAATACTCATGCGCACAAGACCGCGTGGCAAGCTCCACCCCGGCCTTGGACGCCGCATAGGACGCGCCCCCTGCGAACCCGCGCCCGCCGGCCACGGACGACAGGTTGACGATGCAGCCGGATTTCTGGAGCAACATCAGTGCCAACTCGCTGCGCATCGCCATGAGGCATGCGTTCAGATTGACCTGCAGCATCTGAGTAATAACATCCGGATCGGTCTCGTGCAGCCGTGCAGGTTTCATCTCCACGCCTGCGCAATTGATCGCAATATCCAGTTGACCTTTGGTTTTGACCAACGCGCCAAGCATCGTCTCGACGCCTGTAAAATCAGTGACATCCAGCGCAATTGCCGTGCACCCCGCCGGTGCCGTCCCGCTGCGCGAGACCACGGTGACATCTGCGCCGCCTGCAAGCAGCCCCTGGGCGACGGCTTCGCCGATACCGGATGAGCCACCCAAAACGACGGCAGTCTTCCCTTCAAACTCAGTCATTTTCTTCTCCCTCAAAACTCACCGGGTTACGCGGCGTGCGATCAATCACGCAGCGCACATACCATGTCAAGGCCGATTGGCCGCACCAAGACACGCGTGGACGCATTAAAAATATGGTCTAAATTGTCGACGGAATAAATCTATAATTCATTGGTCGTTCAGTCGATCCGCCATGTGCATGGAGAGCTTGCCGACCTTCTCTATGGCCTCAGTTGCTCGCGACAAAAAAAACAGCACCGCGCCTTATTTACTGAGTAATGCCTCGGTTTGCTCACCAAGCATGGGCAAGGGCGCCTCGACTTCACGCTAGTACATCGCGATCATCGCCTCACGCCACTTTGCTGCTGCGGGGGCGTCAACCTCGGGATCGTTTGGCCACCGATAATCCTCAGAATGACCGTCATGTCTGTCGGGTCCCTTGTAACAGGCGCGCATGGGTATCGGGATCCACATTAGTGCCGCAGATGATCACACCGACTCGCTTCCCCGCGAGTGGGTCACGCAACGGGCCTATCAGTGCTGCTGTTCCAGCTGCCGCCGCCGGTTCAACCGCCAGCTTCATCTCGTCGAACAGCAAGCGCATTGCCGAGCGGATTTCGTCATCATCGATGGTCACCATCTCGTCGATATTCTCGCGGCATAATCCAAAGCTGTATGGGAGCGTCATTGGCGGGGCTAGGCTATCCGAAATGGTTGAAACCTTGGCGAGTGTCTGTGGTACGCCCGCCACAAAACTGCGGCTCATGCTATCGGCTCCTGTTGGTTCAACGCCGTAGACGTGGCAGCCGGGCATCAATTTCTTAGCCATCAACGCTACGCCGCTCGCGAGTCCGCCGCCGCCGACTGGAATGATTATCGCGTCGAGCGGGCCAGCCTGTTCGCAGAATTCGACCCCCAGCGTAGCGGTGCCAAGGGTGACATTCTCACCATCGAAGGGGTGAATGAATGTGCGTCCTTCCTCCTGAACGATTTTTTCGGCGAGCGCAAAACACGCTGGCCCGTCTCCGCCGATAATCACTTCGGCACCGAACGCCTCTGCCGCCGTCACGCGGGCCCTATTCGCAGAGGACTGCATCACTACCTTAGCATCGACGCCCAGAGCATTGGCTGCATAAGACACCGCGATCGCATGGTTGCCCGCGCTTACTGCTGTCACACCACGTGCTCTAGCCGTCTCGTCAAGTGCGAGTATTCCCAGCAGTGCGCCGCGCGTCTTGAAGCTCCCTGCGCGCTGGAAGAGTTCCAATTTAAGTAGCACCTCTGTTCCGGCAGCCACTCGCTCATCCAGCAGGCGCCCCTTCCACATGTAGATAGGTGTTGCATTGATGAAGGGTGCGATCTTTTCAGCAGCATTCTTAGCATGCTCGTATGTTGGCCGGTTCACTATTCGCACTCCATGTTTTTTGGTTTAAATGAGCTTGATTCTCTCAAGTAGAACAAACGTGAAAAGTTTTTGGCGAGTTTGCTATTTGAATTTACGGTCTGCCAGATCAGAACGGGTGACATTTTTCAATAGCCCTTTTTCTCCTCAAATCTCAATCAACTAAGTATTGATTTATTTATCTGTCCAAAATTGATGATTGATCGAGCTTGATCGGCGATGGATCTCACAATTTCCGCGGCTGGCTGTATCTCACGAACCATTGATACTCCCTGGCCGCACCACATCGGCAGCGCTTCGATATTGCCGGTGGTCTCTGAATTTGCCGTAAAGAATTGATAACGAACAATATCGCCTCTGCTTGGTGATCTGGCGACAACGTCCCCCTCACCGGGGCGCTTGCCTGGCTGAGGACGGCCTGCCGCATCCCAAGTATTCGAGGTTGAACCTCTTAGCACCCTGTGGGGAGCGTTTGGCCAACCTATATTGAACAGATTTTCGAAATGTGTCGTATCACTCTCACTAGCAGCTATGAGGCGTGCGACGTACTCTGGATGAGTACAAGCTTCAGCGGCCGCAAGAAATCGCGTGCCGATCCATGCCGCAGAGGCACCAAGAGCGAGTGCTGCAGCAAGACCTCGGCCATCAGCGATACCGCCTGCTGCAATCACCGGAGTGTGTTCAAGCGCGTCGACAATCGCGGGTACAAGCGCCATTGTTGACACTTCTCCCCGCACGTGGCCACCTGCTTCCCAGCCCTGAGCACAGATCGCGTCAGCTCCGCAGCCAACTGCCTCTACGGCACTTTGGGCGTCCCACGCGGAGAATATGACCTTTGCGCCTTTTGAACGAGCAAGGGCGATGAATTCTGGGGCTTGGCGCCAAAAAAGCGAGATTACCGGGACATCTTCTTCCAAGCACGCATCTAGTTGTTCATTGCTCGGAAAATCCATGTTCAAATTTACACCAAATGGTGCATTTGTCAGGGCCTTAACCCGCTGAACAAAGTCTTTCAGATCTGCTGCCTTTGCAGTCCAAAGAGGAGCCATACCTAAGCCCCCGGCGTTTGAAACAGCGGCTACCAGTTCCGGTGTAGTTGCTCCACCCATTGGTGCCTGGACTATTGGCAGATCAATCCCAACCAAATCGCAAAACGAGTTTGTCACGTAATCGTTCTCCAAATCTTGAACGCCCGGGTCGAGCTTATCGTGCGCGACGTATTCACAAAGGGTGATAGGCAACAGCCTCTATTTCAATACGTGCCCCAGGAACCATCAAAACCGCACCAACGGTGGCGCGAGCTGGTGGATTCTCCCGGAAATACTGGGCGTAAGTACTATTGAAGGCCGCGAAGTCTTCCGGATTGGTCAACCACACCGTGTTTTTGACCACCATAATTAGGCTAGAGCCAATTTTCTCAAGTGCCTGCGAAATATTTTCAATGCACACGCGAGTTTGCTCTTCAATGCTGCTGCCGACGATGTTCATGTTTGCATCGAAGGGCAATTGACCCGATACAAAAATGAAATCGCCCGCGCGCTTGGCCGTTGTGAAATGGGGTTTGGGCTTGCTCATAATTTCATCCGTAATCATATGGTCACATTGCGGTAAGTAACCGTGTTTCTCACTAGCGTCAGTCAGTTGGTTACTTGAAATTCCTTGACTTCTTTACCAGTCAGAGATGGCGATAGCTGATGTTCAACGATGCGTCTCATCAAGTCTTGGCATTCTCTTACTCGACCCGTTATTCCGCAGTCACTTTCCGTTTGAGTTGTTTGTCGGTCAATTGCACCACGAGCCTTAAATGTACCTGTGTGCTGAAACAACTCCAGCTTCACGAATACCGCGGCATCAGGCCCCTGAGACTTTGACGAGTCGGTACTCCGCCATTGCAACGAGGGGGTGGTTACTATGCGGTCGCAGAGCCTCGTTCGGGAATTCGCCATTGCACTCAGTGTCAGCTCTTTATGCATGATCAGTGCCCATGTGCGGGCATTAATAGATCATCCCAGCTCGTCATCCCCCTAACTCACTTGCCCAATAATCCATGGCGCATAGCGGTAAATCGCGCATGCATTCATATAGTTGCCATTTAAAGAGTAGTTAGTCATCTGCGATCTCCATGCGGACTGCGTAGTGATAACCGTCAGGATGGTGGGTGATAACCAGCTGAACCTTTCCATCGAGCGCAACACTATGTTGTCCTGGGAGTAGGCGCGTCACAACCCTGATACCCTCTTCCAAATCAACAATGGCTACCCGCATAGGGCTAAGAATTCCATGCAGTGGTGGGCTTTGTTCAATCTTGCTTGCGGAATATAGCGTTCCCTTGCCGCAAACCGGTTCCCATTCGAAATCACGGCCATGACACTGAGGGCAGATGATTCGTGGTGGAAAGCTGGGACGCTTGCATGCCTCGCACCGGGTGACGAGGAATAAACCTCGCGTCAGTCCCTCCCAGAAGGGCGCCGTAACTCTGGTAACTTCTATCGGTAACGGACGGTTGAGGCCCATTTCAACGAATGGCAAATTCATTGTGGCGCCTCCAACACGTGGGCTAGAGTGGCGTTGTAGTTTCCCAGTTCGCAGGTGTGCAGCCCAATTGTTGCACCCGTCACCTGGCGCTCGCCTGCATGACCTAGAAGCTGGTCTCGCACTTCCAGCAGGCCATACATGCCGGTTAGCTGGGGAGGGTGCCCTCGCGCGAGGCAGCCCCCGGACGTGTTTATTGGCACCCGACCTCCAATGGATGTATCGCCCCGCAGTAGAGCCTTGTATCCCTCACCGCGAGGGAACATACCGATGGCTTCGGTTACCAGAACCTCCGTTATGGTGCAGGGCGCGTAAAGTTCTGCGAAATCGATGTCAACCAAGTTAATGCCTGCTTTTTCTAGGCTTCTGTCTACGGCCATTCTGGCAGAGGTGAATTCGATCATTGAATGGGGCTGATCGCCGATTTGATGGTATCCCTCGTGATAAAAGCCACGCCCAGAAACGATTACATAGGGTCTGCCGGATGACTTCGCGATCTCTTCAGAGCAGAGTACAAGGCATATAGCGCCATCAGCTCGAGCAGGCACCTCAAAAAGGCCGAGAGGTTCAACGATGGGTCGCTGCTCCAGCACCTCACGTAATGACAATGGTTCGCGAAACTGAGCCAGTTGGTTGTACTGGGCAAATTCGCGACTTTTGACTGCTACTTGCGCGATATCGGATCGAGTCGCGCCGAAGTCGTGCATGTATCGCGCGCAATCCAGTGCGTACCAACCTATTGGAGGAATCGCGAAGGGAGACTGAAAATTGACGTCTCCGACCGCGCGAATTGCAGAGTCCATGGCCAACGTCATATCTCCTAGGCTCTGCCGCACGACACCTAGCGCCATTGCGAAGTCAGCCTCGCCCAGCTGGATTTGCGCGGCGGCAACGTCAAACGCTACTCCGCCGGTAAGACCCAGCTGACCCACCTCCGACACTAGTCCGCGGCATCTGAGCCCCAACTGCGCCGTCATAAATGTGCCAAAACCAAGCTGGCGTGTGGCGGGTGGGTTTTGTGTGAATATCGCCGCATCAATGTCCTGGCCCGATACACCTGCATCTGCCAAAGCGTCTGCGGAGATCTCAGCGAGAATATCGTGCTCCAGCTTGTCCGCCATCTGATCGTATCGTGGTGTCAACCTACCTACTGGCGTGGCCGCGGCACCGAGAATCGCGATGCGCGGTGTGCGACGAACCGACGTCATGATTGGGTCCGATCTCCCGCTAGAAAAGCATCGCGCAGCAAACGCTTCTTAATCTTGCCACTGTCTTCTCGAGGCACTTGCTCCATAAAAAGGTATTGACTCGGGACCTTGTAGCCAGCCATCCGCTCCCTTAGAAAATCACTGATTGATTCTGTCGCCAGGGGCGCCGATGTTTCTACTACTGCGATTAGGCGTTCTCCAAACTCCTTGTCCGGTACCCCAAAGACGGCACAGTCGCGCACTATCGGCATTGTAAGAAGAATCTTTTCTATTTCTGCCGGGTAGATATTGACGCCCCCTGAGATCACCATGTCAGAGATCCGGTCAGATATATAGACAAATCCATCATCGTCGATATAGCCCACGTCGCCAGTGGCGATGGATTTACCAATGCGCAATTCGGCGGTTTTTTGCTCAGCCTGATGGTAGGCGATATACGGTGTGGTCTCCGAATTGACGCAAATCTGCCCTTGAGTGCCATTCGGGCAGATATTTCCCTCAGCATCACGAATAGAAATTTCAACACCCTCAGGGGCACAACCAACCGTGCCTGGATGCGCCAGCCACTGCTCACTGTTGCAGGTAGCAATGATGCCCGTTTCTGTCATCGCGTAGTATTCGTAAATCACGGGCCCCCACCACTCAATCATTTGCTTTTTCACCTCGAGTGGGCAGGGAGCAGCGCCATGAGCCACGTGCCTAAGGCTGGACACATCGTAGATCTCCCTGGTGTCCTTCGGAAGCTTCAACAGTCGAACAAACATGGTGGGCACCATGTGCAGGTGGGTAATACGTTGTTGATCAATAATGGCAAGCATGTCTTCAGCATTGAATCGCGGCTGAAGAACCAGGAGCCCGCCAGCGCGCACCAGATTCATTCCATAGGCGTTGGGGGCCGAGTGATATAGCGGCCCTGCCATTATCGAACGGATGGCTGTGCCGCCCAGCCCCCATGCTGATATCGAACGTTGTGCAGCCCGAGCAGCGACTTCTGGGGTCATCTCTTTCCGGAGGACGCCCTTGGGCATTCCGGTGGTTCCCGATGTGTAGAACATCGGGTGTGACATGACCAATGGTTCTTTGTCCCAAAGCGAGAAAGTGCTTATCCACTGGTACCAATCCAGTATGGAAGGAGGTGCGGAACACTGCTTCGAATCAAGTGAGAAGGCTTGCGCAATTTCCAGTGGCGTCTCTACTGATATGACTTCACGGCCGCCGCAAATCGCGAGCACGGATTCTGTCAGCAGGTCGGAATGTGCAATGAGAACCCTTGCGTCACAATCATCAAGGATGTACTCGATCTCTTCTGCTGACATGTGCCAGTTCATCGGTACCGTCGTAGCGCCCAAAATCGATGCGCCGAAGGTGGCCTCAAAAAAGGCAAAATCGTTTCTCAGCAGCAGAGCGATGGTGTCTCCCTGCGATACCCCGACAGAGTGCAGGGCGCTGGCCGCCCTGGCCGCCTTATGTTCTAGGGCTTGCGGCGCCAGATATCTTTCGCCGCTTATGATGCCGCTCTTGATCTCATGCCGACTCACTTATTGCGCGCCCCGATTGTAACTAACCGTTGACGTCCACAACGATTCTGCCTCGGACTTCACCGTTGACGATTTTGGTTGCCAGATCAGGTACGCGGCTCATCGGTACAACCTCGTAGATTTTGCTCAGGTGATCCTTGTCAAGTATCTCTGCCAAAGCGTCCCAAGCGCGTTGGCGCTTGGCATGGCTGGCCATTACGGAGTCGATACCGCGTAGATTGACGCCGCGCAGAATAAAGGGCATTACTGAAGACGGAAGCCCTGGGCCGCCCGCAAGGCCGCAGGCGGCAACCGTGCCGCCGTAGCGGGTCTGCGCGAGGGCTGTGGCAAGGGTTTTATCGCCAACCGTATCGATAACTCCGGCCCACAGTTCCTTCTCCAATGGTTTGGAATCTCTGGCCAACTCCTCTCGCGGTACCAGAGCACTCGCACCTAGATGGCGCAGGAAGTCTCCTTCTGTTTCTAACCTGCCGGTGCTCGCATGTACCTCGTAGTCCAGCTTCGCGAGCAGTGAAACCGCGACAGAGCCGACCCCGCCAGCGGCTCCGGTCACCAGGATAGGACCGTTTCGCGGTACAATGTTGTCATCCTGAAGAGCGTGTACGCAAAGCATGGATGTATAACCCGCCGTACCAATAGCCATTGTCTCTTCCAGACTCATATTGTCCGGAACCCTGACAATCCACTCCGGTTTAATTCGTTGTCGCTGGCTGTAGCCGCCGTTTACCGTTTCCGACATGCCATAACCGTTTACCAATACCCGGTCTCCTTGCTTGTAGGTCTCATCGCGTGATTCGGCGACCACGCCGGCAAGGTCAATACCGCAGATTAGGGGCAGAGTCCGACAGATGCGACTTTTGCCAGAAACGGCTAGACCGTCTTTATAGTTCAGCGCTGAGTACTTGATGTCCACCAAGACGTCTTCATCAGGCAGATCAGCGAGCGTTATCCTGCGTATCGCAGTAACGTATCTGCCATTATCATTCTCAGCAAGAATGGCTTTGAAGAAATCGGGCATTAGACTTTTGCTCTTCGATTTGGAAACACCACTCGCCCGACAATAACTATGAGATGGTGCGACTACTTATTTAAATGATGGAAATAGCTTTGTCATTAACCGCACAGATCATTGGGTCGCTAGCTGATTCCCTGGCAACTGAAGAATTAGTGCCAAAGTGGCCCTGGATGTGGTGGTGAGGGTCATGGGCTATTCTTAACCCGTTGCGAAAGCCTATTTTAACTGTCTTCGGGGCGCGCTTTGATAACGCTAGATCCGGTTACATTCGCCGCCCTAGTGTCGAATCTAGGCAAGCTTTCCCAGAAAATCATGGTAGTAGCGCGCCAGCTCCACCCGCACACGACGATTTTGTGGTTTGGCCAGCGAATTTGATCTAGAAAAAAAGCTTGTTCAGCCGTCTAATCCTAACCATTACTTGCCCTCGATAAGCATCAACTCCATAACTTTTTCTGCGGATAACACACGCAGCACGGCGGTCTATCGGGAGATGATGAGACAAATCTGAAAACTGACGACATATTTTGGTAGTGATTGATGTCTAAAACATATAGCCATATTGAAGGACGGCAACCTAAGGCCAACGAGCTATTTTTTGAAAAGCCGTGTCCCGCCTCTGGTGGGCAGGGCATGCCGGTAAGGGAAACAAGTGAAGCCGAAGTCACGGCTACAATAATTGGAGCGAAAGAAGCGTTCAGAGATTATTGGAGCCAGCTAATCCCAGATAAGCGACGAGAGGCACTCATTGGTCTGGCAGACCTGATCGACGAAAACGCAGAGCAGTTTGCAGCACTTGATTCTCAAGAAATGGGAAAGCCGTTACATATTGCGCGAGGTGAAGTTGGCGTCGCGTCTGCATTGTTTCGCTATTATGCTGGTGCGATCGACAAGTTGTACGGCGATGTTTCTCCGAGCACCCCCTTCAGTCACGAATTGCAGGTTCTCGTTCCCAGAGGAGTGGTAGCTGCGCTGACACCTTGGAACTTCCCTACTATCAATGCAGCGCTGAAGGCTGCACCCGCACTTGCATCTGGCAATACAGTTATACTCAAGCCATCACCGTTCGCATCTGCATCCACGGTATTGATGGCAGGCTTGGCTTGCAAGTGTGAGATGCCGCCAGGTGTCCTGAGCGTCATAACAGGCAGTACCAACATATCTAAATTTCTCGTGTCCCAAGAGGGATTGGACTTTATATCCTTTACCGGCTCGACGGAGACAGGCGCCAAGGTAATGTCCAGTGCCAGCGCACATGTTACGCCGGTGGCACTTGAGTGCGGGGGCAAGTCGCCATCAATAGTTTTTCAGGATGCGGTGACTGATGACCGCCAGATTGAGAATCTTGCCAAGCTAATCGCCGACGAAGCGCTATGGAATTCAGGTCAGGTTTGCGTCGCCCGCAATCGCGTTTACATAGAGCGGCCAATCTACGATAGTTTGCTTGAGGCACTGGTCGAAACTTGCCGCAGTCGCAAGGTTGGCCTACCCACTGACCCCCTCACAGACATTGGCCCGCTAGCCAACAAACAACAAATTGAAAATGTCTCTAACGCAATAGGCAGGGCAAAATCATCTTCAGCAAGAATTGTTTTGGACGGCTCCAAGATCAAAGGTTTCAGTGAATTCTTTATCGGCCCAGTGGTGATACAGAGCGCAAACCAGTCTGACTGGGTTACTCAAAATGAGATCTTTGGCCCGGTGATAAGCACCATACCTTTCGACCGAACTGAAGACGCCGTCAGAATGGCCAACGATTCCAAATACGGTCTTGCGGGAACAGTTTACACGTCAAATTTTTCCAGGGCGCATCAGATGGCAGACAGTATTGATGTAGGTAAGTTGACGATAACCACGGGTCAGGCTAGTGGGCAAAGCTCCTGGCAGGCTCAGAGCGCTGAGCCCGCAAAGTCCTCGGGTTTTGGCGTTGAGGGAGGGCTTGAGGGTATGAGAAGCTATATGAGGAAGAAGCTGATCGAGTTCCGACATGGCTGATCTCGTTAATCGCTAGAAGGGGCGAGGCAAGTGAGGGGTATCACGATGATCAGAGGCCAGAGAGATAACCATTACAATTCTATTCTTTCGTCACTCAGCCGTTACTACGAGCTGCCGGATGAAGAATCAGGTTCGACAGCCGGCGTCATGCGGCTGAAATCAAAGTCCATAACATCGGTCGGCAATCGGGACTTTATATACGTCCGAGAAGGGCTGTGCGCATTGATAAGCGACATTCAGCATGAAGCTCAACACTCCGAATCCTACAAGAGTGACGATGTGCTGAAACTACACTATAGATTACAAGGCTCCAGCGGCGTCGCGCTTGGCATAGGGGATATCATTGAGAGCGTGCAGCCAATGGCATGTGGAATGCTGCTGCAACCAGCTGGCACACAAAAAACAGAGCACTTTGCCGCCAATTCGAAAGAGCTTTCGATAACGCTTTTTTGCAGCCCAGGCTTGCTTGAAGAACTCACTGCAGATGGCGAGGTGCTGCTACCGCAGCCCATCATTGATATGGTCAAAAGACACGCCTTTGACTATTTCTCGATGGGCTTTCCTATGCCGCCCGACATTCTCTCTGCATCGCGTCGTCTCTTCGACATTGGCGGCGCCGGCACACTGCATGCTATCCAAATGCAGGCTGGATGCCTTGACTTGCTATGGAAAATGCTGAGGCAGGTAGCAGTACTGACCGGTAGCGGGCCGCGCTCCAAACCAAGAAAACATGATCTAGAGCGAGTTGTGGCGGTGTGTGACCTTCTTGATAAAGATCTCTCCAGCTCGCCGACCATTCCGGCGCTAGCAAAATCAGTAGGCTGGAATGAAACTCAGCTGACACAAACGTTCCGCGATGTCATGGGAATGACGGTCTATGAATATCGACATCGAGCGGCAATGGACTTTGCCATCAGTTTATTGACAGAAAGTGAGGTGCCCATAACTCAAATTGCTTACGAAGTAGGCTATCAATACCCCAGTAACTTCTCGACTGCATTCAAGAAGGAGTTTGGTGTCACCCCCGCAGCCGCAAGGAAGCGGATCAGCCTTGATGCCTGCTCAAATTAAGGACCTTCGGCTCGATACGACATTGCACACATGCGGATTACGAGTAGCTTGGTGGTGCGACGCCCCCTTGCGTTTCGCTGAGGCTATGATTAGTCGGGGTTAGCGCGGTCGTGAGCTCATTGGCGTCGTAAGAACATTCTTTTAATACCAAAAGCACAGGAGTCGAAGAGATGAAAATTGAGGGTGGATGTTATTGCGGAGAGGTGCGCTATAGCTTTGAGGGCGAAACCGGCCCAGCCATGCAATGTCACTGCCGGGAGTGCCAGTACATTACCGGAGGCAATCCCAACGTGTTTGTGCTGCTTCCTGAGTCGGGCTTTCAGTTTACTCGCGGTGAACCACACACATTCCAGCGCGACGATATTGAAAATGCAGTGACCAGGCATTTTTGTTCAAAGTGCGGCACTGCCATTGGAACAACGGCACCCGGTGCGCCCGGATCTTTCGTAATCAAGGTGGGCACCATGGATGACGCTGCTTTCTATCAACCAGCAATGGCAATTTTTACCAAGGACGCAATGTCTTTTCATCACATCCCGGACGGCATCCCGAGTTTCGAAGATCTGCCGAGTTAGCTGCGTTCAATGATCCCTGCAACACAAATCGTCAATTCCGCTCGGGCTTCTCTGAAGTGCCGCGCGTCCGATTGCGGCCGCTCAAGCTCGAGATTCCCCAAATTGGGACAGCGGATTCTCTGTTGAAATGATCACTTCAGTAAAATAAGAGGACAAGCGGCGATTATAAGCCTGATCGTTTCCAACTAAACTGGAACACATCGGGGCGTCCATAGTGCCCCTGGTTGTCAATAAGGTATTTCGCTTTATTGATTTCTTCTAGAGGGAGTTCTGAGATTACTAGCTGCTCCTCCTCAAAGACTGGATGGACGATATATCTCGCATTTGGTGCGGAGATTGAGCTGCCTCCGACTCCAACCCAGCGCGTTTCGTCATTTCCTACAGGACCGCGCTCACCGATATTCCTCGCATTCATCAGTTCACGTGCACAGATTACGAAGCAGGCATTCTCGTGAGCAAGTTGACGAACCGATGCGTCAATGATGGGGTTCAGGAATTCATGACCAGGCCACTGGGCGCAGTGCACGACGGGCTCAAGCATTCCGACGGCTGCCCGGGCAAGAGTCATTTGATGCTCGAAACAAAGCAGTCCAGAGATATTCCCTATCTTAGTTTGCATCGCTGCAATATCGTTTCCCGCACCCTGCCCGTGAATCAGCCTTTCTGTATTTGTTGGCATCAACTTCCGATGTGCAAGGGCCAGATCGCCGAAACTATTGATCATCATCAAGGTGTTGTAGAGCGAGCCGGCTGCCCGCTCATGAATACTAAATGACAACGACATCGAATGTAGTTTGGCTGCCTCGTACAATGGATCAAGACGAGGGTCGTCTCGCTGTCCCGCCTCTTCCAAAAATCTATGCAGCCAAAATTGGTGATCCGGGCTGCGCGTATCCATGCTCGCCCAGTAGGGATAGCCAATAAACCAAAGCTCCGGAAATACCAACAGCTGAACATCTTTTTTAGCTGCAGCCTCAATGATGGAGACAGCCTTATCTACACCGTTCTCAAGATTTCCGTACTCTGGAAAGAACTGCGCTGCAGCTACCTTTGTATGAATCATCTATTTGGGCACCCATATTTGATAATTTGAACCATGGCCTTGCAGCGAGTATTAGTTAGTAACGTCATTTGTTACTCTGTTAAGAATTGCAGCGTGCATCTTTGCATCAATCGGGTAGTGCCAAAGGATCCAGACTGCTGGAACAAAAAACAGCGCAGGCAATATAAGTCCAACGCTCATCAACCCACCGGCAGTCAGATAGGGATCTTCTGCTTGGGGGTTAAATCCAAGCAATTCAACTAAAGGCAGAGCAATTCCAACGCCAAGCGAAAGCGCCAACTTGTTAGCAAGGTTATACAGAGACATATACACGCCAGCCTGATTACCTCCACCTTCGAGCCTCCCAACATCGACAGCGTCTGCCACCAGTGCAGTGGGCAAAAGCCATATTGGTGAGATCACCACTCCCAGCAAAGCAAAAATTATTGTCACTTGATACGTTTTTTCAGGTTCGACCAACAGCATTAGTGGTAGGACGCACGCTGATCCCAGCATGCCGGCCGCTAATACGCGATGCTTACCCCATATGTTTGCGCACCGTGTAATAAGTGGGGTGATTAGAGTCCCGACCAAAAACTGTATGAACACGAGCTGCAAGAAGTTGGTTGTTGGTAGCCGTAGGCCATATTCGATGATGAGAAGTACCGTCGCGTTATAAATGTGCACACCTAACCACCCAAGAAATGTTGCCGCTAGCAATAATCTAAAGGGTTTGTTGCGTAGCACGCTGCCCATGATCGCGTATGGAGCCTTGAACGCCCGCTCAGTCGCCACGCCTGTAGGCACAAAAGTTACTGCGACTAGGACGCTTAATGGCAGAATAATCACTGTGATCCAGGCAAAGAGACCAAGCATCTGCGGTAAATTCGCCTGCCCATTGGGAAAAATGAGCATTGGCAAACCTGTTGCCATTAATACCCCAACGAACATTGCACCTTCGCGAACGCCGACTATGCGGGACCGCTCATGGTAGTCGTTCGAGAGCTCAGCGCCCCAGGAAAGGTAAGGTATTTGGACAATGGTCCAAGAAAAGTAATAGATGAACAGTAGCACCAGCATATAGCTGGTAGACATTTCTTCCGCAGGGTTGAATAACTGCCAAGTCGCCCACATCAACAAGGGTGTGCCGACAAAAATGTAGGGTTTTCGCGCACCCCATCGACTTTTCGTGGCATCTGACAAGGAACCCACCAGAGGATCTATTAGGGCGTCCCATATTCTGGCGAGGAGAAAAAAGATGCCAATTTCAGTCAACCCCAACCCGACTTCAGTCGCGTAGAACGCCGGTATGTAAACGATGAGGGCCATTGTAAGCATGGACACTACAATGGCCGGGCTTGCGTAAAGAAAATGAATTGACTTAATCAAGCTCCTTTTCCCTTACGCGGTGAGATTTAGCGCACTGCCCGTCTTCAGAAGGAAACGTTTAATCTCACTCCAATCTCTCGCGGACGAGTGACGAACGCATAATCGCCAAAGAGGTTTGACTGAGTTCCAGAGATCTCCAGTTCATCTGTGGCATTTCTAACGAACAAGCCGACTGCAACCTGCTCGCTTATATCCATACCAGCGCGAAGATTTAGGATACCGAAACCACCCGATGTTCTGTTGGCAGGGTCGTTACTGACGAAAACGCTATCGAATTCGCTCATATAACGATAGTCAGCCGCGAGATACGATTGCATCGAAAACAAGGTGAAATCATATCTCGCCGTCACACTATAAGTGAGTTCAGATACGCCAGGCACGTCAGATCCTTTGGGCGCGTTGAAAAAGGCGTCATCCTTGGATAGCGATGCATCGTTATACCCAACAGTACCGGCTAGGAGAAGAGAATCAGTTACTTGATACCTGAAGTCCAGTTCAGCGCCATAAACTTCCGCCTCCGCAGAATTTGCATAGAACGTGAATCCGCATGCTAGCTGCTTGCGCGCCTGAATATCACTCCAATCAACGTAATAAATGGCAGCATTCAACCGAGCACGATTATCGGCAAACTCCAGTTTTGATCCCAACTCATAGCTCCACAGAGAGTCTGAACTGAACGAGCCCGGTGCAGCGCTGAGACCGAGGCCCTCAAGTTCATCTCGGCAGCCGGTACCAGCATCGAGCGGCACCGGTTGATTGATTCCGCCTACACGATATCCTTTGGAAGCTGTGGCGTAAAATAATGTCGATTCCGAGGCTTGATGCGAAATCGAGAAGCGGGGGTTCACATCGGATTCGGATGCATCACCTTCCTGGCGGGACGGGCCACCATTAATTAAACCATTGGCGACCTGCAGAAAATCCTGTTCAATCTCGAACCATCGAGCTCCAACGGTAACTATCCAGTCCTCAGAAAATTCCCACGTAGCCTCACCATACACTGCTATCTGCTCGAGATTCTGTGTGGTCAAGCTCTCAAAGGGCACGTCAGGTCTTCCGAACAGACCGGTTAGGCCGCCGATCCAGTCATCAAGGCCGGCAACTGTGCCCCCCTGAGAGAACTCCTTGTCGAGGTCGAAATAATAAGCACCCACCAACCAGGAAAGGCTACCCGCGTTATTGGAGCTAAGTCGAAACTCCTGAGTGAACTGATCGTAGTACGTATCATTTTCAAGTGGTGCGGCGATTTGCGTGGGACCTCCGATCTGACCAGGGCTGGCTCCAAAGAACAACACCGCTACAACCGATGTATCCTGGCGGTCAAAGGTGGTGCGCTCCGTATAACCAGTGCTAGACGCCAGAGTCATCGAATCGAAAGCATACTCTAAATCGATCGAAAACAGCTCTAGCTCATCCCTATTTACCTCTTTGATAAATCGCACCTGCTCAAGATTTTCGGTCGGCGGCGTATATACCGGATCAAGCTTTACACGCGCATCGGCATCGATACTCCCTTCGCCATCTACATCGTAGTCGTTGAGCACATATCGGCCAAGCAGGCTCAGTCTCTCACTCGGATCCCATTTAATACTGAAAATGCCTGACGTTATCTTGTCGGAGTTAATATCTTCTTCTGGGCCCTTCTTTGGCGCGGTCGAGACACCCGTCTGCACGATATTGTCGATATACCCGCCCACTTCGCGAATACCTGCAACGGCCCTAAAAGCGAGAGAATCAGTCAGCGGCATGTTTAACATCAAGTTGCCGCCATAACTCGCTTCGCCATCTTTAGTGGTGCTTGCCGCCAATTCTAAGTCGGCCCTGAACGCCTCAGTGTCAGGCTCGTTAAGAATATATCGGATCGTACCGCCCATGGACCCTGCACCATAAATGGTACCACTTGGGCCTTTGATTACCTCTACTCGATTAAGATCGAACAGGTTGATATCTGGGGATGCGCCATTTTCGTTGTTGGTGCCCCCAGCCCCAGTAATCGGGATGTTGTCGAGGTAAACGCCTACTGTTTCTTGCGGCTCAGATTCACTGCTACTGGAGATGCCTCTTATACGCAGTTTCTTTTGGTTAGAGCCCGCGTTGTAGGCTGTGAACCCAGGCACTATTCCGGATATATCTTCAATGCCGGTAGCGCCAAGATTGGATAGCTGGTCACCACTAATAGCTTGGATACTAAAAGGAAGCTCTTGAACAGAGATGGCTCCGCGCTTACTTGCCGTTACGACAATTTCTTCTAGCTTGCTTTCTGCATTCACCTGAGCGCACGCCGCGAAATAGGTTCCGTTTGCTGCAAGCAAACCAGCTACCATTGCTCTGACTTTTCTTGATGTTCTCATTGTTGTAAATCCCATCTGTTCCCAGAGCTTACAATTCACTGGTGAGCGCAGTGAAACTTATGCGATCTATCAAAAGAAATATGCTTCTCTACATAAGAAATACCGTTGGTTTAGCAAGAGACTCGCTCTGCATCTAGAGAAAGCACAGCTAAAAACGCGGCTGGCCTTGGTCGGGAGAGGTACTCAATGCATGACTATATCGTTGTTGGCGCGGGCTCGGCGGGCAGCGCCATAGCTGGCAGGCTCGTAGAGGCAGGCGCTAAAGTTTTGGTTTTAGAAGCCGGCGGCTCAGACCGGCATCCGTTTATTAGTATTCCTGCCTGCTCGCCTTTGGCAATCGCGAGCGACAAATTGAATTGGAAGTATGTCGTAGAGCCAGACGCGTCACGCGCTGGAAGACAAGACGTATGGCCCGCGGGCCGTGTCATGGGCGGGGGCTCAGGCATAAATGGAATGATGTACATCCGCGGCCACCGCGCAGACTACGATCGTTGGGCTGCAAATGGCTGCCCGGGGTGGGGGTATGAGAATGTGCTACCTTATTTAAGGCGAATAGAAAACAACAACCGGGGCGAGGATGAGTTTAGGGGAGTGGACGGACCACAGTCCGTAGATGACACTCGTGCACCTCACCCGCTGACTGAAAAATGGCTCTGCTCGGCAGAGGCAATGGGTGTTACAAGGGTTGCTGACTTGAACGGGGCAGCCCCGGACGGCGCAGACCTTGTTCAGGCGACGCAGAAAATGGGCTGGAGGCAGACTGCTGCAACAGCGTACCTTCGCCCGCTGCTAAGCGATCCCAATTTGGACCTACAATGTAACGCCGAGGTTCACAGTCTGGGTTTCGAGGGGTCGAGAGCTACGGCCGTTCACTGGGCAAAACGGGGAAAGAGAAGAAGCTCTGAAGCGCGGCGAGGCATTATTGTTGCAGCGGGTACTATGGGCTCGCCGTGGCTGCTGTTGCGTTCGGGTATAGGGCCTGCTGAACAACTTAGAGCAGCGGGCATATCTGTCATTTCCGATGTTGCGGGCGTGGGGAGCAACTTACAGGATCATCCAGCTGTAATGGTAACGTTCAACCTGACGCAAAATACCTTTGGCAGCGATGCTGGCCCTCTGCGAGGTTTCCCTCACCTGCTTAATTTTATTTTTAGAGGTCGTGGCCCTATTACGACCAGTATCGGCCATGCCCAAGCGTTTATCAGAACTTCCTCGCAGATGTCATTACCAAATATTCAATTGATCACGTCGCCTTTTGCCTATGATTTCGATGAAAGCGGGGCCAAGCTGGTGCGAGGCAGGGCGATGGGCACCGCCATCGGTCTGATGCGCCCGCGCTCGCGCGGCTCACTTGAATTAAATACGGCGAATCCCTTTGGCAGGCCCATCATAAACCACCCGATGCTGGGTAATAGAGGGGATGTAGAGGAGTTAATCGCAGGAATCCAGTTTGTGCGCCAAATGATGGAAAAGCCGCCAATGGGACTGGTGCTCGAGGGTGAGCGGAATCCAGGGTCGTCTATTAAGGACGATGAGCAACTTGAGAAATTTGTACGCGATACCTGTTTCTCAATGTATCACCAGGTAGGCACCTGCAAAATGGGCGTGGATCAACTGGCGGTTGTCGATCCCCAGTTAAAAGTGCGCGGTGTGGATAATCTTTGGGTCGCCGATGCGTCCATCATGCCCGATCTCCCCTCGGGTAACACCAATGCAACGACAATTATGATTGGTGATAGAGCCAGCGATATCATTTTGGCGGCAGCATGAACTTCGACTCTCTGCAGTTTGCTCAGGGTTACAGTAGATGTCGGCAGCAGTTCTGCAGCGCCGCTCAGTCGCTTGGGTATCACATAACTTCGAAGCCTATGCCCGAACACAGTGCGCTGACCATGGATTGGGTGCATATAGGGTCTGCCGACGCCAAAAACTTACTCGTAATAACCTCGGGCACCCACGGCGCAGAGTTACCCGCTGGATCGTACTGCCAGGTCCGCATGATGCTGGAGGGGCGCTTCCGCGATCTTGGCGATGACATCGCAGTTCTTCTCATTCACGCTGTCAATCCATGGGGCGCTCAGTATCTACGGAGGCACAACGAGGACAATATCGACCTGTGCAGGAACCACTTGGATTTTTCTGACGCCACGCCGTCTAACCAAGACTATGCTTCCATGGCAATCGCTGTCGAATCAGTCACTGCCGGAAGTGTAGAAGCCTTCATGAGCACTCAGTCTGCAAGCATGGGACCGCAAAAACTTTTAGGTGCATTGATGGCCGGGCAGTACGAATATCCGAACGGATTCAGTTACGGGGGTGATAGGCTTTCTTGGTCGAACAACACTTTGCTGACGTTACTCAAGGATTCTACAGAACAAAAAGATACAGTGATCATATTGGACTACCACACTGGTGTCGGTCCTTACGGTTACGGCAGTGCTGTAACAATGCATAAAGGCCCGCAACTCGATTTGGCCAGAAGGGTGTTCGGCAATTGGGTGGTCGCCCCCTGTGCGCAAGAGAATGAGGACATCTACTATCAGGTCACGGGGCATTCGACTGACGGCTATCAACGCTCCGTAAACGATGCTTTACTGCTGAACGTGGTATTAGAATTCGGTACCTATAGCTGGCGTGAAATGCTTAGGGTGCTTCTTTTGCAACACTGTGCGGGACTCCAAGGCAGTGAAGAGGCCAAGCAGATATCAGAGTACGATCTGGCCGTGGCCTCATTTTTTTCTCCGCAAGACCCAGACTGGCAGCACGCTATCTGGCAGCGTTCCTGCATGGTCGTTGATCAAGCCGTGCGCTTCCTTGCAGTCTAATGTTTTGCATTGCCTTGAAAGACCGGGGTGCTAGGAAGACAAGGAAATGGGCATAACGGATGGCCATAAGTCGCTAAGGCTACTTCAATGATTTGAACAATGAGGTCACGTTCAAAGACGCGGCGACCGCCAGTTGATGATGCTCTAGTGCGACCTCCCGGGATTACCTAGCCATTGAAATCCGGTTGCTTTTCCGGTGCAGCTGACGAGAACGCTGCCAGTTCATTGGCCGCCTCCTCCACTCGCGTAATGTTGGGGTAATTTTCAAGCGAGACTCCGAAGCGGCGAGCATTGAATACTTGGGGTACCAAGAAGACGTCCGCCATCCCGGGCGTCTCCCCAAAGCTGTAGTTCTGTGCATTAGCAGCCAATACGGTCTCCACGGCATCAAATCCGCGGTGCATCCAGGTCTTGAACCACGTGAGTACGTCGCTCTCACTGGCGCCCAGATTCTCCCGAAGGTGATCAATCACAGCGATGTTGCAGAGGGGATGAATGTCGCAAGCGATGTTGGCTACGACCGCTCTCACCCTTGCGCGTTCAGTCGTATCGATCGGCAGCAGTGGTGGATCTGGGTGCAGTTCCTCCAGCCACTCGATGATGGCGATGGACTGTGCGAGGGTCGCACCATCTTCTGTCTCAAGCGCAGGTACTAGGCCCTGTGGATTGCGCGCTACATATGCGGCGCTTTTCTGCTCCCTCTTGAGCAGGTTTACCGCCGCATAGTCATATTCGAGACCTTTAAGCCCGAGAGCAATTCTGACGCGATAGGCCGCTGAGGATCTGAAGTAGGAGTAAAGCTTCATGTATCAGTCGGTCGGCGGCGTGTATTGCACTACGCGCTGGTCGATTCTTCCAAAAATCGACTGGCCTTCATCGTCAAGCATCTCTATTTCGATGCGATCACCGAATGACATAAAGGGTGTTTGCGGTGCTCCATTTGCAATGGTCTCGAGGCAGCGGACTTCAGCGAGGCAACAGGAGCCGTGCTCGCTGCCCACGTTGGAGACCGTACCTGAACCGACGACGGTGCCTGTCATGAGGTCGCGTGATTTTGCGCAGTGAGCAATCAACGTGCAAAAGTCGAAGGTCATGTCCACGCCGGCATTTGGCGCGCCCACCAAGGTGCCGTTGAGGGTGGCGCGTAAGGGCAAATGTAATTTTGCCCCATCCCAAGCCTCGCCCAACTCATCGGGAGTGACAACGACCGGGCTGAAACTGGTCCAAGGCTTCGACTGATAAAAACCGAACTGTTTGGCAAGCTCTCCAGGGATCAAATTGCGCAGAGAGATATCATTGACCAGCCCGATTAGTTGGATGTGTTTAGGTGCCTGCTCAGATGAAATGCCAGCGGGTACATCGTCAGTAATGACGATCACTTCCGCTTCGAAATCGATTCCCCAGGCTTCACATTCGACCGGGACATCATCGGTCGGACCCAAAAACGCGTCTGAAGCGCCCATGTAGACCAGCGGGTCGGACCAGAATGATTCGGGTAGCTCAGCGCCGCGCGCCTTTCTCACCAACTCCACGTGGGTCACATACGCACTGCCATCAGCCCAGTGGTAAGCCCTAGGCAGCGGGGCGTCGCAGTGGGTCGGGTCAAATGCAAAACTGGCTGCCACTTCTCCCGCATTGAGTTGCTCGTAAAGTCGTGTGAGTCCCGTAGATGCCGTGCTCCAGCAATCGAGAGCCGATTGCAGTGTCGGCGCAATGGAAGACGCCTCAACGGCGCGCGTCAGATCGCGGGAAACCACAATCAGGCGTCCGTCGCGGCCAGATTTCAGGCTGGCGAGTTTCATACAGTCTCCGGATTAAATTCTTTCTCATGCAGCCATGCGGCATGACGCGGTGCCTGACGTGTTTGACTCCACTCTTCGAGCATCTCGGGCGCGACCCCATGGAGCTCCGTCATCTCCGCTTCAGTGCGTGTGTTGACCACGAGTTCGAGGCGGTGGCCATTGGGGTCACGGAAGTAGATCGATTGAAAAATGCCGTGATTGGTTGGCCCCAAGACCTCGACGCCTTCGGCCTCGATTTTGGCTTTTGCTCTCATCAAATGCTCAAAAGTCTCGATCTCGAAGGCAATGTGCTGGACCCAGTCTGGAGTATTGGGATCAACCCCCATTTGAGGTGAATTGGGCAACTCGAAAAACGCCAAAACATTACCCATGCCCGCATCCAAAAATACATGCATGTATGGGTCAGGCGCCTTTGTAGAAGGCACCTCGTTCTCAGCAATGGCTAATTGGAAATCCATGCCAAGTACGCGTTGATAAAACTCAACCGTCTCTTTGGCGTCGTTACAGCGATACGCCACATGATGGATTCGCTTAATGTCCATAGTGCGACCCTTCTATTTCGTCACTGCCCGGCACTCAAGGTGCCCCGGCGCATTTGATCACGCTCCATGGACTCGAACAGTGCCTGGAAATTCCCCTCACCAAACCCTTCGTCTTCTTTGCGCTGGATAAACTCAAAAAAGATAGGACCGATCAGTGTTTCTGAAAAAATTTGGAGGAGCAGACGGGGTTCCTCGTCAGCGGTGGTCCCATCCAATAAGATGCCGCGAGACTGCAGTGCATCTACGGGTTCGCCGTGGCC
This sequence comes from Halieaceae bacterium, assembly GCA_038106565.1. Lineage (GTDB taxonomy): Bacteria > Pseudomonadota > Gammaproteobacteria > Pseudomonadales > Halieaceae > Luminiphilus. Next base: position 22,321 of record JAYOEE010000025.1, read on the forward strand.
GGGTAGGCGCTCCTCCAGCATTTCGTAATAGGTTTCCGGGGGCGCCGTCATAAACGGAACTCCTCGTGCCTTCAGCTTGTCCCAGCAATCAAAGAGGTCGTCGCACGAGAAGGCAATATGCTGAATACCCTCGCCGTTGTATTTGATCAGGTACTCCTCAATTTGCCCGCCAGTGCCGCCTTCCTCATTCAGGGGGATGCGAATCTTGCCATCGGGCGCGGTAAGCGCCCTCGACTTTAGCCCCGTGTATTCACCCTTGATATCGAAGTAACGGATTTCCCGAAAGTTAAACAGGCGCTCATAGAACTTAGCCCAGTAATCCATTCGACCCCGGTAGACGTTGTGCGTGAGGTGATCGATGACTTTAAAGCCACAACCCCTGGGGTAGGGGTCAACACCCGTTAAGTATTCGAAGTCAATGTCATAAATCGAAGCGCCCGCTTCGTAGCGATCAATTAAATAGAGTAGTGCGCCGCCAATGCCTTTGATGGCTGGGAGTTTCAGCTCCATGGGGCCTGCTTGGACATCAATGGGTTGAGCCCCCAGCGCTAAAGCACGTGTATAGGCTGACTTCGCATCCCGCACTCGGAACGCCATGCCGCAGGCCGATGGGCCATGCTCCTTGGCATAGAAGTAAGCGGGTGACTCTGGCTCGTAATTGATAATGAAGTTGATGTCACCCTGACGCCAGAGTGCGACGTCTTTTGATTGATGATTCGCCACATGAGTGAACCCCATCATCTCAAATACAGGCTCGAGCAGTCCTCGATCAGTTGCCGAGTATTCGACAAACTCAAATCCGTCCAGCCCCATGGGGTTCTCAAATAAGTCAGCCACGGTTTTCCCCTCTTACTCAGCACTAACGCAAGCATGAGGTTACAAAAAGCGTTTGGGAGAAATTCACCTAATTGATTGGAAAAAGCTCCAAAAGACGATAATTTCTTCTTTTATACCTTTTTAAAAGAAAATATACGCCCATGAATTTGGATAAGCAGGAGAAAAGCATCATTAGGGTGCTGCAAGCCCAAGGTCGCATCTCTAATGTTGAGTTGGCAGAGCAAATTGGGTCCTCTGAGTCTCCGTGTTACCGCCGGGTGAAGGCGCTCGAAGTGGCTGGTGTAATTACGGGGTACGGCGCAAAGGTCGATCGACGTAAGCTAGGGCTACAGGTGACAGCGTTCATTTTAGTAACGGTGGATAGTCAGGACGATCAGAAGCTGCAAGAGTTTTTTGATGCTGTCGCCACGGACGAGTATATCGTCGAGTGCCATGCGATGGCAGGCGCCCATGATTATCTGCTGAAGGCAGTTGCGAAAAGCATGGATCACTTTTCCGATCTGGTCATGAAGCGCATTCTTAAGATTCCGGGTGTTAAGAACGTGGAGTCGAATTTCAGTTTACAGGTGCTCAAAGAGGGAGCTTCGATTCCGACTGAATAGCCCGGCCCATGATAGAACGAGGACTACTTTGACGCTTCGTCAACGGGTCCTGCGCTATCCAGCCGATACCTTTCAGCGGTAGCGTCCACACACAGAACCACGCCAAAACGCGCGATTTTGGAAAAATAAAGTTCAATAAAAACAGAGGCCTAAAAATTTGGTAGGACCAGGCGGATTCGAACCGCCGACCTCTACCATGTCAAGGCCGATTGGCCGCACCAAGACACGCGTCGGCGCACTAAAACTAATGGCAATTGCTCTAAGTTCCAGCTCATCTCACCGCGGCGATAGCCGTCGTCCAGACCAGGCGTGCCAGTAAACACCGGCTACCATCAGCATCACTAGCATTAGCAACCAGACCCTATTCCCGGTTGGAACAGGCACGACTATCAGTTCGGACACATCTGTGGTCGCAGTTGAAAGGGCATTGGGCAACTCGTTACAGCTCACCTCAGCGGTATTGGGTATGGTTTTGTTGGAGGCCGATGCCAGTACTCTGGCCCTAAAGACCAATGTAGCGGTACCCATAGGTTCTTCCAGCACGCCCACATCGAGGCTGATCCGATTGTTGGGCGTGTCCACCACGGCGCCCGGGGTGGAACTATCGATCAGCCGCAGCTCTGGCGGCAGCTGATCGCTAATCACCAGGCCGGTCGCGTCCTCGTTGCCCTGATTCGCCACGTCAATGGTATAGGTCACAATGTTACCCACCTCGACTTGCTGCTGATCAACCGCCTTGGCCAGCACCAGTACTGGCGCGCTCACCACTTCAAATTTTGTCACATCAATGGCGGGCGTCCCCGTGTCAGCGGTGATCTCCGCTTGGCTTTTGAGCACCGTGCCGTTGATCGTGCCGTCGTCCACCTTCACAACGATCGATTCCGCACCCGTGCCTCCCGAAGGCAGGCCCGTGCCACCGCCGCTCAGCGCATCAGTGACCTCCCAAGTCACTGTGCTGCCCGACACGGTGTACGCCCCCGTCGCCGATACAAACTGGGTGTTTGTCGGTAGCGTCACTTGAATGCGTGCATTCGGAGCGTCCTGATTTCCCGTGTTTGCCCAAGTGACATCTAGCGTTTGTTCGGTATTGGCCTTGACCGGTGTGCGTTGTGCGTCAATAGTCACCGCAAGGTCGGTGTGACTGTGAATCACCATCGGCGCATAGGCTGTCCAGGTTTGGTTCGCACCGGTTGTCTGCAGTGAAGCGGTGTTAATGAACGCCGATCCGTTGTCCGCTACCGCAGGTGCTCGCAGCGTGACATCCACATAGCCCCCGGACAAGGCAGGCACCGCACCGACAGACCAAGACACCACATTTCCACTTTCCGTGTGTACTTGATTCGAGCCAACCAGCGTCCAGCCGGCTGGTATTACATCCTGGATGACCGCACCGTTCGCATTGCCATTGCCGCTGTTGAAGTAGTCAATTCGCCAGGTCGCCGTTTCCCCTGCCTCCACGGCGCTAGGGCCGGTCTTGGTGAGATCAAAGTCCGCCACGCTGCCAATGTAAACCTCGCTCTGGGCGCTGGTCGGCCAAGCATTGGTGGCAGTGATGTTCGATGTTGAAAGCCACACCGTACCTTCCGGGGTCCCCGTGGGACTCGCCAGGCTGTAGGTTACAGTCACGCTGCCACCCGGCGGCAGCGAGCCAATGTCCCAAATCACCTTGCCCGCCGCCAAGTCAAACTTACCGCCGCTACTGACAGATTGAGGAATCGCATCCGGAGGTAGCTCATCAGTCACCTGGACCCCAGTCGCTACCGCGTTACCAAAATTGGCAAACGTCAGGGTATAAAGCACCGCATCACCCGCAGCAATCACTGGTGCCGATGTGCGCTCCACCAGCGCCAGCGCAGGCCGACTGCTGACAATTACTGTGTGGCTGCTCGACGTCGCGGGCATCTTGGTCGCCCCCACGTCCACCAGATTAGTGAGGGCGTCGCCGTTTTGAACTTGCAGGGCATCATCAACTATCACTGTGACAAACACGGCGCCGCCGGTACTGGCGCGAACATCGCCCAAGTTCCAGATTACCTGTTGCTGATTGCTGCCGCAGCTACCAGCGGCAGTGCCTCCATGACTGGCGCCCACAAAAGTAACTCCACTCGGCAAACAGTCCTTCAGCACTGCGGTCGTCGCGGTGTCTGCACCAAAATTGAACCAGTCAATCTCGTAGGTATATTGCAAATCAGGCGATACCAACCCCACCTGTGTGGTTTTATTCAGTGCTATAGCTGGCGCACTAGCCACGGTAATGAGCGGGGCGTGAGCTGTTTTGGGCTTGGTCTCCGCACTGACAATACTGGCAAAATTATCCAGTGTTGATCCGTTAGGAATCACACTTTCGACGACGCCATATACGTGCACCGAGCGCGACTGACCCGGCAAAAGCGTACCGATCGACCAGCGGAGCACCGACCCCGACACCACCGCGCTGACGCCGTCGACATCCTCCGTTGCCGACAACCGCAGACCAATGGGTAGGTGATCCTCCACCACCACGTTCGTCGCCGTATCCGAACCCGTGTTGGCGAAGGTCAGAAGGAAGGTGACCGGGTCACCCGGACCCAATGTGACAGGACCTGACGTACCCACCAGAGTTTTGTCTATCTCCAGATAAGGTCTGCTGGTAACGGTGCGCTGAACAATATTGGAATTAACTATAGTGTTAGTGACATGGTCCGTGGTCGAGGCTCGGTTATCCAGGCGCGTGTTATCGGCAATAGGAGAATTTACCCGCGCCGTCACCGACAGCGTCACCGGTAAACCCGGTGGCAGGGCTTTGTTGCCAAAGCTCCAGCGAACTACCTGGGGATCGTTACTGTCCGGCGCGCCGCCGTCACTGGCACTGGCAAAGCTCAAACCCGATGGCAGGGTGTCGGTAACAACAACCCCGGTGGCCACGTCGTTACCTTGATTCTCCAAAGTCAGCACATAGGTGATTAACTGATCTGCTTGCACCGCTTTGGTCTTCGGTCCGCTCTTACTCAATGTCAGTCGCGGCGCACTCGCCGCGGTAACCAGCGCAGTAGCGGAAGCTGCCACACGACCAGTTGCGGTCGAGCCACTCACCGTCACCTTGTTCTCCAGCGCAGCGCCGTTACTGACCACCGTCGGCATCAGTACCGTCAGGTGAAGAACGCCACCCGAACCCGCCGCCAACGTCTTATTGGCACCGTTAAACCACAGCACATTCTTGCCGCTCAGGACGCCCCCATCCGAGGCGTAGTCCAAAGTTGTACCCGGTGCCAGGTGATCACTGACCGTTACATCGGTCAGCGCGTCACTGCCCACATTGGCGTATTCGATGAGGTATTTCACGCGCTTGCCGGCGGCAACTACCGCACTACCCACCACCGATTTTTGAACCGCTAAACGACCCTCACTGTGAACCTTAACCACCGCGCGCTTCGATGTCTTGGCGCCCTCCGAAGAACCTATATGCGCATAATTTTCGATCGCAGTGCCGTTGGCGATGCCATCCCCCACCTGCGCCTGAACGCTCACCGAGCAGGTGTCAATCTGACAGCGGCCCGGTTCCAGGCTGCCAATGGCCCAGCTAATGGTCCGGCTACCAGGATCCCATTGGCCGCCATGACTGGCACTGATAAAGCGCAACTTCGGATCCAGTTTGTCGGTGATGATCACATTGGTGGACGTCTCATTCCCCGTGTTGTCGTAGCTGATCTGAAAGGCAACACCCTCGCCATCCTGCTGACCAGCGCCCGATACCACTGTTCCTGCACGCGCCTTTTGCTTGAGCGGCGTCTTGCTAATGCTCAACCGAGGTGCACTCACCACATATTGGGTAACGCTTGTGGAATCCACCGTAACCCCGCCAAGCTGTACCTCGGCACCATTGACGACCTTGCTGCCATTGACCAGCGGTGAGGCAACCCGGGCGCTAACGGTAATCGATTTGGGCGAACCGGGATCAACTGTGCCCAGATCCCAGGACAAAGTCGGTAATTGACTGCTGTCGGCGCCCTGCGCCCCCGGCACCCAGGTCACTTCGCTCGGCAGCTTGTCGATCAGGGTCACCGCATTGGCCGGGGCGTTCCCCTCATTAGATACCGTCAGGATGTAAGTCAATAACTGACCCGGGACAACCGTCGTAGCGCCGCCGTCCACCGACTTCAGTACTTTCAACCGCGGCGCGCTGGCCACCAACGGATGCTGACCACCCGGCGGCAGTGAACTCGCCACCTGAAGGGTTTTACCCGATACCGGATAATGCAACTGAGCCGTATTCGCGATGCGCTCTTTGTTGGGAATAGAGCTCGCCAGCAACACATCCAGCGTCAACGTGTGACTCCCGCCTGGCGCAATATCGGGCAAGAGCGGCTGACCCGCGCCGCCCCAGGTCACAACCCCGCCGCTTTCAACCCCGCCGTCACTGGCGCTGTCGAAGCTCGTGTACTGGGGCAGCCGATCCGTCACCGTGTAACCGGTGGCAATGTCGCTGCCCGTGTTTTCAATCAACAGGGTATAGCGCATCAAGGCACCAGGGCTGACCGTGACCGCCGGGGTCGACTTGGTCAGCGTCAGCCGCGGAGCACTGCTCACCGTCACCGTCGTCGGCGGTGTTGTTATAGAACCCGTCGTCGGACTCGAGACCGTCGCCTGATTATTGATTGGCAAACCGTTGCGTAGCGCGTCCCGGGCTTTCACTTTGATGTGGATATCCACCGAATCTCCCGCCGCCAGCAAAGGAATGGCGCAGGTGACTAACTGGTTGCTAACACCACAGTTGCCACTCAGCCCTTTGACCGACAACACCTCCAGCGCCGTGGGGACATCATCCGTTACCGTAATATTGCTCGCCGCACCCGAACCGTTGTTCGTCACAGTGATCAGGTAACTGAAGGCACCACCGTTGCCGGCGCCGGCATCACCCGCTTTCACTGTACTCAAACTGGCGGTCTTTACGAGGCGCAGCGAGGGCGCGCGAACCGGCAAATACACCGTTGCCGATTTGCCCACTGGCTCTTCAGTCGACGTGACCGTCACCGTATTGGGAATTACCTTGCCATCCGCCAGAGGCGATACCACCTTGGCCGTCACGGTGTACGTCAGACTGTCCTTGGCAGCGAGCTCCAACTCACTCCACGTAAGCGTTTGACCGCTCAGCTGCGGTTTGCCTGAGTACGACTTGATCATCAAAAGATCGGTGAGCTTGTCGCTGATCTCAATATTATTGGCTTTGTCACTGCCCACATTCGTCGCAGTGATCGTGTACGTCAACGTATCGCCCGGATGTGTTTTCTTGACATCCGCAGTTTTGGTGATTTTCAGTGACGGGCCCGTGCTGACCTTCGGAGGGTCCGTCAAGGGAGGGGTCAAACTGCTCGGCACCTGCGTCGCACTTGCCAGCACCGTGTTCTGCAACACCGCTGACTGACGCGGGACGATCGCAGCCACAACGGTTGTAAAGCTCACACTGCTTTTCTCTCCAGCGGCCAGCGACGGCAGATCACTAAAGACAACGCCATTGTTCGCCGCGGTAGCAAACACACTACCCGCTGGATAAGCCGCTGATCCTGTCACATAACTGAGCGCGGCCGGCAGTGTATCTGACAGCGTGATGGGGCCAGTGTCCGCCGTACCCGTGTTGGCGTACTCTATCGTCCAAACCAGCGATTCCCCGGGGGCAACCGACGCCTTATCTGCCGTCTTGGTGATAAAAAGCCGTGCAACACCCACCTTGACATTGACCTCTCCAGACTCGCTGTTGTGGGTTGATCCATCAGGGCTTAACCCGCTAACAGCCGCTTTGTTCGGAATAGTCAGTCCCGCGTTCAGGCCCGGCTTGGCACGAGCACTGACCGTGAGTGTCTGGCGTGCGCCCGGCTGCATAACGCCCAACAACCAACGCACACTGTTACCGTTTACATCGGACGTGGTATCGGGACTCGTGATATCAGTAAATTTGTCCGACAGGTCATCGGTAACTACCACGTCAGTCGCGTTGGCCGTACCGTTGTTCTCCACCGTAAGCGTATAGGTCAGCTGCTCACCTAGTCCGGTCGTGGGTGAATTCACCACCGATTTATCAACAGACTTACTAACCACCAGATCTGGCTGGGAATTCACCAACAAATCTACTGTATTGCTGGCTATGCCAGACCCCAACAGCTCCTTGGCCGTCACCGCAGCAACATTGGGAAAGCTCCCCGGATCGGTTGGATTCCTCACCTCGCCGCTGATGGTAACGCTGAGTGGGCCAACATCACCTTCTGCCATCGCCGGCAGCACAAACACCATCGCCCCGTCCACGTTAATCGTAAACGCATGGTTTGACTGCAAGTTCTCAAGCGCTGCCGGCGGCTTGTCGACAACGCGCACTTCCGTCGCCGCGCCTCCTCGTTTACTGATCAACAGCTCATAATGAACCGTCTCTCCGGGCTTCGCCGTAGCGCGTTTGTCGCTGCCCTCAATGGTTTTATTGATTATAAAAAGTGGGCCGGGTTTTACTGTCAATTCGGCCTTGGCGCTGGCGGTTGCCTTGACCACTCCGGCATCGGTGGAGGTAATGGTTGCTCGATTGCCCACATTAAGATCACTGGTGCCTGGATTGCGCGCTACGCCGTGCACAATAATTGAGGCGTCGGCAGAACGTGGGAGCAAGTTACCAATGTTGAGAGAGACTGTGTGGCTTGCTGCATCGTAGACCGCGCCATCGACACCGGTGAACTCAAAACCCTCCAAGAGAGTGGGCAGTGGGTCGGTCAATACGGTATTGGGAGCCGTTACCTGCCCAATATTGGCGTAGTTGATGGTATAGGTTAGCGCGTCGCCATCGTTGTAATTGCCATCGGGCGAGTTGATGGTTTTACTGATGCGAAGCTCGACCGGCTCGGTGTGCACCGTCACCGTGTTGGAGGCGATTTCCCCGGTTTGGGCTGAGTAAATATGCGCGGTGTTGTTAATCACCGTGTCATCGGGAGTGCCGGCTTTCACTCGAGCCTCGAAAGACACGGTGTGATTCTTTCCAGGCGCCACCTTGCCGATCGTCCACTTCAACACCTCAGCGCTGCCGGGATCAGCAGGGTCAAGCGGCGTGCTGGTATAGGCGGGGTTAGCCCCTGGCACTGATTCCAGCCAGGGACTCAAAATATCGGTAATGACGGTGCCGGTATTCGCAACCTTGCCAACATTGGAGTAGGTTAGTGAATAGGTCAGCGTATCCCCGGGTTGAAAATACTGCCGACTGCCCTGGACTTTTTTGGTCAGTGTGTAGCCTGCGTCAAACACGGTGTGCGACACCGGTTCGGTGACTACCTCCGTCTTTAGATTGGGGGTAGACGCTGCCAGAAAGTTGCTGACTTTTTCTCCACTCTGGACATTGTCGGCAATCTTGGCGACCAACGTTATCGTGGCCGTGTTTTCCAGTTTGGGAAATATGTATTCGAAAATTTGATTGCCGCTGGCGTCGGTGGAGCGGGCATCGGGGCTGGGAACGCTGTGATCAAACACTAACCCCGGGGGCATCATGTCGGTCACCGTGACATCGGTGATGGGGTCTGACCCAGGCGGACGTACGGTCAGGGTGTAGGTCACCTTTCTGCCAGGCTGTATGGGTTGGTCGGTGGGCACCGACGCCGTCTTGGTGATCACTGGCTTGGCTTTGGGCTCGAATCGAACTTTTGCGCTCGCGGGCGGAGATTCAAGGCTACCGCCGTTAAAGGAACTTGACGCCCGGGCGGTATCACTCAAGTTAATACCTGCCTCCGCGGTACCGAGGCCCGCTCGCGGCGTAACGGTTACCTCAACGGTGTGCGACTCACGGGGCTTGAGA
>JAYOEE010000026.1:0-13011 GCA_038106565.1 Halieaceae bacterium
ACGATCGTTGCGTGGCACAAAGCCGTGGGCGATGCCGTTACGGCAGGCGAAGCAATCGTCGACATTGAAACCGACAAAATCGTGAATAGTTTCGAGGCGCGGACAACAGGCACCTTGGTGCGAGTGCTCGCCGAGGTGGGTGATGAGTTGCCCGTGGGTCAATTAATCGGCGTGATCGCAGCGGATGCGGCGGAAGACGAGGCGATTGAGGCCTTCGTGAATGCCCAGCGCAGTGAGGGTTCTAAAGAAGAGGCAGCTGAGCCGGAGGCCGGAATGGCCCCAGGCACGACAGCAGGCGCTGCACAGCCCGCCGCTGCGCGCATTGCGCCGGCACTTCGAAGAAAATTGGAGCAGGCGGGCATTGATCCGGCACAGGTTACCGCGACCGGTCCTCACGGGCGTATCGTCAAGGCAGATGTTGACCGCGCGATTGAGCAGGGCGTCAGTGCGAGTGGCAGCGGGCAGCCGCTGTCCTCTCAACAAGCCACTGTGGCGCGAAAGCTGTCCCAAGCGCAGTCCAGCTTGCCGCTTTATCATGTGACGATGGATGTGGACGCAGGCGCTGCGCTCTCGGCGGTATCGGGCGACGCGTCGCTGAATGACGCGATTATCGCCGCGGTGCAGCGCGCACTGTTGGCGCACCCCGAGCTCAACCAGACCTTTGACGGTGAACGCCTGACGGCAGTGGACGGACAAGCGGTGGCCGTGGCGGTAGCGACGGATGAGAATATTGTCTTGGCGCCGGTTATTCAAACGCCGGCTGGGTCAAGTCTCGATGAGCTATCTCGCGTGTCTAAAGACGTTATTCAGCGGGCGCGCTCTGGGCGACTGGCAGCAGCGGACAACAGTCCTGCGGCGATTACAGTGAGCAACCTCGGTATGTACGGCGTGTCATCGTTTACTGCGATGGTCACACCTCCTCAGATTATGGTGTTGTCGGTAGGTGCAGTGCGTCGAATACCGGTATTTAACGAGGCCGATGAGGTCGTCGCCCGTTCCATGATGACCTTGACCTTGGGCAGCGATCATCGCGTTGTGAACGGGGCTCAAGCGGCGAGTTTCCTCGCGACGATTCGGTCGGAGCTCGAAGCGGCGTCCTGACGGGACAGAGGTTTAAGCGGGACTGACGTCGAGTTCCGCAGTGCCCTCTGTGACGGCCTTTAGGGTCTGAACATTCATGACGTAGTCGATGCCGCCATCGGGCGTGAAGTACGTGACGGCTCCCTCGCCCATAAACAGCATTTCGGTTTCCACCTCGCATCCCGCCTCGTGATGCACCGCAAAGATGGGCTCGAAGCCGTAGGTCCCGGCGGGCGCCGATCCAACGTCGTAAATGAGCTCACCCTTGGTGATGAAAAACTGACCCCAGCCTTCATGTCGATGCGGTTGAAACCGAGCCCCGGGTTCCATTTTAACGTAGAGCACCCACTGGCCGGTCTTTTCGCAGAGCCGCAACACTTTGAAATAAGAGCCACCGCCTACATCTAGCCAATCTATGTCATGGATGTTGGCGAGAATATCGCCGGCAGCTGTGATGGCCATGGGTGCGTTCATAGGGATGTCTCCATAGTGAATTAGGTGCCCGTCATTCCGGCAGGGCAAAAGCGACCAAATAGTCGCCGGGTGGTGTGCCCAGCGCGGCGTGACCGCCCGCGGCGATCACAACGTACTGCTTGCTGCGCTCGGTCAGTTGATAAGTAATCGGCAGGCCGTGACCCGAGGTGGGAAGCCGGCCTTTCCATAATTCTTCACCGGTATTGGTGTCGAAAGCGCGTAAAAAGTGATCAGTCGTTGCGCCGATAAAAGTCAGCCCGCTGGCGGTGCTCACCGGGCCACCTAAATTCGGCGAGCCCTTGATGTACCAAAACGGCCAAGGCGCCATATCTCGGGTGGTGCCCAGTGGCACCTGCCAATCGACATTGCCGGTCCGCAGATCAATACCCGCCAGCGTGCCCCAGGGCGGCGGCGTACAGGGGACGCCCATGGGCGATACGAACCCCAGCCAGCGCCGATTGCAATAAGGCGTGCCTTCCGAGGGCTCGAGCAGAAACGGTCCGTCTGCCACGGGCTCTGGCCCCTCGCCTTCGCATTGGTCTCGCGGTATCAGTTGCACCACAGTGCCCATGTGGAGCGTGTTCACAATGAGCTTGTGCCGAACCGGATCAATGGCGGGGCCGCCCCAATTCTGGCCGCCAAACGCACTGGGCATATGCAACGCTCCCTCCAGGGCGGGGGGTGTGAAGGGTCCCTCATAACGAAGCCCTTCCAACGTATTCTCACAGGCCCATTTGTCCCAAGGTACGAGACCCCACAGCGTGCCTCTTTCGCCGGGAAGATCCAGCAGGGAGCGGGGTGCGGTGGGTACGGGCTGAGTAGGTGATGTGTAATCTCCTGGCGCCGTGCCCTGGGGCATGGGCACTTCCTCTACCGGGAAAAGCGGCTCTCCGGTCTCCCGGTCGAGCAGAAACACATACCCCTGCTTCGTGGTTTGGGCTAGACCTTTGACGTCGCGGCCATCGATCTGTGTTTCAAACAGTGTGGGTTGAGAGGGTACATCGAAATCCCAGATGTCATGGTGAACCGTCTGGAAGTGCCAGGCGACCTCACCAGTGTCAATATTTAGTGCGACAACGGAGCTTGAGTAGTGGTCGAGATTGCCGCGATGGCCACCGTAATAGTCTGGCGAGGTGTTCCCCGTTGGCACATAGACCAAGCCCAGTTCTGCATCGACTGACAGGAAAGACCAGGCATTGGTCGTACCCTGCTGATATTGCTGGCCCTCGCTCATGGTGGCGTCAGCTACAGCGCTCGGGTCGTTCTCGCTATTGCCGGTTACCGCCACCACTGGCTCCCAGGCCCACAGCAGGTTGCCCGATGTGAGTTCGTAGGCGCGTACCACGCCACTCGGCACGGCCGTGGTGATGTTGTCGGCAACCGTGCCACCTGTGATCAGCGTGTTCCCAGTGATCGCGGGCGGCGTATTGAGCATGTAAAAGCCTGTCTCATAAGGTCCGAGACCTTTGCTCAAGTCGATCTGTTCTCGATCCCCAAAGGGGCAGACTTGACCGGTTCTGGCGTCCAGGCCCACCACCCGCGCATCCATAAGCGGCGCAACGATGACCTGATGGCACGCATCGCCTTTAGCGAGCCGCGAATCGGTCCACTGGGTGACGCCCCGGCAACGTGGCATCGGGAACGCCTCGCTATCGATCTCCGGTGTGTAAGACCATCTCTCTTTGCCCGTCTCGGCGTGCACGGCGAGGATCCGGTTAAAAGGCGTGCAGAAATACAGGTGATCATCGACCAGCACCGGCGTGGCTTGCCAGGATGATTGCAAAGGCGCCTCGCCGCTCAAGCCACCGATGAAATTTTCCCCGTCCCGGAAGTCTCCCGAGCGATGCATCCAAACAATTTCCAGATCTTTCACGTTGTCGGGCGTGATCTGGGTTGTTGCGCTGAAGTGACCGCCCCCGGCCGTAGCGGCGGGTAAGGGCCAGCCTTGAAAGGGTTCTGCAGCGACAGACGCTGCTAACCCGATGCCACTCAATAACACCACGCGGATTCCAGAAGTTATCCTGCGCGACGCTTTTTTCAACCACTCCCCTTGAAACAAGCGACTTGTGATCAATGCAAGCTGAACCAATGCGTTATCCGCGTATACCTTAGAAGGCGAAGATGCGCTCATCGTATGTCTTCTGTAGCGTATTTCTTCTATGGATAGTGCTTACCTAACGACCACCGGATCGCCGGAGGTCGGTGTCACGTTATTGTGCTGGCCGAATGGCAGGTCAAATCCTGTTGGCAGGTCCTCTGTCATATCCAGTACGGCGGCGAGTCGGCCGACGCCAACATACAGCGCACAGTGCATCAGCAATTCCATAATCTCCGCTTCGGAGAAGAGCGCCCTCAACTCAGCGAAAAAGGCTTCGTCGATGGATAGATGGTTGCAGGCAAAGCGGTCCCCGAGTTCGACCGCCAGTTTTTCTCGCGCATTAAGAGATTCGGATTGTTGTGGTTGCTCGAGGCTGCAAACGTCTGCCTCGCTCACATCGTCACTGGCGGCACGGTAACGAATCGCCATGCAACTGCGGCATTGGTTATGAAACGCGACGCGTAATCGCAGTAGCTCAATCAGGCGCTCAGGCAGCGTGCGGTGGGTAACCATCGCTGCGCCAAAATTGAGTGGCCCCATGGCCAGCTCGGGCGCGTGGGCCAGCATCCGGGTGATGCCGAGCTCAAGATCGGTCGCGCTATCTGCGGCGACAAATGTTTTGAGCGCCTCTGGCCACTCATCGACAGGTACGAAACTGATTCGGCTCATACTTAACCCCTCTTCTCTTTCTTTTGGCGTCTCGACATTCTAGAACGGCCTACGAAGGCTGACCACTTGTTCTGGTTTGGTGATGGGCTGGCCTGTACTGGGAGGTTTAGCACTCGTTTTCAACGCGTTTCCCGAGTAGCCGAGATGACCTTTAAAGTCTTTTTGACCAGCGCAGTGGCAGTGCCAGTAAATTGCGGCCGAAGAGGCTCGGCTGATAGCGCGGTTCGGGCTGACCTGCAATCAGCTCGAAACGATCATAGCGCCGGAAGATCGCCGTGAAGGCACTGATGATCTCTTGTCGGGCGAGCGCGGCACCGACGCACACATGGCGACCCATGCCGAAAGCGAGATGGCTCCCCGGTTTGGCGCGATGCAGATCGATGGCATCGGGGTTCGGGAATTGCGCCTCGTCACGGTTAGCGGCGCCGAAGCGAATATTGAGCAGATCACCCTCCTGCAGCGTTTCGCCCCCCAACTCGGATGCCGCCGCGCACCGCCGGAACATCCCCTGCGCCGGAGACTCCAGCCGTAACACCTCTTCGGCAAAGTTGGGTATGACCGCGGCATCCGCGCTGATATCCGCCGCCACGTCAGGGTTTTCAATCAGTAGCTTCATACCGGAGCCAATCGCAGCGGTGGTGGTTTCATTGCCCGATGCAAGCAGATCAATAGTGATGATGGTCATGAGTTCCTGCATGGTAAAGGGCTCGCCTGCGCTATCCCGATAAGCAATGGCCTCTGATATGAGGTCTTCTCCGGGATTGTTCTGTCGATCGGCCACCATATCGGCAAAGTAGGCTTGCATCTCGACCACTAGGCGGGCGCATTCGACGCGGCGTTCCGGGGACGCCATCATGCTGAAGGGCTCGACAATGGCATCGCTCCAGATTTTGAACTGCGCAATGTCAGCCTGTGGCACCCCTAGCAACGCAGCGATCACCATCATGGGCAACGGGTGGGCAAAGTCGTGAATGAACTCGACCTCGGGCTGACCAGCCAGCTCGTCAAGCAGTGATTCGGTAATGGCGTCGATTGCCGGGGTGACTGCGCGCACGCGCTCAGCGGTAAAGAGCTTTTCCAGAAACCCGCGCACCCTGGGATGTTGCGGAGGATCCGACGTTGAGCACGATGCCAGAGGGAGCCATCCACCCGCTTCGTAAATGTCGATAATCTCTTGCGGAATGCCGTCATCCGACAGCGCCATGGGGCTCACGCTGCTGAGGTACTGATCGGGCGCGCGGATGACTTCGCGCGCCAGCGCGTAGTTGGTGACCAAGCGGAACCCGGTCGAGGGCATTTTGTAGAGGGGTGCGCTGGCTCTCAGCGCTTTATAGAGCTCATACGGACACTGTTGAACCGCCGGGTCCATCAGATCCGGGTGTTCTGAGTCAGCCACCCGGGACTCCGGCGGTCATGAGCGTGATGTGGTGGGTGTCAGCCCAACTGGTTGATGACGTCACCGAACAGCTCTTCGTCCGACGGGATGGTCTTCTCTTCAGCGAGGGGCATCGACACCCAGGTCTCGTTGATGAGGTCTCGCCAGGAGATATTGTTGTTGGTGCCGTTGCCGCCCCATGACCCACAGCCCAGTGAAAAAGTCTGGCGCATGCCGTTCCACACGTTACCGCTGTTAGAGGCGGCTTGGGGTTGGTTCACCATGACGCGGGAGGTGTAGGTGTTCTCCGCTAACTTCATGATGTTAGCGTCGCTGTTGGAGTAGATACCACAGCTGTGACCCTGCCCCTGGTAGGCCTGAATATTCTGGGTGAGTTCAATAGCGTGATCGATATCCCGCGCGCGATAGAGCGCCATGATCACCGACAGCTTCTCCCCCGAGAACGGATGCTCGGGTCCCCAGCCGTCTTCCGGCACGATAAAAAACCGAGTCTCTTCCGGGATCGACAAGCCGGCCATCTGCGCGATCTTTTGCGGTGGTTGTGCCACGATCGCAGTATTCAGGTGCAGCTCGTCGTCCCACAGTGTGTTGCGTAATGCGGTCTTTTCTTCCTCATTACACAGATAGCCGCCCTGTGCTTTGAGCTTGTCGAGCATGGTCTCGTAAATGCTGTCTAGCAGCACGACGGAATTGTCGGACGAGCAGGATGCCGCCAGATCGAGGGTCTTTGAGATGCGGATTTTCTCTGCGGCTGCGTCCAGATCAGCGGTGTCGTCGACGGTGATCACGGCATTACCGACCCCCACACCCAACGCCGGGGTGCCGCTGGAATAGGCCGCGTTCACCATGGCGCCGCCCCCGGTCGCCAATACCAGATCGCATTGGCGCATTAACTCGTTGGTGGTATCCAGGCTCGGGGTCTCGATGCCAATCACGAGGTCTTCCGGTGCGCCCATCTTTTTCAGTGCGGCGCGCATGAGATCGCAGATTTTCTTGTTGGTGAGTTTCGCGCGGGGGTGCGGCGCGACGATGATTGAGTTTCTACCCTTGACTGCATGAATACCTTTGATGACGGGTGTGGCCTCTGGGTTGGTCGACGGCGCGAGCGCACCGATCACGCCAAGCGGTTTCGCCAGCACACGAATGTTTCGCTCCGGGTACTCTTCGATCACGCCTACTGACTTGTCATGAATGATGTCGAGCAGAGTTGCCCGTGTCTTGCGCTGAATTTTGAGGAACTTACCGTCGTAGTTGCCGAGCTGCGTCTCATCGATAGTGAACTGGGCGATCTCCTCAGCCATTCCAGGCCTGGCGACAGACCACACCATGGCGCGAATCAAGGCATCCACCTGTTCTTGCGAATAGTGCTCTATTTGCTTCTGGGCTGCTCGCGATCTCGCGACAAGCTCTGCAATATAGGTTTTTGCGTCGACGGTATCCTGTGACATAGCCGCGTTCCCCCATGGCTAAAAATCAGAGGCGCTAGAGTAAACCGCGGTGCCTCGCGTTGCCAGCATCTGCAGCCCTTTGACGACACTATTCGCTAGGAGACTTCGGTACATTCCATCGATTTATGGCGCCGCTGAGCTCAGCTTCAATGAGCTGAGTCATCCAAGCAACAGTCGTGGGTATTGGCCTGAATCGGTTTATACTTTGGGCCCGGCTCAAGGCGCGTCGCCGAGTAGCGCAGTCTCAAACAGGCGTTGTGAGCAGTGCGGCTCGCGAGGCCACAGCGTCGGACTATGGTCAGCACCCTGATGCGGATCCTGAATAGCAAGCGGTCACGCAGATGTGCCGCAAGTAAAAAAGTGGTGGAGAACCCCGAGTGGATTTTGAACTGAACGACGAGCAGCAGGCCTACATTGCCAGCGCGAGAGCGTTTTCAGAAAATGAACTGGCTCCCCATGCAGCACAGTGGGACGCGGAATCCGTCTTCGCGAAGGAGGCACTGCGCGCGGCGGGTGAACTGGGCTTTATGGGTATGTATACCCCCGAAGCAGCCGGTGGTCTCGGCATGGGTCGGCTCGATGCGAGCCTGATTGTCGAGGAGCTCGCTAAAGGGTGCACCACCACTGCTGCGTTTCTGACCATACACAACATGGCAACGGCCATGATTGGTAAATACTGTCAGCCAGCTGTGGTGGATGAGTGGTGCCCAGAGCTGGTGATGGGCGAGAAATTGGCTTCCTACTGCCTGACTGAACCTGGCGCCGGCTCGGATGCCGGTAGCTTGCGCACCAGCGCGCAATTGGACGGTGACTGCTACGTTGTGAATGGTAGCAAGGTATTTATCTCTGGCGCCGGAGAGACCGATGTACTGGTCGTTATGACGCGCACGGGAGACACCGGCCCCAAGGGCGTGACGGCGCTATTAATCCCCGCCGATGCAGAGGGTATTCAATACGGCAAGAAAGAACACAAGATGGGCTGGAATGCGCAGCCCACCCGCATGATCACCTTTGATAACGTGCGTGTGCCAGCCTCGCAGCGACTCGGCGAAGAGGGACAGGGCTTTGCAATTGCAATGGAAGGCCTCGACGGCGGCCGCATTAATATCGCGACCTGCTCGGTCGGTACGGCTCAGCGCGCGATTCAAGATGCCACGGCTTACGTTCAGGAACGCAAGCAGTTTGATACTGCCATTGCAGAATTTCAGAATACACAATTCAAGCTGGCGGATATGCTGACCGAGTTGGTCGCGGCCAGACAAATGATCCGGCTCGCGGCCAGCAAGCTCGATAAAAAGGATCCCCAAGCAACCACGTATTGCGCGATGGCCAAGCGCTTTGCCACGGATGTGGGCTTCGCGGTCTGCAATGATGCCCTGCAGTTGTTGGGAGGGTATGGCTATATCAAGGAGTATCCGATGGAGCGTTACGTACGGGACACGCGGGTACATCAAATTCTCGAAGGAACCAATGAAATCATGCGCGTTATTGTCGGCCGAAAGTTGCTGATGGACGGCGCGCTGGAGGTAATTCAATGAGCATCAGTCCGTCTGAAAAAATCAAAGTCACGATCGAGGGCAACATCGCCACGGTCGTCATCGACAATCCTGCCGCCAACACCTGGGATCGCGAGAGTTTGCCCGCGCTCAAACAGGTTGTGGAGGCGCTCAATGAAGAACCCACCGTATATGCGCTGGTCTTGACAGGCGCCGGTGAGAAATTCTTTTCTGCCGGTGCGGACCTCAATCAATTTGCGTCCGGTGACGCCGATGTGGCTCGCGCGGTAGGAGACGCTTTTGGAGAAGCATTTGAGGCGCTCGCGGACTTCCGTGGCGTTTCCATTGCAGCCATCAATGGCTTTGCCATGGGCGGTGGTCTTGAGGTCGCGCTGGCCTGCGATATCCGCATTGCCGAAGAGCAGGCCGCGTTGGCACTGCCCGAGGCTCGCGTGGGCTTGCTGCCCTGTGCCGGCGGCACGCAACGCCTGACGCAACTCGTTGGAGAAGGCTGGGCCAAACGCATGATTCTCTGCGGCGAGCGGATTGGTGCCCAGCAGGCGCAAACCCTTGGCCTCGTCGAAGAAGTGGTGCCCGCTGGCGAGGCGTTGTCCGCTGCCACTGCGCTGGCTGCCAAGGTAGGCAATCAGTCGCCTACTTCGGTCGCGGCCTGCAAGCGCCTCATCCACTCGGCGCGAAACATCGCCATTGCTGACGGGCTGGTTGCCGAGCGAGATGAATTTGTGGCGTTGTTTTCCACCGAAGATCAGAAAGAAGGCACCAATGCTTTTCTAGAGAAGCGCGAGCCTGAGTGGAAGAATCGATGACGGATAGTGTTCTGGTCGCCGAGCATCCTGCCGGCGAACACCGCATTGGGCAGTTGACCCTCAACGTCGAAAAAACCCTGAACTCGCTGACGCGAGAGATGGTCGATATCATCACCGACCGCCTCGAGGCATGGGCGCAAGACGACACCGTTGTTGCCGTAGTGATCGATGGTGCGGGTGAAAAGGCCTTCTGTGCGGGTGGGGACGTTCAAGCCCTCCGCAATTCCTGCATCGAGACCCCCGGTGGCCCTTGCGAGTATGCCGAGCACTTTTTTGCTCGCGAGTACCGAATGAATTACCTGCTTCATACTTATGCCAAGCCGCTCATTTGCTGGGGGCATGGTGTGGTGATGGGCGGTGGATTGGGTATCTTGGCAGGCTGCCGCTACCGCGTGGTGAGTGAGCGAACCCGCATTGGTATGCCCGAGGTCACGATTGCGCTGTTCCCCGATGTCGGCGGCAGCTGGTTCCTGAATCGCATGCCGGGCGAGGTGGGTCGTTTCCTCGCGCTCACCTCATCACACATCAATGCAACCGATGCGCTTTATTGCGATCTGGGCACGCACTTTTTGGCTAACGAGCAAAAAGGCGCTGTGCTGGCAGGTCTGTTCGCCGCAGCATGGACGGATAGCCCAGAGTCGAATCATGAAGTGGTAGCCACTTTGTTGTTGCAGACGAGCCCCGCAGTCGCGCAGCCTGATGCGCAGCTGGAACCGAACATCGATATCATTAATGAGTGGATGGCGGGTGATGACCTGGGAGCCATTTTCGCCCGCGTCATGGCTTGGCAGGGAGATGACGCATGGCTGGGCAAGGCGCGCGACGGATTTGCCCACGGCTCGCCGCTGGCAGCCAGCTGGATTTTCCGTCAGCTGAATCAGACTCGCGAGGCCAGTCTCGAGCAGGTCTTTGAGTCTGAGCTGGTTCTGGGTTGCAACATTATGCGCCACCCCGAATTCGCCGAGGGTGTTCGCGCTTTGTTGGTCGACAAAGACCGAGCGCCATCGTGGACTTATCCTGATCTCGATTCTGTGCCGTCCGACGTGGTCGACACTTTCTTCACTGCGCCGGCAGAGATGCCTGTGCTCGGATTACCGGAGTAATACATGGCCACGATCGCGTTTCTGGGCTTGGGCAACATGGGTGGGCCGATGGCCAAGAATCTCATTGCTGCGGGTCACACCCTCACCGTGTTCGATTTGGTGGAAGCGGCTTGTGCAGCGGTGGCGTCTGAGGGAGCCTCAATTGCCGCTTCTGCGGCTGAGGCGGCGGAGGGCGCCGATGTGATTATCAGCATGCTCCCCGCAGGTAAGCACGTCGCCGGCACGTTTCTTGGTGAGGACGGTCTTCTGGCCAAGGTATCCCCGGACACGTTGATTCTTGATGCTAGCACCATCGACGCGGCCACCGCGCGTCAGGTCGGCGAGGCGGCGGCCCAGCTCGGTATCGATTTTATGGATACCCCGGTATCAGGCGGTGTAGCGGCTGCCGCGGCCGGAACCCTGGCCTTTATGTGTGGTGGCAGTGCAGCGGCATTCGACCGAGCCAAACCGATTCTTGAAGGCATGGGCAGCGCGGAAAAAATCTTTCATGCCGGCCCCGCTGGTGCCGGCCAGGTAGCGAAGGCCGCAAACAATATGCTGCTGGCAGTGCACATGATCGGAACATCAGAGGCATTGGCTATGGGGGAGGCCCACGGTCTGGATCCGGCTGTTCTGTCAGAGATTATGAAGGCCAGCTCTGGTAACAACTGGTCCCTGCAGGTCTATAACCCCTGGCCCCACGTGATGGAGGGCGCTCCCGCGAGTAACAATTACCAGCCCGGTTTCATGGTCGACCTGATGGTCAAGGATCTTGGACTGGCCTGCGAGGTTGCGGAGAGCTGCGGACTCAACAACCAGATGGGGAAGCAGGCCATGGCAGCCTACTCAGCGCATCAGGGTGAAGGCAATGGCCCTCGCGATTTCTCGTCCATTCTGGAGTGGGTGAAAGCCCAATAGTCCGACCGTCTGGTGCGGCGCCGCTACTGCGCCACCCAATTTGCCCCAAGGCGGGCTTTGAGTGGTTCCAACCAGGGTTCGTAGTGCTTCCATTGTTCCAGCGCGGTGGAGAAGATCGGTTGGCGAACCTGTTCCGAGGAGGGCGTTCGCACATTGCGCTCGGTCTTATGAAATTCGAGGCATGACTCCTCAAACGGCAACCCGCAGAAGTCCAGCATGCGCCGCACCTGTGTCTCGAGATCGGCGACCACATCTTCGTGTTGAACTTTCAGAACAAAGCCCGGTAGTACCTGATTCCAGTGGTCCATGAGTCGTACGTAATCCAAATAGTATTGCGCGATATCTTCAAGGTCATAACTGAACATTTGCCCTTCGGCAAAGAGCTGCTTGAAACCTGAGAAACAACAGGACATCGGATCACGTCGCGCATCGATCACTTTTGCATTAGGGAGCATTAGCTTGATGAGCCCAATATGACGAAAGTTGTTTGGCATCTTGTCTATGAAAAAAGGTGCGCCCAGACGGTGCACCCGCGTGTCCCGAATGTATTCCTCGCCGAGCGTGGTCAGTTGCTCCGGGGTCAGATCTGCGAGGTTGAAAGGATATTTTTGGTTGCCCTGTCGCTGTCCGAGCCGCCGCAACTTGCCGCTGATCGATAGCACGTTGGGTAGCTCCAAGGTCCCGTCTACCAGACTGTGCGAGGAAAGGATCTGCTCCAATAAAGTAGAGCCTGCGCGCGGTAGCCCCAGAATGAAAATGGGGTCGGGCGCCTCACAGCCTGTGGCGCGCGCAAATATCTCTGGGGTACACGCGGCGATTTGCTCATCACATTCTTTGGTTGTGCCTTCCGCGCGATACTGGAGTTGCGCCTTTTTGGTTGCGTTCCCCTTGGCATAATGTTCAAAGGAACGCTCATAATTTTGCCGGTCCTCAAACGCCTTACCCAATGCGAACTGAAGGTAAACCCGGTCTTGTCCGCCTAGGTGCGGATTATTTTGCAGCGCTTCCATCGCTGCGAGTTCTTCGTCATCAAAGCGATAGACCTTGAGGTTTGCCAGCGAGTACCACGCATCGCAATAAAAGGGCTGAGCAGCCAATGCAGCCCGATAAGCCGCCACAGCTTCGTCGGAGCGCCCCCCTGTTTTGAGCGCGTGACCCTTGGAGACGTTGGTGACGGGGTCATGCGGCACGGTTGCCAGAATTTTGTCGAATAGTTCCAGCGCCGTTTCATAGTCGCCAAGCTGCATGCACTGAATGGCGTAGAGAGACTGTAGCTGTGGGTTGTCTGGCGCCTGTTCCAGTAGCGCCTTGGCTTCTTCTACAGCCTTCTGGAATCGTTGCCGTTTGCTCAGCACCTGAACGTAATCGATCCGCGCTTGCCGATGTGTTGATTCGAAGGCCACTGCGCTTTCGAGCAAAAACTCTGCGTCTTCCAGCACGCCATGGCGGATCGCGATCTCGGCAAGGATACGCATGCCATCGATGTGCTGGGGGTTTTGCTGCATAAATTGGCGGCAAAGCTG
>JAYOEE010000026.1:13111-30649 GCA_038106565.1 Halieaceae bacterium
GCGCGGCCGAAAGAGGGGTGCGCCTCGATGAGCCTCAAAAGGGTTTTCTCCGCTTCGGCGAAGTCACGCAGATGTCTCTGGCACACGCCCGTCATATAAAGGCCCATGCGCGATGTCTTGACGCCGTCGGGTAGAGCCTCAATGGCGGAAAGCGCCGCCGGGATATCGCCGCTCTGAATTAACTTTTGCGCTGCTGCGAGTGCTTCTGAAAAGTCTGTTGCCGGTGAGGACATATCGCTTGCCCGGGTTTGTTGCATAAGTGACCAATAAAAAAAGTGCCCCGATTGGGGCACTTTTTCAAGGTGCAGATGAGACTAATATCAATCAGAACTCATAAGAAACGCGAACGCCAAGAGTGGTCGGTGGTGCCAGTGCCAGCCGCTCTCGGTCATTTACATAGTTTGCGCCTGTCACGACTTGCTCATCAGTGAGGTTAGTCACGAACGCTTCAAGCATCCACTTATCCGCGCTGACTCCCGCGGTGACGTTCGCCATCGTCCAGCTGGGTACTTCCATCCGGTTGATAGTGATGATGTCGCTGTAGGATTTAGCGGAGTGGGCAATGCTAGGCATAACATGTGCGGTCCAGCCATTACCCATGGTCCATTCGTAACGCATCCACACATTGCCCTGGAACTCAGGTGCGTAAGCCAACTCCATCCCTTGCACGATGTCCTGCGAGGGAGTCTTGGTGTCGGTGATCTCGCTGTCGAGGAACGAGAAGGCTGCGCCCATGGTGAGGTTGGCTGAGGGTGCCCAGGTGATATCTCCCTCGATACCGGTCACCTCTGCATCTGCCGCGTTATCAGAGAAGAACAGATTCACAATACTGGTATCGAAAATCGTGGTCTGAAGATCCGAGATGTCGAGGAAGAACAGCGCACCATTGAAACGGAGCGTGTTATTCAGCATGTCGAGTTTCCAACCCAGCTCTATGTTGATGAGCTCATCTGACTTCACATCAAATGGAACGGTGTACCCCGTTGCGGATTGATAGGCACCCCCCGGCCGGTTGAGCAGTCCTGTACGGAAGCCCTCGGACCAAGTGACGTACCACAAATGGTCGTCGTTCGGCGCCCAGGATACGGTGACCTTACCAATGACACCGTCATCCTCGGCTTTATCCGGCGCGTAGATGCTGTTAACGATGCGCTGGTAGTTGGGATCGTCCTCTGAGGGCAGGTTGTCCGGTGTGTAAACCGGGCTGGCCTCATAGGGGAAGAACCCGGAGTAGGTCCATCGAATCGATTTGTCGCCGTCATAGAGGTCATTAATGTTGGTGCCGAACTTGTTGTAGTCGGTTCCCGACATGTTATAGAAGGACGAGTTGGCGCTACCAGCGAGGTCTACCTCGTAGTCGAACCAGCGCAGACCGCCAGTGATCGACAAGCTGTCTGTCAGATCAAAGGTGACCTCACCAAAAATACCCATTCGGTCATCGGTCCTCAGGATATCGTTTCTGAAGATGGTGTCTCTGGGGTAGGGCCCGGCGCCGACCTTGTAACCACCCTGGCCGTCGTAAGGATAGTTGTAGTTCTCAGGAAATCCGAAGCCAGTGCCGTTGTATCCGCCACCCCACACGTCAACGAACTTGTTGCCGGGGTAGGAGAAGTCGACCATCTCGGTCAGTTCCATCTCACTGAAGAAACCGCCAGCGGTAACGCGCACGCGTTTTTCCTGATCGGTAGTAAAGCGAATTTCATGAGTCATGAATTCGCTGTCTACTTTGTTGGTAGTAAAGAGGTTGGGGGCCTGACAAGTGCCTGATGGAATCCCTGCACCCGCCGGCGAGTACCCAGTGTAAGACACGTAGTAGTCACAGATGTAATAAGGGATGTACTGCCCAATGAACAGGTAGTCAGAGTAGTCCGTGCGCTGGTCGGTCTCGCGCTCGGTGAAGGCACCCGTATACAGCACTTCCAACGCACCAATACGACCTTCTATGGTCCAGTGCATATTGGTGTACTCATCTTCAACGAATTCTTTTTCAAAACGTTGAATCTGGTAGTCGTCGCTCAAATTCGGATCAGCATAGAAAGTGCCATCGCTCTCGATCTTTTGAGCCATGGCGCCTACCGTCACGCGCCAATTGTCATTGATATCCCACATCGCGCTGATGCGACCACCTGAATAGGAGGTGTCATTGAAGTCGTCTTCGACCAGCGCAGCGTTATTGGCCTCAAGGAAGGTAACGTTACTGAAATCAACACCCGCCTGAAACCCTCCGCGGTAATCTCTTACCACTGTGCCATTTGAGCGCACTGTGCCCGCTGGGCGAAAACGCGCGCTTTCCCGGGCCGTCCGGGTTCCTGCTACGTTATCAATGTAGCCACCTTTCTCGTCGGTGAAGACCACACCGCGGATGGCAAAGTTGTCGCTAAGGGGGATGTTTAGCATGGCGTTGATGTTGTAGTTCGCCTCGCCATCCTTCATCGTCGACGCACCTGCCTGTACTCGACCATAAAAACCCGAGGTATCAGGCTTGTTGGTGATCAAGCGCACCACGCCAGACTGTGAGCTGGCGCCGAAAAGCGTCCCTTGGGGTCCTGCCAATACTTCTACCCGGTTGATATCGGTGATGTAGATATCGAGGTTCCGACCCGGCTGCGCCATCGGCTGTTCATCAAGGTAAAGCGCCACGTTGGGGCTCAGTCCTGCCACACCCGAGGTGGTCAGGTTCGGTGTGGTTGACGCCACACCACGAATGTACATGGTGCTTTGGCCGGGGCCGGCGCCACCGGCGGACACGTTGGGTAGCTCGATCAGGTAATCAGAAAAATTCGATACGCCGCGTTGGTTCAGCGATTCTTCGGTCAGCGCGGAAACGGCAACGGGGACGTCCTGCAGGCTCGCTGCCTGTTTGGTGGCGGTTACCACAACCTCTTCGAGTTGCGCGTGCACGGGGCTCGACACCAGCGGCAATAGTGCAACGCCCAGCGCTGCGGCCAAGGGTGTTCGTTGAAAACGGTGGGGATGAGACATACTGGCTCCCTTGTATTTGAGTGGCAGAAGAAAATCGTTATTTTTCGACATTACGAATTCGAACACTAACGTTTATGGGGCCTTCCTGCAAATCTGCCCTTGTTTGGAACAAGGCTGTGCAGCGCCAAAATCGAGAGCCTGCATCGGGTACACTGTCACCGGACATTGAAAAGAGGGCACCATGTCTGAGCAATCCCCCCGCCGTTTCAGCATCGATTCAGCCGTTTTTTTTCCCGCGCTAATACTTCTTTTTGGCTCCATTTTGATGGTGCTGACCCTTCCCGAGAAGGGAAGTAACCCCTTTGCGGGGCTGCAGACCCTGATCGTTGATACCGCAAGTTGGTTCTATGTGCTCATTGTGACGCTAATTGCGGTGATCGTCGTTTATCTTGCAATTTCTCGTTATGGCGACATCAAGCTCGGCCCCGACCACGCCGAGCCCGATTACAGTTACCTCTCCTGGTTTGCGATGCTGTTTTCTGCGGGTATTGGCATCGGCATGATGTTCTATGGCATCGCTGAGCCCGTGATGCATTTTCTCGCGCCACCAACAGGACCCGGCGGCACGCCGGCGGCAGCCACGGAAGCGATCCAGATCAGCTACTTTCACTGGGGTTTCAACGCTTGGGCTATTTACGCCATTGTGGCGCTGATCCTCGCCTATTTTGCCTACCGGCACGATCTGCCGCTGACATTGCGATCAGCTTTCTACCCTCTGATCGGCGAGCGCATACAGGGACCGATTGGCGCGTCGGTGGACGTATTCGCCGTGATCTGTACCACCTGCGGCATTTCGGTGAGTCTTGGTTTAGGCGTGCTGCAGATCAATACCGGGTTCAACTATCTGTTTGGCTTGCCAATCGATGTGTGGGTTCAGGTAGGCCTCATTTTTGCCACGATGGCCATTGCTACGGTCTCGGTAGTGCTGGGTTTGGACACCGGCATCAAGCGCTTGTCAGAAATCAACATCGTGTTGGCCGTGCTGCTCCTGCTCCTTATTCTGCTGACTGGTCCTACGGCCTTACTTCTCGCCAGCACGCTTCAGAATTTTGGAGCCTACACGGCGGGCCTCGTGACGCGCACCCTCGATATGTACGTGTATGAAACGACCGACTGGTTCGGGGGTTGGACGATTTTCTACTGGGGTTGGTGGATCAGTTGGGCGCCCTTTGTGGGGGTGTTTGTCGCAAGGATTTCCCGCGGCCGCACCATTCGTGAGTTCCTGATCGGCGTGACTTTGGTGCCCACACTCTTCATTTGTTTGTGGATGGGGGTGCTCGGAGGCAGTGCGCTTGAACTGATTACCAATCAGGGGTTTGTCGAGTTAGGCACGGCGGTGCAGGAAAACCCCGCGGTAGGGCTGTTTCGCTTTCTGGAATACCTGCCCGCTACCAGGGTCCTGAGCGTCATCTCTCTGATGATGATTGTGATCTTCTTTGTGACCTCTGCAGACAGCGGTGCGATGGTCCTGAATATGCTGAGTGCGAAGGGCGTTGACAACACTCCGGCTTTGCAACGCACGATCTGGACTTTAGTGATTGCGCTGGCTGCCTCACTGCTGCTTTTGGGCGGTGGATTACAGGCCCTGCAGACGGCAACGATCGCCAGCGCGCTGCCGTTCGCGATAGCCATGTTGGGCGCCTTTTGGGGATTTGGACGCGCGATTCTGGCCGACGGAGTCAAGCGTCAGGCGCACTCCATTCACACGCCCCCTGCGATGGCCGCGGAGGGCTGGCGCGATCGCCTCAAATTATTGCTCGATTACCCCGACAAACCGTCTGTTCAGGCTTTTCAACGTGACACCATTGAACCGGCCATGCGCAGTTTTGCCGGGGAGCTTTCGGAGCGAGGGGTGTCGGCTTGTGTGGTCGCGAATGACGATGGGTTGTCAGTCAGGCTCGAGGTCTCACATGGTGAAGAAGTCGATTTTATCTACGAGGTGTGCGCGAGACACCACCGCTTACCTGACGCCTCCATTGGTGTGACAGACCACGCGGCCCAGAAGGAGGGCTTTTTTCGCGCGGAGGTTCACTTAGCGGAGGGCGGGCAGGACTATGACGTGATGGGATGGACGCAGGAGCAGGTGATCGTCGATATTCTCAGCCAGTATGAGGACCATCTGCATTTCCTGCATACCATGAGGTAAAAAGCGCGCTCAATTGACGATGGTAACGGGATGAATGGGCGCCTTGGTCCGGTCCGGGTTAACGCGCAACATGTCTGGGATCATGGCGTTGAGTGCGGCCTGACGGTTCTCGGGTGCGGGGTGGGTACTGAGAAATTCAGCAGGCCGCTCATCATTTAAATCGCCCATTTTTTGCCATAGCGTTACGGCAGCTTCGGGGTCATACCCTGCCTGGGTGGCGAGCCTCATCCCCATGACATCTGCTTCGTTTTCAGCGTCGCGGCTGTTGGGGAGGGTCAACGCCACATTCGCGGCAACGGCAGCTCCGGCCATGGCCGCACCGCTGTTATCGGACGCCGCACCGATCACCGCTATCCCCAGGGTCGTGGCCATCGCCCGGGACATTCTTTCGGCCGTGTGATTGGCGAGGGCGTGGGAGATTTCGTGTCCCATGATTTGGGCAAACTCGTCATCGGTGAGGTCAAGCTGGTCAAACAACCCGGTGTAGACCGCCATTCTTCCGCCCGCCATACACCAGGCATTAACGGTTTCCGTATCGTCGACAATCGCGACGCTCCATTTCCAATCGGCGCTGTCGGGGAACTGGGTAACGGCTATCGAGACCAGTCGTCCGGTGATGCGGGCGACCCGCGCAACCGTCAGAGGGTCGCTCACCAGCTTGTCTTCGTCATCCAGTTGCCTGACGGTGTCGAGATAGGCGGTTTCGGATTCGATAATGGCCGCGTCTGGGGAGATGATAATGAACTGGCTACGACCCGTCGGGCTGGTGGCGCAGCTGATCAGCCCCGCTAACGAAAGCGCTAACAGCAGGCCTCGGGTGGCAATAGCAGTGTGCCAATAATTCATTCTCTCATCACCCAGTACATGACCCTTGATGCGGCAGATTAGCCAAAACCGGGGGACCCCGCTATGGGATTTCTCACGGTAAAACCTGCGCTCCGCCAGTCATTGACGGAGTGAAGCCGGGGTGCGTCAGCCCGGCTCCGATTCGTCGCCCGCTGTGACCCGCAGCAACCCACGGTAGACGCCACGGGCGCTCGATTCTCCCGTAATCACGCGATAGACGTCCTCACTGATCGGCAAGCTGATTCCCTTTTCGCGGGCCAGCTCGATCACGGTTGGCGCGCTTTTCACCCCCTCTGCCACCATATGCATTGTTTCGATGATGTCATGAATAATGCGCCCCTTGGCGAGCTCCATCCCCACGTGCCGATTTCGACTCTGGGGGCTGGTGCAGGTAGCGATCATGTCGCCCATACCGGCAAGCCCGGCGAAAGTCTCTGCCTTGCCGCCCAGCGCCACGCCGAGACGACTCATTTCGGCCAGCCCCCGGGTGATTAACGCAGCACGCGTATTGTCTCCGGCGCCCAGGCCGTCTCCCATGCCCACTGCGATCGCAATAATATTTTTCAGTACGCCCCCGAGCTCGCATCCAATCACGTCTCGATTGGTGTAAACCCGGAACAGACCCACGTTGAGCCGGGGTTGCAATGCCAGCGCGGCGTCGTGTTGCTCTAGCGCTAAAACACTTGCCGCGGCTTGGCCGGCGACGATCTCCCGCGCGAGGTTGGGGCCAGTGAGTACGCCCGGGATCCTGCCCGGCGCTACCTCGCGGATAATCTCGGTCATGCGCATGCGCGTTCCTTTTTCCAGCCCCTTACTCAGACTGATAATAGGAATGCCATCGGGGATGTCGGGTAAAGCGCTGGAGAGCACCGATCGAAAATGGCTACTTGGCACCGCGATCAGGACGGCGTTGGCCTGACCTACCGCAGCCTGAATATCGCAGGTGGCCGCAAGTTTTGGGTGCAGGGCTGCGTCTCCCAGATAACGCGTATTGCGGTGGGTCTGGTTGATCTCGTCAACGATGCTCGCATCTCGTGCCCACAGCAGGGTTTCGCATTGGCGACTGATGACAGAGGCTGTAGTGGTACCCCAAGAACCCCCTCCGAGCACCGCGATTTTAAATGGTTCCACGAGCGACATCCCTCAGCGTGCTGGCACCACGATCCGCGATACTCAGGGCCCTGATTATCTCGAGCCGGCGAATCAGCTGATTCAAGGATTCAGCTTGCTCATAGCGCAGTGCTGAACTCTCCACCAGACCCCTGCTTGCTAACATTTTCCAAGCATTGGCAAAGAGCAGTTTCCCTATCGACGCCTCACTGCTAATGCGTCGCTGCAAGTATGCCTGCTTACCGAACCGCATGCATCGATCGATAAAGTCTGTTTCATCAAGGTTGCCGGAGTCGCCGTGCCGCGCCAGCACATCGGCGCCGATGCTGTAAGCCTCGGCAAAAATGGTGAGCGTCAGGTGACCTAATTTTGGCGAAAGCTTTGCCAGAAGCGCTCTGGCGTTACTGCTGTCTCTGCTGATTTGCTGTTGCCATCGTGGCGCCTCTTGGCAAAGTTCCGAATCGATCTCTTCTTCGAAGCGTTGACTGTCAGAATAGAAGAACTCGAATTTGAAGAGATCGCGTAGCTCTCGCACCTCTTGCCAGAAGGCTTCAAGGGGTGCCACGGTGCTCTCCGCTTCACTCACTGCGAGCAAAGCCAATTCAGCAACCGCCCGGTGGACAAAAAAATGCACAATCGTATTGCGATAGAAGCTGGCAATCGCTGCCTGACCCTCGCCAATCCCATAAACCGTCTCCTGCCCGCCATCAAAGCGTGTGATGATCCCCTCTTCGATCATATTCCCTAGCGGGGCAGCCATGTCATCGACAAACCTGAGATTGAAGTCGGGCGAGAGTTTGACCCCTCGAGCAACTGCCCAATCCGTAATGGCACGCATTTCATTGCCGATTTCATGCTCCGTCAGCGCGCGGGGAAATGCACCGAGCAGTGCGGCGGAGGCCACCGCCGGAAAGGTGGCGGGAGTCACGCGATTGGCTTCAACGGCTACCTGAAAGGCGATTTTTGATATCGCCAGTTGATCGCCGGGATCAGGTGCCTCTTCGAGTACAACGGACCGGCCAAAGTCGACATGAATGCGGCCCATGGGCCTTGCCAGACTGCGGAGGTAACGCACGAGCCAGCCCACCGACTCGGGCGCCTTGGGCGTCCCTGATTGTTCGCGGGCATATTCCTCTGCGTCGCGCACCAGATCATAAGACACCGATACCGGAATGATATGAATATCTCGCGAGCCCGCGTGATGCGCTCCCTCCAGAACGTATTTGAGCAGTCCGTACTTGGGCGGCATGAGTTTACCCAGTCGTGAGCGTGTGCCCTCGAAAGACCACGTCATGGGAAACCGTTTCTCCATTAGATATCCGATGTATTGTTTGAGGCTGAGCTTGTAGACCTCGTTATCCTGAAAGCTGCGGCGGATGAAAATGCCGCCGGCGCGTCTTAACAGGAAGCCCAGTACCGGGATGTCCAGATTAGCGCCGCCGAAAAAATGGGGCATGGGGAAGTCGTTGTCGAAAAGGATCTTGGGCACGACGAAGCCGTCGATGTAGGTTTTGTGAGTCCATAACAACGCCGAGGGATGACGTCGGACGATCTGTCTCACGCGCTCCAGGTCTGTAGCGTCGTACTGCAGTGTTTTGTCATAGCCTAGCCCAAGACATATGCCACATAGTCGGGCCCATACGTCGAGCCAGAATCCTGTAGGGATAGAGATCATCTCTCGCAGGTAGTCGTTCGCCTCTGCGCGAACTGCTCTGGTGGTTTTACCGGAGCTGTCAGCAATAGCACCCAGACCTGCCTTGAATGCCCGATTGTTGCGAATGCTCTGGTGGACGTATCGGGGCACTTTATAGCGTCCGCCGATTAGCTGCCGCTCGGCAATATCGAGTACCACCGCAGCCTGGCGTGCGACAAATATGGCGAAGTCTTCTGATTGCTCGGATGCACTCAGCCCGGTCTTGGCTTCAAATCGCGTGCCAAGTTCGCCGAGCGAACCCGGCTCTCCTGCGGTGAGGTTCAGGCGCTCGGGGTTGTGTCGGGCGACTCGGGAAGCCAACCAACCGGGTGGCCTTCGGTCACCGCCTTTGAGGAGGTCCCGGATTTTAGGGCCAGAGCCCGATTGATGTTCTCGGCTGAGCCAAGACACCCGAAGCGGCGCAATGGTCGCTGCGGGCTGCTCGCGTATCGCTTCCTCTAATCGGCGGGTATCTAACGCCTTGCGATCGTCGTACAGGCCGATGTGTACGATGGTGGCCAGTCGGTGCGGAGATTGATGTGTGCTGATCCAGGCATCGAGTGTTTGCCTGTCGAATCGGCGTGTCGCGTCCAGCAAGAAAATAACGGGCTGTTCACCTTCGGGCCAAGGGCTGACTTTGAGCAGTTCCCCCTGAGACAGTGCGGTCACACGTTAATGCCTGGTGGCTGAAACCTCTCCTTCGACGTCACTAATCTGACGTGTCGCAGGAGCAGGTGCTAATCGACCTTCGACCAGTTGCTCGAAAGAGACATCGTCACCTTTCGTTGCTGAGGCAGGAGATCCTCCTGCAGACACCTTTTGACTTTTTTTCTGACCGCGGACTTCCGGTCTCAAATCCTCGGGAGTCTGACGATGCAGATTGGCGGTCTCCGCAACGGAGAGTTCAGGTTGGCCCAAGGTTCGCAGAAAAGCGTTGCGCACCTCGGCCACGTGCTCGTCGATGGTTGCAATCTTCCAGGAGGAAGTGTCAATCGCGGGCAATACATCCACGTGAACGGTTCCACTACGGAACACCCTGTCCCCCTTGGGTGAGATATCACTGGAGTTGTGAATCACGACCGGCACGACGGGAACGCCCGACTGGATCGCAATATGAAAACCTCCTTTTTTGAAGGCCCCAAGCTTGCGTGTGGGTGCGCGCGTTCCCTCGGGTGCAATCACAAGACTTTTGCGATCCTGTTGCATTGCACTTACCAGAGGTTGCATGGTTTCGATAGCGGCTTTGCGATCGCTCCTATCGATAAAAACGACCCCGGCCGCTCCCATCACTGAGCCGATAACCGGCAGATTTTTCAGTTCGCGCTTACCCACGCCGACGATATCCCGCCTAATCAGGCTCGCCATGATCAGCATGTCGGCATTGCTCTGATGGTTGAACATAAAAATCGCGGGGCGTTGGTTCCACAGATGCTCGCGCCCGCGAACGTCCAGATCCATCCCAATCAGGGCGCTGGCAGTGTCCGCAAACAGCGAAATCGAGAAGTTCACCGAGTCTCTGCGAGATCCACTCAGTGCATACAGTGGCAGGCTCATCATGAAGCTCCCCACCAGCGAACTGGTTGCGGCGAGTGAGCGCAGTACCTGACTTCCCGAGGCGTTCCCGCGACTGGCGAAGTCGCTTGCGGTCCAGCCTCGCTCGCGCGCAATCTGTCTGAGCTGCCGACTGCCATTGAGCACCACCGGATGACTGACTGCTTCCAGTAGCTGGATATCATCGGTGCTGTCACTATAAAAGAAGCAGTTCGAGAGAGAGCCATGGTGCTTTTGGGCAAACTCCTCCGCGGCGTCAACTTTACCTTCGCCAAAACAGGTGGGCGTTACAACGCTTCCGGTGAAGTAGCCGTCAACCACCTCTAACTCAGAAGTGTAGATGTCCTCGATACCCAGATCCGTCGCTGCCGGGCGAACCTGATAGGGGGTTGCAGAACTGATGATGGCAATGCTGTGGCCTTTGGCTCGATGTGCCTCGATCAGCTTTCTCGCCTCGGGATAGATGAGCTTTGCAATGGCGCGGCGAAAAAGTCGCTCGCTGTTGGCGACATATTCCGATTCCGAACGGCCGGCTAGGTACTGTGCATGCACCGCCATGAGCGCCGAGAAACCCAGCCCTCCCAGGCCGAACCGCGTTGCCGCCTGGGTGAGTTGCACCAGATCGGCCGGAGAGATTTCGCCGCGAGAAATTTGATCCTTGAGAAAGGCGGTCGCGGAGTAGCCTGAGATGATAGTGCCGTCAAAATCAAATAGCGCACACGTGTCGGGCCCCGGCTCCGAGTCGGCGATCTGCTGCAAAAGTGAATGCAATGACATATCAGGCTGGCCTTGGCGTAACCGAAATTTTGACTAGGATCAGAACCTTACACGGCAGGCAGTCGGAGTACCAAGGGTAAAAACGCCAAAACTGCCGGTCTAATTGCTCGTTTTGGGGTGTCTTTGGTGCGCTAATGACGCCCGAAGTCGGATTTGGGCAGGTCAGTCAACAGTAGGTCGCTTCATGGATTACGGTCTAGTCACATTACTTCCCACGGCACTGGTGCTCATGCTGGCGATCTGGAGCCGTCGAACACTCGAGTCGGTGCTGGCGGGCGCGCTGGCCGCTTTTTTCATTCTGGAGGGGCCAGGCTTTCTGGATGCCATGGCTGGCGCGACACTCACCGTGCTGATGACAGAGGATGTTGCATGGGTGATGCTCGTATGCGGGCTTTATGGCGGTTTCATCGGCTTGCTGGTGAAAGGAGGGGGCTCCTACGCGTTTGGTCGTGCGTTGATCAGCAGGATCGAGTCCAAGCGCGGAGGCCTGCTGGCGACCTGGGCGCTGGGGCTGGTCATTTTTCTAGACGATTATCTGAATTCCCTGACGGTGGGAGCGACGATGAAAGCGGTTACTGACCGTTTCCGGACTTCCCGAGCCATGCTGGCATACGTGGTGGATTCAACTGCCGCGCCAATGTGTCTGTTGATCCCGCTATCGAGCTGGGGCGCCTACTTTTCGAGCTTACTGGAACAAAACGGTGTCGCTGCTGAAGGCGAGGGTTTGCAGGTCTTTATTCAGACGATCCCCTACATGTTTTATCCGATCATCGCGTTGTTGATTGTACCTCTGGTGGCGATGGGTGTGA
Organism: Halieaceae bacterium; assembly: GCA_038106565.1. Taxonomy (GTDB): domain Bacteria; phylum Pseudomonadota; class Gammaproteobacteria; order Pseudomonadales; family Halieaceae; genus Luminiphilus. Next base: position 25,026 of record JAYOEE010000026.1, read on the forward strand.
TTCCGCTACTGGGTGCAATGCGCACCGCCGAGGCGCGGGCGGAGGCCACCGGTGACCTGGGGATCTTTGAGGATGACGCGCTGGCAGTTGAACAGAGTGAGCGGGGAGGGATGTTGGTGTTTTTTCTGCCGATACTGGCCTTGATTCTGTTTACTGTTTTTCCCAGTGTTGATCTGTTGCGCGGTGTGATTGCAGGTGTGCTGGTCACACTGGTGTATTACGCAATCTGGCGTGTCATGCCCTTGTTTGACCTTTTCGATACCTGTATCGATGGTATCAAGTCGATGGTGCCGGTCTTGTCGATGTTGCTGACGCTCTTTGTGTTCGTGGAGGCAAACGATCGGTTAGGCCTGACGCCTTACGTGATTGAGGCGGTGTCGCCCTTCATGACGGCCGAGCTGTTGCCAGTGGTGGTTTTTGTCATTGTGTCGCTTCTCTCCTTCACTACAGGATCAAACTGGGGTGTCATCGCGATCACCATGCCCATTGCCTTCCCATTAGCACAGACCTTTGACGTCAGCATCCCGCTGGTGATGGGCGCGCTTTTTTCTGCCAGTGGCTTTGGCTCCCATGCCTGCTTTTATTCCGATTCAACAGTGCTCTCTGCGCAAGGAGCCGGGTGTCGCACACACGAACATGCGCTCACTCAATTACCCTATACACTATTGGGTGCGGCTTTGGCTGCCATGCTATTTTGGCTTATTGCTTGAGCTCTCCTCTCAGAGCCACAGGCGGCGCCTTACGGGTACTGGAGACATTCGATGAAACGCCTTAGAGCGATGCTAATGCGACAGCAAATCAAACCTGTCGCTGCCATGCGCGCCATGCGCAAACTTCTCAACGACCCGGATGACACAACGCAGGTGTTTCACATTATTGAGGCGCTGAAGGGTGACAGTTTGTGGGCCGCAGTAAAGCGTCTGCGAGCAAGCGAGACGGGTCGTGTATTGCTGAAACGGAAACCGAACATCGTCTCCAAACTCAATGATCGAGATGCGCTACTTGCGTTACCCGAGGGAAGTTTGGGTAGGGCGTACTATGATTTCGTTCACGGTGAAAACCTCTCTGCCGACGGCCTGATTGCCTCCAGCGAAACCAACGCCCGGGCGGAAATCTATCGGGGACTCTCTGAGGATGAAATCTGGTTGGCTGACCGATTACGCGATATTCATGATTTACAGCATGTGATGACTGGTTATGGGCGTGACCCAGTCGGCGAACTCAGCCTCTTATCTTTTATGACCACGCAAACCCCTAATCGGGGCATTAACTTTATCGTTTGGATTGCGAAGCTTAAATATCTCCGCGAGGTACCCCAGTTTGACGTTCGGGCATTGATCAACGAGGGCGCTGCGATCGGGCGCAGTGCGCTGTGGATGCCCGCGATAGAGTGGGAAGCGAAACTTGCTGAGCCCTTGGAGCGCTTGAGGTCGGAATATGGATTCACTCCACCATCGAGATACCAGCGGTTGAAGAATCAGGCACCGCAACTCCTCTTTGCGGCCTGAGCCGCCCACGCCATTTCTGCTACCCTTAGCCCGTCTCTTTCAGGGCAATTACCATGAACTTCGAATTCTCTGACGAGCAGCAGATGCTGCGTGAACAGGCCCGCGGATTTTTGACCGAGCACTGCCCCAGCAGTGTGGTAAGGGCGGTGCTCGATGGCGACTCAGACTGGGACGCCGCACTGTGGGCGCGAGTCGCTGAAATGGGTTGGACTGCAACCGTTATCCCGGAGGCTTTCGGTGGGCTGGGCCTGAGTTACTACGAGCTGGCGATTATCGCTGAGGAAATGGGGCGGTCGGCCGCACCTATTCCGTTTAGCAGCTCAGTTTATCTGGCCAGTGAAGCCATCCAACGATTTGGGACGGAGCGTCAGAAATCCGATTGGCTCCCTAAATTGGCAAGTGGTGAGTGCGTGGCGACACTCGCTACCGCTGAACGCCCGGGGCGGCTGACGCTGGAGCGGCTGGAAACCCGCCGCGAGGGTGATCGGGTCACTGGGTGTAAATCCCCGGTACCCGATGCTGCGGTCAGCGATGTGGCGGTGGTGTTGCTCCGATCGGCAGCGGGCCTTGAGCTATGTCTGGTGCCTTTAAAGCAGCATGGTGTCACGATCGAACCCGTCCGGACCTTTGACTCCAGCCGCGGTCACAGCACGGTGCGATTCGACGGGGCTGAGGCGCAGGTGCTGGGAGAGACGACGCTCGATCCGGAGGCCTGGGACAGACTGTTAGATGGTGCTGCTGTGCTCTACGCCTGGGAGCAGTTGGGCGTGGCCGAATCAGCGTTGGCGCAGGCGCGCGATTACGCGTTGCAGCGCTTCGCCTTTGGTCGCGCAATCGGTTCCTATCAAGCGATCAAACACAAGCTGGCAAATATGTACGTCAAGAACACGCTTGCTCGCAGTAACGCTTATTACGGGGTGTGGGCGCTCGCGGAGGGTAGTGACGAGCTCCCGCTGGCCGCTGCCACCGCTCGGGTTGCGGCGATTCAGGCCTCGACTTTTGCGGCGGAGGAAAATATCCAGACCCACGGAGGTATGGGATTTACCTGGGAATTCGATTGCCATTTTTATTACCGGCGCGCGAAGTTATTGAGCCTCGTCATTGGTAGCGAGTCGGTTTGGCAGGACAAGTTAGTCAAGGCGCTGGTGGCACAGACCGCCAGGGCGGCATGAGGACATAGCCATGGACTTTAACGACACTCCCGAAGAGGCGCGCTTTCGCGAAGAGGCAGCCACGTGGCTGGCTGAAAACGCCCCAACTGACGATGCATTCAAAAGGCTGTCGCCACTGGATCAGGCCAAGTTATGGCAGAAGCGCAAGTATGATGGTGGATGGGCCTGCATTGGTTGGGCGCCTGAGTTTGGGGGGCGCGGTGCCTCTCCGATTGAGGAGGTGATCTGGCGTCAGGAGGAGGCACGTTACGATTTGCCCTCCACGTTCTTCCTCATCGGTCAGGGCATGATTGCGCCCACCCTGATGGCGTGGGCGAGCGACGAGGATAAAGCCCGCTTCCTGCCCCCCCTGGCGAGCGGTGAGGAGGTTTGGTGCCAGCTCTTTTCTGAACCCGCGGGGGGCTCCGACCTCGCTGCGCTGCGAACCCGCGCTGAACGCGATGGCGACGGCTGGGTCATTAATGGCCAGAAGATCTGGACCTCTGGGGCGCATTTCTCGGATTACGGCGTGATCGTGGTGAGAACCGATCCGAATGTCCCGAAGCATAAGGGCCTGAGCTACTTCTACGTCGACATGAAGGCGCCCGGTGTCGAGATCAAACCCATTAAACAGCTCACCGGGGACTCGGATTTCAATGAAGTCTACTTTACGGACGTAAAAGTGGCGGACAGTCAGCGGCTCGGCGAAGTAGGGCAGGGCTGGCAAGTAGCGCTGACCACATTAATGAATGAGCGAGCTGCAATCGGTGGCGGCTTCGGTCAGATGGATGTCTCTTTGGCGCTGGCAGTGGCTAAGGAATTGGAGATTGATGGCCGTCCGGCGGTAGAGGATGCTGCCGTCAGAGCGCGGATAGCAGATTGGTACGTTCAGGAGTCCGGACTCAAGTACACGGGTTACCGGTCGCTGACCGCTCTCTCTCGCGGCGCGTTACCTGGCCCAGAAAACTCGATTGGGAAACTCGTGGGGGCGCCAAAAATGCAGGCTATGGCCTCCTTTCTAATCGATTTGCTGGGCGCTAGTGGTGCGATCGCCGATGAAAAGTTGGCGGTGCAAGCGGGGGTGATCCAGCGTGCTTACATGGGCGCGCCCGGCCTGCGCATTGCAGGCGGCACGGACGAGATTATGGCCAATATTATTGCGGAACGCGTACTCGGTCTTCCGCAAGAACCCAGATTGGATAAAGGTATCCCGTTCAATGAGGTGCCCACGGGCTAGCGCTGCCGACTCTGGGTAGCTGGCGATACCAACCCGACGACGTATCTTGTACAAGGTGACGCTTCTCTACTAGGTGACGCCTCTGCGCAAAATAAGGGGGCGTATCCTACTCAGCCCCCAAAGCGCGCCTTGCCAGCGGTGACGACGACTCCGCCGCGTCACTGTTTGCCTTGGCGCCTTGTCTCATAGCCTTTATTGAAGTTCGGCCCTGTGCTGGCAACGCTTGCCGACCTAGAGCGTTGCCCCGCAGTGTCAATGGCCTAGGTTCAAGCTGAATTTCAGAAAGACTTCGTCCAGTTCATAGCCCAGACCTCGATACAGCGCCTGGCCCGCCGCATTGTCTCGAGCGGTCTCTAGATCCAGACGGGCGGCGCCCTGCGCTCTCGCCCACTCACTGGCTGTATTCATGAGCGACCGCGCGACACCTTGCCGACGAACACTTTCTGTCACGTAGAGATCGTAAAGCACAAAGTATTTGACGAGATCGACGGAGCACAAAGCCGGGTAAAGCTGTGTGAAACCGACCAGCTCAGAGCCTGTGTCAGCAACGAAAATGGTTGAGCGCGCTTGCTCAAAGTTGATTCGGAGCCAATCGCTTGCCGCTTCTCTGTCTGGCGGGCACAGATAAAACTGCCGGTATGCATCGAAGAGGGCACTAAGCGCTGCCAGATCGTCGCGGTGGGCGAGACGATAGCTTACGGGCATTTTCATATCGGCAACCTCGCCATGGCATAGTCGGGTGGCACCTTGAGTCAATCTACGTAGTTTTCTGTGCTTTGCCAATTTCTCGCGGAGGTTCTTGTCCCTCAACGGTTGCACGTCAGGTTTGCGCCGCCCTCTAGACTTGCAAAAAGTGACACGTCCAAATGAGTGTCATCTTTTGCACTGGTTGACTGGGATTTACTCCGAGGTCAGTACTACCATCTTCTAAGCATTGCCCGGAGAGCGCATCGCGTGTGCAAGTGATTCAAGGGTTGGAGAAACCCGGGCGGAGATGGTAATGATTAACAACGAGCAAGAAGCGCAGCAAATCGTGATTCGACATATCGGCGGTTTGGCCTGGCCCACCCTTTTTCTACTGACGGGGTGCGTCATGATGTACCTTTCTTGCGTGTGGATTTTGCTCTCCGAACCGAACTTCTCTTGGTGGGCGCTCGCGGGGATCAGTTTTTGTACCTACGCGATTTACACGCCTGTTCATGACGCCGTTCATGGCGCAGTGACGGGGATGAGTATAGAGCGGCGCTGGCTTAACGAGTGGACGGGTTACATTGCCGCGCACTTTCTGGGGATTGCATTCACCGCGCATCGCCGGTCTCACTTGAAGCATCACCGCTCAACCAATCACCCTAGCGATGACCCGGATATGGTGCTCTCAGCGCATAGCGCCGGATCATTGGCGCTGGTATGGCTAAAGGGCATACCGAAGGAGTGGATATTCGCTGCCAACTTTGAACATTTCACTGATGCCGAGAAGCGGACGCTTCGGTGGGAGCTTGCCGCGATCATTGCCACACGCGCGTTGGTCCTTTTTTTCTGCGCCGACTTTGGCGTCACGCTTTTCACGCTGCTGCTGGGGCAAGTGATCGGGAATGCGGTCTTGGTTACCCTGTTCGCGTGGGCGGTTCATCACCCTCATACAGAACAGGAGCGCATGAAAACCACTACGGTGTATCAGGCGCGCACCGGTCTGGACACGATCATGACCTGGCTCTGGGGGTACCAGAA
>JAYOEE010000027.1:0-30384 GCA_038106565.1 Halieaceae bacterium
TGCGACACTACGAAGTTGTGTTCATGGTCCATCCGGACCAGTCCGAACAAGTCCCAGGCATGATTGAGCGATATACCAACGTCATCACTAAAGATGGCGGTACCGTGCATCGATTGGAAGACTGGGGCCGACGACAGTTGGCTTACCACATCAACAAGATTCACAAGGCACATTACGTGCTGATGAACGTCGAGGCCTCCAATGAAGCCATGGAAGAGCTCACGACAACCTTCCGTTACAACGATGCCGTGATTCGCAACATGGTCATCCGCCGTGATGAGCCAGTGCTCGATGAGTCGTTGATCATGAAGGCCGAGCGTGAAGACAAAGAGCGCAAGGCGCGATATCAGGAGCGTCAGGACAGCGACGCACGTCTTGCCGCTGAATCTGATGACGACGCTGAAACGGATAGCGACGATGACGCTTCGGAAGATTCCGAAGACGCAACCGAGGAATAAGTTATGTCACGTTTTTTTCGCCGAAGAAAATTCTGCCGATTCACAGCTGAGGGCGTGACAGAGATCGATTACAAGGATCTCGACACACTCAAGCAGTACATATCGGAAACGGGCAAGATCGTGCCAAGCCGAATTACGGGCACAAAGGCCAAGTATCAGCGCCAGTTGGCGACCGCCGTAAAACGCGCGCGTTATCTTGCCTTGTTGCCGTACACAGACGCACACAAATAAGTATTCGCAATGCGCGGCCTCGCTGAATTCATCATGCGCGGCCGGTGGCAGGCACTGGCCGTTGCAGTACTGGGGTCGGGAAGCTTGCTGTTTGGCTGGATCAGCGCGGCAGCCATCGCGCTGGTTACCCTGAGAAAGGGGACAGCTTCCGGCGGCTGGTTGGTCCTGTGGGCAATGTTGCCCGCCGCCATTGTCGCCGCTATGAGCGGTGACATGGGCAGCGTCATGCTATTGCTGGTCGCCTTCTGTCTGTCGGTGATATTACGAGAGACAGTGAGCTTGCCCTTGGCCTTGATCGCTAGCGTGCCGCTGGCGATGTTAGGTGGGCTTGCATTGATCGCCCTCAACGGGCCCTTTTTGGAGGATCTCGTTGCGACCTTCAATCAGGCGCTGAGGCAGTTAGAGCAGGACATGACGAGCGACCAACAGGGTGAGCTGGCATTCACCTCGTTGGCAGTGCCGCAGGTAGGGGCTTTGCTTGCGATTGGGAACACGGTGGTTGCGGTGCTGGCCGTATTGTTGGGTCGTTACTGGCAGGCGCTGTTGTATAACCCGGGAGGTTTCGGTCAGGAGTTTCGGGCTCTCAGATTGCCGCAAGGGGCGGTGGTCTCGCTGGTAGCACTGGGGACCGTGCTCTGGTTGCAAGGAGACGAGTGGCGGGTGTGGAGCGCTGTCGCCGTCATGCCCCTGACAGTAGTGGGTTTTGCGTTGGTGCATGCGTATGCGGCGCACACCGACAAGGGGGTCACCTGGTTGACCTTGATGTACACGCTTTGGATCGTGCTCGATCCGATAAAGTGGGTATGGCTGGGTTTTGTGATGGCCGACGTGTTTGTCGATTTTAGGGCCAGATGGCAGAACACATCTGGCGGAGACTCAGGCAGCGATTGAGGTGCTTGAATAATCGGTTTTAAAAGGGTCGGTGGCGACAGCGGCTAGCAGAGGAAGGAACGATGGAAGTTATTTTGCTTGAAAACATTGGCAATCTCGGTGCACTAGGGGACAAGGTTGATGTCAAGGCAGGGTACGGACGCAATTTCCTGATACCACAGGGGAAAGCGGTGCCTGCAACGGAACAGAATGTGGCGAAGTTCGAGGCGCGACGCGCTGAGCTTGAGGCCGCCGCCGCTGAAACGCTCGCTGCCGCGCAAGCACGTGGCGATGCGCTGACCGCGCTGGGTGCGGTCGAGATTGGTGCCACAGCGGGTGAGGAAGGCAAATTGTTTGGCTCGGTTGGGACCAGAGATATCGCTGAGGCGCTGACGGCTGCCGGTTGCGAAGTCGACAAGGCCGAAGTGCGCTTGCCAGAGGGTGCAATCCGCGAATTGGGCGACTTTGAAATCATGATTCAGCTACACGCTGAGGTGGCCACCTCTGTCGCCATTCGCATTGTCGCTGAATAATCCTTCGAAGCGGGCGCAGTCCCGCTTCGAGTCTCTATATCTGCTGGCGCCATTCTCCAGTCACAGGTAATCTAGTCGGCCCGCTGGCAAAAGTTGGCTCCGATGGAGGCCACCTTTATCTCAGTGGCCACTGCGAGCATACAAAAAGGCCAGATCTTGGAGTCGGTAAAGTCTCAGGATTCGGACGTTGCCCGGATCCGCATGCAGCCCCAATCAGTCGAGGCAGAGCGCTCTGTCATAGGCGGGATTCTGCTGGCACCCGAAAGTTGGGACGCCATCGCTGAACTGGTGGACGCTGGGGATTTTTATCGACCGGAACACCGCGCCATCTTTCGCCAGATCGCCTTGCTGGTTGACCGTAACGAGCCAATTGATGTGATCACCGTAGCCGATCGGCTTCTCGCCACCGGAGAGCTCGATGCGGCAGGCGGGCACACCTATCTGGCAGATCTGGTCGAACAAACCCCTACCGCCGCCAACGTTCGCGCCTACGCGAGAGCCGTTAGGGAGCGGGCGTTACTGCGTAAATTGATTGGTGCGGCTCAGGATATTGCGACCGCTGGCTTCAACCCGGAGGGTCGCAGTGCCGACGAGCTGGTTGATGAGGCAGAGCGGCTCATCATGGCGGTGTCAGAGAGCGGTCCCAAATCGGGCGGCCCCCAAAGTATGGCTCCGCTACTCTCGGGGGCGCTGGAGCGCATAGAAGAGCTCTATAACACCGGTGGTGATATTACGGGTTTGACCACAGGTTTTATTGATCTGGACAAGAAAACCTCTGGCTTGCAAGCGTCTGATCTCGTGATCGTGGCAGGACGCCCCTCTATGGGAAAAACCAGTTTTGCCATGAATCTGGTGGAGAATGCGGCGGCCAATACAGATAAGCCCATTGTTGTATTTTCAATGGAGATGCCTGCCGAACAACTCGTCATCAGAATGTTGTCGTCGCTTGGAAAAATCGACCAGTCTCGGGTCCGCACCGGCAAGTTGCAGCAGGACGATTGGCCCAAGCTGTCCGCTGCCATGGCCAAATTGAAAGACAAGTCGATTTTCATCGATGACACTCCGGCCCTGACTCCAACGGAAGTCAGAGCTCGGGCGAGGCGCCTGTCCAGGGAGCATGGTGATCTGGCAATGATCATGGTCGACTACCTTCAATTAATGCGGGTGGCTGGCACCTCCGAAGGTAGAACAGCTGAAATATCGGAAATTTCGCGCAACCTGAAAGCCATAGCAAAGGAATTTCGCTGTCCGGTTGTGGCGCTTTCGCAGTTGAATCGTGCATTGGAACAGCGACCCAACAAGCGCCCCGTGAATTCTGATCTCCGCGAATCGGGTGCCATTGAACAAGATGCCGACGTCGTGATGTTCATCTACCGCGATGAGGTCTACCACGAGGACTCCCCGGATAAGGGGGTTGCGGAGATCATTATTGGCAAGCAACGCAATGGCCCCATCGGCACCTGTCGGCTGGCATTTCAGGGTGAGTTCACGCGGTTTGAAAATCTGGCCCGCGACGACTACGCCGGTTATTGATCGCCATGCTTGGCTGTCTCATTTTCATCGCTGAATGAGAGTCCGCGAGTGAAGGAAGCCGGCTCTCCCATCGATTTTGCGGCCGTGCTGGAGATGTTGGGAGGGGACAGGCAGCTCGTGCACGCGCTGTTGGGTACCTTTCTGGAAGAGCTGTCGTCAGACCTCGAAGCGAGTCAACTGGCAATGGCAGACGACGATGCAGAGTCCTTGAGAAGTCTTGCCCACCGCATTAAAGGCACTAGCGCCAGTCTTCACGCTTTAATCGTCTCGGCCGCAGCGCGGGAACTGGAGCAGGCCTGTATGGAGGGGCATCCTGCGGTCATTGCCGCCCGGCAGTTGGTGATGGCTGATCAAGCGCAGATCCTGATGGGGGCAATCCGCGAGTGGCGGAGCCAGATGGTCGATTGAGCGGTATTAGAGCCCGATCTCTTTTCTCAGCCTCGCAAGATGAGTTGCCTGTTCTTCAGGGCTTGGCAGTGCCTCGTCAGGGGGCGTCAGACCCAATCTTTCAGGTCCCTGAAGTGCCTCCCCTTTGGCCGCTCTGCTCACCCAATGTTCATAGTGTGTGCGGAAAACAGGCCACGTTTTGGCTTCGGGTTCGTTAGCCAGGAAAAACCAATCGCTGTCTCGACCGGCGAGATATACCGCGGGATGTTGCCACGCCACATTGACTTTGGGTGAGGGGGCGAGACACGCCTCGCGATAGGCATCATAGGGCGAGGGCAGGCCCAGATCACTCAGGCAGTGGCGGCACGCATCAATCATTCGATTTAACGTGGGCAGATAATCACTGTTTTCGATCGCGTGTTGGGCAGCTCGCAAAATCACTGCGGTGGGATACGCGCCGAGCGCATCCAGCCAGAGTCGTTTTACCTGCTTGACCTGTTCGGCGTCGCTCCACGCGGCGTAGTATTGGTTATGGTAATTCAGACGAAAGAGCGCAAAGACCTGATTGATTGCCTCTACCGATGGATTGTCGGTCTGAGAGCCGGCCTCAGTTGGCCCAGCTGGTGTCGGTGAGATCATCTCTGAGGCTTCGGTCTTTTGAACGATATCCCGAGCCAGTGTCGCTGCGTCCTGCTTCTCCGCCATGCTGATGTTCCTCTCCTGCAGGTCGGCACTGACGTTTGACGTGTTGCAGGAATTTACTGTTCCAAGAAGTATGTACCTCGTTACTGTCTAACCAGTACATTACGAATTCGGGCAAGAGTGCGCGCGCCTGCTCCTCACTGATACCTGCGAGCCGCAGCGTATCCCAGACGGCACTGTCGGGTTGCCAATGGCGCGTTATGCGAGTGGGCTCGGTACTGTGTTGCATCTGGCTCGTGTGTCGCAGCCAGCGGCGACGAACGTGCTCAACGAAACGGCTATTGATTTCCTTGGGTGCGCCCCCGCGCTCGGTCCAGTACAGAACGAACTCGGCACGCACTGACTCGGCGAATCCCGCATCAATACCTGCCTGCAGGAGAATTTCCAATGCGTCCTCGCTGGGCTGCCAGTTGCGCCCAAAGGGTACCGGTGTCTGGACCTCAAACGCATGTCGCTGGGATGGCTGTTGCCGCCAGTGTGCGAGTACATGTTGCCGAAATTGGGTGTCCGCCTCCCGGCCAGAATTGGGCATGAAGCTCTGTTGCGCCTGTCGAACGATGTGCTCTGGAATGCCATGATTCAGCGTGAGGAGGTCAATCAATGCCGCACTGGGTTCCCACGTCGATGGTTCCCTGTGTGTGACTGATCTGTTTTCAGCCGCGGGAGGAGATGGGTGAATGGAACTGCTGGCGGCGACTCTCAACATGAGCTGATTCGCCGGTCCCTGAGCGGCCTGCAACAGAATGCCTAAGTCGACCAGCCTCTTGATCAGCAACAGAATATGGTCTGCCGACCAAAAAGGCAGTGATTGTTGCAGCGTGCTGAGGTCGTAAGGGGTCCATTGGCTGTCTGATAGGCGGATTCCGAGCTCTTGCAATAGCACGGCTTCCTCGAGCCCGATAGTCGCTGCAAGCTCGGGCGAAAACGTGAGTTGTCGGTCGGGTATGAGTGAACCAAAGTGCATTGGAAGCGGTGCAGACTGAATCGGCCTGTTAGGATACCGACTTACCTTCACCAATACACGCTTTACGATCAGTTTCTCGGGAGTTTCTCGTGGCCAAGGCAAAGACAGCATTTGTTTGCAACGACTGCGGAGCCGATTTTCCTAAATGGCAGGGTCAGTGTGGAGAATGCCATGCTTGGAATACCTTATCTGAGATTAGATTGACGGCCCCCACGGGTAAGAAAACAGCTGCTCGTAGCCCAAATCGGTCGGGGTTTGCGGGCACCAAAGCGGCGGTTCAGCGTCTGGACGAGGTGGCTGTTAAGGATCTTCCCCGCCTGGCATCCGGGTTCGATGAGTTCGACCGCGTGCTGGGCGGCGGTTTTGTTCCGGGTTCGAGCACCCTCATCGGAGGCCATCCCGGCGCGGGCAAAAGTACCTTGTTGCTACAAACGTTGTGTCGGCTCGCGTCGCAACATACTGCGCTTTACGTGACGGGGGAGGAGTCGCCAGAGCAGATAGCGCTTCGCGCCAGCCGATTGAATTTGCCGGCAGACCAACTCCAGCTGTTGGCCGAAACGGACGTCGACGAGATTTTGGCGACGGCAACCTCGCTGGAACCGCGTGTTCTGGTTGTCGATTCGATCCAGGTAGTTCACAGCGAGACGCTGACCTCGGCGCCCGGGAGCGTATCGCAGGTCAGGGATTGCGCCGCGCAACTCACGCGCTACGCCAAGCAAACCGGTACCGTGCTGATTTTGGTCGGGCACGTGACAAAGGACGGTAGCCTGGCTGGACCCAAGGTGCTGGAGCATATGATCGATTGCTCCATCCTGCTCGAGGGTGATCACGATTCCCGTTATCGAACGCTCAGAGGGCAAAAAAATCGTTTTGGCGCAGTGAACGAGTTGGGCATATTCGCCATGACAGACGCCGGTATGCGTGAGGTGACCAACCCGTCAGCGATTTTTCTCGATCGTTCAGAGCATACCGCGCCCGGCACCACGGTCGTGGTGGTTTGGGAGGGGACCCGACCGCTTTTGGTGGAGATTCAGGCTCTGGTGGATGGCAGTTCTCTCGGGAATCCACGACGCGTCGCCGTCGGATTTGAGCAGAATCGGCTCGCCATGCTGTTGGCTGTATTACATCGACATGCGGGGATTCACGTCGGGGATCAGGATGTGTTTGCCAATGTGGTCGGTGGTGTGCGAGTCACGGAGACGTCAGCCGATTTGGCGCTGCTACTGGCGGTGGTATCCAGCCTGCGAGACCGGCCGCTTCCCCGGGATTGGGTTGTTTTTGGCGAGGTGGGGTTGTCAGGTGAAATCAGGCCGGTGGCGAGTGGTCAGGAACGAATCGCTGAGGCGGCCAAACACGGGTTCAAGGTCGCCATCGTGCCAAAAGCGAACACACCCAAAAAGCCACCGCCAAACCTGCGGGTGATTCCGGTCACCCGGCTCTCGGAGGCACTGGACGCGTGTAGCTAACGAGCGGGCCGGGCTCCCGCCTGACCCGCAACTCCAACACGGACTACTTTAACTTGCGGTGCTTTACGCGGCTTGGAACCGCGGCTGCTGCACCGACTCGGCTCTTTCGATCTTCCTCGTAATCGGTGTAATTCCCTTCATGGAACACCACGTCGCCGTCGTCCTCGTAGGCGAGGATATGAGTGGCGATTCGGTCCAAAAACCATCGGTCGTGGGAAATGACAAGTGCCGAGCCGGGGAAGGCCAATAGCGCCTCTTCCAGTGCCCGCAATGTTTCGACATCCAAGTCGTTTGTCGGCTCATCCAGTAGCAATACATTGGCACCCTGTTTCAGTAGCTTAGCGAGATGCAGTCGATTGCGTTCTCCACCAGACAGGTCTTTGACGAATTTCTGCTGATCTGAGCCCTTGAAGTTGAAGCGGCCGACGTAGCTGCGCGATGGAATTTCATAGCTACCGATTCGGATGATATCCAAACCGTCTGAAACTTCTTCCCACACGGTTTTGCTACCGTCCAGATCGTCCCGCGACTGATCGACGTAGCCCAATTCTACGGTTTCTCCCACTGCCACTTCGCCACCGTCTGGCGATTCAAGGCCCATCAGAATTCTGAAGAGGGTCGATTTACCCATACCGTTGGCGCCGATAATGCCCACGATGCTGCCTTTGGGTACGACAAAACTCACCTCTTCAAACAGCAGCCGATCACCAAAGGTTTTCCTGAGCCCTGTGACCTCAATTACTTTGTCGCCAAGACGAGCCCCGGGCGGGATGTAGATTTCGTTGGTCTCATTGCGCGTCTGGAATTCCTGAGAGTTGAGTTCCTCAAATCGCTGGAGTCGTGCCTTATTTTTGGCTTGGCGCCCCTTCGGGTTGGACCGCACCCATTCGAGTTCCGCCTTGATGGCCTTTTGGTGAGAAGCCTCTTGCCGTTGCTCTTGCTCGAGACGCTTTTCCTTCGCTTCCAGCCAATTGGAGTAGTTTCCCTCGTAAGGAATACCGCGGCCTCTGTCTAACTCCAGGATCCACCCAGCGGCGTTGTCGAGGAAATAGCGGTCATGCGTGATGGCCACCACGGTACCCGGAAAATCCTCCAGAAAATGTTCCAGCCACGCAACGGACTCGGCATCGAGGTGGTTGGTGGGCTCATCAAGCAGCAACATATCGGGTTCGGACAGGAGCAGGCGCGCTAAAGCGACGCGGCGTCGCTCACCCCCCGAGAGAGTGTCGACATTGGCCTCCCATGGAGGGAGTCGCAGTGCATTGGCCGCGATCTCCAGCCGCGTATCGAGGTTGTGCGCGTCCTTTGCCTGAATAATATCCTCCAGCCGCGCCTGTTCTTTGGCCAGCGCATCGAAATCCGCATCGGGTTCGGCGTAATCCGCATACACTTTTTCCAGTCCGGCCAGCGCGTCGATGGCGTCCTGCACGCCTTCTTCCACATTCCCCCGTACGTCTTTCTCGGAGTTGAGCTGAGGTTCCTGAGGCAGGTAACCGATTTTGATGTCGGACTGCGGGCGCGCTTCACCCAGTATGTCGGTATCGATCCCCGCCATGATTTTGAGTAGCGTCGATTTGCCGGCGCCGTTCAGTCCAAGCACGCCGATTTTGGCACCCGGAAAAAAGGAGAGTGAAATGTCCTTCAGAATTTCTTTTTTCGGTGGGACGATCTTCCCCACTCGATTCATGGTGTAGACGTATTGCGCCACGATCAGACTCCATCAACAGGTAAGCGGCGGCGAAAAGGGTACAACTGCCGCGGGGCATAAGAGGTTATTGGACGACGGGTGGAGTGTACTGAATCACTTCCAGAGATGCTCATTTTTGCGCATATCGCCCGGCTGTCTATTCTTCCCGAATCTCTACGATTGTGGATTTAATGACATCTTCGAGCTTTTGTTCGGTCTCGTTCCAAACGACCAGGCGCTCGCTTTTTGGGTTGGCCGGCACAGCCGAATCCTTGAATTCGATGGTTTTCATCTCACCGGTTTTCCAATGTTTGAATGTCATGAACTTCTTGGACATTAATTTGCAGCTCCTATCAGTAGGTGAATGTTATTACGCCTTTACTGGATAAGCGGAGCAATGCTCACCTGCATTGATGATGAGGGGGATAACGCATGAAGGGGCCCGAATTGCCCAGAGACACGACAGATAGCCATTAAGCCCGGGTAACCAGCAGCTTTCGCAGTCATCACAGCGCGATGGGGGCAGTGCTGGGGTCATCTTCGGTTGGCTGATAATCAGATGGCATCAGCTCTTCGTGGAATGACTCAGCCGCAAACGTCGCCTCATTGTGGATATCTGCGATGTGAAACAGTGCGTCACCGGCGTATACCAGCGGCAAATTCGAGCGCCCGATGATGACACCGGGCGATGGTGCTCTGACCTCTGTTTCTTCGATCCCCAATGGGTCGGCAATCAGGCCAATGACCTGGTCCTCGCTTACCTGGGCCCCCAGCGGCACCAGCATGCGATGAATGCCGCTCGCGGGTGCTCTGAGCCACGCAGTCTGTCGGCTGAAAATAGGTTGACGTCGGTGTTTGGCCCGGCTTTTTCGCAGCATGCCCAGATGGCGCATGACGTTGACCACCCCTTTTACGCCCGCGCGGATGTGCACCTCGTCGAACCGCAACGCCTCGCAGCTCTCGTAGAGGATGACGGGCACCCCCAGTTCTGTTGCACACTGCCGCAACGATCCGTCGCGCACGGCTGAGTTGATCACCAATGGCGCGCCGAATGCCTCGGTCATTGCTCTCACCGTCGGGTCACTCAATTCCGCCCGGATCTGAGGGAAATTGCTGCGATGCCTGCCCCCGGTATGCAAATCAATGCCATGGGTACAGTTCGAAACGATTTCTTGCATGAAGGTGTGCGCAACCCTGCCGGTCAACGAACCCGAGGCCGAACCTGGAAAGCTGCGATTTAAGTCGCGTCCGTCGGGCAGATACCGGGAGTGGGAAATTACCCCGTAGACGTTGACGATCGGAATCGCGAGCAAAGTGCCTCGTAATTTCCGCAGGTCAATTTGCTTGATCAGTCGGCGAATAATTTCAATGCCGTTGATTTCGTCGCCGTGTATGGCGGCGCAGACAAACATTGCGGGCCCCGCACGTTTGCCGTGCATGACGTGTACCGACATCGCCAGATCGTCATGGGCATAGGTCGGTGCAACCGGTATTTCGACGGTGCGTTGTTCTCCGGGAGCAATGAGCGCTTCGCCGATTTTAAAGTGAGTCGCTGCCGCGCTACCCGGTTTGGAGTGTGTGACCAACGGCTTAACCTTTTACCCTGCGCTGCGATTTTCCTGTGTGCGCGTGAGACTCAATAAATTGAATAATCTTGCCCGCGACGTTAACGCCAGTGGCTTCCTCAATACCCTTGAGTCCGGGGGACGAGTTCACCTCCATCACGAGAGGGCCTCTCGCCGACCTGAGAATATCGACCCCAGCCACGTTGAGCCCCATTGTTTGGGCTGCTTTGATTGCCGTACGCCGCTCGAGGGTACTGAGTTTGGTGAGTTTGGCGCTGCCCCCGCGATGCAGATTGGAGCGGAATTCACCGGCGGCGGAAGTGCGTTCCATCGCTGCTACCACTTTGTTCCCGATCACAAAGCATCGGACATCGGAGCCGCCCGCTTCTTTGATAAATTCTTGAACCAGAAAGTCCGCGCCTAATTCCTTGAACGCATCGATCACCGATTCAGCGGCTTTTGCAGTTTCTGCGAGCACTACCCCGCGTCCTTGCGTGCCCTCAAGCAGCTTTACCACCACAGGTGCTCCGCCCACTAATTGAATCAGTTGACGAGTATTGGAGATATCGTGGGCAAAACCGGTGGCGGGCATGCCCAGCCCCTTTTTAGAGAGTAGTTGCAATGCACGAAGCTTGGAGCGGGAACGTCCAAGCGGTATGGAGCCGACCAGAGCATAGGTGTCCATCATTTCGAATTGGCGAATGACCGCCGTACCGTAGTTGGTGATCGAGGCACCAATCCGCGGAATGATAGCGTCGAGATGATCCAGTTGCTGCCCGCGATACCACACGGCTGGTTTGGCTGAACTGATATCCATATAGCACTTCAGGGTATCGATAACGCGGCACTGATGCCCTGAAGCGATGGCTTCCTCGAGTAATCGGGAGGTGCTGTAGAGCCTGGGGTTCCTGGAAAGGATGCCAATTTTCATGAAAATCTCGGTGGATTATGTCGATCGCCACCTTGCAAAAAGGATCTTCGCGGCAACACGGTAGTGGAAGTGGGTAGTGCAGTACGGCCCAGTAGCATACGAAATTTCATTTTGCTGCGATCGGTGAGTGTGATGTCGACCGCGGATTGTAATGACCCGAGAATGATTTGTGTGCGAATGACCGGCCTTTTTTCGGTGTTGCCCCCGGAGTCTGTGACATGTCGGAACTCCACTACCGGTGCCTCGCAGACGATCTGAGGGGTCTCTTGCTCTTGCACGGGGTGGAGTTTGAAGCGCACCCAATCAGTCTGGTCACGCTGGAATAGGGTGATCTCCTGAGCATTCAGGGCGCTGGTTCGGGCACCCGTATCGATTTTGGCCTTAAGCCATTGCACATCAAGAGCCGGCAAAGTGAGCCATTCCCGCCAACCCAGCTCAAGTGGGCTGCTCAAGGAACGCTCCGCACGGATAGACCGCGCCCGATGCCGTAGTATTCAATACCGAGTTCTTCAAGATAGGCCGGATCATAAAGATTTCGGCCGTCAATGATCACGGGGTGTTTCAGGCGCGCGGTGATATCGCCAAAATCAGGTGACCTGAACGCCTTCCACTCGGTGCAGATGACAAGGCAGTCGGCACCGTCAATGGCGTCTTCCTTTGTCGGCGTGTAGGTAAGGTCATTCCGCTCACCGTAAATTGCGGCGCAGACCTCCATCGCTTGAGGGTCATAAGCCTTGATGTGGCCTCCGGCAGCCCAGACAGACTCCATTAGCACTCTGCTTGGTGCCTCACGCATATCGTCGGTATTCGGCTTGAAAGACAAGCCCCAAACGGCGATGGTTCGGCCACTCAAGTCGGCGCCGAACCGACCCAGAACCCGGTCGGAAAGCTTGCGCTTCTGGTTCTCGTTGGCGGCGTGCACCGCCGCCAGAATTTGTCCGCCCGTGCCGCAGGTCTCTGTCAGATGTTCAAGCGCGGTGACGTCCTTCGGGAAGCAAGAACCGCCGTAACCTGCCCCGGGATAGATGAACTGGTATCCAATTCGCGGATCCGAGCCGATACCCTTACGCACCCACTCTATGTCCGCGCCAACCGCCTCGGCAAGGTTGGCTATTTCATTAATAAAGCTGATCTTGGTTGCCAGCATTGCGTTGGCGGCATATTTGGTGAGCTCCGCGCTACGGGGATCCATCACCATCATCTTGTCGTGATTGCGATTGAAGGATTCGTACATTCTCTGGAACTCACCAACGGCATTTTCAGAGCGGACTCCTACAATAATCCGATCCGGGCGCAGCGCGTCTGCCACTGCCGACCCCTCTTTTAAAAACTCGGGGTTTGAACACACCTCATGGGGAATCTCCACTCCCCGTTCAGCCAGCACCTGCGAAATCAAGGCGGACACTTGATCTGCGGTGCCAACTGGCACCGTGGATTTATTGATGATGACTTTTCTCGACGTCATGTGCTGGGCAATCCCCCTCGCCACCGCCATGACGTATTGCAGGTCCGCGCTGCCGTCAGCTGCTGAAGGGGTGCCTACGCAGATAAAAAGATAATCGCCATGCTCAACCGCTGCTTCGGTGTCTGACGTGAAGCGGAGTTTTCCCTGCGCAACGCCAGCCTTGACCAAATCCGCGAGGCCCGGTTCGAAAAAGGGCAAGTCTCCGCCCTTAATCTGCTCGATCCGCGATGGGTCGATGTCCATGCAGACCACATCGTGTCCTACCTCGGAAAACACTGCTGCCTGGACAAGGCCTACGTAACCACTACCAAAGATACTGATGCGCAAGTTGTTTCCCCCGCAAGGTCATCGCAATGACTTATATACATAAACGCGTGGCACTTTCTACCGCTTCTACCGCTGTTCTGCCGCTGTCCTACCACTGTCCCGACAAATGCCTGACGCGGGACGTGTGTTCGGCTACCATTCAGGCTCTCCGAGCCAAACCGGCTTGGTTGGCCCAATATTAACCCGCAGGATGCCATCATGAACCATGTCGCAACCCATGTTTCGCAGTACCTCGACCGGGACAGGCAGACGATCGAATCTTTCGATTCGGAGCTCTGGTCGGCGATGCACGCCGAAAAAGTGCGCCAGGAAGAGCACATCGAACTGATCGCTTCGGAAAATTATTGCAGCCCCCGCGTGCTGGAAGCCCAAGGATCGGTCTTGACCAATAAGTATGCCGAGGGCTACCCGGGCAAGCGCTACTATGGTGGCTGCGAATTTGTTGATCAGGCAGAGACCCTCGCTATTGAGCGCGCGAAGGCGTTATTTGGTGCCGACTTTGCCAATGTGCAGCCGCACTCGGGGTCCAGTGCCAATATCGCTGTGTTTCAGGCTTTGTTGCAGCCCGGCGATACGGTATTGGGTATGAGCCTGGCGGATGGGGGGCACCTGACACATGGCGCCTCCGTCAATTTTTCCGGGAAGATCTACAACGCGGTGCAGTACGGCATTGATCATGACACGGGCCTGTTGGATTACGACGCGCTCCGCGAGCTCGCAGTAACGCATCGACCTAAGCTCATCATTGGCGGATTTTCCGCATACAGCCGCGTCCTCGATTGGTCGAAATTTCGCGAGATCGCGGACGAAGTCGGGGCGTACTTGTTGGTGGATATGGCTCACGTGGCCGGTTTGGTTGCGGCGGGGGTCTATCCAAGCCCCATTCCTCATGCAGACGTCGTGACCACAACTACCCACAAAACCTTGCGCGGGCCTCGCTCGGGCCTGATTTTGGCGAAAGCCAACGAAGCGCTGGAAAAGCAATTCAACTCGGCAATATTCCCCGGCGCACAAGGTGGACCGCTCATGCATGTGATCGCCGCAAAAGCGGTCGCTTTCAAGGAGGCGATGGCTCCCGAGTTTGTGGATTACCAAAAGCAAGTCATACGCAACGCTCAGGCCATGGCCAGTCGATTTGTCGACAGAGGTCATAAAATCGTCTCAGGCGGAACTGATAACCATCTGATGTTGCTCGACCTCATCGGGAAGGAATACACAGGGAAAGATGCTGATGCCGCACTGGGTGAGGCCTATATCACCGTGAACAAGAACGCGGTACCCAATGATCCGCGCTCGCCTTTCGTGACATCGGGTTTGCGCTTGGGCACGCCGGCGATTACTACCAGAGGTTTTGGCATCGAAGAAACAGAGCGTCTGACTGATTGGATCTGCGATGTGCTGGCTTCGCTCGAGGAGGGAACCTCTGCCGAGCAAATCCCGATTGTGCGAGAGCAGGTCAAAGCACTTTGTGCTGAAATGCCGGTTTATACCCGTTGAGGAGGTGGGTGCCTTCCTGGCGCCTCACACAACATGCACTGTCCTTTTTGTAGCACGGATGAGACTAAAGTCATCGACTCGCGGTTAGTGGCCGAGGGAGCTCAGGTGCGCCGCCGGCGAGAGTGCCTGAGTTGTACCGAGCGGTTCACCACCTACGAGGCGGCAGAATTGGTGCTGCCCCGCATCATCAAACAAGATGGTAGCCGCGAACCCTTTGATGAAGACAAGCTGAGGTCTGGGCTGCTCAGGGCGCTTGAGAAGCGCCCGGTCTCGGTCGAAAGTATCGAAGCAGAAATTAATCAGATTAAGCACCGTCTCCGAGCAACAGGCGAGCGAGAGGTAAAGTCTCTCCAGGTCGGTGAGCGCGTCATGGAGTCGCTCAAGGCGCTTGATCACGTCGCCTATGTCCGTTTCGCCTCCGTGTACCGCAGCTTTCAGGACCTCGCCGAATTCCGCGATGCTATCGAGTCCCTTGAGGCCGAACCCACTCCGAGCGACAAGCCGTGAATTCAGAATTGGATCGCATGCTAATGGAGCGTGCGATCGAAGTTGGACGTTCGGCCCGATTTTGGTCAGCGCCGAATCCTGCAGTGGGGTGTGTTCTCGCCAAAGGTGACACCGTTATCGGTACGGGATTTACCCAACCGGCGGGTCGGCAACACGCAGAAATCATGGCGCTGGCTGAGGCGTCTGACCCTCGTGGTGCGACAGCCTACGTCACCCTTGAGCCCTGCAGTCACGTCGGGAAAACCGGGCCCTGTGTCGATGCGTTGATTCAGGCAGGTGTGAGTCGAGTGGTGACTTCGCTTGAGGATCCCAATCAGGCGGTGTCAGGTCGCGGCATTGCCGCGTTGCGCGCTGCGGGGATCGCGGTGGACGTGGGGCTGTTGGCAGACACGGTGGAGAATGATCTCGCCGGTTTTCTGCAGCGCATGCGACGGGGATGGGGGCGCATTACGCTTAAGGTGGCAGTGTCTTTGGACGGACGGACCGCCATGGCTTCAGGTGAGAGTCAGTGGATTACAGGGGAGGGTGCTCGACGCGACGTGCAAGTCCTGCGTGCCGAGGCGGACCTGATTGTCACGGGAGTGGGTACCGTGCTGGCGGATGACTGTAGGTTAACCCTCAGATCTGATGAACTGCCGCTCAATGATGAAGAAAAAGCGCGAGCGCTCGCTCATCCGCCGGCGAGAATGGTACTCGATTCAGGGGGTCGGACCCCTGAGCGCGCCGCACTGCTGTCCGAGCCAGCTGCAACGATCGTGGTAACGCCAACGGCGAAGCAGGCAAATTCTTGGCTGGCGACCGTTGTCGATGCTGACGAAGAGGGCAGGGTGTGTCTGCAGGCGTGGGTGAAGCTGCTCGGCGAGCGACAGCATAATGAAGTGCTCGTAGAGGCGGGTCCAAAGCTCGCCGGCGCATTGATAGCGGGTGGTTGGGTCGACCGGCTGGTGGTCTA
This sequence comes from Halieaceae bacterium, assembly GCA_038106565.1. GTDB lineage: Bacteria > Pseudomonadota > Gammaproteobacteria > Pseudomonadales > Halieaceae > Luminiphilus. The sequence goes on from JAYOEE010000027.1 coordinate 16,076, forward strand.
TCAGGCCCCCAAGCTACTGGGGCAGAACGCAGCGCCTATGGCGGCGTTCGACATAGATGTTCTGTCTGACGCGCCGGGGTTCCAGATACGAGAGGTGACCCGCATAGGCGAGGATCTGCGTATGATTGCCACGCGAGTGCCACCTGCAGACCTGCAGTGAGCGCGGGTTGGCTTGTCTTAAAAGGGAGCTGAGGTGTTTACAGGGATCATTCAGGCAGTGGGTCGTGTCGCTGCGATCGAGGCGGGCGCACTGGATGTGCGGCTCAGGATTGAGACAGGGAAGTTGCCGCTCGACGGCGTCGCGCTGGGCGATAGCATAGCCACCAGCGGAGTGTGTCTGACAGTCACCGAGCTACCCGGGGACGGTTACTGGGCCGACGTGTCTCCAGAAACGTTGTCCTTGACAACACTGGGCCAGAAAGCAGTCGGTGATCCGGTTAACCTGGAAACATCACTCACCTTGAACACGCCCTTGGGCGGGCACTTGGTGAGTGGACATGTGGATGGTGTGGGCGCGATCGAGGCCATTGAAGAAGAAGCGCGGTTCTGGCGGGTGCGGGTTGCGGCGCCTGAGAATCTGGCGCGCTATGTGGCGATGAAAGGCAGCATTTGCGTTGATGGAACGAGCCTTACCGTGAACAAGGTGGACGGTCGCCGCTTTGAACTGACGATCATCCCGCAAACCTGGGAAGAGACGGTGTTCAGTGATTATGAGGTGGGGAGCGCCGTCAATCTTGAGGTCGACGTGATAGCACGATATCTGGAGCGGCTGATGCAGTTCGGCGCCACCGAAGCGGTGCAGAATGCTGATGGGTGAGCCTGTAGACATCGACAAGGTGTTGAGTGAGCTGCGTCACGGCCATACGTGCCTCATGCTCAATGAGAATACCGCTGGCGGCGTAACGGGGTTTGTCGTGGCCGGCGCTGAGCACTGCGAAGCCAGTCACATCGCCTTCATGGCAAGACAAGCTCGGGGATTGGTTTGCCTCGCCATGACGCGAGATCGCTGTGCAGAGTTGGAGCTGCCGCTGATGGTGGAAGGGGATGAATCGCTGTCTCCCTTCACGCTCTCCATTGAGGCGGCTACCGGGATCGATACCGGCATTTCAGCAGCGGATCGTGCGCGCACGGTCAGAGTTGCCGTCGACACATCCAGCCGGCCCAGCGATCTGGTTCAGCCCGGACACATTTTTCCGGTTGCTGCTGCCGAAGGGGGCGTTCTGAACCGCACTGCACCCGCGGAGGCTGCCATTGACCTCGCCACATTGGCAGGGTTGACGCCTGCCGCCGTTTTCACCGAAGTGCTCGATAGTGAGGGCGCGGTAGCTGACGCGCAGTTTCTGACGCAATTTGCAGAGCGGCATGACTTGGTCGTTGGCCGCGTATCTGATCTTGTCACCTACCGCTTGACCAATCAGAAGACCATTCAACGGTTGCGCAGTGGGGTGGTGCGGAGTCGGCATGGCGAGGTTCAGGTGCATGCCTATCGCGATACAACGCATGGCCGGATTCACCTTGCGCTGACCAAAGGCGAAATTGAGCCAGACAAACCCACTCTGGTGAGAGTGCATGTGACGGCAGTGTTCCGCGACCTGGTCGGCACCATCTTGGACGACCACGCGTCGTGGTCTTTTGATGCCAGTTTGAAGGCGATTTCTGAGTCAGAAGCCGGTGCGCTGGTGTTGTTGAGTCGGCCCGAAACGGCCGAGGATCTGTTAGGCGATATTGATCGTGTTCTGGGGCAGACTGAAGTAGAAACGCTTGCCCATGCTGACGGTTACAATCAGATTGGCATGGGGGCTCAGATTCTTCGGGACTTGCGGGTTGGCAAGATTCAGCTGTTGGGCGCGCCGCTGAAGTACAATGCCCTCGCGGGTTTCGGGCTCGAGGTGGTGGGGTTTATGTCGCCGCAGGACAGTCAGGGGTAAAGGAAGGATTTCAGAGCACATGGCCGGCAAAGGTATTGATAATTCCGCAGCGCGGATCCAGCCAAATGATGGTGGGTACACCATTATCACAACACGCTGGAATACGGAGATCGTCGACGGTCTACTTGCTGGCGCCACTGAGGCGCTGCTTGCCATTGGCATTGATGCCGGCCAGATTCGAGTGGAGTGTGTGCCGGGGGCTTTTGAGATCCCGCTGGCCTGCCAGGCAGCAGCAGCCCGGACTGATTGCGATGCGGTGATAGCACTGGGTGCAGTGATTCGCGGCGGCACGCCTCATTTCGAATATGTTGCGGGGGAGTGCACTCGCGGCATCGGTGAGGTCGCTCTGCGCTCAGGTAAGCCCGTGGCCTTCGGCGTGCTGACGGTTGATACCCTTGATCAGGCTTTGGAGCGGTCGCGACAAAATGACGAAAATAAGGGCGCTGAGGCGGCGCTGAGCGCCGTGGAAATGGTGAACCTAATCAGAGTGCTGGCGAACTGATGCCGCAACCCAATGCGCTGGCCGCACAACGTCGAAAAGCCCGCCATTATGGCTTGCAGGCGCTTTATCAGTGGAGCATGGCAGGTTCGACCCTCTCTGATATTGAGGCTGAATTTCGAACGGATAACGATTTCCGGCACACCGATGGCGAGTATTTCACGGCCTTGTTAAAAGGCGTGGCATCGGATGTCGACGCGCTTGAAACATTGTTTTCACCGTGCCTGGACCGCGCGCTGGACGATTTAGATCCCATTGAGCGAAATTTATTGCGCATGGGTACGTTTGAACTGCGCGACCGTATCGATGTGCCCTACAAAGTTGTGATTAACGAAGCGGTGAGCTTGGCAAAGAAGTTTGGGGCCTCTGAGTCACACCGGTATATCAACGGTGTGCTGGATAAAGTGGCGCGCGAGTTACGCTCCGTGGAGCTCCCCGACGGGCATTGATGGCACTCACTGAGTTCCAACTCATCGATCGGTTCTTCGCCAACGTGGGCGATTCGTCGTCCGTGCTGCTGGGGGTGGGCGACGACGCAGCGGCCCTGGATCTGCCTCCTGAACATGTCCTTCTGGTGTCTACGGACACGCTGTCGGAAGCGGTGCATTTCCCGGCAAATACTCGCGGCTTTGATGTGGCTTACCGTGCGGTGGGGACCGCAGCCAGCGATCTGGCCGCTATGGGAGCTGCACCATTGGGGATGCTGCTATCTGTCAGCCTCCCGCGCGCTGACACCGATTGGTTGGCAGATTTTTCAGCCGGGCTAAGAGAGGTCTCGGCGCTGATGCAGTTACCTCTGGTCGGCGGCGATACCACGCAGGGTGCACTCTCGATCACCGTCACCGTATTGGGCTCGGCGCCCAAGGCTGGATACCTGACGCGGCGGGGCGCTCGACCCGGCGATCGCCTCTGCGTTTCGGGAACGCTGGGCGACGCAGCAGCCGGCCTATCAATCAGCAGTGGTGAGACGCTCGGCGATGGCAGCGCAGCGACTTTTCTGGTTGAGCGCTTCTTGCGACCTTCCGCGCGCCTCGAGCTCGGACAACGACTGAGAGACTTGGCCACTGCGGCGATCGACATATCGGATGGGCTCCTGGCCGACGCGGCGCATTTGGCCAGTTGCTCCGGGGTGGCGATCGAAATCGACGCAGGCGCGCTCCCGTTATCAGAGGCGATTCAACGCGTTGCGGATCCAGCGCAGCAACTCGATTGGGCGCTGAGCGGTGGAGACGACTACGAGTTATTGTTTACCCTCCCACCCGATGGCGCACTGCCAATCGAATGCACCCAAATTGGTCGGGTGCTCGAAGGGCATGGCGTATCTTGCGATGTGAGGCCCCAAAGAGCGGGATATGAGCATTTTGTCTGACGACACGCCGAATCTGGAGCGCGCCACCGTGAGCGACACGGCGACTTTTATAGCCAGTGGCGCAGGTGTTGGTCTGTCTCCCTGGGCACCCGGCACGATGGGAAGTTTGCTAGGGGTACTGATGCTATGGCCGTCCGAAACCCTTCCCTTGGCCCTGTGCTGGGTTGTCTGGATGCTTGTCGTGGTCGTGGCGGTTTGGTCTGCACACAAAGCGGGAGAGTCATGGGGGGTGATCGACCACCCAGCGATTGTTATCGACGAGGTGGTCGGCGTTTGGCTCGCCATTCTCGTGCCCGCATCCCTGCTGGCAATCCCCATGCCCTCTGTGAGCGTGATGCTGGGGTGCCTGCTCCTCTTCAGGGTTTATGACATTCTGAAGCCCTGGCCCGTGAATTGGTGCGAGCGTAACTTACAAGGTGGGCTGGGCGTGGTGTGCGACGACCTGGCCGCCGGCGCTATGGCCGGATTGTGCATGACGGTTGGGTACACTGTGCTCGCGTCTATGGGCATGCATTAGAACCCTGTCGCTCGACGGGCGTCAGGTGTCGCGGCGCACCATGCGCTGCGCGAGCTCCCTGAGGGGATCGGCTTTTTCTCCAAAGCCCTGCAGCGCTTCTAAGGCCTCTGCCAAGAGCCTTTCGGCTTCTTTTTGGGCGCCGTCCAGACCCAGTGTGCTGACATAGGTAGATTTGCTCGCTCGCGCGTCCTTCCCTGCAGTCTTGCCAAGAGACTGACTGTCGCCTGTCACGTCCAAAACATCATCGGTGACCTGGAAAGCCAGACCGACCGCTTTAGCAAAGCGGACAAGCTCGTTGCGCGCTGCCTCCGTGGCGCCTCCGCAAATGGCTCCCGCCTCAACGGAGGCGGTAATCAATGCACCGGTTTTGAGATGGTGGATTTTTATGAGTGCTTCGACGGGCACCGTTTGCCCTTCTGCAGCGAGGTCTAGCGCCTGCCCACCGACCATACCTTGAAAACCGACCGCTACGCTCACCACTCTGAGGATTTCCAATCGCTGTGAGGGGTCCAGCGTGTCGATTTCTGCTATCCGCTGAAATGCTGCTGCCTGCAGACCGTCTCCAGTCAGAATCGCGGTCGCCTCATCAAATGCCCGGTGCAAGGTGGGTTGCCCTCTACGAAGATCATCATCGTCCATAGCGGGCAAGTCGTCGTGAACCAGTGAGTAGGTGTGGAGGAGTTCTATCGCCTCCCCCACGGGAGTGGCTGCCGCTACACTGGCGCCTGCAATCAGTTCAGCGCTCTGTCTCACCAAGCGACTCCGCAACTGTTTTCCGGGATGCTGTGCGAGGTAGGCCAGAGCGGCTGTGAGTTTGGGATCAGGGCAGGTTAGCCAAGAGAAAGGTTCCATGCGTGGGTTAGGCGTCCTCGCCCGTATCTTCGTCTCCCAGCAAAGATCCGTCCTCTGTCACCTGAGCGACCCGCTGCTCAGCTTCCTCGAGGGTGTGCTGAATTGCGCCGCTGAGTTTTACACCCTCCTCATAAAGCTTAAGCGCGGTCTCAAGCTCAATCTCAGGATCCTCTAACCGCTCAACAAGTTCAGCCAGATTCGCCATTTGCTGAGAGATGCTGGGTGCCGATTTCGCTTTGGGTGTTTTGGCCAAGGTAAACGCTCCAGGAAAATCGGTTAGAGCGCCTGCTGGGCGATGCGGGGTGAGGCGCGCTCCGCAACCTTCACAATATTGTCAGCCGTGAGCCCGGCCAGCTGGCGGCACTCATTTTGACCGGCGTGGGCGATAAAGTGATCGGGTATCCCAATCTGACGCACAGCGCATGCCACGCCGGAAGCCGCCAGAAATTCCGCAACACCACTGCCCGCGCCCCCGGCAACGGCGTTTTCCTCAACGGTAATCAAGCAATCGTGGTCCTCTACCAGCAAGAGGATCATGTCCTCATCCAGAGGTTTGACCCACCGCATATCCACCACGGTTGCATTGAGTTGCTCGGCGGCGAGTAGCGCCTGGTCGAGCAACACGCCAAAATTCAGAATGGCTACACCGACGCCACGACGCACCAACTGCGCCTTGCCAATGGGCACAGAGCCGAGCCCGGGTTCGATCGCTACCCCTGTTCCTTCGCCGCGCGGATAGCGGACTGCAGCCGGGCCTTCATGTAGCCAAGCGCTTTGCAGGATCTTTCGGCATTCCGCCTCGTCACTCGGAGCGCCTATGATCATGTTGGGAATACATCGCAGGTATGAGAGGTCGAAGGTGCCGTGATGGGTTGGTCCATCCTGCCCCACCAGTCCGGCTCGATCGAGTGCGAAGGTGACATCCAGGTTCTGCAACGCCACATCATGAATCAGCTGGTCGTAGCCGCGCTGGAGGAAAGTGGAATAAATCGCCAGCACGGGTTTCATGCCGTCGCAGGCCATCCCCGCTGCCAATGTGACCGAATGCTGTTCAGCGATAGCGACATCGTAGTAGCGATCGGGATATTGCTTCGCATAGTTCACCATCCCAGAACCCTCACACATCGCGGGTGTGATACCGACTACGCGGGACTCCTCTGCCGCCAGGTCGCAAAGCCACTGTCCGAACACGTCCTGATACTTTGGCGCCTTTGGTTTGACAGGCGCCGGCGTGGCGGGCGCTGCTTTGGCTGGCTCGAGTTTGTTAATGGCGTGGTAGCCAATGGGGTCCCGCTCCGCGGGTGCGAAGCCTTTCCCCTTGATGGTTCGGATGTGCAGAAACTGGGGCCCTTTCAGGCCCACCATCAGTTTTAGGGTGCTCACCAGCTGTGGTAAGTCATGCCCGTCCAGCGGGCCGATGTAATGCCAGCCCAGCTCTTCAAACATGGTGCCCGGTGCGACCATGCCCTTCATATGCTCTTCGGTTCTTTTCGCCAGATCCCAGGCGCCACGCACATGCCCAAGAATTTTTTTGGATCCTTCACGCAGGGCGGTGTAGGTTTTACTGGCCCATATCTTGGCAAAGTAGGTTGCGAGGCCGCCGGTGTTGTGTCCGATCGACATTTGATTGTCGTTGAGGATGACCAACATGTTGGGCCGCTCGTGGCCAGCATGTGCCAGGGCTTCAAAAGCCATACCGCCGGTGATGGCGCCATCTCCGATGACCGCCACGACTTTTCGATCAATGCCTTGTTTCTCTGCCGCCAGTGCCATGCCCATTGCCGCCGAAATGCTGGTGGAGGAATGCCCGACGCCAAAGGTATCGAAAGGGCTCTCGCTGCGTTTGGGGAAGCCCGATAATCCGTCAAGCTGGCGCATGCTGTTCATTTGATCGCGCCTGCCAGTGAGAATCTTGTGCGGATAAGTTTGATGGCCAACGTCCCAGACAATACGGTCATGAGGCGTATTGAGGACGTGGTGTAAGGCGACGGTGAGTTCCACGACACCCAGCCCGGCGCCGAAGTGCCCCCCGGTTCCTGCAATACAATAGAGCAGATCGTGCCTCAACTCCTCGGCAAGACTGACCAGCTCGTGGCTCTCCAGCTCTCCGAGTTTGCTGCGTGTCCCCGATACTGCATCCAGTAGCGGTGTGTGAGGTCGGATTGTGGGCAGTTCTTCGATCATGCGCCCGATCATACCCCAACTACCTGATCAGCGATGCGCAAAATCAAGGTGCGTCAAATTGCTTTCTGAGGCGCTCCAGCGCCTTGCGTTCGTGCTTACCGGGTTTTTGTGTGGGGCGAGCAAGCGCGCCCGCGGCTTTTCTCGCCTCTGCCGCGCGAGCCCGCCGACTCATGCTGGCTTCAGTCTCCTCGTATAGCGTTTGTGCAATGGGTGCAGCCCGCCGTTGAACGCTGATTGCTCTGACTACAATTTCGTACTCGTCCCATCCTTTTCGGATATGTAGCACGTCGCCGACTGCAATCTCGCGCGAGACCTTTACCCTCTGCCCGGCCAGTTGAACCTTGCCGCCCTCAATCGCGTTTTTGGCCAGGGAGCGTGTTTTGAAAAACCTCGCTGCCCACAGCCATTTGTCGATGCGCGCCTTGTTGTCAGTGTTACCCTGATCAGTCAATGCTGGGGAGCCCTTCGAGGATCTCGTCGAAATGATGAATCGCCGGGAAATGAGTATCTTGACGAATAGCTTGACTGGAATCGGGTTGTCGAAGCGTCACGAGATGGGACACGCCATAGTCTCTTGCCGATTGCAGGACGTGCTCCGAATCATCAACGAAAAGGGTTCTCAGAGGGTCAAAAGGTCTGCATCTCGTCAACGCCTCCCAGAAGGCCGGCGTCTCTTTGGGCACGCCGAGCTCATGGGAGGAGAGCATCAGATCAAACCACTGTGCCATGGGGAGTTTCTCAGCTTTTATTTGCAGGGTGAGTGGATGCGCGTTGGTAATGAGCACAACATCGAGATGACTGGCGTGTAACCGCTGTAAAAAATGTTCCGCTTGGGGTCGCCAGCGGATGCCATCGGTGTGAGCCGCTTTAATGGATGGTATATCCAGCTCGAGTCTGCCAGCCCAGTAATCCAGACAGTACCAGTTGAGTCTGCCTTGTTGCTCGGCAAATATCGGCGCTAATGTCTTCTGACTGGCGCTTATGTCCAGCCCGCGTTGGCGACCCCAATGCTCAGGGATCACACTGCCCCAGAAATGATTGTCAAATTCCAGATCGAGCAGCGTGCCATCCATATCGAGCAAGATGGTGTCGAGCTGTGACCAGTCAATTGAGGTGACTGAACGGCCACTGGAAACAGTAAGGGCCATCGAGTGCTACCCTGTAGCCATGAGTGACTCCTACTATAGCGGCAACCCCCTGCTCGATGGGGCTTTGCAGGATACAAACCTGAACTTTTCTCAGCTGCTTGAGGCGCTGCGTGGGCTGGCGACAGACGCGTCGCGGTGCGTACTGGATCTCTATGCCGTGGCGAGTGAAGTGGCTGTGACGCAGAAGTCGGACTCGAGTCCGGTCACTGAGGCCGACCATGCTTCCCATCGGTTGATATGTGATCGGCTACAGGCCCTGACACCCGCCATTCCGATACTGTCGGAAGAGTCCACTCTGGAGCAGTTAATAGGGCGCAGAGACTGGCCGGTGTGCTGGATGATTGATCCGCTGGATGGCACAAGAGAGTTCATTGAGGGCACCGGTGAGTTCACCATCAACATCGCGCTGATCGTTCAGGCGGAGTCCGTGATGGGTTTGATTGCAGCGCCAAATCGCGGCTATGTCGATATCGGGGTGCCCGGTTGGGGCGCGCGCCGCTATGCGCTTCAGGGTAACGATTGCGAGGATGGCCTCGAGCTGCAAACGCGAGAACTCAATCCCGCCTTACCGCTCACCATGTCCGCAAGTGCCAGACACCGTGAAGATCGAGTCAAGGTCATGATGGATCGCCTTGCACCCCTAGCGAGTGGCACCCGGAGGCTGGACGCAGGCAGTGCGCTCAAGTTCAGTGATCTCGTCTCGGGAGAAGCCGATGTCTATCCCCGTACCTCGCCTTGCTACGAATGGGATCTGGCAGCGGGCGACGCATTGGTGAGGGCCGCGGGAGGTAGCGTGACCACACTCGAAGGCAGCGCGATCCGCTACAACCAGTGGGACAGTCTCAAGGCGCCCAAGTTTATTGCCGCTGCGGATCCGCAGATTCGGTACACCGATGTCATCCCGGACCCTGATCTGTAGCGGGGGGGGGCATTACGCGGCTTCTATCTGAGCAGACTTTCTAGAAGTCTGCGCTTGTCAGGTTTACCCGACCGCAGTTAGATTTAAGCGGGGACAGGTTCAGGGTGACGCATGACAGAGCGAGTGGGGCCAGATCAATCTGCAGCGAATGAGGAGCTGTCCCCGGCGGAGCGTCTGGCGCAGTTGCAAAGCCAGCACAGATCTCTGGACCAAAAGATCATCGACTTACAGACCATGCCCTGGCAGAACCAATTGCTCGTGCAGCGCCTGAAAAAGGAGAAGCTGAGGCTGAAAGACGCTATCAAGCGTTTGAAGGATGAGATGATTCCGGATTTAAATGCCTGAGCTACCCGCTTATCGCAAAGCCTTCCAGTTTTAAGAGAGTTTCCTTGATTCTGAGCCCGCCGGTAAATCCCGTCAGGGTCTGATCGCTACCAACGACCCTGTGGCAGGGCACGATAATGGGTATAGGGTTCCGCCCGACTGCCCCACCTACCGGACGCGCGGACCTCGGCCGGCCGACCGCCGAAGCAATGTCGGCGTAACTCACCGTTTGACCGAAGGGAATTGCAAGCAAAGCCGTCCAAACTGCCTCCTGAAAAGGGGTGCCCTTCCAGCAAAGCGGCACCGTGAAGCGGGTAAGCCTCCCCTCAAAATAATCGGTCAGCTCGCGCTTGGTCTGTTCCAGGATGGGGTGGGAGTGCCGACGTTTGCTCTGAAGGAGGTCACGGCTGGGGAAATGAATGCCACTGAGCCCGTTATCCGTTGCCACCAAGCGCAGCAAACCCAGAGGTGTCGCCAAGGAGTCGGAGCAGATTGTCGCGGCATTTGTCACGGTGCCGTTCTCTCCGTGTCGGGGTAAAGAAGGATGCCCATACATAACATTAAGGTGATGATCTCGAGCCACAATGTTTTCTGGGAGAGGGTGTTTACCGCGAACAGCTCTGGCAGGGTCGTGCTGCACAGAATTGCCGTAAGCACCAGACTCAGGCGTTGGGTGCCCATCAGCCCGAGCGCTAACAGGATGAACAGCACCCCCCGGCCTGCCTCTGCGAGTTGTTGTTCGGACAGCGGGTTTTGCCACAGTGCCGTAATCAGGAGTACACCAATCAATAGCGCGAGCATCATGGTCAGGAGTCGAAGCTTTGCTTTGGTGAGGGGCATGCCTACTTGTTACCGGAGTGTTTGGATGCAACATAGCACGCCCCTCCAACAGAATCAGATGCATGATGCCGCCCTTTTCGGACTTTAGCTGTGGTCCCACGAGTAATCGCTCCTTCTTAGGTATGATGCCCGCATGAAGGGAGCCCCTCTGGATAACAAGGTGATCGTGCAGTCGCTTTCTCGCGACGCGCGCAATGCGTTACGAGTGAGTGTGCGGCAGTCAGTCGGCTCCACCAGTGACGAGGTGAGAGATCTGGCAGGTGGGGGTAGTGCCCACGGAGCGGTGGTCTTGGCCGAGGAGCAAACTCAGGGGCGCGGTCGGCGGGGGAGGGTATGGCACAGCCCCGCGGGAGCAAATCTGTATTGTTCAGTAGGTTGGGAGTTTTCTCAGAGCATGTCGCAGCTGTCGGGCCTGGGCCTCGCTGTCGGTGCCATCGTCGCCGACATGCTGGCTTCAGAATACGCAGTGGAGCTGCAACTGAAGTGGCCCAACGATCTGTTTTTCAATGGTCGAAAGCTGGGTGGCATACTCATAGAATCGCTGGGCAATCTGGACGGGCAGCAACAAGTGGTCATCGGGCTGGGCCTGAACATTGATATGCCCGAAAGCGCGCATCAGGCGATCAATCGCCCCTGGACAGATCTTCGCGAAGTGCTGGGCGAGATGGTCGATCGGAATGCGCTGGCCGCAGCCCTGTTGAGCTATCTGGTCAGTGGATTAGATCGCTTCAAGGCATCAGGGCTGGCGCCGTGGGTCAGTGTCTGGGAGGAGCGGGATTTTTTGAGAGGACGTTCTGTGCTGGTGGATGGTGTGCCGCCCGTATCGGGCGTCGCCGCGGGGATCGATTGCACCGGAGAGCTGATTCTGGAGACTGAAGCGGGCAGGCGATTGATCGCTGGCGGAGAGGCAAGCTTGCTGGAAGTGGGGCCGCTACAGTGATGGCAGCCTCGCCCTTTTTGCTTTTGGACGTGGGCAACTCGGCGATTAAGTGGCGCCTTGGCGATGCCCATGGGCTCCGGCAGGACGGCGGCGAATCGGACACTATAGCCGCGTTATGCACGGCCTTGGCTGACAATGATTGGTGTCATGTTGCCCTTGCCAGCGTGGCGAGCGATGAAGCGGATAGTGAACTCATCGATGCGCTGCAGTCGCTTCGGGAAACCCCTGTGTGGCGCGCAGTACCGCAGGCCGCGTGTCTTGGCGTAACGAACAGTTATGCTGATCCCCACGCCATGGGTGTGGACCGGTGGGTTGCCATGATTGGCGCGTGGCGCGAATTTGGCGAGCCCTTGTGCGTCGTCGACGCGGGCACGGCGATCACGGTGGATCTGCTTGACGGCGATGGTCAGCATCAAGGCGGGTTTATTCTGCCGGGCGTAGACCTGATGCGTCGGGCTTTGAGCTCGGGCACCGGCCGCATTCGGGTTGACGCATTGTCAGCACCCGACATCACGCCGGGCACGAGCACGCAGGCATGTGTCTCCGCCGGTGTTTGGCGCGGGGCTGTTGGAGCGATACAGATGCTGCTGGCAGATTTTGCCGATCATCGGGCGGTGATTACCGGTGGTCATGCCTCTCTTTTAATGTCCCTGGGCGTGGTAGCTGATTCAAGGCCTGATTTGGTGCTAGAGGGCTTGAGGCTCAGCTTGATTCAACGGCTTGACGATCGCTCGCCCTGAGGGGATCATTCGCACCCTCCGCAACCCGGCACACGGTGTTCCGGGCATATCGGGTAAAGCTGGCGTAGCTCAGTAGGTAGAGCAGCTGATTTGTAATCAGCCGGTCGGGGGTTCGATTCCTCTCGCCAGCTCCATTCGCATTTCGTGACATCTTGCTTTGATGTCGACTCCTTCGCTTAACGTGGCAAGAATGTTTTTGTTACTGTCTTGGCATATCGTCCATGAGCGGTCTGGAGTCGATGATGCTGACGAGCTTTGAAGTGGTCCGCTTTGAGAACCGGGCGCAGATTTCGGTGACGGCCCTGTTTCTGTTCTGCCTCACCTTTGGCGCGTCTGGTGCCGCACAGGAAGCCAACGAAGCGGATGACGATATTGATTTGTTTGTGGTGGTTCCCCATCTCGAGGACCGCGAGCTGGGCGAGCCCAATCTGGACGACGAGGGGGAGCCCGTTGCTTGGGATCACCCGCTTCCCTTTTTCGGTCAAGCCGTTACCGAGCTGGGCTTCGAACTGCCGCTACCCTTTGGGGTCAGTATTGTACCCGCGACGTTTGAGCAGGACCTGACCCTCCGCGACCTCAATTTAGGCTTGCAGGGAGAAGCTGACCGTCCCATCGATGCGGTGAACTTTCAAAACCCATCAGTGCGCAATACTGCGCTTCAACTCAAATTTGATGCCTGGTTGTTCCCCTTTATGAACATATTTGCCACCGTAGGACGTGTGGATGGGCGCGCCACAATACCTTTGACCGTCTTGGGTCGCGATCTCATACCGGAGCAGTGCGACAGGCCGCTGGCGACGCCTGATCTGTGCGAACGTGAGCTCTCGGGCACGGCCAAGCCGAGCTATGAGGGCACGAACTGGTCGGTGGGCACCGCACTGGCAATGGGCTGGGAGCAGTTTTTTGTGGTGTTGCCAATTGTGTATGCCGTGAGTGACATCGATATTTTGGATACGGACGTCGATGCACTAAACGTCAGTCCGCGCGTGGGTATCAATCTTGAGCTTGAGCGCTATGGCGATCTATCGCTATTTTTGGGCGCGACCTATCTGAAAGCCGAGGTGGAAGTAGCCGGCTCCATCACCTTCGATGCCGGATTGGGGACGGGCGAGAGCCGCACCCTCAGTTACCGCCTGGTGGAAGAAAACAGCGACGAGTGGAATGTGGCACTGGGCGGTAATTGGCAAGTGACACCCGCATGGGGCGTGATGCTGGAGATCGGCACGGGCGGAACGCGCAATGATGTGATCGCCGGTGTGACCTATCGATTCTGAGCTCTGGCGTACCATATTAGAGGGCGCTCTACCCAGTTCCTTCACGTCTTGACCCTCGCGGGCCCGCCCCGTGAAGAACCTTTCTAAGGGGTCTCGGCGCGGGTTACGCGCGCGGTTTTCCGGATTTTTTTGCACTAGGGGGCCCGTTGCCGATTGAGCACGGCGCAGACCACTGAGATGAAGTGTGGGAATGAGGCGGAAAATGCCGGCAGGCTGCCACGCCGACCCCTGTATGGAGTCGCAGAATTCCCTCTCTGAGGCGGTTGACACGGGGGGTCGACATCTAGAGAATGTGCGCCCTTCTGGAGGGGTTCCCGAGTGGCCAAAGGGATCAGACTGTAAATCTGACGCGCGAGCTTCGGTGGTTCGAATCCACCCCCCTCCACCAAGGATAGTGCTGGCGGAGGCTTAAATGCTCTCGTCGGGAGGTGCGGGTCCGCGAGGCCAACGAGAAGGTGCTGCGGGTATAGTTCAATGGTAGAACCTCAGCCTTCCAAGCTGATGATGCGGGTTCGATCCCCGCTACCCGCTCCATACAGGGCAGTGGTTTTGCTCATATAGCTCAGTCGGTAGAGCACTTCCTTGGTAAGGAAGAGGTCACCGGTTCAAATCCGGTTATGAGCTCCAATTCGGTGTGGCGCCGAGGGCGCAGTACCGGGAAGTTGAAGAAAAGGCGCGAACAGTGCGCCCGAGAGACAAAAACTCAGGAGAGTTGTCGCCATGGCAAAAGAGGCATTTGAGCGTTCTAAGCCCCACGTAAATGTGGGCACGATTG
>JAYOEE010000028.1:0-25957 GCA_038106565.1 Halieaceae bacterium
ATCCGGGCGATTCATGTGAATCACGGGCTGCACCCAGATGCCATGGAATGGGCGGCAGCATGCCAGAGGCATTGCGACACGTTGGGTGTGCCGCTGCGTGTCGAGACCTGCCACATAGTGGAATCTGGAAAGGGACTGGAGGCAGATGCCAGACGCGCGCGATACGCCGTGTTTGAGTCAGTCTTGGCTGCGCGCGAAGTGCTGTTCACGGCGCATCATGCTGACGATATGGTTGAGACAGTGCTCCTGCGTCTTTTTCGTGGAGCGGGGCCCCGGGGGTTAGCCGGCATCCCGCGTCAGCGCACCTGTGGGGAGGGTCTGATTTTCAGACCGCTACTCGATGTCAGTGGGGAGGCACTCAAGCAGGCCGTCGAGTCGGCAGGACTGTCCTATGTGGTGGATCCCAGCAATCTCGAGATCAAGCAGGATCGGAATTACATCCGGCAGGTCATTTTGCCTGCGGTGGCGGAGCGTTGGCCCGGCTACCGCGAAACGATCCGACGCGCCGCAAATTTGCAGAGCATGGCGCATGAACAGCTGGTGGCGACGCCGCTGCCTCAGACCCGAACAGCGGTTGGGGAATCCGCATTGGCGATTGATACGAGCATCGATGCGCCGCGTCTGGCCGCACAAATTTATCAGTGGCTCGCCAGCGACGAAGCCCCGGATCGACGCCGACTGTTGGAGTTTGCGCGACAGGCACTGGACGCAAGGGCGGATCGCATACCCGAATTGAAATGGAGCGGGGAATGTCTGCGGGTTTGGGCGGGTATGGTGATTCGGGTGATCGAGCCCGATCCCGGTGAGGCCTGGCCCCAACAGCTCGTCGTGGGGGAGCCTCATCATGGGCCCTGGGGGACGTATGACTGGGAAGTGAGCGACAGACCCGATCACGGACTGCCCGCAGGGCTGCCTCTCGAAGTGGTGCCCGCGTTCAGCGTGCCCGAACTGAAGTTGCCGAATCGCCCGCGAAAAGCAATTGGCAAGTGTCTTCAGGAGTTCAGAATTCCCCCTTGGTGGAGACGTTATCTCCCTGTTTTATATTATAAAAATGATGCGGTATGGGTGGTAAACATTGGGCCGCTCGCGGGCTGGGAGAGTCAGGCCAAGCAGACAGGTGGCGCGACTTTTCTACCCGTTTGGGGCCCGCGAGGCACACTTTGAATTGAGCCCTTGGGGCCTTCCTGTTAGACTAATCGTCCATCGGAGAGCGGCTCGCGAGAGGCGTTGAAACAGGCGTCCGTGCCCGTTCTTGTATTGGTGGAATCCATGACGAAATATGTGTTCGTTACCGGTGGTGTGGTGTCTTCCTTGGGAAAAGGAATTGCCGCCGCCTCGCTAGCCGCGTTGCTCGAAGCCCGGGGCCTGAAAGTCACCCTCCTTAAACTAGACCCGTATATTAACGTCGACCCCGGCACGATGAGCCCTTTCCAGCATGGAGAGGTGTTTGTGACGGATGACGGAGCAGAGACCGATCTGGATCTGGGGCATTACGAACGGTTTACTCGGACAGTCATGAGTCGCGCCAACAACTTTACCGCTGGGCGGGTATTCGACGAGGTGCTGAGAAAAGAGCGGCGCGGAGATTACTTGGGCGGAACGGTTCAGGTGATTCCTCATATTACCGACGAAATCAAACGTCGCGTGATTGAAGGTGCGGGCGATGCCGAGGTTGCTGTTGTAGAGGTGGGCGGAACCGCGGGCGATATAGAGAGCCAGCCGTTTTTGGAAGCCGTGCGGCAACTCAAACTTGAGTTAGGTGCGAGCAATGCACTGTTAATGCACCTGACGCTTATTCCTTACATCCCCACTGCTGGTGAAATCAAGACCAAGCCCACACAGCATTCCGTCAAGGAATTGCGTTCCATTGGTTTGCAGCCGGAAGTGTTGTTGTGCCGCTGCTCAGTCGAGGTTGATGAGGGGGCGAGAAAGAAGATCTCGTTATTTACCAATGTTGAGGAGCGAGCGGTGATCCCCCTTCTCGACGCCGACTCGATTTACCAGATCCCGCGCCATTTGAATCACAGTGGCTTGGATGAATACATTCTTGAGCGGTTTGGTCTTGATCAGCCCGCCGCCGATCTGTCCGAGTGGGATGATGTGGTACGGCGAGAATTCAGTCAGCGACAAGGTACGGTGAGGGTCGGCATGGTCGGCAAGTATGTCGATCTGGTCGACGCCTATAAGTCGCTCAACGAGGCTTTAGACCACGCTGGTCTGCAAACGGATACACGTGTTGAAATTGACTACATCGACGCAGAGGAAATCGAGGCAAGAGGGGTGGGGCTTCTTGAGCATCTGGATGCGATTTTGGTACCCGGTGGCTTCGGTGATCGAGGTATTCAGGGCAAAATCGACTCAGTCCGATTCGCCCGCGAGCAGGGCATCCCGTTCTTGGGAATCTGTTTGGGCATGCATATGGCGCTTATCGAGTATGCCCGCAATGTTTGCGGATTGGAGGGAGCGCACTCCACAGAAATGGAACCCAGCACACCGCATCCGATAATTGGTTTGATCACGGAGTGGCAGACTGCGGACGGTGCGCTTGAGCAGCGATCGGAGGATTCTGATCTTGGCGGCACCATGCGACTGGGTGCTCAGCCTTGCCAGCTGGTAGCGGGCACTCGCACACAAGCTATATATGGAGCCGATGAAATCTCCGAGCGGCATCGTCATCGTTACGAGGTTAACAATCGCTACGTGGAGCGTCTCGAAGAGGCGGGCATGAAGATGAGCGGCTGGTCTCTGGATGGCGAACTGGTCGAAATCATAGAACTACCGGGCCACCCGTGGTTTGTAGCCTGTCAGTTTCACCCCGAATTCAAATCCCGCCCACGGGGCGGGCACCCGCTCTTTACCAGCTACATAGAAGCCGCTTTGGCGATGTCGCGACAGTGCGGTGACGCTGCGTGAGGGTTGCTGACCGTGTTGTAAAAGTTGGCGGGCTGGAAATTGCGAACGACGCCCCGTTGGTTCTGATTGGCGGTGTCAACGTGCTGGAGAGCCGCGACTTTGCCTTGGCATGCGCAGCGGAATATGACCGCGTTTGCGGTGCGCTGGGCATCCCTTACGTTTTCAAGGCGTCCTTCGATAAAGCTAATCGTTCGTCCATTCATTCCTTCAGAGGGCCGGGCCTGGACGAGGGCCTGCAAATTCTCAGTGAGGTGAAATCTCAATTCGGCGTGCCGGTGCTGACGGATGTGCATGCCCCGGAGCAGGCCGGACCGGTGGCGGAGATTTGCGATGTGCTTCAGTTGCCCGCGTTTCTGGCTCGGCAGACGGACCTCGTTGCAGCGATGGCGCAAACGGGGGCGCCGGTCAATATCAAAAAACCGCAGTTTATGAGTCCCGAACAAATGACCAACGTGGTCGCCAAGTTTCGTGAGTGTGGTAATGACCAGCTGATGATCTGCGAGCGGGGCACTAATTTTGGTTATGACAATTTGGTGGTGGATATGCTGGGGTTTGATGTGATGCAAAGGGCGACTGAGGGATGCCCGCTCATATTCGACGTGACCCACTCACTACAGTGTCGTAGCCCGGGCGACGCCGCCTCGGGAGGCAGGCGTGCGCAGGTACTGGGTCTCGCCAAGGCGGGTGTCGCATTGGGTATCGCGGGGCTGTTTCTCGAGGCGCATCCGAGCCCTGACGACGCTTTGTGCGACGGGCCAAGCGCTTTGCCACTGGACCAGTTGGAGCCTTTTCTAGTGCAGATTAAGGCGGTGGATGAGCTGGTGAAATCCCAACCCGGGCTTAGCCTGAGTTAGACCCTCTGCGAACAGGAGCCAAAGGTGTGAGTGAGATTGTCGATGTGCGAGCTTTCGAGGTGCTGGATTCCCGCGGCAATCCTACTGTCATGGCGGAGGTGACGCTGGAAGACGAGAGCGTCGGCACTGCCTGCGCTCCCTCAGGCGCGAGCACCGGCACGCGTGAAGCGCTGGAACTCCGTGATGGAGATCAGTCGCGTTATCTGGGCAAAGGGGTGTTATCGGCGGTAGGCCACGCCAGCGGACCTATCCGCGAATTGCTACTCGGTCATGATGCGCTGGATCAAGCGGGCATCGATCATCGGATGATTGAAGCCGATGGAACAGAGAACAAAGCCAACTTCGGAGCCAATGCGATTCTTGCGGTATCGCTCGCCAATGCAAAAGCGGCCGCGTTGTCTGCAAAAAAGCCGCTCTATCGCCACATTTCAGACCTTGCGGGAGGCACCGCGTTGTCGCTGCCCGTCCCGATGATGAATATTCTCAACGGTGGTGAGCACGCCGATAACAATGTCGATATTCAAGAGTTCATGATTCAGCCTGTTTCCGCGAGTCACTTTGCCGACGCGCTCCGGATGGGGGCTGAAATTTTTCATCACCTTAAGCGCGTTTTGGCGGGCAGAGGTCTGTCTACTGCGGTAGGAGACGAGGGTGGTTTCGCCCCCAATTTACCCTCCAATGCGGCAGCACTCGAGGTGATTGCAGAGGCGGTTGCTCAAGCTGGATACGTTCTGGGTGAGGATATAACGCTCGCTCTCGATTGCGCCGCCTCGGAGTTTTATCGTGACGGCCGGTATCATTTGGCTGGAGACGGCCAAGATTTTGATAGCAGTGGCTTTGCAGATTATCTCTCCGAGTTGGTTGATCAGCATCCCATCGTCTCTATCGAGGACGGCCTTGATGAGTCGGATTGGTCTGGTTGGTCTGTGCTGACGAAAAAGCTGGGATCACGAGTCCAGTTGGTTGGAGACGACCTGTTCGTGACCAATACGAAGATTCTCCAGCGCGGTATCGATGAGGGAATCGCCAACTCCATCTTGATCAAGTTCAATCAGATCGGTTCGCTCACTGAGACGCTTGAGGCCATTGCCATGGCCAAGTCTGCGGGCTACACGGCGGTGATTTCCCATCGGTCTGGCGAGACGGAAGATGCCACCATCGCGGATCTGGCGGTGGGTACCGGAGCGGGCCAGATCAAGACGGGTTCGTTGTGCCGCTCCGACCGGGTCGCCAAATACAATCGTTTGCTGCGCATCGAAGCGGAGCTGGGACTGACTGCGCCGTATCCCGGTCGAGATATTCTGGCGAGGCATTGATGCGCTGGTTTGTCAGTGGCTTGGTAGGGCTCCTGATGCTGCTGCAATACCGCCTGTGGTTTGCGGAGGGCGGCCTGGCTGAAGCCAGTAGGCTGAGGGAGCAGCTCGCACAAGCTGAAGCTGAAAATGCGGCACTGACTGCCCGAAACGACGCCCTCGCGCGAGAGGTGATGGCGCTGCAGAACGGTATGGAGGCAGTGGAGAAAAGTGCTCGCGAGAACCTCGGGTTGATCAAAGAGGGTGAGGTTTACTACCAGTTTGTAGAGGAGCGAGACGCCCAGTGAACAGTATCTGGGCAGTGGTACCCGCAGCCGGCTCGGGACGCAGGCTTGGTGGCGAAATACCCAAGCAGTATCGCGAGATTGCCGGCGCACCGCTCATGGAGCATACCTTGCAGGCGTTGTTGCTGTCCTCTGATATCCGCGGGGTGATGGTTGCGCTTGACCCCTCAGATCGCAGGGCCGATACGATCGCTAGTCTGTCCGACGCGCGCGTGGAGACCACTCCCGGTGGCGCTCAACGCGCAGACTCTGTTTTGGCTGGGCTTGATGCCTTGCAAGATCGGGCTTCGGAAGAGGATTGGGTTCTGGTGCACGACGCGGCGAGGCCTTGTCTCGATTTTGATTCGCTCGCTGCGCTGATTGCTCGCGCACGTGAACTGGGTGAGGGTGTCATACTCGCCGAGCCCGTTGCCGATACGCTAAAGCAGGTGTCGACTGAGGGAAGGGTAACCAATACTTTGGAGCGGGGTGGTGTCTGGCGTGCACAAACACCTCAACTGTTTCCCTTGGCGCGGCTCAGGGAGGCGCTAGTTCGATGTTTGGCGCAGGGCGTGCAGATTACCGACGAGGCGATGGCGATGGAGTGGAGCGGAGAGCCGGTTCATGTGGTCGAGGGACCATCCACCAATATTAAGGTCACGTTGGAATCTGACCTGGTATTCGCCGAACTGCTTTTGAGGAAGAAAGAGATGGGGCAGAAATGATTCGGATAGGGCATGGCTACGATGTGCACGCCTTTACCGACGGCGACCATGTCATGCTCGGCGGTGTTGCCGTGCCGTGCGGCTATGGAGTGCTAGCGCATTCGGACGGTGATGTCGCATTGCACGCATTGTGCGACGCGATGCTGGGCGCAGCTGGACTGGGAGACATCGGCCATCACTTTCCCGACACTGACCCCGCGCACGAGAATGCGAGCAGTCTCGATTTGCTGCGGTCAGTGTGCGACAAACTGACTGAAAAAGGCTTGCACGTTGTCAACGCGGATCTCACCATCATTGCGCAGGTCCCCAGAATCAACCCACATATTTCCCAGATGCGCGAGCGGATTGCAGCCGTTTTGACGATTCCGACTGCACGCGTCAATGTGAAGGCAACCACTACGGAGCGCTTGGGGTTTATCGGACGTGAGGAAGGTATTGCGGCGCACGCGGTTGCTTTGCTTTCCAGTGAGATGTTTCCGTCGTGAGTCAGGTAGGGATTGGGATGACCTCCCAGCGCACCCGGGAGCGCCTCATCCAGCGTTTAATGGACCAGGGCATTACGCATTTCGAGGTGCTGGAAGCCATTCGCAGTGTGCCCAGACATCTGTTTGTCGATGAAGCACTGGCACATCGATCTTATGAGGATACCGCCCTGCCTATTGGCTATGGGCAGACACTTTCCCAGCCCTATATGGTTGCCAAAATGAGTGAACTCGCGCTTGCGCACGGTCGTCCCGCAAAAGTGCTTGAGTTGGGCAGCGGGTCTGGATACCAAACGGCAATCCTCGCCGCCTTGGTGGGCGAGATCTGTGCTGTTGAGCGTATCAAGCCATTGTTGGAGCGTGCGCGGAAACAACTGCGCATGCTCAAGATACGTAATGTTCGGCTGCGCCATGGTGACGGGCTGGAGGGATGGTCGAGTGAGGCGCCCTTCGATCTGATTCTGGGAGCGGCTGCGCCCGAGCAGATACCCGCCGCCTTGCTGGAACAGCTTGCGCCAGGTGGCCGATTGATTCTTCCAGTGGGTGGTCGCAGGCAAACCCTGACTATCGTCACAGCCACTCAAGAAGGGTTTGTCGAAGAGGCCATTGAGGAAGTGAATTTTGTCCCGATGATCAGCGGGACCATGCGTTGAAACTGCATCCGATCGGGGTGTTCTGCCGGGGCTTGTTAATGGGGGCCGCCGATGTGGTTCCCGGTGTTTCCGGTGGCACCATTGCGCTGATTACCGGGATATATCAGCGTCTCATCAATGCTTTGGTCGCGTGGGACCGTGAGGCCGCTGGCCTGTTGCTCACGGGCCGATGGCGTGTGTTCTGGTACCGCATAGACGGTCCGTTTGTCGGCGTGCTGTTGGCAGGCATGCTCACCGCCGTATTTACACTCGCCTCCAGTATTGATTGGTTACTGAGCCACTACCCGCAACCGTTGTGGGCCTTCTTTTCTGGTTTGATACTGATGAGCGGTCTGGCGCTTGTTCGTGATGAGACTGACTTGGCAAGTATGGATGGTCTGCTTCTTTTTACTGTCGGCGTGGCACTGGTTGTGACATTAGCGCTGATGCCGTCGCTGGCGTTCCCCGCAGGCCTGCCGGGCTTCTTTTTTGGCGGTGCGTTGGCTATCTGCGCAATGATTCTTCCCGGGATATCGGGAAGTTTCGTATTGTTGATACTGGGTATGTACCCTCAGGTACTGGCGGCCGTAAAGGATGTTCAGCTGTTACCGCTGGGGGTATTTGCTATCGGGTGTGCAACCGGGCTGCTGGCATTCAGTCGCGCTCTACATTGGCTATTGGCAAGGGCTAGACGCCGCGCGATGGCTTTTTTGGGAGGCGTTTTGCTGGGTTCACTCGTGTCGATATGGCCTTGGAAAGTAAGCGCAATGCCGGGTCTATCAGACATTGCGAGCGATTTGACTCGCCCGGTGCTACCCACCCACGTGTTGGTGACAGATCCTCAGTTGGGTGCATGTATCGCGAGTTTCCTTTGTGGGGTGCTCATAGTGTGGTCCCTGCGACGCGGGACGAGCTGGATCAATGGCTAATTGTCCAAGGCGAATTCTTCTCGGTTGTTGGGCCTGTGCGATAGTGCTGGTGGGCGTTTCGTGTGCCGAGCATCCGCCTACCGCCATTGAGGACCGCTCCGTCCTGGCGAACGATGTGCTCCCGGATGTCAGGCAATCCGCCGTGGCCTCAAAAGGGGAGTACTCCGCCGAACCGGGTGAGCTAATTTACATCGTTGAACCCGGCGATACGCTTTATGCGGTGGCGTTCAGGTTGGGCCTCGACTACCGGACGCTCGCGCGTTACAACGATATCGCACCGCCCTATGTGATCAAGGTGGGACAGGAGCTCAGAACGCGCCCGACCGCAGTGACCGAGTCAAGCGGCGGCCGCGCAGACGTGTCCACTGTGCCCGATAGTGCGCCGGAGGCGACGCCCGCGACGGCTGCCGCTACTCCAACGCGAGCAGACACTGATAACGCGGCTTCGGAGCCTTCTGCAGCGGTGCCGCCAGCCAATGGACGCGAGTTGGGGAACTACCCGGTGGATCGATGGTTCTGGCCCGCCAGCGGCAAAGTATCCCGGGCCTACTCGGAGGATTTGCACAAAGGTATTGACTTGGTCGGCGACAAGGGCGATCCCGTAACTGCCACGGCGGCGGGCACCGTGGTATACGCCGGTACTGGGGTAACGGGATACGGCGCGTTGCTGATTGTGAAGCACAACGAAGCCTTTCTCAGCGCTTATGGGCATAACGATGCGCTGCTTGTGGCCGAGGGGCAACGTGTTGAGGCGGGTCAGGTGATTGCTCGCATGGGCAGCTCGGGCGCAGACGCCGTCAAGCTCCACTTTGAAATTCGCAGGGATGGTCGTCCCGTCAACCCAACCGGGTTGTTACCCCGTCGCAGATAGCACTGTTAAGTAGGGTGAAGCTGGCCAACCGATTTGATTGGCCGCCCGCTGCTTAGCGCTCGAGCAGTTCGAGTTTGCCCGGCTTACCGGCCCAGTCTTCCGCGTCTGGCAGCGGTTCTTTTCTCTCAGTGATGTTTGGCCATACCTCCGCTAGTTCAGCGTTCAACTGCAGGAACTCTTCCTGGTCGGCAGGCAATTCATCCTCTGAGAAGATTGCGTCTACAGGGCACTCTGGCTCGCATAGCGCACAGTCAATGCACTCGTCCGGGTGAATGACAAGAAAATTCGGACCCTCATAGAAACAGTCCACCGGGCAGACTTCTACACAGTCTGTGTGTTTACATTTGATGCAGTCTTCGCCTACTACGAACGTCATACCGATACCTCATTCATCCCGGTGCAAAGGATACTGGCTGGCGCAGATTTTGAAAACTGCTCAGGGCGTATCATCGAGTTTCTGTTTTAACTCATATATCCAATTGAGCGCTTCTCTGGCGCTCATGCTGTCAGGATCCAGATCGCGTAGCTGATGAGCGGCGGCCGAATTGGCTGTTAGCTCGCTGGCGGAGAACAACTCCGCCTGAGACGGGGCAGGCCCCGCTGACTGACCGCCCTCCAACTCACGCAGTTTTTCTCTCGCCGTATCCAAAACCTGGCCGGGAACTCCGGCCAGCTTGGCGACCTGCAATCCAAAGCTGCGGTTGGCGGGTCCCTCCTGAATCTGATGAAGAAACACCACGTGGTCCTCGTGCTCTGTTGCATCGAGGTGCACATTGGCCATTGCGGGGTGCTGCTCGGGCAGTGCAGTCAGTTCGAAATAGTGGGTGGCGAAAAAAGTGAGCGCTCTAATTTGATTGGCCAATGCCAGGGCGCTTGCCCAGGCAATGCTCAGACCATCAAACGTGCTGGTGCCGCGACCAATCTCGTCCATGAGTACGAGACTATGCTCTGTTGCATTGTGAAGGATATTGGCGGTCTCAGTCATTTCCACCATGAATGTGGAGCGTCCGCTGGCCAGATCATCCGATGATCCGATTCGTGTAAAGATTCGATCCACGCAGGACAGGGTAACGGCTTGCGCGGGTACAAAGGATCCCACATGGGCGAGTAATGCAATGAGGGCATTTTGACGCATGTAGGTGGATTTGCCTCCCATGTTGGGGCCCGTAATCAGCAGCATGCGCCGCTTTTGATCCAAATGCGTGTCGTTGGGAATGAAGGGGGCATCGCGCACGGCTTCGACCACGAGGTGTCTGCCACCTTCCACATGCAATAACGTATTGTCACAGAAAACAGGGCGGCACAGATCTAGACTCGTGGCCCGCTCGGCAAAACACGCCAATACATCAAGGTCACACAAGGCTGTGGCAGTGGCCTGAAGCGGAATCAGGGCATCCGCAACCCGCCCTATAAGTTGCTCATAAAGATATTTCTCTCTCGTCAGCGCGCGACTTTTGCTTGAGAGCGCCTTGTCCTCAAATGTTTTGAGCTCGGGCGTGATAAAGCGCTCTACGTTTTTCAGTGTTTGACGTCTTTGGTAGGTGTCCGGCGCCTGTTCGGATTGGGCTCTACTGATTTCTATGTAGTAGCCATGCACCCGGTTATAGCCGACCTTGAGTGTTGAAAGGCCTGTTTGATCGCGCTCCCGCTGCTCTATTTCCAAAAGATAGGCGCCCGCGTTTTCGCTAATTGCGCGCAATTCGTCGAGCTCGTCGTCATAGCCGTGGGCAATGACTCCGCCGTCACGAATCAGGACAGGCGGGTTGTCTACGATGGCGCGCTCCAACAGTGCGATGAGTTCAGCGTAGTCAGGAAGATCGGCGCTAAGCCTCTGTATGAGCGCGCTATTCGCAGGGAGCTGGTTGCGAATGAGAGGTAGCAGCGTCAAGCTATGGCCAAGGCGACTGAGATCGCGAGGTCTGGCAGAGCCCAACGCGACTCGCGCAAGAATTCTCTCGAGATCCGCCACGTCTCTCAATACGTCACGCAATGGCTCGAAGTGATAATCGGTGGTGAGCGCTTGAACCGCATCGAGCCGCTGCTCGATGATTTGCCGCGCTCTAATCGGTCGGTGCAGCCAGCGGCGCAAGTGTCGGGCGCCCATGGCCGTCACGGTGCTGTCAAAGACCGCAAAGAGTGTGCGCTCCTCACTGCCGTTGAGCGTGAGATCTATCTCCAGATTGCGTCGCGTAGCCGCGTCGAGAATCACGGTATCGCTCACTGCTTCAGCCTGCATGGAGCGGATATGGGGCAACTCACTGCGCTGGGTGTCTTTGACGTAGCCGAGCAAAGCGCCCGCCGCAGCGATCGCCGGTCCGAGCTGCTCACAACCGAAGCCTTCCAGATCCCGAGTCTGAAATTGCCGATTAAGCTCTTCTCTCGCTGCGATCTCATCAAACAACCAGTCGGGTTGAGAGCGGATGGTTCCCGACCAAGATGCTTCGACAAGGCTGCTTGCGGCGGGGACCAGAATCTCCGCTGGAGTCAGGCGCGCGAGTATCGCCTCGAGGGAGATGTCGTCCGGCACCTCAGTCACGAGAAAGCGCCCGCTGCTGAGGTCAAGCCACGCGAGCCCATAAGCCGCTTTGGATATTGCGATCGCGAGGATCAATGCATCCTGTTTGGCATCAAGCAGGGATTCATCGGTGAGTGTGCCGGGCGTAACGATACGCACAACCTCACGATCCACAGGACCTCTGCTCGTGGCGGGGTCGCCGGTCTGTTCTGCAATCGCGACAGATTGGCCGGCCCTGACCAGCTTGGCGAGATAACCCTCCGCGGCATGATAGGGCACGCCCGCCATCGGGATAGGTTGCCCGGCAGATTTCCCTCGGCTCGTAAGGGTGATGTCCAGGATGCGAGAAGCGGTTTCAGCATCGTCATAGAAGAGCTCATAGAAATCACCCATACGATAAAACAGCAGTTCGCGAGGGTGCGCTCGCTTGATCGCGAGGTACTGCTGCATCATCGGTGTGTGTGCGGCTGAGGAGGTGTCACTCATACTCGGATTGTGACCCGCGCCGGCGCACAAGGAAAGCAGGGTGGGGGATTACGCCACCGAGAAAGTGAAGTTACGGGGTGATCTGATCAACCACGCAATACTT
Source organism: Halieaceae bacterium (assembly GCA_038106565.1). Classification (GTDB taxonomy): domain Bacteria; phylum Pseudomonadota; class Gammaproteobacteria; order Pseudomonadales; family Halieaceae; genus Luminiphilus. The sequence continues at coordinate 12,087 of JAYOEE010000028.1, forward strand.
TGCAAAATCGGCAACTTCCTGCGTGGTCCACTCGCCCTTGGGCGTCTCTTTCAGGCCGTTACACCAGGCCTCGCTACCAATCGTAGTGCTCTCCAACACGCAGTGAGTCGCGAAGGTCTTGGCATCTGAGCCGGTCCACTCGCTTTTGTTTTTGTCACTCATGGCATCACACCAACCTTCACTGCCTGGCTTATCTGCGCAGGCGCCCAGAATGCCCAGAGCGCCGGCAACAAAGATTACTTTCAGGGTTAAAGAGCGATTCATTGCTAAATCCATTTTCGTCAATTGCTCGAGAGGCTAGCAGATCCTCGGGTGGACAGCTGTGCATTACGCGACAGAGCGCGACCAGTAACTACAAATGGGCAGTGACTTTGGCGCGGCTTGCACAGCCAAGAATGTTAGTGAGACAGTGGACGCGGTGTGGGCCATGGTCGTCCGCACAGGGGGCGAGGATTCACGGCGCCTCGCTAACCGAAACATCACTTAACCTACAAAGCGAAAGAGGGGAAACAAAATGAAAAAGATAGGGCTACTTTTATGGGCGATGCTGTGGATGCCAATGACGTTGGCACAGGACCTCAATTACGGCGAGGGAGAATTCGTTGCGAATTTTGATATTGATTCTGCCCACACGACTGACGGCACAAACTACAAGATCTCAGCGACCGGTGAGGCGGGTCCCTATGGTCGGGTCTGGCTGTCGTATGAATTCACCGACAAATTGGGCATGGGAGACGCGGGAGAATTTACCGGGTTCGCGTGGACCCAAAATGGTGAAGAGTTCGCTACTGCGACGCTACAGGGTGTCTACCGAAGAAAAGGAGCGATTTTTCAGATGTACTCCCTGGACATGGTTTCCAACGGGGTGGTGAACATCGTCTCCGGGGAAGCCGATTTTGTCGCCAAGACAATGACCTTCAAGGTGTCACCGCTAAAATAATTGGCGCGGCCATGCTTTGCAAAATAAAAAAGGGGGCGCAGGCCCCCTCAAAGACATTGCACAGAAGTCTGAAAGTCAGCTCTTGTCCCACTTGGCAAACATGAATACGTACACCGATAGGGCGACATTTATCATCACCTGAACCAGCGAGAAACCCATTAACCAGCCAGGCGGATTAATGGTTTGGCCGATCGGCAACCCCGCTCGAGTCATAAAGTTGGTTGCGCCCTCTGATCCGTTTGCTGCCATCTCGCTCAACACTGACAACAGCATGAACGCACCATTTTGTGCGGTCATGGTGAAAAAGGTCAGCATGACCACTGCGATAAGCGTGTTGACCATCGCGGCGGCCCTGATAGAGCTTGGCAGGTTTCGGAACAGATAAGCGACTACAACGACTACCAGCGGCATCAATACGCCACACAAAACCAGTGTGGAGAATACCGAACGGTTCATGAGCAAGAAGTTCATTGCGTCTAAGTCAGACATTTTTCCCCCAGGTATTTTTTTTATTAAATGCGCCGTAGCGCACTTTCGACGCTACCTTTTTGCTGATCGACTTGCAAGTGTAGTGGCGTTGCACGCGAAGCCCCTGATGCGCGGCCTTTCAATCGATTGATTAACGCTCGCTGCTGGAAGACTATGTGACACCTGCTTTTTTTGTTGAGGACTGAGTGATGCAGAGGTTTACGGGAATGCTGGTCTTGCTCATGTCACTGGTTTTGACCAGTGCGGCCAGAGCCGAGCAAATGACGGCTGGGGATGCGCCCATGGCGACATTGCTGGGGTTTTTTGACGCCTTGTCAGTCGAGAACTATCCGCATTCGAACATGCAGGACTGGGTGACTGACGACTTTCTCATCTTTGAGATGGGTCAGGCTTTCAGTTGGGACGATTTCGCAGCGTTTTTGGCGGAGGCGTCCTATGACACTTGGGTTAGCACAGAGTGGCGGCTCTCTGAGGCGCGCGTGAGCCTGACTGAAGGTGCCGCGCACATCAGCTACGTGAACCGGGGGGAATTTGTTTACCCAGACCCAGATAATCCCGGTCAGCAGCTAAAGGAGAGCAACATGTGGCTCGAGAGCGTCTATCTCATCAATGAAGAGGGTCAATTCAGGATCAAATTTCTGCAGTCAGACAATGTGAGCCGGGTGGTCGAATCCTTGCCCTGATGGCCATTTATTCCGCCACAGGCATTGGCCCGCTATTCGCAAGGAGTATCGGCAGTGTGGGATTGATGCAGACGAGTTAAGCCGGGGGTTCAGTCGCGAAGAACTTGATTGACTTCGAGGATGTAGCCATCGGCATCGTAGAATTTGGAGACCAGCACCCGAATTTCACCTACGCCACCATATCCGGGGTACCTAGAGAGCTTGGGTTTACTGATGATTTCGATACCCGGCGCGTTCTCGATGGCCTGCCACTTCTCCTCGAGCCCGTCTGTGTTAAACAGCAAAATAGCGTTACCGGGTGTAAACCCTTCCCGCCGAACAGGCTTGGTGTGAGCAGGGTGATCGGGGTAGCCGTATTCGTAGTCAATGAGACCGATGACCCCCACGTAGTCGTGGGACGCTTTAAGAAAAATCAGACGGAGTTTCTGTTCCCGATCTTCACTGGAGTGGGGTCGATTGATTTCCTGATCGTAAATCACCTCCATCCCCAATGCGTCGCGATATAACTTCAGGGATGCTTCGATGTCGCGGACGATGAGGGTTGTGCGGCGCATCAGTAGGGGAAACTCAGCGGCAGCCGCTATGGGATCGTCGGCCTTTTCTTCCTCGTGATGGCCAGCCTGAGCGATTGGCGCGACCACGAGGATGCCCAGCAGTGCGAGCATCGCTGACCGAATAATTTGACCCATGAGACCAACCCTCGCCGCGCTTATTTGTATTAAAGTTACATCAATATATCTTTTAATGGCAACAGCCAGCCAATCTAGCCGTCGGTGGCTTTGGGCTAGGGTTTATTCAGGAAACCACGCGTGTGATTTGCAATCACATTGGGCGCAGTATCAAAAATACCGGCTTTGAGGTTGGGAAGTTCCACGAGGACGGCATTGGGCAGAAGCGAGGCAAAATCGCGGGTTTGTGTTTCCAGAGAGCCGTGTGGATTGAGCACCAGCGCGGGATGTTTCAGAGTCGGGGCCCGCTGCTCGGCCGGATACTGGAAGACCGCGCCGTATAACCGCGATCTGTTTTGCCAGGCGGCGGCGGACTCAATAAAGTTCTCGAACGCTCTGTCCAGCGCGACACCCTCTGCCCGGTTGTCTATGTCAAAGGCCCAATCTGACTCCAGCGCCGCTAAAGAGTCAGGTAGCGCCCTGACATTGCCTAGTTTTCTGTAAAAATCGGCGCGCTCGGCATCCTGAAAAAACGGAATCCCTATAAGGACGAGCCGGCGAACCAAGTGCGGGTGGCGCAGGGCGAGCTCCGTCGCGACGAAGGTCCCGGTGTGATAGCCGCAGGCATCGATCTGGCCATTACCTTCTGGCCCCCAACCTGCAGCAGCGAGCACTTCGGCCATGATGTCAGCGTGTGCCGCGATATCGAGATCTTCATTCGGGCGGTCTGATCGTCCCAGACCTGGGTAGTCAGGCGCGATCACAACACGATCCTGCGCCAGCGCCCCCATCAGTATCCGGTAATAGTTGCCGGAGTAGGGCGTGGGCGCAAAGCAGACAACTGCTGGGGCACTACTGGGGTCTTCGGGACGGGCCGTCAATAAATGCATCTGGCCCCAATCGAGGTCAACATAGCTCCGTTTAAAAGAAACGCCATTGGCAAATGAACCGGAGGCGTGCAGGACAATGCCAAACAGGGTCGGGATGATGAGGAGGCGTATCATTGTTGATTATCTCCCTGAATCGGGTGCTTGTTTGCCCAGTTGCCAGACCGGTTCTCAAGTTGAGAAATTAACCACTGGGGTCGAGCATGATTTTGCAGTGAGCGTTGGGTGTTCTGAGACTTTCAAAGGCCTCGGAAAAGTCCTGAAAGCCCACAGTGCTTGTGCACATGTGGGCCACGTCAAGCTTATCCATCGCCATAAGGCCCGCAATCATGTCGAAGTCAGCCTTGTCGTAGGCCACGACGAAACGTGCCGTCAGTTCCTTCATGATGGCCGCGGCCGGTACCAATGTATCGGGACGGGCGCAGAAGCCAACAACCATGATTTCGCCCCCATAGCGGGCGTATTCGACCGCTTCGGCGATCATTCCCGGAATGCCCACACACTCAAACACCACGTCTGGGGGACCGCCCGCTGCTTTTTCCAGTTCGGGCAGGATGTCACCGGGCGTGCCCGCAGCGAGCCCAACATCTGCGCCAAAGCGTGCGGCGCTCTCTCGACGGAGTTGTTCGGGCTCAGTGACGGCAATGTGGTAAGCGCCCATAAAACGGCACCAGAAAGACACGGCCAAGCCCACCGGGCCGGCTCCCAGAATCAGCACCCGTTTGCCGCGGATATCGGTACTCATATTGACGGCGTGCAGACCCACGGCAAGGGGTTCGATGAGGGCGCCTTCCACCCAGTCGATGCTATCGGGCAACAATATGGAGTTGCTGGCGTCCAGCGTCATGTATTCGGCGAATCCCCCTGATCGCTGCAACCCCAAAATAATATTGTCCTGACATTGCAGGGGCTTGCCTGTTTTGCAGGGCAGACACTTGCCACATGAGTGCGAAGGCATGCCCGTCACCTTGCGGCCAACTTTCCAGTCGTTGGGACAATCTGCTCCCACGTCGACAATTTCGCCCGCAAATTCGTGGCCCATGACGGTGCCGGGCACAAGCAGTCCGTCGTGCTCCTCCGTGGCGTGCAGATCGGTTCCACAAATCCCGCAGCGTTTGACCGCTATCACGACTTGGCCGCTATCGGGTTGCGGGTCGTCTACATTTTCAATCGTTAAGGGAGTGCCGGGTTGATGGAATACTGCTGCGCGCATGTTTGCCACCTCTCTTTGGTGCGTCAGTCCGAGTGCCTGCACCTCAGTGTAAGGTGATTAGACCGATCCGTCTGCCATTACCATGAAGGGCGCCCAGACATAAATTCGGCGCAGACCGAGACATCAGCCATGCCCTCGGTGTTGGGGTGGCGTCAATTTGAGCTGAGCATCTGGCGGTTCAGTTCCAGGTCGCGGCGCAGGCTACGGACACCCATCCAGAGGAAGAACGCGCCCGCCATCCCAATAGTCAATGCAGAGGCCATGGCGTAACGGAGGTTGTTGTCGCCATAGGTGTCGACAAACAGATCGCTGAGTATGCCCACGGTGAGGGGCCCGAGCCCGAGTCCGATGAGATTCAATACAAAATACAGAATCGCGGAAGCCATGGCGCGCATGCCGGGTGAGACGAGATTGTGGCACGTGGCGATGCATGGCCCCAGATACAGTGCACTCAGTATTTGTGAGGGCACCATCGCCGCAATAATCAGCGTGGTGTCGGTCCCAAACAAGGTGTAGTAGGCGGGGATCATGGAGGACAGCCCTCCCAGAATGGGAATCCATACGTACCATCTGATATCGCGCTGTCCCAGCCGGTCGGCGATAAACCCTCCGAGAAAGGTGCCGGCCGCGCCGGATAAGCCAGAGATCAATCCCAAAATGGCTCCGACCTCGGAGAGTGACATGCCGTGGTTTCGCATCAGGAAAGAGGGCATGAAATTCCCGTTTCCGTAGGACACAAATGCCGAGAACGCGCAGCCCACTGAGAGCCACCAAAAGGTGGGCCGGGTCCGCAGACAGGCCATGGTCTCAGAGAAGCTGGATTTGGCGGGGAGTCCTCCCAGATCATATTGCCCGCGGGGGGGCTCCTTAACGACCCAGACCACCGCCAGCGCGTAGATAATGCCGGGTATTCCAATCAGAAAAAAAGCCGTGCGCCAGCCAAAATTCTCGGCAATCCATCCGCCTGCGGCAAAACCGAACAGCACCCCGAGATAAATCCCCATGCTGTAGAAGGACAGCGCGGTGCCGCGGCTGCTCGGTGGAAAGTAATCACTGATGATTGAGTGCGAGGGGGGCGACCCACCTGCCTCTCCGATGCCCACCCCAATCCGCGCGGCCAGTAACTGGCCGTAATTCTGCACCAGGCCAGAGATCGCGGTCATGAATGACCAGAAAGCGAGCGACGCGGCGACAATGTTGCGCCGATTGCCTCGGTCAGCTAGCCAGGCAATGGGGATCCCGGCGGTAACATACACAAGGGCGAAGCTAAATCCTGTGAGCAATCCGAGCTGGGCATCGCTCAAGCCCAGTTCTGCTTTGATCGGCTCTTGCAGGATGACCAGAATCTGCCGGTCAATGAAGTTGAACGTGTAGACCAGAGTCAGCATGACCAGCACGGTCCAGCGGTATCGCACGATTTGTGGGTCCCCTGTTTCTGAGGTCATCGTTGACTCGAGTTTGCAGTGGCGTGTTTGCATCATGACACCTAATGCCGTTTACCGCACCGGAGTGTTAGCATTGACCCATGCCGAAACATAAAGATGGTCTGACACACCTTGATGAGGCGGGTCGGGCGCAAATTGTTGATGTCACCGAAAAAGCTGTCACGGCTCGTGAGGCCACGGCTATGTCGCGCGTGCGCATGCAACGCGAGACGCTGTCGACGATTTTGGATGGCCAGATGCCCAAAGGTGACGTGCTGGCTGTGGCGCGTATCGCGGGTATTCAAGCGGCAAAAAAATGCTCCGAACTCATTCCGTTATGTCATCCGCTTCCGTTGTCGTCCGTAAAGGTGGAGTTGGTTCCCGATGCCGAGCTGCCCGGCGTTCACATCGAGGCGACCTGTAAGGTAACGGGCCAGACGGGTGTAGAAATGGAGGCGCTCACTGCGGCCTCCATCGCCGCGCTGACTCTTTATGATATGTGCAAGGCGATTGATCGCGGTATGACCATCGAGGAGACGCAGTTAATGCGCAAAGCGGGTGGCGCGAGCGGAGAGTGGCAACGTGAGCGTCACGATTAAGCTGTTTTCCTCACTTCGCGAGGCGCTGGGTGTGTCCGAGATCGAATTCGATCTGGGGGAGCTGGATGGTGCGCCTCTCGAAGCCGATGTTGCTGCCGTCAAAGCAGCGCTCTCCAAACGAGGTGCCGATTGGCAAGAGGCGCTGAATCAACCGAACTTGGTGCACGCGCTCAATCATAAAGTGGTTTATCTGGAGGCCACGGTCTCTGAAGGGGATGAGCTTGCATTTTTCCCGCCGATGACGGGTGGGTGACATGTCCGTCGCCCTGCAAGCAGAAGCAATTGACGTGGCTGCCGAGTATTCCGCTCTCGTGGGCCCCGCCCCCGGAGCCGCGGTAGCCACTTTTACAGGCTATGTCCGGGGTGAGTCGGAAGGTCGCGCGGTAGCCTCGCTGGAACTTGAGCATTACCCCGAAATGGCGCTGAGGGTGCTGGAAGAGCTGGGGCAACAAGCAGAGGCGCGCTTTCAACTGAGCAGGTGGCGGATCGTGCACCGTTTTGGCCAGCTCGGGCTGGCGGAGACGATCGTCTGGGTAGGGGCGGTGGCGGACCACCGCGGCGAAGCGATCAGCGCTTGCGAATTTATGATGGATACCCTGAAAACGGATGCGCCTTTCTGGAAGCGTGAACAGGGGCCTGACGGAGGAGATTGGGTGGGCAGTCGTGAAAGCGATTCTCAGCGGCGAGCACGTTGGCGGTCGGAGGGTTGATGAAATTCTGTAGTCAGTGCGGCGCCACCGTGAGCCTGAAAATCCCGGCCGATGACGACCGAGAGCGCCATGTCTGCAGTGCCTGTGAAACCATCCACTACATCAACCCCAAGGTGATTGTTGGGTGCCTGCCCGTGGTGGGCGATCGAATCCTGCTCTGCAAACGGGCCATTGAGCCCCGTTATGGTAAGTGGACCCTGCCCGCCGGGTTTATGGAGAATGGCGAAACTTCCGCCGCGGGTGCCGCACGGGAGACGTGGGAGGAGGCCGCGGCCAAGGCAATCGACTTGGTCCTGTATCGGATTTTTGATGTGCCACATATCAGTCAGGTGTACCTTTTTTACCGATGCGGAATCGAGAATGACGCGTTCGGGGTCGGACCAGAGTCGCTCGAGAGTGGATTGTTTTCCGAGGAGCAGATTCCCTGGGATGAATTGGCCTTTCCGGTGGTAAGAGAGATGCTTCGGGAGTTCCTTGATGACCGGAGGGCGGGGCAGTACCCGATTCGTAACTCGGTCATCGAGTATCCTCGGAGGTAGGGGTCTGCCGCTGGACCGGTTTAGCACTGATCCTCGGATTTTATGTTCGCGTAGAGAGATTACCTCTTCTCATTAGCTGGAGGCCGATATGGCATTTCCCAAGGTGGGCAATATGGCGCCCAAGTTCTCCCTTGACGATCACGAGGGCAAGACAGTCTCGCTCTCTGATTACAAGGGAAAGTCAAACGTGGTGGTCTATTTTTATCCCAAGGCAATGACCCCGGGGTGTACGGTGCAAGCGCAGGGACTTAGAGACTCTGCCAAAGCGCTGAAAAACCTCGATACGGTGGTGCTGGGCATCAGCCCGGATCCCGTGAAGAAGCTGGCCAAATTTGTGGAGCGGGACGAACTCAATTTTCAGCTGCTCAGCGACGAGGATCACGCCACCGCGGACCGGTATGGTGCCTGGGGCCCCAAAAAGTTCATGGGACGGGAGTTTGACGGCATCCTGCGGACCACGTTTGTTGTCGGCAAGGATGGCAAGTTAAAAGCCGTCATGGACAACTTTAAAACCAAAGATCACCACAGCGATCTACTTGCTACATTAAAGGCGCTGGATTTAGGCTAGCAGTGTCCCGTAAGGTCGTCCTACCTGCACATCACCTTGCGGGATCAGGCGGGTGTAGTTCAATGGTAGAACGAAAGCTTCCCAAGCTTTAGACGTGGGTTCGATTCCCATCACCCGCTCCAAGCCCGCCGCGTCTCGGCAACAATGCGGGCTTGCGCGCTGACACCTCTTGCTAAAGATTAAACCGCTGACTCTGCAATATGATGCAGGGACGTATGCCGCTGGCGAGCATTGATGAGGCGGGTAGCAATCGCTCCACGAATCACGCTGGCTATGAAAGCGACGTTCAACTGAGGAAAGTGGAGCACTGACTTGTATATCGCACTTGCCAGCTTTGCCGGACTGGTTTTTCTCTACAGCTTGATATCCGAGCGGGTGGAACGTTTATCCCTGTCCGGCCCAATCGTATTTGTTGCTGTGGGTGTATTGCTGGGTCCTCTCGGCCTGGCATGGTTCAGCCCCACGGGCGAGACTTTTAACGGCAAAGCGCTCATCGACATTACTTTGGCTTTGTTTCTCTTCGTTGACGCAGCAAGCGCTGACCTTATGGTGTTGCGGCGCAATTGGCGCATTCCGGGGCGCATGTTGTTGCTGGGTCTGCCCGTAAACATGCTTCTCGGCGCTTTGCTCGCAGGTTTTCTTTTCCCCGAGTTGTCTCTTTACGAGTCGGCGATATTGGGCGTCATGCTGGCCGCCACTGATGCGGCATTGGGGAAAGCCGTTGTAACGAACAAAAGTGTTCCCTCGCACCTCAGGGAGGGGCTCAGCGCAGAGAGCGGACTCAACGACGGTCTTTGTGTTCCCTTCCTGTTGCTTTTTATCGCGTTGGAGAAGGGTTCGGCGGCGTGGGGAGAGGGCGTCGCGATTGAGCTCCTCGCCGAGGAAATTGGGATCGGCATGCTGGTTGGTGCGCTATTCGCCTTTGCTGCGGCAAGAGTCATTTGTGCCGCTCGCGATGCCGGATGGCTTGGACATGTGTGGCAGCGGATGAGTGTCCCCGCGCTGGCCATCTTGATCTTTGCAGTCGCTCAGCAGTTCCACGGCAGTGGCTACATTGGTGCCTTCGTGGGAGGCCTCTTTTTCCGCTGGGCCATGAAGGAAGATGTCCATGAAATGTTGCTCCCTGCAGAGGGTATCGGGGAGTTGCTCGCGCTAATTGCCTGGGTGCTGTTTGGCATGATGCTACTGCCGGCCGCTCTGCCATTCATCGGCTGGACCGAACTGCTATATGCCCTGCTCAGTCTCACTTTGGTGCGCATGCTGCCGATAGTCACCTCCCTCGCGGGAACAGGGGAACCCATGAAAAGCAAGGCATTCTTGGCCTGGTTTGGCCCTCGTGGGCTCGCCAGTCTGGCGTTTGCCTCAATAGTTTGGTCTGAGCAGATACCGGCAGCAGGGACACTGGTAGCGGTAACGATTCTTACGGTCGGGATCAGTTTGTTTGTTCACGGCATTACCGCGAAGCCATTTGCCCAGAGACTGGCAGCGGGCAACGCGCCATAGTCGGCCGCCGGGACGACGCGTGCGGTAATGCGTCTCTCATCGGCTGAATGACAGATTACCCGGGTATTTGCCCGTCCCCTGGCGGGGCGAAGATCTGGCGTCTATCGCGCACTTGCACTGCTTTGGTGCAAGGTGATTTCCGCGGGGGAGTGGCTGCGGCGTGGGGAGCACTGTGTAGGGGGAGCGATGCTCCGATCTGGGTCTTTTTCCCTCGCGCCGCACACACCACAGTATGCCAAGAGCAGGTAGGCGTCCAAGATCGTTCCTACATTTCCAGAAGAGTGCTTAGACCAGAAAACTCTGAATATCCGCAAAATAGGCTTGATGTCTGTCACCTTCTGCAACTAAAGCATCCGGCCCTCTCTGCTATTCTCCGACGCGAGTAGCCGTTTTTTGTGTACCGGAGAATTGAAATGCGAACGATTAAATCTGTTTTTTCGATAGTAGCGCTGAGCTTGATGGTGGTTTCCAACCCAAGTCTTGCCGATAAGGGCGCAGCGGATGACCTGATGGCCGCGCTGAAAGCCTGTAAGGCTGACTCTGCAGCGATGAAATCCGCTCAGGCCATGATCAAGAAGCATGGTGGTACGCCAACAGACGATCAAGTCGATAACTGGGTAGATGACCAAGACGACAAGCTGTTCGACTGTCTCGACAAGAAACTCTAAAGAGCTCTTTGAAGCTCGAGTCGCTGGAACTGCACGGGCCCCGGCCCCCGTATAGAGCCGCCAGAACAGCTTCCTGAGTTTTTAATCGCTGAGCACTTATTCAGGCATCGCCGCGTTGTGCGCTGGTGCACTGACTCGTGCTGTCGGTACATTGCTGCATGAGCGCAATCTCTGCGCTGTCGTAGGGCGTGCCGTCTGGATGCAGTAGGTCATGGTGCCAGACCGCCGGAGGGTGGGTTCCCGGGCGGTCACGCCAGCCGTGGATTGTCTGTGTGCGCCCGGATACCAACCCCCAGCAAAAGCAGCCAACACGCGCTTTGTGAAAAACCGGCAGGTGCGATTGCACCCGGCTACCCAGTGGACGCGCCATCCATTCTGTGCAGAGCACCGGGCGCTGGTGGCGCAATTGCAGCGCGGTGATTTTTTTCTCCAATGATTCTGCTCCCCCGTAATGATGGAAGGACACGATGTCGGAGCACCCTAGTTGAAAGCGATTTAACGCTGGGATCGGAGCCCATATACCCACGGTAAGCGGTTGCATGGGATCAACCGCTCGCACCCAACTCAGGCAAGCGCTGAGCAGTGGCAGGGTGGGGCTAGGTAGCACAAAATGCCTGAGGATCGCCCCAATAGCGCGCGGAAGCGCTCGATGGGTGGGCAAGGCCGCCGCGGGAAGCAGTGCATTTCCGGGCTCGTTATAGAGATCCCAGACACACACGCGGTTGTCCTGCCCAAAGGTCTCCACAATGTCGCGCACGTAACGCTCGAGGCGCGGCCATTGCGAGCGGTCCTGAACCACATCGTGTCCTGGCGATTGTGCCCACCGAGAGTTGTGAACTCCCGGAGTAGGCTCTGGTTGAATACCGGCTCTGGGTGGGAACCAGCAATCATCAAATAGCACCAGCATGGTTTGAATGCCAGCCGATTCCGCTATCTGCAGAAAGCGATCGATCCTCGATTTGAATCCTTCGGGATCCGCTTGCCATACAAGATCATGAAGGAATACGCGAACGCAGTTCATGCCAATCTGTGAGGCCCAGTTGAGTTCCCGGGCAATCGTTGCGGGATCGAACGTGTCGACTTGCCACATCTCAAACTGATTGGACGCGGTACTGGGGATGAAATTACAGCCCACCCACCATGGGTTATCCGAAGCCCATCTCTGGGCCTTTTCCCGGTCCCACATTCCGGCGCTCATGCCCCGCACTCAGGCATTGAACACCGTGGGTTTCCATTGTTCGCTGGGCATGACAGGTGATCCGCCAACGTCTTGGGCTGATTACTTTGGATCAGTCGGCGCTTCGTGGCGATGGCTCGCAATGGCTGCTCCAATATCAACCGAAGGCAGACCCACTCAGGGCGCACGCCGGAAGGTCGGCTTGCTCGCAAATCAATGCCCGCGAAGGGTGGGGCGGGTGTGCGTGAGTTAACGAACCACCGCATCCAGAATTTCGATCTCTGGGGCGCCGGCAACCAGACCCGCAAGTTGTTTGTTAGCAGCGCGGAAATAATCTGTTTTGCCGTGCGCATCAAGCGCTTCCGGGCTCTCGTATTGCTCCATTACCTTGTAAACCTGCGGATCAGACGCGCTGCGATGGAGCGCGTAGAAGACATTACCCGGCTCATTTGCCCTCACGAGCTCGGTGAGGTCAAGAAACGTTTGCTCAAACTCCTCGTTTTTGCCCTCTAAAACGGTGATCGTTGCCAGCAACCCAATTGCCATGTTGTCTCCTTAATCTGATTTTTTTGTACCACGGCGTATGGTACCAAGACCATTCTGCAGAGATGACCCTCTCTCCCTCATAAAGTGGCCCGAGGACCGCTGTGCCAGCTTCGAGTGGCAGCGTGCTCGGATAGGTTACTTCTGCGGGGATCCGAGCTCTAAAGAGCGGGTTCATGTCGCGACCTAGGCGCCTTTACTGTATCGATGGAGCCGCGCTACCCTGAGGCTGGAGAGCACCTTGCGACCAGTGGGTTGGTGCTCATTAGTAGCCAGCGACGCGGGTGAGCGCAATATCCAATTAGCGCAATGCGCGCTTAATCAGGAGAAAGACAATGAGAGCGCTCTTGGTCAATATTCTTGCGTGGTGGGCTTTTGTGCATGTGCTGTGGATTGTCACCACTTTTATACTTTGGGGCGTGATCAATATTTCGGATGAGAATCCGCTGACTGCTATCTCTGAAACCGTCTACGATATTTATGCATTCGGATTGTTTCAGATGCGCGGCTGGTTGATTTTGGGATTCTCGCCCGCAATTTGGATTCTGCTGCGCCTGCTGACTGGGAGTAGCCGTGCACTGCCCTGGAGAGACTGAATCGTTATTGCGAGTGGTGATGTATGCCTCTAGGCGCGCCGGTGTCTGCCACGCCACAGCTCCTCGAGACGCACATGTCTGAAGTCGCAAGTGATCGGTTCGCCCGCTGCAATGCCGCTATTGATTGAGAGACAGATGCACTGGGGCTGGCGCCTCAGTCTGCTGTTGGTTGTCTCCTGGGCGCCATTGGCGCTGCTCGAAACCCATATCGATGGTCCTGAACTGGTGGGTTACCTCGGGCCAGCGCTGATCTGGTTGGCCGCGCGCTACTGGAGCATCAAATCGCAACATCCAACTGATCATCAAGGTTAAGGCAATCCGCCCTCCTGTCGCCTTTTGCCAGATTGGGCGGTTGTGTCTGTTATTCGCATCGAATAGCTTGTATTGGATGGTTAGCACCTCGCGCGATATCTTGACCAATCAATGATGTGAGCCACTTGAGCCAACCGGACGCGGTTTCATCGGGAAGGTCTGCATGATCAAGCGTACGGGAGGATTTAGACATGCTAAATCAACATGAATTGCTGCAAGAGGTGGCGGCTTTAGAGCATGCTAGGCGACGGCGCATCACCACCTCGGCAGAGTTGAGTAAAAGTGACGACGCGTTTTTTATTACCGGTGGCAAGGCGCTTATTCGAGAAGACGCCGTGTTCAAGTCCGGACT
>JAYOEE010000028.1:26057-30025 GCA_038106565.1 Halieaceae bacterium
TTTGAAGACCGCTTTCTCCGGCACTTCAGAAAGGTCGCTCTGCGTTCGTTGTATGAAACGGGTGCACCTATTTACAGGATAGGAGATGCGGCTGAGGGCCTTTACTTTATCGAAGACGGGTCGGTGTATCTGACGACGCTACGAAACGCCAAATTTGCCACATTACAAGAAACCGATTTTTTCGGAGAGGCGTCGTTGATTTCTGCGAGCAATCATACAAAGAACGCTTTCGCTGAGACTGACTGTTCGTTATTGCTGTTGACCCCTGAAGCAGTCGAGGCGGAGGTGAATCGCGAGACTGCGCTCGTAAAGTTGGTGCTCAGTAATATCCTCAGAGTGCTTGAGTTAATGAATCAGTTACGGTTCAGTCATCTCAATTCCACTAATTTCAAAGGGTTGTATTGAATCTATGGCTAATAGACTGAGCAACAAAATAGCCGTGATTACCGGAGGTGCCTCAGGGATCGGGGAGGGGATGGTGAGACGGTTCGCCGCGGAGGGCGCGCGAGTGATTGTGGCAGACGTGGATGTGGCGGCAGGGAGTCGAGTTGCGACCGAATGTGCCGCGCAGTTCATTGAGCTCGATGTCAGTGCAGAAGCGCAATGGCAGTCGCTCGAGACCACGATTCGGGCTGATTACGGGAGGCTTGATATTCTCGTAAACAATGCCGGGGTGGTGAGTAATCTCAATATCGCCGAGGTGGATCTGGCAGCTTGGCAACGCCTCATGGCGATTAATCTAACCGGCGTGATGTTGGGTTGCCGGTTGGCAGTAAACGTGATGCGCGATAACCCTGACCCAGCAGGGGGGTCCATTATCAATACGGCCTCTTCCACGTCTTACCTCGCCATTCCCGACGTGGCCTACACCACGTCAAAGGCGGGAGTGGTGGGATTGACCAAATCGGTTGCCGTGCACTGTGCTAATGAGGGGCTCAATATCCGCTGTAACTCCGTTCATCCTGGCGCAACCCTCACCAATATTCTAAAAACCGCAATCGAACAGGCGCCGGAAATCAGGGAGGCCTGCGAGAAAATGTCGCCGCTCAACAGAATGGGTACCGTAGAGGAGGTGGCTGCAATGGCTGTGTTCCTCGCATCTGATGAAGCAAGTTTCTGTACCGGCGGTCAGTATGCCGTTGAGGGCGGCACGGTGAGCCAGCATCCCAAAATGTGACTGACCAACGCGATACTCGCTTGAGTAGCGCAGAGCGCTTGTTAGGACCGGCTCACTGGATGTTCGTCGGCGTGTCACTGACAGAGAGCCTTTTGGGGGGCGATAAAAAATATTCATCTTTTTTGCAGAACAGCCGATACCTTAATGTGAACGAAGTAAGGGTTGTATCTGAGCAGGTTCCCGCTAGCAGAATCGAGCGAGTTCCAGCTAGGCAGATACAGCAAAGTCACGATAAAAGGCGCGGATTTAGCATGTCGCAAACAGATGGACATATTCTTGTACGCAGCAACCCCATCGCAAAGAATTGCGTGAGGGTTGAGGGGTCAAGAGAGTTGCTGGTGCGCCAGGACTCGCCCGATGACGTCGAAATCCTCGATGCGTTGAGCGTGTATCGTACGGAGTTTCGCATGTACTTTCAGGACATGGTCTCCGCTCAAAACCGCGTCTACGAGGCGCTGTCTCCCTACCTCATGTTCGTTGGCAAACCCTTTTTCTCTTGTGACGTCGCAGACGCGAAGTGTGCCGTGATGGAAGTCAAGGGAGACGAATCAGGTGCCAATGACGACCCGGTGCAGGATTCCTGCTCGGACTGAAAATCCCGCCCCCAGAGGGGCTCTCTATTTGACTGGCGTTGGCACGCCTGGGGCGTTTTCTTCA
Source organism: Halieaceae bacterium (assembly GCA_038106565.1). GTDB lineage: Bacteria > Pseudomonadota > Gammaproteobacteria > Pseudomonadales > Halieaceae > Luminiphilus. The sequence continues at coordinate 27,892 of JAYOEE010000028.1, forward strand.
CGTTGCCGTGCGAAAAACCACTGATGAAAGTGATGCGTCGGAACGTCCATCAGCGGCGTAAAAAGCCCGCCGGTGAAGCCGGGAGAAGCACGGCCGCTCTGCATACCCTCAACTACCGAGATGTCCTCGGCAAAAACAACGCTCCAGGCCTCGTGCAGACTCTGGCGACGCTCCAAATACGCGGCTGTGACGGCGTCTTTGCCCGAGTAAAGAAACTGTAGCCGTTCGCGAGTTTGATCCACGGATTCCGGCATCAGCAAGATGACAAAAAAATGATCGGCCTGAATTCCCAGCAATACATTGGGATAGAGAGAAAGATACTCCGCCGTCTTGAGTCGTTCGCCATCCCATCCTGAGAACAACGGCAAGGGCTTACTGCTACCGCGAGTGAGATCGTAGACCCGAGTGCCTTGACCCGAAGCGAGTGGGTCGACAGTCAGATTGTAGTGTGCATCGAGTGGAGAGTAGGTGTTGAGATCGGGGTGCACGAATGGCAGGTGGTAGGACTCGCAGTAGTTCTCCACGGCCAGTTTGTAATTGCCATTAAGTACCAGCTCCATGGAGCCAAACTGGCTCGAGTCTGGCGTGAGTTGCTGGTCAAACAGTTGGCCAGCAAGGCCGCGCCACCTCGACAGCAGCGGCTCCAGATGGACTGAGAGCGGGAGTGCGTCACCCGACAAATTGATAAACACCACGCCCATTGATTCCTCGGTGCGCACCGATGGTAGTGCGTGGTCCGCGCAATCAAATCCATCAATTTCGTGTATCCCCATGCCCCCGATATTGGGTGTCGTTTTGAGTTGGCCAGTGAGGTCATAGCCCCATTTATGGTACGGGCAGCGGATCGTCAGACCCGGCTGCCCGGGCTCCGCAACTAACTGCATACCGCGGTGCCTGCAAACATTATGGAAAACGCGAGCGCGTCCTTGTTGGTCGCGGACCATCACCAGTGGCAGTCCCATAAATGTAACCGGGCAGACGCTACCGGGCTCGGCGATATCACTGCTAAATCCCAGCCCCGCCCAGGTTTGAGCCATCACCGTATCTCGCTCTTTCAGCCATTCTTCGTGGCTGGTATAGGCCCGGTTGGGAAGCGCTGCACTCTCGGAAATAGCCGGATCAGCCGCGCCGTGGGGGCTGTTTACTGCGGTCGAGGCGATGCGGTCAGTCGGGTTCATATCGGTTGGTGTGAAGGTCGATTGGCGGAAGTTTACGCCTGCTTAAAAGCGGAGAACATCCCTGTTTTCTCCGCCCGGGATCGGTCTGGGTTGAGGCTGGACGCCTAATAAAAAACGTGAGAAGCAGGCATTTAGCTCCACGGGAAAGGACTGTTGGAGACCGGGTGCAGGTCCCCCTCGGCGTAGCGGGAGAAGCGGAAAGGCTTAAGCAATTCGGACCGAGCACCGCAGATGTGTTGGGCGACCAGCTCTCCCACGCCGATCATCTTATAGCCGTGGTTGGAGTCGGCGATGACGAAGCAGTTCTCGCGCATGGTATCGAAGATCGGGAAGCTGTCTGGAGTAAACGCGCCAATGCCACCCGAGGGTTCTTTTTTGAATTGAGGCAGGGAGCCTGAAAAACGTTCCTGGCAATGCGCCAGCGCCGATACCCACATCTCAGCGAACTCTGCGCCCACCACAAACTCGGGTGAGGCCGGCCCGTAGGGGTCTACCGAAACCTCGGCCGCGCGCTTGTCGACAATAAAGGGAGCGGCCCCGCCCTGCACGCCACCAAAGTGAAAATCGGGCTTGTAGTAGATACCCCAAAGTTGATCGGTAATCAGTCGACCATCCTCATCGGAAAGGAGCGGCGCATCGGTATCGACATGAATGACGGGCGGCATCGCGCCGTCATTGGTCACCTGAAGTTTGGGGTCGACTCCCAGCGTTCCCTCTTGGAGTGACCAATAGATCCACATGGGAATCCCCTCGGTGGTCTCATTGGTCGCCGGGTTGCGGATGCCGACCTCCATCGGGAGCTCCAGCATTTCCCAGAAACTCCTTACCCAAGGGCCTGCAGCGACGACGGTGTAGTCGCACTCTATAAGCCCTTTATCGGTTTCCACCGCGGTGATGGCATACCGGTTGTCACTCTTAAAGCCCGTTACCGTTACGCCGCTGAGAATGCGCACGCC
>JAYOEE010000001.1:0-17447 GCA_038106565.1 Halieaceae bacterium
TAGTCGGCGAGGCCGCTACACCCGCTACAGAGTCACGTGTCCATACCCTTCTCGGGCTCTGCCTGAGCAAAGGCGACCGGTTCGATTGGGCCATTCAGAAAGCCAGTGAGCTTGGTGTGGGCGCGATCGCGCCGCTCTACAGCGAGCGAGTCGACTTTAGCATTCCCCCGGACCGTGTGGAGAAGCGCGTGGCCCACTGGCAGCAGATTGCAATCAGTGCCTGTGAACAATGCGGGCGTGTCAAGGTCCCGTCCGTTGCGCATCCGCAATCCCTGTTGCAGTGGGTGCAGGATGCCATAGCGGAGCAAAAATGGGTGCTGCACTGCTCGGGCGGCGACACGCTTCCATTGCAAGTTTCAGGACACGCGATACCCCAGAGCGCGGCATTATTGATTGGGCCCGAGGGAGGATTGACCGACGAGGAAGTGGCCGTGGCACAGGACAACGGCTTTGGCCGGGTGCGGATGGGTCCCAGAGTGCTGCGCACAGAGACCGCTCCTATCGTCGCACTGTCTGCACTGAGCGTCCTCTGGGGAGAGATACCGGGGTGAGAACAGGTATTAGCGTCCGAATACCCTTCGCGCGCTGCCCTTGGGAACTTGAATCGCTGCCCTTTTCACTGTGTCACTCATCTGCGCAATCTCATCCAAGGTCTTCCCCTGATTCGTCAACGAAATTCGCCGGCCATCGTCTGAAATTTTGCGTTCCTCTGCTGATTCCTCATGCTTCGGCAAGCGCTTCATATCCTTGCTCCGAATTCTCGTACCGTTCGGAATGTCTCGCCCTAACCCACTCTAACCAGCTGGCGGCGGCATTAAGGTAATGGCTCGTGCGGGGTGAGTGAAATATTTCGAAGGCGTGCTGAGCGCCCGGTAACTCTGCGTACGCCACCGGAGATCTGGCAACCGAACTGAACTCCGCAACAAACCGACGGACTTCTTCTACCCACACCAAAGAATCGTGCGTGCCCTGAACGATAAAGAAAGGCGGTGCGTCCTCAGCCACGCCCGGGCGATGTATCCAGGAGATAGGAGATCCATCCTCAAACACTTGCGGAGCAGTTTCCCGCGACTGCTGAATAATGCGACGGGCAATGAACTCGTCCATTCGGTCCTGCTGGCGAATACCGTGTCGGTTGGTAAAGTCGACCACCGGATAGAGGGCCAGCACCCCCTGCACCGCGGTGTCTGCGCCCTCAAAACCCTCCTGCCAATCTGCATGGCCTGCCGTCAGTCCTGCCAGTAGGGAAAGGTGACCACCTGCCGACCCCCCCGTGATGACGATGAAGTCGGGATCACCGCCGTATTCTGCAATATGCTGCTTTACCCAAGCGATGGCCTTCTTAACGTCGATGATCTGGGCGGGATACGCATCTCTGGGTGCCAGTCGATAATTAATCGATACACCAACCCAGCCCATTTCAACCATGCGGTGCAGCAAGGGCTGTGCCTGTTCGGATTTGTGCCCAACCATCCAGGCACCGCCATGGACCTGAAGGAGTACCGGGCGACGGTGGCCCTGAGCAATGGGTTGATAAATATCCAGAAGCCCGCGCTTGCCAGAATCTGAATAACTCAAGCCGCGAACATACTGAACGCCTTGGCGCCGAAAAGTGAAAGGTCGTAGCCATTCACCACTGTCAATGTGTTGATCTAATTTAGCGCTTCGCTCGGCGGGTATGAGTTGATCAAAATGGTCACCCAATGCCACTTTGAGGGCCCGGTTAAAAGCCCCTCCGGCGTCAAATCCGAGGCGTAACGACCACGCCAATAGCGCCCAAGCCCCAAGAAACAGCAACAACCCTGAGGTGAAGCCGGCCGTGTCGGCTCCGACAAAGAGGATCCACAAGGCGACAAAAGCCATCTGCGAAGCGATGCACCAGATCGCCAGTTCTCCCGTGATCCACCCCGACAGGAACCACCCCCAAACCGCCCAGCCGATTTGACGCACCTGTAACACAACCGTGAGGGCACAAAAGAGGCTCAAGCCAGCAAAGGCAACAAACACATAATCCATATCAATTCCGAGTGGCCACCATTCGTCAAGATTTTTGGGATGCAGAGCTTGCGGGGATTCGCTCCGGATCGCAAGATGTCGAGCTCTGGCCTCTTAAGGACCCCGACATGAGCCTCCAAATTGGTGTGGTAATGGATCCAATCCATTCGGTCCATTATAAAAAAGATACCACCTTGGCTCTGCTGTGGGCCGCTCAGGATAGAGGTTGGTCTCTGTTCTACATTGAACCAGACGGGCTATCTCTTGAAGGCGAGGCGCCCATGGCGCATGCCAAACAATTGGTTGTTCACAGAAACCCTGACCACTGGTTTGATGTCGCCAATGCCGAAACGATCCCGCTTGCGCAACTGGACATCATCCTAATGCGCAAGGATCCGCCGTTTGATATGGAGTATATCTACGCCACCTACCTGTTAGAGCGAGCAGAGCGGTTGGGTACACTCGTCGTCAACAGGTGCCAAAGTTTAAGAGACTGCAATGAGAAGCTCTTCGCCACCGAGTTTCCAGAGTGCTGCCCACCTCTGTTGGTTAGCCGCAGCATGGCAGCGCTAAAGCAGTTCCATAAAACACATGGTGATGTGATTTTTAAACCGCTTGACGGGATGGGCGGTAGCGCCATTTTCCGAGCAAAAGAGGATGACCCGAATGTGAGCGTGATTCTGGAAACGCTCACCGCTTCGGGAACCGAAACCATCATGGCACAGCGTTACCTGCCTGCTATCCGAGACGGCGACAAACGAATACTGATGATCAATGGAGAACCGATCCCCTGGTGCCTTGCACGAGTCCCACTGGCTGGAGAAAGCCGCGGCAACCTTGCCGCGGGGGGTTCGGGACGAGTGCAGCCCCTCTCCGAGCGCGACAAATGGATTGCCAGCCAGGTGGGCCCAGCGCTTAAAAAGCGAGGCCTTTATTTTGTAGGGCTCGATGTCATTGGCGACTACCTGACAGAAATCAACGTCACTAGCCCAACCTGTCTTCGGGAAATTGAGGCAGAATCGGGTCATGATATCGCTGGTCAACTTCTCGATGCTTTAGCGTCCGAGGTGGGCACACGAGCCCAGTGCTAGCAAGAGCGCCTATTAATTTGTCTGCGGCGTTACTATCGAGCACACGTGTTGGAGATCGCTTGCATGCAGTCTGTATTTTTATGATTCAGGAAGGCCACCCACTTGACGAGCAGTAAATCTGCGAGCACAAAATCGCCGACCTCATCGACTTCGTGGGGAGGACATTTTTTAATTGCCACGCCAGTGATCGGTAGTGGCTTCTTCAATCGCTCGCTCACCTATCTCTGTCACCATGACGAGCAAGGCGCTATGGGTATCGTGGTAAACCTCACGCTGGATGTCAGCTTGCTAGATATGCTCAATCACATGGACATAGAACCCAACCCTGATCTGCCCGACAGACCCGTGCTCGCGGGCGGGCCAGTTGGCACCGATCATGGCTTTGTGTTGCACCACAGCGAACCCTCTTGGGAAGGCAGTCAGCCAGTTGGTAATGATGTCAGTCTGACCACCTCCAAGGATATTCTCTGCGCCCTCGCCGCCGGCGAGGGGCCCGCCGATTTTTTGGTCGCGCTAGGATACGCCGGTTGGGGGGCGGGGCAGCTCGAAGCCGAGATGGCTGAGAACACCTGGCTCACGACGCCCGCCGATGCAGAGATACTTTTCCACGTCGATACTGCAGACAAACTCGCCGCGGCCGGGAATAAGCTGGGCATTAATGTTGATCTCCTCACCTCGCAAGCGGGCCACGCCTGACCGTGCCCGGGGGTGAGACTGTGCTGGCACTGGATTTTGGCTTACGGCACATTGGGGTGGCGGTGGGGAATACGTTTTCACGCACTGCTCAGCCCCTCGCGATTATCAAAGCCAAAGATGGCGTTCCTGATTGGACAGCACTTTCATCTCTGGCAGAGGAGTGGCGACCGGACAGAATCGTGGTGGGGCTGCCCATCAATATGGACGGCTCGCCGAGCGAGCTTAGTGAGAGAGCCAGCAAGTTTGCACGTCAGGTGGAAGGCCGGATCGGAGTGGTGGTATCGCTGGTCGACGAGCGCCTTTCGAGTCGAGAGGCAAAGCGCTCGGCGCTGGCCGAAGGGCATCGCGGTGACTTTGCGGCCGAGCCCATCGATGATCAGGCGGCCGCAATCATCCTCTCAACTTGGCTCAACGAACTGTAGCGATCAAGCCACCATTGCCTCTGGCTGCCGCGCTTTTTCACGAGCAGTCTCAAGCGAGATAACGCGCTTTTGAACAAGCCCCTGTAGCGATTGGTCCATGGTTTGCATCCCGATGGACTGCCCCGTTTGAATCGCCGAATACATCTGCGCCACTTTATCCTCGCGGATGAGATTTCGTATAGCAGCGGTCCCACGCATGATCTCATGGGCAGCTACCCGCCCACCTGTTTTGCGCTTGAGCAGGGTCTGAGAGATCACGGCCTGAAGCGATTCGGAGAGCATCGAGCGCACCATGGCTTTTTCTGCGGCAGGAAACACGTCGACAATACGGTCAATAGTTTTGGCTGCCGACGTAGTGTGGAGGGTTCCAAAAACCAGATGACCCGTCTCGGCGGCAGTCAATGCCAGACGAATCGTCTCCAGATCTCGCATCTCGCCAACCAAAATAACGTCTGGATCCTCTCGCAGTGCAGACCGAAGCGCCTCGGAAAAGCCCAGCGTATCGCGATGGACTTCGCGTTGGTTCACTAGACTTTTTTTACTCTCGTGGACGAATTCGATAGGGTCTTCAACAGTGAGAATATGGTCGTGGCGGCTGTCATTAATGTAATCAACCATGGCAGCCAACGTGGTGGACTTCCCCGACCCGGTGGGTCCTGTAACAAGAACGAGTCCCCTCGGCAGCGCGGCGATGTCGCGAAACACCTGCCCCATTCCCAATTCCTCCATCGACAAAACGGTTGAGGGAATGGTTCGAAATACCGCCCCGGCGCCCCTATTTTGATTGAAGGCGTTGACACGAAAACGCGCTATTTGGGGCAGCTCAAAGGAGAAGTCCGTCTCCAGATGCTCCTCAAAATCCTTGCGCTGCCTGTCGTTCATGATGTCGTAGACTAATGCCTGGACCCTGGCATGATCCTGTATTGGCACATCAAGACGTCTGATGTCACCATCTACTCGAATCATGGGAGGGAGACCTGCTGACAGGTGCAGATCAGAGGCGCCCTGTTGGACGCTAAAAGCAAGCAATTCAGTGATATCCATTTCACATTCTCCGCTTTGTGTCGGGCTAGCGCATGGCGAATCAAGTTCCTTATGATGCAACCATGACCCCGATTGAACTGGCGCGTAATATATCAGAAGTTCAGCTCCGTATTCAGGCCGCTACAACCGCTGCGGGCCGATTACAGAGCGCCGTTACCTTGCTTGCAGTCAGTAAAACCAAGCCTTCCGAGGCTATTCGGCTCGCTTACGAGCAAGGGCTGACAGAATTTGGTGAAAATTACGCACAAGAGATGGCGGAAAAGGCACACGCCCTCCGAGATTTGCCCATTTGCTGGCACTTTATTGGCCCTATCCAGAGCAATAAAACCCAACTGATCGCTGAAATCAGTGACTGGGTGCATAGCGTCGATCGCCTCAAAATCGCTCGCAGACTCAGCGAGCAGAGGCCCCCCGAGCGAGGGCCGCTGAATATTCTCGTTCAGGTCAATATTTCGGGCGAAAGCAGCAAATCCGGCGTCGCACCCGAAGCACTTCCAGAATTCATGCACGACATCAAGGGAATGCCGGGGCTCTCGCTTCGCGGCCTCATGGCTATACCGGCCCCTCCTCTGCCATCGACAGATCCGCGCCTGCCATTTAAACGGCTCAGAGCGCTACTTGAGTCGCTGTCGGAGATTACGCCGGGCATTGATACCTTGTCGATGGGAATGTCGGCGGACCTTGAAGCCGCCATCGCCGAGGGGGCCACGCATGTGAGAGTGGGAACAGATATCTTCGGCGCGCGGTATAATTAAGCTTACCTATTGAGGATACCGCCACCCATGTCGCCTCAAATCGCCTTTCTCGGCGCGGGCAATATGGCCAGCGCCATCATCAGTGGCCTGCTGGCAGTTGGCTTTGCGCCACAACAGTTGCGCGCGAGCGATCCAAGCGAAGAGGCGCTGGCGCGCCTGCGAGCGCTCGGGCTGTCTCAAGTCAGCACTTCTACCGACGGACTTTGCGAGGATGCGGATTTACTCGTCGCCGCAGTCAAGCCCCAGATCATGCCCCAAGCGCTCTCGGCGATAAAACCGCAACTGGGCTCCGGCACGGCCGTGTTGTCTATTGCTGCGGGTATTCCCATATCGTCGCTGCAATCCTTGGCGGGCCCATCGGTACCCATTATTCGCTGTATGCCCAACACGCCAGCCATGATCGGCAAAGGGGCCAGCGCGCTGTTTGCCTGCGAATCTGTTACACCAGAGCAACGGGCGCTGGCAGAACAGGTCACCAGCGCCGTTGGCTTGAGTGTATGGGTTGAAACGGAAGTGCTGCTGGACGCGGTAACGGCTGTTTCCGGAAGCGGGCCGGCCTACTTTTTTGCGCTCATAGAAGCCGTTGCCGAAGCAGGCACCTCTCTGGGATTGGCTCCCGAGGTATCCATGTCGCTAACGTTGCAAACTGCGCTGGGGGCCGCCGAGCTTGCCGGGCAGTCTGATTTACCTGTTAGCGAGCTGAGAGAAAACGTCACCAGCCCCGGAGGCACTACCGAGCAGGCGCTGCTGGCGCTGAAAGTGGGTGGCTTTGATGAGATGATCGCCAAGGCAGTAAAGGCCTGCGCAGATCGAGCCCGCACTCTGGGCGAGGAGTTTGGTTGACATGGGAGCCGGCACAGAGATTTCGCTCTATCTGATTCGCAACGTGGGCGCGCTATTGCTGTTGATGATTGTGTTGCGAGGGGTGCTCCATCTGTCTCGCGTTAATTTTTATAACCCGCTCTCACAATTGGTCGTGCGACTGACAAACCCGATGCTCTCACCGCTAAGACCTGTATTGCCTGCGCGAGGCCGTATCGACTGGGCAGCCGTCATACTGGCAATCGGCATACAAACACTCATCCTGGTGGCCATTGCATGGGTGGCTGGCGACAGGTGGGCCCTTCCCGACCCCCTCACTCTGTTGATTTGGGGCCTGATTGGCGTACTGGGATTACTGATCAACCTCTACTTTTTTACGCTCATAGCCATGATTGTTGTGAGCTGGATAGCGCCCGGGAGTCGGCATCCTGCCATTGAGTTGATCTGGCAGGTGTCAGAGCCGGTTATGGCGCCTTTTCGCGCACTACTGCCCAATATGGGCGGAATCGATTTTTCTCCGATCCTGGTTTTCATTAGCATTAACGTCGTTCAGATTGGTCTGCGCCATCTTGCCCTGTCGGTCGGGTTGCCACCCGGCCTGGTGTTTGGGCTCTAGCCAGTGGCGCCAACGCTTCCAGCTGACAGCGTCGGCATCGTGACACCGAAGCTAGCGCGCTTCGAGGAACCCTTTCGATTCGCCAATGGCGGCATATTGGAAGGGCATGAACTGGTCTACGAAACCTACGGAGAGTTAAACACCGCTGCCGATAATGCCGTGCTGATCTGCCATGCCCTGTCGGGCACGCATCACGCTGCTGGTTTTCATGCTGCCTCTGACAAGCGCCCCGGCTGGTGGGATATGGCCATCGGCCCGGGCAAGCCCATCGATACCGAGAGACTGTTCGTGGTTTGCTCAAATAATCTGGGTTGCTGCGATGGCTCAACGGGACCGAATACGATGCAGCCGGGCACCGACAAACCATGGGGTGGCCTGTTCCCCCAGCCTCAGGTGCGCGACTGGGTTCGAAGCCAAAAACAATTGGCTGAGCATCTTGGGATCGCACGATGGGCAGCCGTGATTGGCGGCAGCTTGGGCGGTATGCAAGCCTTGCAGTGGGCAGTGGATTTCCCTGATTGGGTGGAGCATTGCGTGGCACTGGCCGCGGCCCCGGGACTGACCGCACAGAATATTGCCTTTAACGAGATTGCTCGCCACGCCATCCTGTCCGATCCGGATTGGAGGGACGGCGATTATCTAGCACATGGCACAGTGCCAGCGCGAGGCGTCGCGCTGGCCAGAATGGTGGGCCACCTGACCTATATGTCTGCAGACGGTATGAGTGACCGGTTTGGTAGGGAGTTGCGAGAGGGAAGCTTTTCTCCGGAAAGTAATAACGAATGGGTATTTCAAGTTGAGAGCTACCTCCGTCACCAAGGGACTCGGTTCTCAACGCAGTTCGATGCCAACACCTATGTATTGATGACGCGCGCGCTTGATCTCTTTGATTTGGCTCAAGATCACGGCGGTGATCTGGTGGCGGCGCTGTCGCGGTCGCAAGCGAGCTTTCTGGTGGTTTCTTTCAGTTCCGATTGGCGCTTTCCACCACAGCGCTCTCTAGAAATACGCGATGCGTTGCTCGCGGCCGAAAAGCCGGTGACCTATGCCAATATCGAGACAGACGACGGGCACGATGGTTTTCTGCTGCCAAACAAAACCTACGAACAGCTCCTCAAAGAGTGGATGCGAAGGGTAGGGCCTTCATGAGCAGACTCGATCTGAATGCAGTGCTCGACTGGGTGCCAGAGGGGAGCACTGTCCTGGACCTGGGCTGTGGCGACGGCGCCTTTTTACAACGACTGCGGAATGAGCGCAGTGTGACGGGTGTTGGTGTGGATATCGATGCAGGCAATCTGGTAACAGCCGTTAATAAGGGCCTGGATGTCATTCAAGAGGATATCAATGACGGCTTGCACTGCTTTACCACCAACCGGTTCGATGTGGTGGTGCTCGCACATGCCCTGCAGGAGCTGACGGATCCGCACATTGCACTGCAACGTATGGTGGACATTGGTGAAGAGGCCATCGTGTCCTTTCCGAACTTCGGTCACTGGGCTTGCCGGTTGCACCTCGGATTCAAGGGTCGCATGCCAATGTCAAAGGCTATGCCTCGCCACTGGTATGACACGCCCAACATTCACTTTTGTACGGTTGAGGATTTCGAAGCGCTGTGTTCAGAATTACGGATCGATATCATCGCCCGAGCGACCGTCAGCGGCTTCGCCCAAGGGCTTCTGGGGAAATATTGGCCCAACTTGTTTGCCACCAGCGCGGTCTATCGTATCTGTCGCGCACGACCCTGAGGGCGCTGCTCATTCTGGGCATCTTTGCGCACGCCGCCAACGCCCAACAATCCACGCAATATGATCAATATGAACTTCACCACAGCATTGTCTACACCACATTCTTATCGCCTGAGGTAGCGGCCGAATACGGCATCACCAGAGGCGCTGACAAGGCGATGCTCACGCTCTCGGTCCGCATACCGTCATCGGGCGACACGTCGGGCCGGCCTATGGAAATACAAGGCAGAACTTGGGACCTGATTACGGGTGGCGAGATGGACGTGCGAGAAATCAGGGAAGGACGCGCCACTTACTATATCGTGCCATTTGAATTCCTTGATCGAGAATATCGCTTCTTTGAGTTCACTTTCGTCCCCGAGGGTGCCGCCGATGAGTACGAGCATAAAATGAAAGTGCAGCTCTGGCGCCAACAGTGACAGGTATGGCAGACCAGACCCCTTTGCTGGTAATTGCCAGTCACAACGCCGGCAAAATTCGAGAATTTGAACAAATACTGGCACCCCATTGGCGCATTCAGCCGCAAGCCGCTTTTGGCGTGTCAGAGGTCGCCGAGACGGGTTCAACCTTTATCGAAAACGCCCTAATCAAGGCGCGCCACGCCTGCATCGAATCAGGCCATGCCGCGCTTGCTGATGATTCAGGGCTGGTAGTGCCCGCCTTGGGCGGGGAGCCCGGTTTGCGCTCCGCCCGCTATTCGGGAGGTGATGACACAGCCAACAACGGTATGCTGCTCGATAACATGCGCGCGCTTCGAGGGACGGAGCGCGCTGCTTTTTATATCGCAGTGTTGGCGCTTTTAAGCCACGCGGAAGATCCTACTCCTATCATCGCAGAGGGCAGGTGGCACGGCCGCATCGCCGAGGGTGCCAGAGGCGACGGCGGCTTTGGCTATGACCCGATTTTTATTCCCGAGGGCGGCACGCTTCACGCTGCGGAACTCGCACCTGACGAAAAAAGCCGGGTAAGCCACCGCGCCATCGCCTCGGCGCAGTTGTTAGCGAGATTGCGGGAATGACTCCTTCGGGCAGTATTCCGCTCTCGCTTTACATTCATCTCCCCTGGTGCGAACGCAAATGCCCGTACTGTGATTTCAACAGCCACACGGGGTTCACATCGGAGCAGGAAGTACAATATATCGACGCAGTGCTGTCTGATCTCGACAGCCAATTGGAATGGGTCGCCGGCCGGGAAGTCGCCTCGATTTTCATCGGCGGCGGGACACCCAGCCTGTTTTCCGAGCGCGCGATTAATGACTTGCTGAACGGTGTCAGCAAACGCGTTGAGCTGGCATCGAATGCTGAAATTACGCTCGAAAGTAACCCGGGTAGTGCCGAACGCGATCAGTTTCTCGGGTATCGACGCGCGGGCATTAACCGCCTCAGCATCGGCGTGCAAAGCTTCGATGACACCGCGCTTGGGCATCTGGGGCGCATACACTCCGGCGATGACGCGAGGCGCGCCCTGCATTGCGCCGATGTAGCAGGTTTCAACCGGTGGAATATTGATCTGATGCACGGGCTGCCAGACCAGACCGTGACGGGCGCCAGCGCAGATATCGTCGAGGCTGTCCGTCTCAGCGCTGGGCACGTCTCTTGGTATCAACTGACCATCGAGCGAAACACCAAATTTTGGTCCAACCCGCCGGCATTGCCCGATGAGGCCACATTGGCTGATATTCAAGCCGAGGGCGAGCAACTGCTGATGAAGGCAGGGTTTTCACAATACGAAGTGTCTGCTTTTTGTCGCGCTGGCGAAGCATGCCAGCACAATATCAATTACTGGGCATTTGGTGACTATATCGGGCTGGGAGCAGGCGCTCACGGCAAGGTTACCCTGGAGAGTGGGCAGATCATTCGCACACGGCGAACGCGGTTACCCGAAGATTACCTGAGAGAATCCCAACTTTTACGTATGCCTCCACCACCTCAAACACCCGTGGCACCCGACCAGTTGACCGTGGAATTCGCCATGAATGCCCTGAGGTTGCGCCAGGGAGCGCCTGTCGACGCCTTCACATCCCGCACCGGGCTCGCGCCATCAGTCCTGATAGAGGCCGCGTCCGAGGCCATCTCAAAAGGCTGGATTAAACACCCCAATGAAGGCACGTTTGTTACCACGCCACTGGGCTATCAATTTCTGGATACCGTAATCGCGTCGTTTCTCTGAACTATCGGCGAACGTAGACCAGATCCCACACGCCGTGCCCGAGTCGCTCACCGCGCGTCTCGAACTTGGTGCGGGGTCGGTATTCCGGTCTGGGTGAGGGCATGCGCGGCGTCCCCATGACGTTACGCAACCGGGGTTCAGCATCGAGCACGTCGAACATATGCTCGGCGTAAGGCTCCCAGTCTGTCGCGAGGTGGATGTAGCCCCCAGAGCGTAATAGTGAGGCCAGCTTTTTCACCAGCTCCACCTGTACCAGGCGACGTTTGTGGTGGCGCTTTTTATGCCAAGGATCGGGGAAAAAAATATGAAACGCGTCGATCGATTCAGGTGATAAACACTGCTCGATCACCTCGACTGCGTCCTCAGCGTAGATTCTCACGTTCGAGCACCGGGCGCTCACCAATTGCCCCAGTAGCCGACCAACACCGGGGCGGTGCACTTCAACGCCGAGAAATTGCGCTTCGGGGTCTGCCAAGGCCATCTCGAGCAGGCTGTCCCCCATGCCAAACCCGATCTCGACAATCCGCCGCCCGGATTCAGAAAAAATGCCTTCCCAATCGAGCAGGCCCGAGCGAACGTCCAGACCAAAGCGAGGAAACCCTTCTCTCCAGCCTCGTTCCTGAGCGGCCGTCATGCGGCCGGCTCGCATCACAAAGCTACGGATGCGATGGGATACCGCAGGCCTCGAAGACAACATGAAACGTCGGGCAGAGAGGTCTCGTGTGTCAGGCCACCAGCGAAGTACGTAGTTTTTTCAGCGCATTCGCCTCGAGCTGCCTGATGCGCTCTGCAGACACATCGTACTCAGCCGCAAGCTCGTGAAGTGTTGGCTTTTCCTCGAGCAACCACCGTCTCTCAAGAATATCGCGACTGCGCTCGTCGAGGCCCGCTAACGCCACCTGCAACCGCGCCAAGCTATCCTCGGTGAAGTCAGCCAGCTCAACCAGCTGTCCCGGATCACTATCTGCATCTGCCAGACAATATTGTGGTGCTTGCCAGACATCATCCTCGTCACTGTCGGTTGGCGCATCAAATGCGACATCCCGACTCGCGAGCCGACCTTCCATTCTGGTCACCTCTGCCTCATCGACCCCCAGATCAGCAGCGATCGCTCGAGTCTCTTCGGCAGATAACCAGCCCAGCGCCTTTTTCTGGCTACGCAGATTAAAGAAAAGCTTTCGCTGAGCCTTGGTGGTAGCGACCTTGACGATACGCCAGTTACGCAGAATATATTCGTGCATCTCAGCTTTGATCCAATGCACGGCGAAGGAAACAAGCCGCACACCCTTGGTGGGATCAAAGCGCTTTACGGCCTTCATCAGGCCGACATTCCCTTCCTGAATGAGGTCTGCCTCGGACAAACCGTAGCCCGAGTAACTCCGCGCAATATGTACGACAAACCTGAGGTGCGCCAAAACCAGCTCTCGCGCAGAGTCCACACATTCCTCGTAGTACAGGCGCTCTGCCAACTCTCGCTCCCGCTCTGCCGACAGCACAGCAATGCCGCCGACAGCTTGAATGTAAGCCGACAGGTTGGCGCCTGGGGCCATATTCAGCACCGCGCTATTAGGCAACGCGAGTGCGTGCTTTGTCTCTGTCATGTTTTCGCCTCCAGTGGGCTGATGCGCTTAGTTTAGCACTCTACCTCCCAGAGTGCTAAGCGTGAAAAATCACCATATTTCAGGGTCTTAAGCTGAATCCAGCCGCGAGAGGAAGCGCTTGGTGACCCACCAACTGGCTAACCATCCCATTGTCGCCGCACCAAAAAGGAGCGCGATGAGATATTGGGGGTCCAACCACAGCGGTTGGGCGGGCCGATCATAAAGTAGCAGTAACGCGTTCAGGGGGCCTGAGAGCCAGAGACCAAACCCCCAGACCAGCACAGCCGCAACGATCCCACCCCCCACACCGTACCAAAGCCCCGCATACAGAAAGGGACGGCGCGCAAAAGCGTCGGACCCACCTAATAGACGGACGACGATAATTTCTTCGCGGCAAGCGTCGATGGATAACCTCAAGGTATTTGCCACAACAAGTATCGCACCTAAGATCATAGCGCCTCCCAGGCCCTCAACCCAACGCGCACCGAGGCGCAGTAACTGTTCCAGCCGCTCAATCCATTGGGCATCGACAATCACGCGTGCCACCGCCGCTTCAGCTTCAAGCTGCGCCGACAACTGCCTTACCACGGTGAGATCCGAGCCTTCCACAGGCTTCACGAGCAAGGTGTAGGGCAGCGGGTTGTAGGCGAGCGTGTCGACGAGGTCTTTAAAGCCCGAATTTTCAGTGAACTCGGCCAAGGCCTGCTCCCGGTCAATCAAAACGGCTTTGGTGACCTCAGGCCAGGCGTCCACCCTGCGCTGTAACGCCAGCGCATCGCTTAACTCTGCCTCGATATGAAGCAACACGGACACTTGGGGAGCACCACCCAATGCGTGAGTCACTTGCCTCACACTATCCAAGGTCAACAGCGTAGCGCTCGGCAGAGCGAGAGAAATGGCTAATACCAGCCAGGTGAGCCATGTCGCGCCCGGGCGCGCCACGACCCTCTGCCAGCTGCTGATCATGGCAACCTTGTGCTGCGCTCGCCAGGCTGACCATCGCCCCCAGTTATCGCTCAGTCCCGGCTCTGCTCGACTCATAGCGGGATCCCAGCTTCCGCCAAATGTCCCGATTCGAGCGTAATCACCCGGTGACGGAACCGAGAAATCAAGCTCATATCGTGGGTCGCCACGAGTACGGTCACGCCCACCTGATTAAATGCTTCGAACAGGCTCATAATTTCTAGAGAAAGTCGCGGATCAAGGTTTCCCGTGGGTTCGTCAGCAACCAGAAACTCAGGTCTGGCAACCACTGCTCTGGCGATACCGACTCGCTGCTGCTCGCCCCCCGATAGGCTCGCAGGATAAGCGCGCTCCCGCGCCAGCAACCCGACCTTATCCAGTGCAGCGCGAACCCGTCGGGCCGTGTCACGCGGAGAAAAACCCGCTATCTCCAGTGGCAGCGCGACGTTGTCGTAGACCGTTCGATCAAACAAGAGCTGGTGCTCCTGAAAGACAATGCCAAAGCGGCGCCGATACGGCGCGACAGCGCGCCCCATAATCTGACTGGTGCGATCACCCTGTATGCGTATTTCGCCCCCGGTTGGGCGATCCAGAAGCAGTAACAGCCTCAGCAAGGTGCTCTTGCCTGCACCGGAATGCCCCGTGAGAAAAGCCATTTCGCCGGTGGGAATAGTCAGGCTGAGGTTGCGAAGTGCGTCGCGGTCTGCAAAACGTCGACTGACGCGATCAAACTCGATCATCCGCTGACACGCTCAGCCATCGTCGAGTAGCGCGTTGACAAACTCTTGCGCAGAAAAATCGCGGAGATCATCCAGTTGCTCACCCACTCCAATAAAACGAATGGGTCTTTTTAAACGGTTAGCAATGGCGAACATGACCCCGCCCCGCGCTGTGCCATCCAGTTTTGTCACCGCGACACCCGTGATACCTACCGCCTGGTCAAACTCCAAAGCCTGCGACACCGCGTTCTGACCAGTTCCCGCATCGAGCACCAAAAGCGTTTCGTGGGGCACCGTGGCGTTCTGTTTGCGCATGACGCGAACCACTTTGGACAACTCTTCCATCAGGTGCGCTTTGTTTTGGAGGCGTCCAGCGGTGTCCGCGATTAATACATCTACCTCTCTGGCCGTTGCGGCTTCCAGAGCATCGTAAAGCACGGACGCGCTATCGGCTCCAGTATGCTGCGCAATGACGGGCACCTGATTGCTGTCACCCCAAGCCTGTAACTGCTCTACGGCGGCGGCCCTGAACGTATCGCCCGCCGCCAACATGACGCTCAGCCCCTGTTGTTTAAAGCGGTGCGCCAGCTTGCCAATCGTCGTCGTTTTGCCCGCGCCATTCACACCAACGACCAGTATGACAAAAGGCCGATCGCCAGAAGGTAGCAATGGGCTTTCCTGATCAGCGAGTAACTCTGTCAGGGTTTGCTTGAGAGCAGACATGACCGTATCGGCGGCAGCCAAATCTTTGCGATCGAGCCGCGCGCTGAGTGACTGTAAAACCTGCTCAGTCGTCTCAACACCCAAGTCTGCCATGATGAGTTGCTCTTCCAGCGCCTCGAGTAGCGCGGGATCGAGCTGCTTCTTGCCCAGCACCAAGCTCGACAGTCCCTCGGAAAACTGTCCACGACTGCGACGCAGGCCAGCCCTCAGGCGCATAAACATCCCAGGGGAATCCGTTCCGCCGGCTGCGTCACCCGGGGTTGAAGGTTGCGTTGCCTCGGCGGATGAGCTGGCGCCGGCACCCTGCAGTTCGCTCTCTGGCGGATTCGTGGCGGTCGATTCGGGCTCAGGCTTGGCGCGGCGTTTGAATAGCTTCATGATCCACTGTTCTCACTCGGGAGTGCCGTCCCCCGCCTGCATGACGGGCTGGTCGGCGAGCCGGCACAGTCTAGCACTCCGCAAGTCAGGAGCCAGCATGCAACGTCGTTCAAACAAAGCAAGCGCCTCTCAACTTCGCATCATCGGCGGTCAATGGCGCGGCCGCAAGCTGTCGTTCCCGTCGCGACCCGGTTTGCGGCCCACTGGCGACCGGGTCCGGGAAACACTCTTCAACTGGTTGTCGCCCCGGCTTAGCGGCGCCAGATGCCTCGATCTGTTCGCGGGTTCCGGTGCGCTGGGCATCGAGGCATTGTCCCGCGGCGCCGCGCATTGTGACTTCATCGATACTGACAGCGTGACGCTCCGTGCAATAGAGCAGCATTTATTGACGCTGGATGCGCGAGATCGAGCTGGCGTGATTTGTGGGGCCGCCACCGATCAGCTGAACCTCGCCAACACCTCTTGGGATATCGTGTTTGTCGATCCACCTTTTGACTGCGGACTCGGGTACCCGGTTCTCTCGCAACTGGTGGAAAAGCGGTGCCTCCACAGCGAGAGTCTGGTTTATTTTGAGACGAGGTGCTCGCAACCCGAAACTGTGCCTGAGGCAGCGTACGAGGTGCTCCGGGACAAGACCGCTGGGGATGTCCGCTATCGACTCTTTACACCCGTTAAACCCGTCTAAACTCGGGCGCCTTCTGTTTGTCGACTTTACAAGACTTGTGTAGGCTCCAGCCAAGCAAGGCACAAGAGGGAACGCGCCGTGTTAACCCACACTGTCGTGTATCCGGGAACTTTTGATCCCATTACCAATGGCCACATTGATCTGGTAGAGCGCGCAGCAAAACTGTTCGAGCGCGTAGTGGTGGCTATTGCCACCAGTGAGAAGAAGGCGCCTCTCTTCGATCTGCAACAGCGAACCGACTTGGCCAAGGCATGCCTTGCCCACATCCCGGCCGCCGAGGTGCTGCCCTTTGAAGGGCTGCTAATAGATTTCGTGACAGCGCAGGGGTCCCACTGTGTCCTCAGGGGCCTCAGAGCAGTGGCGGATTTTGAATATGAGTTCCAGCTGGCCAATATGAATCGCGCAATGAACCCGGAGTTTGAGAGCGTTTTTCTTACGCCCAGTGCGGAGTTATCCTATATCTCCTCGTCTTTGGTGCGCGAAATCGCCGGACTTGGCGGTGATGTCAGTGGCTTTGTACCCCCTAATGTGGCGGCCGCGCTAACCCAGCAGCTGACCTGATCTACTGCGCGCCCAAGCCCAACAACCTTTAACGCTGGCAGATGCGGCACATCACGGTGCTGCGGCCACCCTGGCGAATTTCTATTAATACGCTTTTACACACCCTGCACGGCATCCCCTCGCGACCATAAACCCGAAGTTGCTGGGAGAAATATCCTGGCGACCCGTCTCCCCCCACAAAATCTCTCAAGGTGGTGCCGCCCTGCTCGATGGCATGACTGAGAACTTGCTTTATGCTGAGAGCCAGATCATCGTAACGGATCTGTGCAATGCGGCCGGCCGCTCTAGTCGGGTGAATCCCCGACAGAAACAAGGCCTCGTTGGCATAGATGTTCCCTACCCCGACTACAACCTTGCCGTCCATAATGAACTGCTTCACCGGTACACGGCGCTTGCGGGCTCTCGCATATAGGTATGCGCCGGAAAAATCCTCAGAGAGCGGCTCGGGCCCCAGATGGTCTA
>JAYOEE010000001.1:17547-47613 GCA_038106565.1 Halieaceae bacterium
TATAGGTATGCGCCGGAAAAATCCTCAGAGAGCGGCTCGGGCCCCAGATGGTCTAATAACGGATGTGACAGCTGCTGCAGCCAATGGAAGCTGCCAAACCGACGGGGGTCGTGATACCGCAGGCATTGCCCGTCGGAGAGCACAATATCAATATGATCGTGAAACAGCGGCGGGGCGTCGGCTGGCATGAGTCGTAAACTTCCCGACATACCCAGATGCACCATCACGGTGCCCCTATCTGTCTCAAGCAGCAAATATTTTGCCCGTCGACTCACGGCACGAAAGTGTGCGCCGGTAAGCACGTCATTCAGATCTGATGGCACCGGCCATCGCAGCCGAGACTCGCGGACAATCACGCGCTTTATGCCCTTACCCACTATGTGAGGTGCGATGCCTCTGCATGTGGTTTCGACCTCTGGGAGCTCTGGCATATCTCACTCATCTGAAAGGGGTTCGTGCAAGGTGATGGTAATGCGCGATGTGGTTTCCCGAAATAAAAAGGTCTTGAAAACAAAAACCCCGGCAAGTGGCCGGGGTTTTAGGACAGAGCAGCGAAGCCGCTACTTGATCTTTCCCTCTTTGTAGATCACGTGCTTGCGCGCGACCGGGTCAAACTTTTTCATCTCAAGCTTATCGGGCATGGTTCGCTTGTTTTTGTCGGTGGTGTAAAAGTGGCCCGTACCTGCCGTTGAATTCATTCTGATTTTTTCACGCATTACTCAACCCTCACACTTTTTCGCCACGAGTACGCAAATCCGCCAGAACCGAATCGATCCCAAGCTTGTCGATAATCCGCATACCTTTGGAGGAGACACGCAGCGACACGAAGCGTTTCTCGGACTCTACCCAAAACCGATGATTGTGCAGATTCGGCAAAAACCTTCGCTTGGTGCGGTTTTTTGCGTGTGAAACATTGTTACCGGTAGCGGGACGCTTGCCCGTAACCTGACAGACTCGTGACATGGGATTCCCCGTCAAGAACTACAAAGGGCGCGTTTTATACCAGAGGGGCTAAGGAGGCGCAAGTGAGGCAGTATGAACAGAACTCAAAGTGTGCAAAAACCCCCGCAAATGCTAGTGTGCGGGCCTGCCTTGTCCGGGTTGACGACCGATGAATCAGTTACACCAGCGCCGGGTACTTGTAGCCATCTCGGGCGGCATAGCCGCCTATAAAGGTGCCGAGCTTGTTCGCCAGTTGAAAAAACAGGGGGCGATCGTGCGCGTTATCCTGTCACGGGGCGCCCGCGAGTTCATCACACCACTGACCCTGCAAGCCCTGTCGGGCGAACCCACACACACCGAGCTCCTGGACGAGGAAGCGGAAGCGGGAATGGGCCATATTGCGCTGGCGCGCTGGGCGGATCTTATGGTGATAGCGCCTGCCACAGCAGATGTGATTGCGCGACTCGCGCACGGCCGAGCAGATGACCTACTCACCACCGTCGCCTTGGCCACACCCGCGCCCGTTGCGGTCGCGCCTGCGATGAACCAACAGATGTGGGCCAATCGCGCAACACAAGACAACCTCTCTCTACTCGCCGACCGCCATGTGCAAATTATTGGGCCGGCATCAGGCGAGCAGGCCTGTGGCGACATAGGGCCGGGTCGCCTGCTCGAACCCGAAGATATTGTCGCAGCGCTCGCCGGGCGCTTTAGTAACCGCCAGCTTGAAAACCGGCTTGTGGTGATTACTGCCGGGCCAACCGTCGAGGCGATTGACCCCGTGCGTTTCCTCAGCAACCACAGCTCCGGCAAGATGGGCTATGCGCTCGCAAGAGCCTGTGTAGACGCTGGGGCGCGAGTCAAGCTGATCTCTGGGCCCGTGCAATTGTTGCCGCCCGATCGGGTCGAACTCATCTCGGTGACCTCGGCGCTGGAAATGCACGAAGCGGCGCTGGCCGAGGCGCCAGGCGCTGACCTCTTCATCGGAGCCGCTGCGGTGGCTGATTATCGCGCACAGCATTCGGCACCCGAAAAAATGAAAAAGTCTGGCAACGAGCCGCTCACCCTCGCGCTAATTCAGAACCCCGACATTATCGCCAGCGTGAGCCTTCTCGAGAACCGACCCACTGTAGTAGTGGGCTTCGCCGCAGAAACCAGCAACCTCATCGAACATGCGCGAGCCAAGCGCATCAGAAAAAAGCTGGATCTGATTGTCGCTAACGACGTAAGCGCCAAACAGACGGGCTTCGGCTCAGAACAAAATGCGGTCCACCTTATCGCCGCAGACGAAGAGCAGTACCTCACTCTAGCGAGCAAGCAGGTGATTGCCGAACAAATTGTCGCGGTGCTAGCGAAGATGCTTGGCGCGACGCCGGCTGAGCTACAGCAGGAAGGTCACTGATAGCGATCCATCTATTAGGATGTTTTTGCTGCGGCATCTTCACATTGCCTTTGACGACACGCGGGCTCATGCTCTGCGCTTTCTAACTGAGTCGGACTATTTGTCATGTCACTGAATCAGGGCGAGGCCGGGAATTTTGCGCGGATCCTGACGGAGTCACTGCCTTACATCCAACGCTTTACCGGAAAAACCTTTGTCATCAAGTTTGGTGGCAATGCAATGACGGATCCGGAGCTACATGAGAGCTTTGCCCGCGACGTGGTGTTGATGAAGCTGGTAGGCATGAACCCAGTCGTCGTGCATGGCGGGGGGCCACAAATTGGCGCGTTACTCGAGAGACTCAACATCGAAACGCAGTTTGTGGACGGTATGCGTGTGACAGACGAGCACACTATGGACGTAGTCGAAATGGTGCTCGGTGCCTCGGTCAACAAGGAAATTGTCGACAGTATCCACCGTAATGGTGGGCGCGCCATCGGCATCACTGGCAAGGACGGGCAGCTGATTCAGGCAAAAAAACTGGGCGGCAGCTGGGGTAGTGATGGCCAGCCGGATATTGGTCAGGTGGGAGAGGTCGAAAGTATCGACACGGATATTCTGTCCATGCTCAGCGACAGCGATTACATACCCGTTATCGCTCCCGTAGCCGGTAGTGCGGATGGACAAACCTACAACATCAATGCCGATATCGTGGCAGGGAAGCTGTCTGAAGTATTGCAGGCCGAGAAACTCATGCTGTTAACCAACGTGACCGGACTGCTCGATGCGCAGGGCAATACACTTACCGGGCTCTCGTCCAAGCAGGTAGAGGACCTGATCGACTCCGGTGTGATAGCAGGCGGCATGCTGCCCAAAATTCGTTGCGCGCTGGACGCTGTCCAGAGCGGCGTCCGGAGTGCCCACATTATTGATGGGCGAGTTCCTCATGCTGCATTACTGGAAATCTTCTCAGACGAGGGAATCGGCACGCTGATCACCGATCGCGGTTGACGGCCATGCTGGCTTGTTTGCGCCGGGACAAGGGACTCTTTAGCATCGGTGCGGTCCCGAGTGAACGACGCAGAGTGTGAGCAGCCCCTATGGCCAGCAGCGACATGGTTAAAACGTCTGACCGTCAGCAACAGATCCTGCAGGCTCTTGCCGCCATGCTCGAGGAGGACCCTCTTGCAAAAATCACTACCGCAAAACTTGCGGCCGCTGTTGGCGTCTCCGAAGCCGCGCTATACAGGCACTTTCCATCGAAAACTCGTATGTTCGAAGCGTTGATCGCCTTTGCGGAAGATACGCTTTTCGTGCGCATTGGCCGAATATCGGAGGATCAAGGCGGAGCGGTGGGACAGTGCTATGCGCTCACCAGGCTGTTCCTCGAGTTCTGCGAGAAAAACCCGGGAATCACCCAGCTCATCTCGGCCAGAGCGTTGACAGGCGAATCAAGCAAACTCCATCAGCGGGTGGCGCAACTTTTCGAGCGGCTGGAAACACAGCTGCGCCAGTTTTTGCGGGAAGCCGAGCTTAGAGAGGGGCTACGTACCAGCCTGCCGGTCAATGCGGCTGCCAATCTGCTCATGGCCTCTGCGGAGGGAAAGGTCAATCAGTTTTGTCGCAGTGGCTTCAAGCGACGTCCAACGGAGGATTGGCAGCATCAATGGCAGGTCCTGACTGCTGATCTAATGGTCCCCTCGCAGCGCAATCCTTGACCTCACGCTTTTGGTTTGGGCGGCCACTATGAAACGTCGCTCTACCTTTACGAGACACCGTAGCGTTCGCGATAGCGGTGCAAAGCGTCACGATACGGCGCCATGGCCGCATTGTCTTCCACCCAGTCGATAACGTCGTGTAACGAAATGACGCTGGCTACCGGCAAACCCCAATCCGCTTCAACCTGCTGCACGGCGGACAGCTCCCCGGCGCCTCGCTCGCACCGATCCAAACCAATCAGGACCCCTGCTCCGGCAGCCTCAGAGGCCTTTAGAATCGCCATGGATTCGCCAATGGCTGTGCCCGCGGTCATCACGTCATCTACTACCACCACTTTTCCGCTAAGTGACGCGCCTACCAAATTACCGCCCTCGCCGTGGGTTTTAGCCTCTTTGCGATTAAATGCAAAAGGCATATCCACACCATGCTGGTCGGCTAATGCCACTGCCGTAGTAGCCACAAGTGGAATGCCCTTATATGCGGGGCCGAACAACATATCGGCATGCCATCCTGTTGCTTGTAGCGCCGCCGCATAACATCGCCCGAGTCGCGCGAGAGCAGAGCCAGTCGAAAATTTCCCCGCGTTAAAAAAGTAGGGGCTGTTGCGTCCTGATTTGAGCTCGAATTCTCCAAACTGCAGGACCTCGCACTCGAGCGCCAGTTCAATAAACTGCTGCCGAAATCCTTTCGTCTCTGCCGTCACACGCTGCTCCCTGGCCTTCTTATCACTGCGACTGCGACCAATGGTACCGAACGGACGATCAGGCGCGGTCTGGTGTATGGGTTTGAGCGTATGATATGAGATCGTCGTAATCAGGACTAGCAATGAGAGTTATCAGCTTCGTTACAGAGGGGCTTGAACGAGCCGCTGGAGCGGGCTGCCTTGATTGGGTGTTCTCGCAGGACGCCGACATCATTTGCCTCCAGGATACGCGTTGTGCCGAACACGCGCTCAAGAGCGATGCCTTTTTCCCCGACAGTTACCACGCTTATTTTCTGGACCACTATGACGATCCAGAGTTGAACGGGGTCGCAATTTATTGTCGCAAAATGCCCAAGGCAATCATTCTGGGTTTAGGGTTTGATCCTTATGATCGTCAGGGTCTTTACATACAAGCCGATTATGACTCGGTCAGTGTCGGCTCGGTGTTGGTACCCAGCGGCACGGGCAGTAGCGACGCATTGGCTACCAAACTCGACTTTCTGTCGCAATTAAGCGGCCATCTGGAGAAAGTGCGCCACAAGCGTCGCGACTATGTTCTGTGCGGTGGCTGGGAGTTGATGGCTCATCACGCCGACGCCGAGGAAGCTGGCAGTGCGGGCACCGCCCCGGGGTTGTCATCCGCCGAGCGCGGCTGGCTACTGGATTTATATGACTCCGGCTACGCCGATGCCTTCAAAATTTGCGACGAGGATCCCGGGGCCTATACCTGGTGGCCCAACGGTGACGAAGCCGGTGGACTCAGAACAGATACACACATTATTTCTGAATCCCTGATGAGTCAGGTATCCGGTGCGCAGATATATGACGCAGAGGCCTTTTCGCGTCACGCACCCGTCATCATTGACTACGACCTATCTCTCTAACCAAGACTCAGGGCTTCGCGCTGGGCTGCCACGATATGCGCCCCAGCATGGCTGGCCAGATCCAACAGTTGCGCTAACTCCTCTCGTGAGAACGTAGCGCCTTCAGCGGTACCCTGCACCTCCACAAACCCACCCGCTTCGGTGAGCACGATGTTCATATCACTATCGGCGGCGGAGTCTTCGGCGTAATCAAGGTCCGCGACCGGCAGTCCTTTCCATATCCCCACAGAGACCGCGCAAATGAGGTGCTTGAGCGGGTCTGCTTCCAATTCTCCTGTTCGCTGTAAGGTGTTGAGCGCGTCAACAACGGCCACGCATGCCCCGGAGATGGCAGCGGTCCGGGTGCCTCCATCAGCCTGTATCACATCGCAATCTACCGTCAGGGTCCGCTCTCCCAGCAAGCGAAGATCCAGCGCCGCGCGAAGCGATCTGCCAATCAGCCGCTGTATTTCCACGGTTCTGCCGCCCTGCTTTCCTCGCGCCGCTTCGCGATCCATGCGACTACCTGTTGATCTCGGCAACATCCCATATTCTGCAGTGAGCCAGCCCACCCCTTTGCCTCGCAGGAATCCGGGAACTCCCGCGTTGATGCTCGCCGTACAAATGACCTTGGTTTGACCAAAAGACACCAACACCGATCCCTCGGCGTGACACGTGTAATGACGCTCAAACTGGACGCTTCGAATTTCATTCGGCGCGCGCCCGCTGGGTCGGCAGGGGTTGGACTCCATGATTCTTCTCCTGATGACTCACTCGGTCAGCGAGTCTGCGGCTGTTACACTCACATTTTTTAACAGCGGGGACTGAAAGTGACGCAGAGCATGACGGGCTTTGCTCGCGGCAGTGTAACAACGGGGAACCTGACGGTCACGGCAGAGTGCCGATCGGTCAATAATCGCTACCTCGATGTCCACTTCCGTATGCCCGACGCCCTGAGGGAGTTCGAAACGGCTCTCAGAGATCGGGCGGGCAAACGATTTGCCAGAGGCAAACTTGAGATTTTAATTCGAATCAGTGACCGCGCCTCAAACTCGCCTGTTACCGTAGACGAATCCCGCGTCGAAACCTTGCAAGCCGCTATGGAAGACATTGCCGCGGCCTTTCCGAATGCCGGTGCGCCTGACCTGCTGGGCTTGTTGCTGGCTCCTGGCGTACTCGTTGAACACGAGCCAGATCCTGAAACGCTTCGGATCGCCACGTTTGAAGCGCTGGACAACTGTCTTGTGGGCCTGCAGGGGCAACGAGAAACCGAAGGCGACAAGTTGGCGGCCATGGTGCTGCAGCGATGCACCGCGATGCGCGTTCAATTGGACGAACTCAAAACACAATTGCCAGCGCTACAGGATGCCCATAGGCGAAAGTTGTTGGGTCGTCTGGAAACGCTCGACCTCGAGGCTCAACCCGCTCGTTTGGAAGAGGAGATCGTGTATATCCTGCAGCGCGCAGACGTTGAAGAGGAGATGGATCGCCTGGGAGCCCATCTTGAAGCAATTGAGGCGGCGCTGGCTGGCCATGTACCCTGCGGACGGCGCCTCGATTTTCTGATGCAAGAACTCAACCGCGAAGCCAATACCCTCGGCTCAAAATCTACGGCATTGAGCACCACCAATACGTCCGTTGAATTTAAGGTGCTGATCGAACAAATGCGCGAACAAATCCAAAATATAGAGTGAGCCAACAGCGTGAACATCAAACCTTCTCGAGGGCAACTACTGATTATTTCTGCACCAAGCGGTGCCGGAAAAACGTCGTTGATCAAGGCCTTGGTCGACGCTGAGACTCGCATTGAAGTGTCGGTATCGCACACCACCCGACCAATGCGGCCGGGAGAGCGCGATGGCATTAACTACTATTTTGTCTCCGAGGCCGAATTTCTGTCTCTAAGAGACGCGGGCGCTTTTTTCGAGTGGGCGGAAGTCTTTGGTAATTTCTATGGCACCGGCATTGCGCAGCTGGAGGCACGCTTGGCTGAAGGCGCCGACGTGATCTTGGAAATCGACTGGCAGGGTGCGCAGCAAGTGCGACGCCTGTTACCCGATAGCGCCTGGGCGTTTATTCTGCCTCCCTCTGTCGATGCGCTCAAAGCGCGGCTGCAATCCCGGGGACAAGACAATGACGATACAATCGATGTACGCATGGGTGCGGCACGCAGCGAAATATCGCATTGGGAAGAAGCAGACTACCTGATCATCAACGACGACTTTGACACTGCACTCACAGAACTTCGCGCCGTTGTGCACTCCTTGCGCCTTCGCACGAGCCAACAGCGGATTGTGCTGGATGAACTCATCAACTCGTTACTCGCCCCCTAGGCCTATCCGCTTTCACAGGTCAAATTCACGAGCTGGGGGCTCTGCTATAGCCTTTACTGCGCTATACTCCGCGACCGCGCGAAAAAAGCGACCACATTTGGGAGACCCGCTGTCATGGCGAGAGTGACTGTTGAAGACTGTTTGGACAATGTCGATAACCGATTTGAGCTGGTAATGCTCGCTTCAAAGCGTGCCCGGCAAATCGCCATTGGCGGGCGAGACCCGCTCGTTGAAGATGATTCGGACAAAGCCACCGTAATCGCATTGCGAGAGATCGCGGACGGTCTGATCACACCGGAAGTCCTTGCCCGAGAAAGCGAAATCGAAGCGGAAGAGGAATTGGCAGCCAGCTTCGAGACCCCACTCCTGTAATACCGGAAACCGCTGACCTTGGTTGCAACCACCCTACAGGCACTCAGCGGTTCATTTTCTGGTCTCTCCGCGCGACTGGGGCACTCAAGCACCGCTGTTCCGCCTGTCGGTCACTTTTCCAACAGCTCACTGGCGGCTTTTGAGCAGCTGATTGCAGATTACCTGCCGTTGGATCAAGCGCAGCAGGTGCGCCGCGCCTATTACTATTCAGAGCAAGCACACTACGGACAGACTCGCCGCAGTGGCGAGCCCTATGTCTCCCACCCTCTGGCCGTTGCCAGCATCCTCGCGCGCATGCACATGGATTCCCAGAGTCTGATGGCCGCCCTGCTCCACGACGTAATTGAAGATACGGGCGTCAATAAGGAAGACATCCGCGCGCAGTTTGGCGAAGAGGTCGCTGAGTTAGTCGATGGGGTGAGCAAGCTGACTCACGTTGAGTTTGATTCTGTGGAGTTAAGACAGGCTGAGAACTTCCAGAAAATGACTCTGGCCATGGCTAAAGATATCCGGGTCATTCTGGTCAAACTGGCTGATCGCCTCCATAACATGCGCACACTGGGTGTGCTCAATCGCGAGAAAGTGAAGCGGATCGCCGGCGAGACGCTGGATATCTACGCGCCTATCGCGATGCGATTGGGCATGAATGAGGTCCGTATGGAGTTCGAGGACCTTGGTCTCAAGGCGCTGTACCCAATGCGCGCGCGTCGACTTGAAGCGGCGCGCAAGGCCGCCAGTGGCAACAGAAAGCAGCTGGTTGACCAGATTAAGGATCAGGTGACCCAGGCCCTCGCCCGAGAGGGGTTGGCTGCGACAGTGATTGGGCGCGAAAAGCACCTTTTCAGTATCTATAGCAAAATGAAAGCCAAGCGGAAGAGCTTTTCAGAAGTCATGGACATCTTCGCCTTTCGTCTCATTGTGGATTCAGTGGATGATTGCTATCGCGCTCTGGGCATGGTGCACAGCCTCTATAAACCTGTGCCGGGTGAATTCAAGGACTACATTGCGATCCCTAAAGCCAATGGCTATCAATCTTTGCACACGGTTCTGAAAGGCATGCATGGCGTCCCCATTGAGATCCAGATTAGGACCCATGAGATGGAGGACATGGCCAACAACGGCATTGCTGCGCACTGGCTTTACAAAACCGAAGAGGCGGGCGTCAGCATCTCTCACACCAGAGCAAGAGAATGGGTTCAAGGCCTGTTGGAGATCCAGCAGCGCGCTGGCGATTCTCTGGAGTTTATCGAAAACGTCAAAATTGATTTATTCCCAGACGAGGTATACGTATTTACGCCGCGTGGAGACATTTTGGAATTGCCGAAAGGCGCCTGTGCAATCGATTTTGCCTATGCCGTGCACAGCGACATCGGCGACCGTTGTGTAGCGGCCCGGGTCAGTAATCAACTGGTGCCTTTATCCGAGCCGCTGGAGAGCGGCGCGACCGTCGAGATTGTCACCTCCCCCTCTGGTCGTCCCAGCCCTTCCTGGCTGAATTGGGTAGTGACAGCGCGTGCACGGACTCACATACGCCACTTCCTGAAAGACCAGAGGCGAGAAGACTCTTTGGCGCTGGGGCGCAATCTACTGGATCGCGCTTTGATGGCGCACGACACCCGGCTCAGTGCCATCGAGCAGGACGTGATGTCTGCCGCTCTCGCGGCACTGGGTAAAGCCGACATCGAAACACTGCTTGTCGACGTCGCGCTCGGCAACACGCTCCCCCACATCGCCGTAGCCCACATGATCAGCCAGCAAGAAGGGTCCATACTTCATGGCGAGGGCGCCACACTCGGAATTCGTGGTACCGAGGGCGTGGGGGTTACCTATGCCAAATGCTGCTGCCCGCTGCCCGGAGATGCCATTCAGGGTTATCTCGGCCAGGAGAAGGGCCTGATGGTCCATCGGGACAACTGTCGCAATCTCATCGAGCTCAGAGACCAGCCCGATCGGCTGATTTCCCTTCACTGGGATGACGCAATTGACCGCACTTATCCAATAGGTCTCAGGGTACAGGTAGAAAACCGCCGGGGCATGATTGCGGTGCTGGCAACGCGGCTGAGCAGTATGGGTCTGAATATCGAACGCATTGCGACACAAAACAAAGATGTACAGGTTACGTTCGTCGATCTAGAACTTCAGGTGAGCAGCCGAACCCATTTGGCGAGCGTCATGAAGCGTCTGAGAACGATAGAGGGCGTCCTCAAAGTCTTTCGTAGCGGCCGCCGGTAGCCACCTAGCCGTTACACTCACCCTAGCCTCAGAAGACTCAACAGCCCCGCCCAGCCTTGCGATACGCGTCCGTCCGGTATTCAATGACGGGCCGTCCGCGTTACTCAGGAAGCCTTTGTTATGTCCAATCGCGCTGTCATAGCCACTCAGTCCGCCCCTCAGGCGATCGGGCCTTACTCTCAGGGAATCAAGGTGGGAAACACGGTATGGATATCGGGACAGATCCCGCTTGATCCAGACTCAATGGAATTGGTTTCTGGAGACATCGCTGCCGAGGCACAACAGGTGTTTAAAAATCTGCTTGCGGTGGCAGAAGCCTCTGGGGGCACACTCGATGATGCTGTCAAAATCAATATTTCCCTCACAGACCTGAATGATTTCGAGGCCGTTAACGCGGTGATGGCGAGCCACTTTAGTGAGCCCTATCCCGCAAGAGCCTGTGTGCAAGTCGCTGCGTTGCCTCGGGGCGCAAGGATCGAAGTGGAAGCGATATTGGCGCTGTGAGCCGATAGGGCGCTAGGTCGCCTGGCGGTGCTCTGTCAACGCGGCGGCGTAACCCTCGCGCCAGGTCGGGTAAGAAAGCGTAAATCCGATCTCCCCCAGCAAAGTATTTCGGCAACGCCGGTTGGCGCGCGGGCGTCCAAGAGTAGATTGGCGCGTCAGTGAGACATCGAGTTGCGCCGCCAGCCAGTCCTCCACCTCGTGGGTCGGGGTGGGGTCATCGTCGGCACCCACCAAAGTCGGTGGCACCGGCGCACCGCTTTGATCACGAAGCAGGCAATGCACCACCAGCCGCGCCAAATCCTCCCGATGAATGCGGTTGCCATAGCGGGCGCCCAGCGCGCCGCCCTCACCCGTCTTCACCCTGCGGATCAGCATTCCCGCCGGGTCTCCGTAAACACCGGCAGGCCGAATAATAGTGGCGGTCGCTGCTCGGCGAAGGATCGCTTCGGCCTGCACCATTGACCGGGCCTGAGGCTCGTCGAGATTCAGCGCCGAATGTTCATCAACCCAGCCGCCGTCTGACTCCCGATAAACCCGCGTTGACGAAACCCACACCAAGCGTCGGCAACCCCGCAACCAAGGCTGCTTTGCAAGCGTCTGGGCCAGATCTGCGAAGCCGGCTTGATACCCCTGTGGATCGTAGGACTGGGGGGTCGGAGTGACGACCAGATAATCCGGGGCAACCGATTGCAGCGCTGTCAGATTGTGGGATTCGGTCAGGTCCAACCCAAAGCGCTCGAACTGCTCTGGCAATTGACTCGGATCGCGGCGCACCGCAGCCACCCGCCAGCCGGTTTTGTGCAGGGCCAAGCCGACACGGGTGCCAATATCACCACAACCGAGGATCAGCACTTGCATGGCTTCACGGCCTCAACAAAGAATGGCTAAGATACGAGACTAGCACGAGATCTTTTCGCTTCGGGACGCGCTTGAGTC
Organism: Halieaceae bacterium; assembly: GCA_038106565.1. Taxonomy (GTDB): domain Bacteria; phylum Pseudomonadota; class Gammaproteobacteria; order Pseudomonadales; family Halieaceae; genus Luminiphilus. The sequence goes on from JAYOEE010000001.1 coordinate 29,533, forward strand.
AAACCATCCTCCAGACCCCCGTCACGGTGCTGCGTGGCGTGGGAGAAAAAATGGCGTCCCGGCTATCGGACCTCGGTATCCGGTCGCTGGAAGACTTGCTGTTCCATTTTCCGCTGCGCTACCAGGACCGAACCCGGGTGACACCGATAGGCGGCCTGCAGGATCACGTTGACTCAGTAACGGAAGGAGAGGTCCTCACGGCTGCTGTCACACTGGGTCGCCGTCGCTCGCTGTTAGTCAAAGTCGAGGATGGAACGGGCATTCTCACCGTGCGGTTTTTTCATTTCCGGCAGTCACAGGTGGCGCAGTTCAAACAGGGCTCCGCCATACAGCTCTATGGCACCCCGCGGCGACTTGGCGGACAAATCGAAATGATTCATCCGGAGTATCGACTGGGTGACGGTGCAAAGCTGACCGAGCAGGCACTCACGCCGGTCTACCCAACCGCGAGCGGGCTCGGCCAGAGCACCTGGCGGAACCTCTGTGGACAGGCGCTAAACCGCCTTACTGCCAATCCTCCCGAGGATTTACTCCACAATGTAACGGCGGACGACATTACGCTCGCTGAAGCCATCGCTTTTCTCCATAACCCCCCGCCCGGTGCTGCGCTGAGTCAGATACAGCAGGGCAACCATCCAGCCCAATTGCGGCTTGCGCGAGAAGAGCTTATTGCACATCAACTGACCGTGCAGGGAGTCAGGGACCGCGAGCGCCGCCACAGCGCTCCGTCTATTTCGGGCATGTCTTCTCTGGCGGAATCACTGGTTGCCTCGCTCCCCTTTTCTCCCACAGCAGCGCAGGATCGGGTTGCAAAGGAACTGGCCCTCGATATGTCGAAAACGCAGCCCATGCTCAGGCTCGTGCAGGGAGACGTGGGCTCTGGTAAAACGCTGGTGGCGGCACGGGCGGCCCTGGATACCGTGGCGGCCGGTTACCAAGTCGCCTTCATGGCTCCGACAGAACTGCTGGCGGAGCAGCATTATGCGAACCTCGAGGCGTGGTTCACCCCTATGGGCATTCCGCTCACCTGGCTCAGCGGGCGCACAAAAGGCAAGCTGCGCGAAAAAACGCTTGGCGAGCTGGAGAACGGCACCGCCAAAGTGGTCGTAGGCACGCATGCCCTGTTCCAGCAAGACGTGCAGTTCGATCGACTGGGTTTGATTATTGTCGACGAACAGCATCGCTTTGGTGTGCATCAGCGACTGGCGCTTGCCGATAAAGGCGCTGAAGGGCAGCACCCGCATCAGCTGGCACTGACCGCCACCCCCATTCCGCGCTCGCTGGCGATGGTGGCCTATGGAGATCTCGATGCCTCAATCATCGACGAACTGCCTCCTGGCCGCCAACCCGTCACGACAACCGTCATAGACCAAAGCAGACGCGACGCCGTGATTCGCAGGGTAGGAGTGGCCTGCGCAGAAGGCAGGCAAGCCTACTGGGTATGCACCGCCATCGAGGAGACAGACACGCTGGATATCGAGGCGGCAGAAGCCACTTGCGAACATCTGCGTCGCGCACTGCCCGGTATGGCTACCGGACTGGTGCACGGCAGGCTTAAACCCGCCGAAAAAGCGGCGGTCATGGAAGAATTTAAACAGGGCGACATCCAGCTACTGGTGGCGACCACCGTCATCGAAGTGGGAGTAGACGTACCCAACGCAAGCCTCATGATCATCGATAATGCAGAGCGACTGGGGCTGGCTCAGCTCCATCAGCTCAGGGGCAGGGTCGGTCGCGGGGGGATAGACAGCCACTGCGTGCTGTTATTTCGCCAACCCTTGTCCGAGACCGCTCGGCGGCGTTTACAGGTCATGCAGGACACCCACGATGGATTTGTGATTGCAGAAGCGGATCTCGAGATACGGGGGCCGGGGGAGCTGCTTGGAACCCGACAAACCGGGTTGGCGGCTTTTCGTATTGCGTTGTTGCCCGAGCATGAGACGCTGTTGATCGAGGCGCAGGCACTGGCTGCCCAGCTTTATCAAAATGACCCCCAACGAGCGGAGGCGCTGATGCGGCGTTGGGCGGGTTCGCGCGCCGACTTTGCCCGGGTCTGAAAAGCAGGTCGCATCCCCGCGATGAGGTCGCTAGACTGTGCGATCCGGTTATCCGAAGCACTCCCATTGACTGATTCGCCGTTACTTGTAGACCCTTCGTCACCCTCACCGAGCGGAAAATGGCAGGGCGCTATCGAGATCATGCGCTTCGATAAGCCCATTGGTGCTTTTTTGCTACTAGCGCCGACGCTGTGGGGGCTGGTTCTGGCTAACGAAGGCTCCCCTCCCCTGAACTTGCTCTGGATCTTTATAGCGGGTGCGGTGGTTATGCGCGCAGCCGGGTGCATCGCCAATGATCTGGCGGACCGCAATCTCGACGGTCACGTAGAGCGAACACGCCTCAGGCCGCTTGTTACGGGCGCATTAAGCGTCAAGGAGGCGTTGTTACTCCTCGTCAGCTTGTTGGCCTTAGCGCTGATGCTGGTGGCGCTGACGAATCCGCTGACCATTAAATTATCACTTGCCGGGGCGGCACTGGCGTTGATTTACCCGCTGATGAAACGCGTGACCCACTTACCCCAAATCGTGCTGGGAATCGCTTTTTCCTGGAGTATTCCCATGGCGTTTGCAGCGAGCTTGAACACGTTGCCACCCGCAATGTGGTGGCTGTTCGGCGCCAACGTCCTGTGGACCGTGGTGTATGACACGCAGTACGCCATGGTTGACCGGGAGGACGATCTGGCCGTGGGGATTAAATCCACCGCGATTTTGCTCGGCGATTTGGATGTACGCGTCATTGGATTACTGCAGTGTCTTTGCTTGTTTGCTTTTTGGCGCTGTGGTGAAGCCTTCGCATTGGGCCCCTTTTACTACAGCGCGGTCGTAGCAGTGGGTGTGATGTTTGCGCGGCACCTCTGGCTCATCAGGGAACGCGATACCAAGCAATGCTTTGCCGCATTTAACCAGAGCAAGTGGATCGGGTTGATGATTTTAGTGGGGCTGTGTGCCCATTTCTGGCTCGACACCCCTCCCGCTGGCTGATCCACGTGGAAACAACGACCGCGCAAATACATCGGTCCCTCGCCGAGATAGACCCCGCGCTATGGCGGGCACAGTTCGGCCTTGACGACCCCTTTTTGCGCTGGGATTTTTTACACGGCCTAGAAACTTCAGGCTGCACCACCTTAGAGAGTGGCTGGCAGCCGGCCCACATCCAGTTTGAAGCGTCCGGTGAAACGACGGCGTTACTGCCTGCCTATGTGAAATCTCACAGCTACGGAGAGTACGTATTCGACTGGTCCTGGGCTGACGCCTGGCAAAGGATGGGGCTCCGCTACTACCCCAAGCTGGTCACCGCGGTCCCTTTCACCCCGGCCACAGGACAGCGGTTTGGACAGGGTACTTGTACAGCAGGCGCGCTGGAGCAGGTCGTCACTGACATGCAGTCGTTGTGCGAGCGTCTCGAGGTATCGAGCTGGCACGTGCTGTTTGTCGACGAAGCAACCTCAATGCAACTCACAGAATGTGGCATGGCACAGAGGCTGACCACCCAGTTTCACTGGTTCAATCGGGGTTATCGAGACTTCTCCGATTTTTTAGACCGCTTCAGTAGTCGCAAAAGAAAAAATCTTCGCCGGGAGCGTGAGCACATCACGCGTCAGGGGCTGTCTTTGAAAACGCTAAAAGGTGCGGAGATCAGCGAAGCTGACTGGCAGTTTTTTCATCGCTGTTATCAAACCACCTATGCCAAGCGATCCGGCCACGGGGGTTATCTGACACAGGCATTTTTTATTGAAACCTGCCCAAGCCTCGGTGAAGCGCCCGTCATGGTCATCGCAGAGGTGGCGCAGCAGCCCGTCGCGGCGGCGCTTTTTTTTGAGGGCGCCGATACGCTCTACGGGCGCTACTGGGGCTGTCTGGCAGAGTTTGATTACCTACACTTCGAAGCCTGTTATTACCGCGGTATTGAATACTGCATCGAGGCGGGGCTGTCGCGATTTGACCCCGGAGCGCAAGGCGAACACAAAATTCAGCGCGGATTTGAACCTATCTTGACCTATTCGAACCACTGGATCGTTGACGAACGCCTGCGAGAAGCCGTCGCGCAATTTTCAACACAGGAATGCGAGCACGTTCGCGCTTACCAACGTGAGGCGGCAACGCTACTACCCTTTAAATCCGACGATCACCCGGCCTGAGGCGGCGCGTCCCTGAGAAACACCCAATTGGTCGCATCAGAGTGCTTGGCACTGTAGTAATAGCCATCGCCCTTGAAGCGTTTAAGCCCCTCCGGCTCATTAAGACCCTTCTGAATAATGTAGCGCGCCATAACGCCACGGGCTTTCTTGGCAAAGAAGGAGATCATCTTGTACTGGCCGTTCTTCAGGTCACGAAACTGCGGCGTGATCACGTCGACTTCCAAAAGCTTGGGTTTCACCGCCTTGAAGTACTCATTCGACGCAAGATTCACCAGGACGTTACTGCCGCTGGCTTTCAAGTGTTTACCGAGCACTTCCGTGATGCGATCACCCCAGAATTCGTAGAGATTCTTGCCGCCCGTGTTCTCAAACGGCAGGCCCATCTCCAGCCGGTAAGGTTGCATGAGATCCAGAGGCCGCAGCAAACCATACAATCCTGACAAAATGCGCAGGTGCTTCTGCGCAAAGGCCAGCTCGTCTGCGGTGAGCGTATCGGCATCCAGGCCGGTATAAACATCTCCTTTGAACGCCAGTACGGATTGTTTGGCATTCTTGAGGGAGAAGTCCGGTTCCCAGTTCATAAAACGCTCATGGTTCAGCGCTGCGATCTTCTCCGAAACGCCCATCAGGGCCTGAATGTCGTCGGGATTCATCTTTCTTGCACGCTTCACCAGAGCGGTGGCCTGATCGATAAAGAGCGGCTGCGTCGACTTTCTGATCGTGGGCGGCGTCTCGTAGTCAAGCGTTTTGGCTGGCGACAGAATGGAAAGCACGGTCGGGCCTCTTCTGCTATCTATGGGAGCAGAATGATAACCTTGCACGTCGACGATAAAAACCGTGAGTTAAATATGCCTCAAAACCCACCCGCGCCGGGCCTCATTGATCGGGGTATCAACCGGTTGGGCGATGTCATCTCCTGGTGCGTGCCGGCCATGGCTCTGCTCGTACTGGCAGTGGTGGTGCTTCGCTACGGATTCAACACGGGCGCCATCGCGGCCCAGGAGTCGGTGCAATACCTTCACGCAGCCGTCTTCATGCTCGGGGCCGCGATTGCCTTGGGGGCAGATCAGCACGTGAGGGTGGATATCTTTTATCGCGGCTTCAGCGAGCGGCAAAAGGCTTGGGTTAACGCCCTCGGCCATGTGGTGTTCACGCTCCCACTCTGCGCCCTGATCGGGTGGGGCTCTATGGATTATGTGATCGACAGCTGGTCAGCTAAAGAAGCCTCCCCGGAGCCCGGCGGCCTGCCATTTGTCTTTCTGTTAAAAACGCTCATCCCCGTGATGGCACTGCTTCTGGCACTGCAGGCGCTGGCGCAGCTTCGTGCCCACATCTCCCTATTGCAGCAAAAGGAACCGTCCTAGTGGAGGGGCAGCTGGCCATTGCCATGTTCGCTGTCGTCTGCGGCATTCTGCTGCTGGGCTTCCCGGTGGCGCTGACTCTGGGTGGTACGGCACTGGGATTCGCCGCGCTCGGTATCCTGATCGGGCACTTTGACCCCGATTACCTGACCGCGCTGACAGGGCGGATCTTTGGAACCATGGGCAACGAAACGCTCGTCGCCGTGCCATTATTTATCTTGATGGGCGTGGTGCTCGAACGGGCACGCATTGCCGAGGACCTTTTGGCCAACATGGCGGGCTTGTTCGGTTCCCGCCCTGGGGGTCTTGGCGTTGCGGTCATTGTCGTGGGTGCCTTGCTTGCGGCCAGCACGGGCATCGTAGGCGCCACCGTCGTGACCATGGGGGTGCTGGCGCTACCCACCATGCTGAGGGCCGGTTACCAGCCCCAGCTCGCTTGCGGCACAATTTGTGCCACCGGCACGCTCGGGCAGATCATACCCCCATCCATTGCGCTGGTGTTGCTCGGCGACATCATGTCGAGCGCCTATCAACAAGCACAGCTCAGGATGAATATCATCAACACGGATACGGTTTCCGTGGGTGATTTATTCGTCGGCGCGATGGTTCCGGGTGTTGTGCTGGTGATGCTGTATCTGTTTTATTTGCTGTTGCGCGCCACGCTTCAACCCGAAAGCGCGCCGCCAGCGATCGTGGACCGCCCGGATCCCCGCTCCGCCATTCTGGCGGTGATCCCGCCGCTCGGCTTGATCGTCTTGGTGCTCGGCTCAATTCTTGTGGGCGCTGCCACACCTACCGAGGCAGCCGGGGTGGGCGCCACCGGTGCTCTGCTCCTGGCCGCTTTCCGGGGAGCGCTCTCGCTGGCTGTCATGAAAGATATTTCCCGCTCCACGCTTCACACCACCAGCATGGTGTTCCTGATTTTGATCGGCGCGGCTGTCTTCTCCTTGGTTTTCCGTGGGTTTGGGGGCGACGTGCTCATCGAATCTTTTTTTGAAGATCTCGGAGGCGGGCCCCACACCGCTTTGCTGATCGTCATGATCGTCATGTTTTTACTCGGTTTTATTCTCGATTTTATCGAAATCACTTTTGTCGTCGTTCCCGTTGTCGGACCCATTTTGCTGTCAATGGGGTTTGATCCGGTATGGCTGGGCGTGATGATCGCCGTCAACCTGCAAACCTCTTTTCTGACTCCACCCTTCGGTTTCGCACTCTTCTATCTGCGCGGTGTCGCGCCCGACAGCGTGAGCACGCGCGCCATTTATGCAGGCATCCTGCCCTTCGTGATCATTCAGCTCTTCCTTTTGCTGCTGATGTGGTGGTGGCCAAATCTTGTGCTGTGGCTTCCGGGGATTCTGGGGCGATAATGGGCACCTGTGTCGGGCGCGGTTGGTTAAGCGCACGATGATCCATCTGCAAACGCGACCGGGGGTATGCACATGTCTGTAGAAGAACTCGATTCCAACCCGCTGCCCTACGGTGAGCTGGCACTACAAACCATCGCCATGCCGAAAGACACCAATGCCAACGGCGATATCTTTGGGGGATGGCTACTGTCTCAAATGGACCTCGCAGGCAGTATTACCGCCTCCGAGCTGGCTGAGGGTCGCGTCGCTACTGTCGCGATAGAAGGCATGTCGTTCCTCACGCCGGTGCACGTTGGGGCGGTAGTGAGTTGCTACTGCGATGTGCTGGAAACCGGCAGGAGCTCGGTGCGGATTCTTGTCGAGGTATGGATTAATTCAAAGCAGGATGGCGAGCCCCTCAAGGTGACCGAGGGAGAGTTTATCTATGTGGCGATCGACGAGAATAAACTGACCCGGCCTATTCCGCAGTAAGGGAGACCGGCGGCAGCAACCGGTCACGTCCGTTGAGGTAGGCTCGCTCCGAGATCTCGTGATAAGTCCTCACCTTGTCGGCAAAGGCAAAATAAGACGCGGCAATCTTTTTGGCCATCGGGTCGGACTCCACCAGTGCTGCTATGGCAATCTGGCTGTTTTCATAAAGCGCATCCATTACGTCGTCAGGCAGCGGCAGCACCTCGGTATCGAAATCCGACAGCAGTATTTGCAAAGCATCGCTGTTGTGCGCGGTGAAGTCATCCAGCATATCGGTGTTGGTTGCCCGGGCAGCGACCCTGACAATCGCCTGTAAATCTTCCGGCAGGGCAGCCAACGCATCGGCATTTACAATGGTTTCAAGCATCGCCCCCGGTTCATGCCAACCAGGGTAATAATAATATTCGCCCACCTCCATAAGGCCCAGCGTGCGGTCGTTGTAGGGCCCCACCCACTCCACGGCATCAATGACCCCAGTCTGCATCGAGGTGTAAATCTCACCTCCTGCTATTCGGACTGCAGACCCACCCGCCGCATCGAACACTTCGCCGGCGAGGCCGGGGATTCGCATTTTCAATCCCTCGAGATCCTCCCGGCTCTTGAGACGGGTATTGAACCAGCCGGCCATCTGGACCCCGGTACTGCCTCCCGCAAACGGCACCACACCGAATGGCGCGTAGAGCTCTCTCCAAAGCTCCAGCCCCCCACCATAGTGGAGCCATCCGTTAGCCTCCTGCGCCGTCATACCAAATGGCACAGCGGTATAAAAAACCGCCGCGGGGATCTTCCCTTTCCAGTAGTAGGCCGCCCCGTGACCAGCTTGGGCCACACCGCGAGATACGGCGTCAAAGACCTCAAACGCGGGTACGATTTCGCCGGCACCAAATACCTTGATCTTTAATCGACCTCCAGAGGCTTCATTGACGCGTCTTGCAAAATTTTCTGGTGCAGCGCCGAGACCGGGGAGACCCTTGGGCCAGGTTGTCACCAGTTTCCACTCTATTGCCTTAACGGCCGCGCCTACCTCGGTTGCGGCTGTGCCTGACCGACCGACTCGGTCCATTGTCCATCCTGCTACGACTGCCACCAAAGCAGCCGTGAGCGCCACAACGGCCAATGGCAAAAACTGTTTTTCACCCATGGAATGTCCTCACAGCACAGTCAAGTTGGCATATTGAAGCACAAGCCACTTGCTGCCTTCACTGAAACTGACCTCGACACGAGCGTTGCTTCCCTGACCTTCAAACTGTGTCACCACGCCCTCACCAAATACCTGATGCAGCACGCGGCGGCCCAGGTCAATCCCATCAACAGGTGTCTCAGCGATTCCTGTTTGGGTGAGCGATCCCAGGGGGCGCGAAACCGCGCCATTGAGCCGCACTTCCTCGATCAGCTCTCCGGGAATCTCCCTGATAAATCGGGAAGGGGAGTTATACATATCGCCACCATGTAGCCTGCGATTCTCGGCGTAGGTGACAACCAGTTTCTTCATGGCGCGCGTAATACCGACGTAGGCGAGCCGACGCTCTTCTTCCAGCCGCCCGGGTTCTTCCATCGACATCTGGTGCGGAAAGAGGTTCTCCTCCATACCGGCGATAAACACCAGTGGAAATTCGAGACCCTTGGCAGAATGCAGCGTCATCATCTGGATGCTGTCCTCGTAAGGATCAGCCTGACCTTCTCCGGCGTCTAGCGCCGCACTGTCCAGAAAAGCCTGAAGAGGTGAAATGGTTTCGTCTTCGGGCTCAAAGAGTCGCGTCGCCGTGACTAATTCCTGCAGATTCTCAACCCGCGCCTGCCCCCGCTCTCCTTTCTCGGCCCGGTGATAATCGAGCAGTCCCGTCACCTCAATTACATGCTCGGTGAACTCATCAAGCGGGAGTGTCTCTGAAGAGTGGTCGAGCTCATCGATCAACGCCTGAAAGTTTCCAAGCGCCGACAGCGCCCGGGCGGGTAAGGCGCTCTGCTCGCGCACGCTATGAATCGCTCGCCACATTGAGACCTGCTGGCTACGAGCGACTTCGCGCAGCTTTTCTACCGTTTTGCTCCCGATCCCACGAGGGGGCGTATTCAAAACCCGCTCCAGCGCAGGATCATCATCTCGAGTTTGAGCCAGTCTCAGATAAGCCAGCGCATTGCGAATTTCGAGCCTCTCGTAGAAGCGCTGACCCCCATAAATACGGTAGGGGATGCCCTCTCTCAGCAACGCTTCTTCCAGCACCCGAGATTGCGCGTTGGAGCGATACAGAATGGCTATAGAGCGCCGGGGATGGCCTTCACCGAACCACGTTTCGGCCCGTTCAACAATATACCGCGCCTCATCCTGCTCGTTAAAACCGGCGTAGAGCGTTATCGGCTCACCCCGCTCGCCGTCTGTCCAGAGGTTTTTACCCAATCGTCCCGCGTTGCGTGCGATGAGGCCATTGGCTGCCTCAAGAATCGTCTCTGTGGAGCGATAATTTTGCTCCAGCCGAACGGTTTCGGTGCCCTTAAAGTCTTCTGAGAATCGCTGAATGTTCTCTACCCGCGCGCCACGCCAACCATAGATCGATTGATCATCGTCGCCTACGGCCACTACCGGTATCGTCTGGCCGGCTAAAACCCTCAACCAGGCATACTGGATGGTATTGGTGTCCTGAAATTCGTCGACCAGAATCGTTTTGAAACGTTGCTGGTAATGCTGGAGTGTCTCGGGCGACTTGAGCCATAGCTCATGCGCGCGCAGTAAGAGCTCTGCAAAATCGACCAGACCGCCACGCTCACAGGTCTCCTCGTAGGCGGCGTAAATGCGCACCATGGTCTTGATGTAAAGATCTCCCTGGGGAGCTTCAACGTGGCGGGCTCGCAGACCTTCATCCTTCTGGCCATTAATAAACCACTGCGCCTGCTTGGGGGGCCAGCGCGCTTCATCGAGATCCAGCTCACGGCAGATCCGCTTGACCACTCTGAGCTGATCATCGCTGTCGAGTATCTGGAACTGCTGGGGCAGGCCGGCCTCACGCCAGTGTGCCTTTAATAGTCTGTGTGCCAATCCATGAAATGTGCCAACCCAGAGGCCGTGGGTAGGCATCTGCAGCATATCTTCGATACGGCCACGCATTTCGCGCGCCGCCTTATTGGTAAAGGTCACTGCCAACACGGAGTGCGCAGAGAAACCCTCTGCCCGGATCAACCAGGCGATCCGATGCACCAACACTCTGGTTTTACCTGAGCCCGCGCCTGCGAGGACCAGCAGGTTGCTTGAAGAGGCTGTAACAGCCTCTCGCTGGGCAGTATTGAGGGGGCTCAAAATATCCGACACATCCATGGGCGCAGTGTAACGGAATGCGCTTTACCGGCCGAAGAAATGTTTGCTCCACCGAGCTGTTGACGGTTTATTCGAGCGGGTTTCGTTGGTATAACTCAGGGCTGAATCAGTCCGTTTTTAACTTGGGAACCGCGCAGTAAACGCGCGTATCCCATCATCACCAGAGGCCGCACCATCTGGGCTCCCAAAGAAAGGAAATCATCATGAATATTCAGACTGCCGCACTCACGCTTGGCTTACTTGTTGCGCCACTGGGCCTTGCCAACGCCTGCGATGCACCAGTGGCTCCGCCCACCCCGGACGGTGACAGCGCAACGCTCGACGAAATGGTTGCCGCGCAGGGCGAGGTAAAGGCCTTTCAGGCCGCGAACGCAGAATATCTGACCTGCGTAGACGAAAAAATGGTGGCAGAAAAAGCAGCGATTGATGAAGGCGACGACGGCGCGCAAGAGCGCTACGCGTTAGCAGCCGCTGACTACAACGCGGCCGTATCGCGAGAAGAACAGGTAGCCGCTGATTTCAACACCGCTATTCGCGCGTATAAAGCCGCCAATCCCAACTAAATCCTTGTTGTTGGGCTACCCGTGGGGGCTCACGCTGGCAGTGCGCCACCACCTCCCAGACGCATCGTCGTGACGGACACCCAATCAGGCCCAGCTTCGCATCCCGCCACCGTGGCGGGCAGCGGGTTGCTCGATCGGCGTTTATTCCTCACCCAAAGCTTCGCGCTGGCCGGGGCGGGAATGGCGTCGGCACAAGCCGCGGCAGAGACGTCGCCCATCGCTTTCCCCGAGTGGATGACGCGCCCAGGCGCGCCGCTCTCTGGATATGGCACCCCCGCTCAACACGAATCTGCTGTGGCACGCTCCCCAATGTCGTCGCCTCTCAGCACCACAATCGGTGCGTCTACGACGCCACTGGAGTCACTGCAAGGGCGCATGACGCCCAACGGCCTGCACTTTGAGCGCCATCACAGCGGTGTGCCGAATATCGACCCGGCACAACATGAACTGAAAATTCATGGCGCTGTCCGCCGCCCACTGAAATTCTCGGTGGATAGCCTGCTTCGCTACCCGATGACATCAAAGTTTTATTTTCTGGAGTGTTCAGGGAATGGCTTTCTCAATCTTTTGGATAACCCACTCGATGCGAGCTGCGGGACCCTGAATGGTCTGGTTTCTTGCAGCGAGTGGACAGGTGTGAGGCTCTCATTGCTGCTCGAAGAGGCGGGTATCGACGCAGATGCGAGCTGGTTGATTGCCGAAGGCGCGGATGCAGCGAGCCTAGTAAGGAGCATCCCGCTTGAAAAAGCGCTGGATGACGTCTTGATTGCCCTTTATCAGAATGGCGAACGAATCCGGCCCGAGCAGGGATACCCCATGCGCCTGTTCGTACCGGGATGGGAGGGCAATGTGAGCGTAAAGTGGCTGCATCGTCTCAAGGTAGCCAGCTCACCGGCGCAGTCGCGGAGCGAGACCGCCACGTACACCGATCTCATGCCAGACGGTCGGGCTGAGCAATTTACGTTCACCATGGGCGTGAAATCTGTCATTACGCACCCTTCGGGCACAATGAATTTGGCAGCGCCGGGGATTTATGAATTAGCCGGCATCGCTTGGTCGGGACATGGCGCCATTGCGCGGGTTGAGGTCTCTGCGGATGGGGGTAAGAGCTGGGCAGAAGCTGCACTGGATGCGCCCGTGATAGACAAGTGCGTGTGTCGCTTTCGTATACCCTGGCAGTGGGACGGCGCTCCCGCAACGCTGATGAGCCGCGCCACGGATAGCGCGGGTAACGTCCAGCCCACCCGCGCTGAGTTCCAGAAACGTTATTCGCCGGGAAACATGTACCACTTTAACGGCATCCTGGCGTGGGGTGTGGAAGCCTCAGGACGAGTAAGCAATGTCTATGTCTAAGCTCGGCTTCCTTTGCCTGCTGGCCTTCACTAGCTTTTGTCTGGTCCCTGGCTTATGTCTGGCTGAACCCACCCCAAGACTGGGAGAGCTGATGAGCCAGGAGGAGATTGCCTTCTGGGATCGCTCGATCACCCCCAACAGCACGAACCTGCCGCCTGGCAGCGGATCGGTGAAAGAGGGTGAGGAGGTCTACATCGCCAAATGCGCGGCCTGCCACGGCGAAGACGGGCGAGGGCAGGCTCCGATGGTGGCGCTGGCTGGTGGTCAGGGCTCGCTAACCACGGCCAAACCCATTAAAACCGTGGGCTCTTACTGGCCCTATGCCACGACGCTATTTGATTACATTCGGCGGGCCATGCCTTTTGGTCAGCAAAAGAGCCTGACTGACGATGAGGTTTATGCGGTGACGGCTTATACGTTGTTTCTTAACGGCGTCATCGATGCCCATTCGCGCTTAACGCCGGCCAATCTCAATATGGTCGTAATGCCAAACAGGAGCGGGTTTTACTGGGATCAAGGCGCCTCGCGGCCCACGCAAAAGCACTGACTCGGCCACAAGAGCCAAAAACGCTTCATCAACCATCCTAAAGGCCGGCGGCTATTCCACCGTCACGCTCTTGGCGAGATTCCGCGGCTTATCCACATCGGTGCCTCGCGCGACCGCAACATGATAAGAGAGTAGCTGTAGGGCTATCGTAAATACCACTGGCCCGGCCAAAGCGCTGCAAGCAGGCATTTCCAGCACCTCGCATCCGGACCCCGACTCATAACCGGCATTCTCGCTCGCGAACACAAATAACTGCCCGCCGCGGGCCCGCACTTCTTCGAGGTTGGAGCGGAGTTTTTCCATCAGCCTGTCGTCGGGGGCTACCGCGACAACGGGCATGTCCTCATCGACCAGCGCCAGCGGGCCATGCTTCAGCTCTCCGGCCGGATAGGCCTCGGCATGAATGTAGGAAATTTCCTTGAGTTTGAGCGCGCCTTCCATCGCTATGGGGTGGTAAATCCCGCGGCCGAGAAACAGTGCGTGCTGTTTATTGGTGAAGCGACGAGACAGCGCCTTGATCCTGTCGTCGTGCTCAAGCACGGCTTCTGCGGCGTCAGCCATCTCAGCCAGCGCTGCTGCGACCTCCGATTCGGAAATGGGATCGGAAGCATGATGGCGGGCTAGGCAAAACGCGAGGTTAAGCAGCGCGGCTAACTGCGTGGTGAAGGCCTTGGTAGAGGCCACGCCGATCTCCGCTCCGGCTTGCGTGAGATATACCAGCTCACTCAGGCGCACCATGGCGCTGTGATCGACATTACAGATGGCAAGGCGCGCCAGCACGCGCTCGGGATCAACATGCTCAAGCGCCGCCAGTGTATCGGCCGTTTCTCCGGACTGTGAGATACCCACCACCAGCGTATTGGGCAGCGTCACGGATTCTCGGTAGCGGTACTCGGAAGCCACCTCCACCTGGCAAGGTAATCCAGCCAGTGACTCAATCCAGTGCCGTGCTACCAACCCTGCGTGATAGCTGGTGCCGCAAGCCAGGATTTGAACCGCTGCCACCCGGGGAAAGACATCGGCGGCTGCCCCACCGAATGCGCTGTCCTGCCCCGCTCCAAGGGCAACCGTGTCGCGCAATCTGGCGGGTTGCTCAAAAATCTCCTTGCGCATGAAATGATCATGCTCGCCCAGGCCATCATCTTCTGCCTGAAGTGCCAGCCGGGTACGCGCTCTGCTAGCCAGCTCGCCTGAAGAATCAACTATGCGATAGCCATCGGCGCTGATTTCGGCTACGTCACCGTCCTCAAGATACACAAAGGTGTCGGTGACCGACCTGAGCGCAAGCGTGTCAGAACCCGCGAAATGTTCGCCAATGCCCACACCTAGGACTAGCGGGCTGCCCTGCCTGGCCACCACAATGGTATCTGGCGCTGCTCGGTCCACAATGGCAAGCGCATAAGCGCCCTCTAACCGCGGCAGAACGGCTTGTACAGCCGCCAAGAGTCCGTCAGCCGACCTAACAGCCTGCGCGATGAGATGAGCAACCACCTCGGTATCCGTTGCCGAAACACACTCGATGCCTTCGCTTAGCAAGCCGTCGCGAAGCATGCCGTGGTTTTCGATAATGCCGTTATGCACCACGGCGATGCGATTGTTAACAATGTGTGGGTGCGCATTGATCACGGATGGCTCTCCGTGCGTCGCCCAACGCGTATGCGCAATGCCCGTCCCGCCCTGTATCGGCTCAGCCAGTTGGGCAGCCTCAAGCGCCGCTACGCGGCCGAGGCATTTATGGCTGGTGAGATTGCCCGATCGATCGATCAACGCGAAGCCAGCCGAGTCGTAGCCGCGATATTCTAGGCGACGCAACCCCTCTAGCAGGATCTCGCTACAATCACGCCGGGCTACTACACCGACTATGCCGCACATCAGTCAGCATCCTTGGGCTTGGCGGGCTTTGTCCAGCCATCCACGTTGCGCTGTTTGCCCCGAGCCACCGCCAACTGATCGGCCTTCACATCGTCAGTGATCGTTGAACCCGCTGCAACAAAGCCGCCCGCCTCGATGGTGAGCGGCGCCACCAACGTGCTGTTCGAACCCACAAATACCGCCTCTCCCAAGGTGGTGCGATGCTTGTTGGCACCATCGTAGTTACAGGTAATGGTCCCGGCGCCGACGTTGCTGTCCGCACCAATATCAGCGTCACCGAGGTAGGCAAGGTGGTTCGCCTTGGCGCCTTTACCCAAGTGAGTATTTTTAACTTCAACAAAATTGCCGACCTTCGCCAGCTCTTCGATGAGCGTACCCGGGCGCAATCGGGCGTAAGGCCCAATGACCGCGCCACTTTTTATAGTCGCACCGTCAATATGGCTGAAGGGGAGGATCTGTGCGGCGTCCGCTATCTGGGCATTTCGAATTACACAATTCGCGCCAATAGCAACACCGTCTCCGAGAATGACACGGCCCTCAAGCACAACGTTCACATCAATCCTGACATCGCGACCACACTGGACATCGCCGCGAATGTCGAGGCGTGAGCGATCTGCAACCACCGCGCCCGCCGACATTAATTGATCCGCCAACTCTGCCTGATAAAGACGCTCGAGACGCTCGAGTTGCTGAGGGGTATTCACTCCCAGCGTGTCGAGCATGCTGGTTGAGTGAACCACGTTGACCTGCGCTCCCTCCGCTTTCGCCAGCCCTAATACGTCGGGCAAGTAATACTCAGACTGAGCATTGTCGTTGCCGATACCCTCGAGCCATGCCACCAACGCAGCTGCCTTGGCCGCCAGCACGCCCGTGTTAATTTCGTTGTGTTGTTTTTCGGCTGGGGAAGCATCGGCCTCTTCGACAACAGCAACAAACACACCGTGTTCATCGCGAATCACCCTGCCATAACCCGATGGGTCGTCCAGTGTTGCAGAGAGCATCGCCACACCGGAACTTGAGAGATTAATGATCTCGCGCAGACTCGCAGACGAGATCAACGGCACATCTCCGTAGAGAACGAGAACCGTGCTGTCTGGGTCACAGGAATCGATCGCCTGTTGCACCGCATGACCGGTGCCGCGCTGTTCAGACTGCAGGTGGCAGGTAACGTCTGTCGCACTTACCTCGGCTTCAACCAGATCAGCACCGTGGCCTACTACAACGTGTAGGCGCTCTGCGCCTAGATCGCGGGCAGTATCGAGAACATGGCCGATCAGGGGGCGCCCTGCGAGGGGATGTAGCACTTTCGGTAGGTTTGAGTGCATCCGGCTGCCCTTTCCAGCAGCCAAAATGATTACTTCAAGCATGAAAAGCCCGCCCGGGAGTGATGGCAACGATCATCATTGCCAACCACCGGCGCATTGCAACCGCTCAAGGTCGCGAGGGTAAACAAACACCAAAAATAGGCGTCATTTTGACGTTGAGAGAAGGGCTAGCCCCTATTGGCGCGGTTTTTGAGCTTCCGCAGCGCAGCCAGCTGCGCAGTCGCTTCGGCTAACTGAGCGGAGGCGCGCCCATAGTCGATCTCGCCTTGCTGATTGGTTAAGGCGTCCTCAGCATCCTTGCGAGCCGCCTCGGCAGCCGCCTCGTCAATGTCATCTGCGCGAACGGCGGTATCAGCAAGCACCGTCACCACGTCGCCCTGCACCTCCAGAAAACCGCCGGACGCGTAGTAAACCTGCTCCTCACCACCCTGCTCGACAACCCGAATCGGGCCGGGAATCAATCTGGTCAGCAGTGCTGAGTGGCCATAACAGACCCCCAGCTCACCTTCCACACCCGTTGCCACCAACATCTCGACGAGGCCCGAATATATCTGGGCCTCGGCACTGACAATGTCGCAATGTAAGGTCATCGCCATGAATCAGTCCCCGGGCGGCCTCAGAGCTTGGCCGCTTTCTCCACAGCCTGCTCGATAGAGCCGACCATGTAAAACGCCTGCTCGGGCAAATTATCGTAGTCGCCCGCCAGAATTCCCTTGAACCCCGCGATGGTGTCTTTAAGAGAAACATAGATTCCGGGTGAACCCGTGAAGACCTCGGCAACGTGGAAAGGCTGTGAGAGGAAGCGCTCAATTTTTCTCGCACGCGCTACGGTCAGCTTGTCTTCCTCAGACAGTTCATCCATGCCCAATATGGCAATGATGTCTTTCAGTTCCTTGTAGCGCTGTAATACCGACTGCACGCCTCGAGCGACGTCGTAGTGATCCTGCCCGATGATGAGCGGATCCAACTGTCTTGACGTGGAATCGAGAGGATCGACCGCAGGGTAGATGCCCTTGGCGGCAATATCCCGGCTCAGAACCACTGTGGAATCAAGGTGCGCAAACGTGGTGGCAGGAGAAGGGTCTGTCAAATCGTCCGCCGGAACATAAACGGCCTGAATCGAAGTGATAGAGCCGGTCTTGGTGGACGTAATGCGCTCCTGCAACACACCCATCTCCTCCGCCAAAGTCGGCTGGTACCCCACCGCTGAAGGCATACGGCCCAACAGCGCCGAAACCTCTGTTCCCGCCAGCGTATAACGATAAATGTTGTCTACGAACAAGAGTACATCGCGGCCCTCGTCGCGAAAGCGCTCAGCCATGGTGAGACCGGTCAGCGCCACACGCAGACGGTTGCCCGGCGGCTCATTCATCTGACCATAGACCATGGCCACTTTCGATTTGGCCATTTCTTCTACATTGACAACGCCAGACTCCTGCATCTCGTAATAAAAGTCGTTGCCCTCTCGGGTGCGCTCTCCCACCCCGGCAAAAACGGAGAGGCCTGAGTGCTCGGTCGCGATGTTATTAATGAGCTCCATCATATTGACGGTCTTGCCCACGCCGGCACCGCCAAACAGTCCAACCTTGCCGCCTTTGGCGAAAGGGCAGACCAGATCAATCACTTTAATGCCCGTTTCGAGCAACTCGTCTGACGCAGCAAGCTCTTCATAGGTAGGCGCTGCGCGATGGATAGCGGCACGTTCCTGCTCGCCAATCGG
>JAYOEE010000001.1:47713-52110 GCA_038106565.1 Halieaceae bacterium
ACGCTCTCACGTGGAAATTCCACATCGATTACCGCGCCAATCACCTGCACGACCTTTCCGCTACTCATTTTCCGGTCCTCATTTTCAAACTCGCGCAACAGCCGCGCCGTCGCAATTCATTCCGTTCAGGCGACCGTCAGCCAATGGCTGCCGCGCCCCCGACAATCTCCGCCAGCTCCTGGGTAATGGCTGCCTGACGCGCCTTGTTGTAGACCAACTGGAGTTCGTCTATCAGCTCTCCAGCGTTGTCCGTTGCATTCTTCATTGCGATCATGCGCGCCGCCTGCTCGCAGGCTCCGTTTTCCACCACTGCCTGATAAACCAGCGACTCGATGTAACGCACCATTAAGGCGTCCAAAAGTTCTCTGGCATCAGGCTCGTAAACATAGTCCCAATGATGAGACAGGGCAGGATTGTCTTCTGCTTTCAGCGGCAGAAGTTGCTCCACCCGCGGCGCCTGCGTCATGGTATTCACAAACTCATTGCCGGCCAGAAACAGCGCATCGATACGCCCCTCTGTATAGGCGTCAAGCATGGTCTTGACCCCGCCTATCAAGTGCTCCAGCGCGGGCTCCTCTCCCAGATCCCGGACCGACGCAGTCACATTGCCGCCAACGCTGGCAAAAAACCCGCCCGCCTTCGCGCCCACAAGACACAACTCAACGTCGATACCTTCATCCTGGTGCGCCTTCATGGACTGAATCGCCGCTTTGAACAGGTTGATGTTCAAACCACCACAAAGGCCTCGATCGGTAGACACCACAATGTATCCTGCGCGCTTAATCTCACGCTCTTGCATGTAAGCATGCCGATATTCGGGGGTGGAGTTGGCAATATGGCCGACCACGGATCGCATACGTTGCGCATAGGGCTTACCCAACTCCATGCGGTCCTGGGCGCGCCGCATTTTGCTCGCCGCAACCATCTCCATGGCACTTGTGATCTTCTGAGTGCTCTGAATACTCGAGATCTTGGTGCGGATTTCCTTACCGACAGCCATTCAGGGTTACCAGGTTTGCGTTGTCTTGAAGGATTCGATTGCCGACTTGAACGCTGCTTCACGCTCGTCGTTCCAGTCGCCATCGGCTTCTATCTGCTGCATCACGTCCGCGCATTCCGCTCGAAGGTACCCCAGCAGCGCCGATTCAAAATCGCCAATCTTTGCAACCTCTACATCCTGCAGATAACCCTCGTTACCGGCGTAAAGCAGCGCACCCATCTCTGCAATTGTCAGCGGCGCATATTGCTTCTGTTTCATCAGCTCCGTAATCCGCTCACCATGCTCCAACTGGGCCTTGGTGGCATCGTCAAGATCCGAAGCAAACTGAGAAAACGCGGCAAGCTCTCGATACTGGGCCAGCGCAGTTCGTATGCCACCGGAGAGTTTTTTAACGATCTTGGTCTGCGCCGCACCGCCCACTCGAGAAACTGAAATACCGGCATTCATTGCCGGGCGGATACCGGCATTGAACATATCTGCCTCGAGGAAGATCTGCCCGTCGGTAATAGAAATCACGTTGGTCGGCACGAAGGCTGATACGTCACCCGCCTGGGTTTCGATAACCGGCAGGGCGGTCAGTGATCCCGTCTGGCCTTTCACCTCGCCATTGGTGAACTGCTCTACATAGTCTGCGTTCACGCGCGCCGCACGCTCGAGCAAACGAGAGTGCAAATAGAAGACGTCACCGGGGTACGCCTCTCTGCCTGGAGGACGGCGGAGAAGCAGGGAAATCTGGCGGTACGCCACAGCTTGCTTTGACAGGTCGTCATAGATAATCAGCGCGTCTTGTCCGCGATCCCGGTAATACTCCCCCATCGTGCACCCAGCAAAAGGGGCAAGGTATTGCATGGCGGCAGGGTCCGCAGCATTCGCAGCGACTACGATAGTGTGCTCCATCGCACCGTGCTCTTCGAGCTTGCGCACAACCGATGCCACAGAGGAGGCCTTCTGCCCCACGGCGACATACACGCACTTAATACCGGTTCCCTTCTGATTAATAATGGCATCCACAGCGATCGCCGTCTTGCCAACCTGGCGATCCCCAATGATCAGCTCTCGCTGGCCTCGGCCGATCGGGACCATTGCGTCGATGGCTTTGAGTCCAATCTGAACGGGCTGATCAACGGACTGCCGGGCAATCACCCCCGGCGCAATTTTTTCGATGGCGTCGGTCATCTTGGTCTCGATCGCGCCTTTTCCATCGATGGGGTTGCCAAGGGCATCCACGACGCGACCCTGCAATTCAGGACCCACTGGAACCTCTAGAATACGCCCGGTACACCGACAGGTCTGGCCTTCGGCCAGCTGCTTGTAATCGCCCAGCACGACCGCACCAACCGAGTCGCGCTCAAGGTTCAGTGCCAGACCATAGACACCACCGTCAAACTCGATCATCTCGCCATACTGCACCTCGGTGAGGCCATGAATTCGAATGATGCCGTCGGTAACGGAGACAATGGTGCCCTCATTGGTTGCCTGGGAAGCGACCTCAAGCTGGTCGATCCGCTGCTTGATCAGATCGCTGATTTCTGAGGGGTTGAGCTGTTGCATGACCTATTCCTCTGTCATTGGGTCAGCGTGCCGGCCAGTTTATTCAGGCGGCCACGTACTGAGCCGTCGATCACCAGATCGTCGGCGCGAATAAGGGCCCCTCCTAGCAACGAGGGGTCTGTGTCGGAAGTCAGGGTAACGCTGCGTGCGAGCCTGGCCTCCATGGTTTGGGCTAGCTGAGTCTGTTCGTCATCACTGAGCGGAAACGCGGAGGTGACGTGAACGGCCACCGTGCTCTCCACACCCTGCTTGAGTTGTTCGAACAAGGCGCACACCTCCGGCAACAACGCCAGCCGGCCATTGTCAGACATGATGGCGAGCAGGTTGCCAATCCCGGCGGGCGCGTCATCGCCAAGAAGGGTTGTCAGCGCGGATGCGCGCTGGTCTGCTGTCTTGTTGGGATCCCGCAATAATGCAGCCACCCTGGGTTCAGCGCTCGCCGCAGCCAGCTGTGCCAAGGCCGCCTGCCATGTGGGCAAGGTAGACGCGGCTCTGGCGTGTTCAAACGCTGCGCGAGCATAAGGCCTGGCAAGTGTTGTTGGCTCGATCACCGATTAAGACCCTGCCGTCAGCGACTTGAGCAACTCTGCGTGCTTGGCCGCATCGATTTCGGCACCCAAAATCTTCTCGGCGCCCGCAACGGCCAGTCCACTCACCTCAGCCATCAGCTGCTCTTGTGCTCTGGCACGCTCCTGTTCGATTTCGGCAACTGCAGCAGCCTTCACTCGCTCTGCCTCAGAAACAGCCGCCTGCTTGGCCTCTTCTATCACGGCCTGAGCGCGCTTGTTCGCCGCCTCGATAATCCCTGCGGCTTCTCGCTTGGCCTCCGCCATCTGCTCGATGGCACGCTGCTGAGCCAGCTCTAAGTCATGACCAGCACGATCGGCAGCCGCCAGGCCATCGGCGATTTTGTTAGCACGCTCAGCCATGGCTGCGGTGATCGGCGGCCAGACATAACGCATGCAAAAGGCCACAAACGCCACAAAGGCGATGAGCTGTCCTATCAACGTGAGATTAATGTTCACTTCGTGCTCCTGTGGTGCTCAGGGGCGCTAACAGGCGCCCCGCAGAAAAACGGATGATTAGCCCGCTACCACAAAAATCAGATACATCGCGATACCCACACCGATAATCGGAATAGCATCAACGAGGCCCGCGCCCAAAAAGAACGTGCCCTGCAGTTTTGGTGCCAGCTCAGGTTGTCGTGCAGAGCCCTCGATCAACTTACCGCCGAGGATGCCTACACCGATGGCTGCCCCCATTCCACCGAGGCCCATCATGATAGCGGCGGCAACGTATATCAGTTCCATGGTTGTCTCCTAAAGTACTAAGGTCTGAATCAGTGATCTTCGTGTGCCATAGAGAGGTACACGATTGTTAAAACCATAAAAATAAATGCCTGAAGCGTGATCACCAGAATGTGGAAAATCGCCCAGCCAATTTGCAATAGCGCTGCAGGCAGTATCCAGAACACACCCACGCCAAAGAGCGCGGCAATCAAAATAAAGATCATCTCGCCCGCATACATGTTGCCAAACAGGCGAAGCCCGAGCGAAAAAGGCTTGGCAAGCAGGCCAACCACCTCCATGAAGAGGTTAACGGGAATGAATAGCGGATGATTAAACGGGTTCAGTGTCAGTTCTTTAACGAACCCAAATCCCTTTACCTTTATCGAGTAAAACAGCATCAAAACGAATACGCCGATCGCCATCCCCATTGTGATATTGGGGTCGGTAGAGGGCACAATTTTCTGATACTCCACGCCCGCAAGCATCAGGCCATGAGGGACAAGATCTACCGGGATCAAATCCATGAGGTTCATCAGAAACACCCACACAAAAATGGT
>JAYOEE010000001.1:52210-82434 GCA_038106565.1 Halieaceae bacterium
ATGGTCCACTGCCCGTTAGCAGGAACAACCGAGCCGTCATAACGCTCATACCCGCCCGGCAACTTCCCATAGGTCAGATTCGTCAGGTGGTGGACGATATATTCGGATACGGTTTGACTGTCGCCGTTTGCCGCCATTGTCGAGGTCTTGCTCCACGCGCCCTAGTTAGCGCCCAATTAATCTTTGTTCATTCGGGGCGCAACCCCGAACGCGTTGTTATCGGTGCCTAGCAGCCAAAGCGGAAGGCAATAACAGCGCCATCGCACTTCCCGACATGACTGCCACCGGCTCGCTCTCCGGACGCAAGGCAAACAGCACGCCAAAACACGTCGCCGCCAAGCCATAACGAGCCAGCCCAAACCATATTGGGCTTAGCGCCGAGCGCGCAGACGTGAGGCTCAGCACCAGCCAAAAGGTTGGCAACAACACGCACACACCGCCCAGCAACATGTCCAGAGAAGTATGAAAGCCCCGGAAAAAACCGGTGATAGCCGCCACTGCTACAACGCTTACCCCTGTGATCACCACTGCCCTCAAAAGGCGTTTTCTAGTGGTCACGAAGGGCCCTGAAGCATCGTGTCTGGCCAAGGTAAACCCAGCCCCCCTTACATGCGGGGAGGAGTGTAGTGGAAAGGCATAAACCCTTCAACTCGTTGCATTTAGTCGAGTCTTTTCAATACGCCATCCAACTCCTCGAGGGTGGTGTAGTGAATTTCCAACGTGCCGCGCCCACTTTGCTGATGCCGGATTCTCACCTTGGCCCCAAACCGATCACTGAGATCCTGCTCCAGACGGCTGATGTTAGGGTCTGTGCCTGTCCCCGGCTTTTTGTCGTGGCCCCAGCTCCTGACTAGCGTCTCGGTCTGTCTCACTGACAGGCCCCGCTTTGCAACCTGCTTGGCCGCGCGAACCTGATCACCCCCCTCCAGAGCCAGCAGCACCTTCGCGTGCCCCGCCTCCAATTCACGGCGCTCCAGCATGGCCAGAACGTCACTCTGCAGGTTTAACAGTCGCAGCAGATTAGCTACCGCTGGACGGGACCGCCCCACCGCTTGCGCTATTTGCTCCTGACTCAAACCAAATTCATCTTGCAAGCGCTTTAAGCCCAAACCCTCTTCTACCGGATTGAGGTCTTCTCTTTGGATATTTTCAATGAGCGCGATAGCAATCGCAGCCTCATCGGACACGTCTTTAACAACTACCGGAACGCTCGAGAGCTTTGCCAGCTGCGCAGCCCGCCATCGTCTCTCCCCAGACAGGATCTCAAACTGGCTGTCCGCCACGGGCCTCACCACTATGGGTTGCAATATGCCTTGCGCACTAATGCTGTCGGACAGCGTTTTCAGGGCCTCTGGTTCAAATTCTCTGCGCGGTTGATATTTGCCTCGCTGGAGCTTCTCGATTGGGAGTTCCGTCTTGGATAATTGGCCAGCAACGGATGGCGCTTCGTCGGGAACATCGGGCCGCGGCTGGTTAATGAGCCCCGATCCAAGGAGTGCTTCGAGCCCCCGATTAAGCTTTCGCTTCTGCGCCATTAATTTGTTTCCTTTTGACTCTGCTCTTGTCTGCGCATGAACTCCCCTGCCAGAGCCATATATGCGGTTGCGCCTCTGGACAGGCGATCATAGACGATTCCCGGTAAGCCGTGGCTGGGGGCTTCTGCCAGACGCACGTTGCGCGGTATCACCGTTCGATACACGAGGCCCTCGAAATGCTCATACAGCTGTTCAGACACTTCATTGGTGAGCGCATTCCGCGGGTCATACAACGTTCGCAAAATACCCTCTACTTTCAGGTTGGGGTTTACCGATGCTTTAACGGTATCAATGGTCTCCAGTAAAGCCGTCAAACCCTCGAGGGCAAAATATTCGCATTGCATGGTGATTAATATCGAATGCGAGGCGACCAGTGCATTCAGGGTCAACATGTTAAGAGAAGGCGGACAGTCAATGATGACAAAGTCGTAGTGGCCATCCCCTGAGGACAGCGCTTGCTTCAGCCGTTGCTCGCGATCACCGACGGTGAGCAAAGCAACCTCAGCCGCTGTCAGATCGCCATCGGCAGGAACACAGTCGAACCCCAGCGCCTCAAGACGATTGGCCACCCGACCTAATGGTTGCTGCTCGACGAGCAATTCGTAGGCAGTTGATGATAATTCACCCTTGGTGAGGCCAACTGACACCGTTGCATTACCCTGTGGGTCCATGTCAACGAGCAACACGCGCTTGTTCATGGCTGCCAGCGCCGCGGATAAGTTCACGCTGGTCGTCGTTTTGCCCACCCCGCCTTTTTGGTTGGCAACCGCTATCACTTTCATCGGGCGTGGCCCTGCGCTCGTTGAACGATCAACAAATTGAAAGACCAGTCATGGCCTGGGACGGTTATCTTCTCCAGCCCCGATAACACCGCTCTGGCTGGCAACTTTGCCGCCGCGTCGCTTGAGGAGTCTGTGCTCATAGCAAATAGTGTTCCCTGTGCACCGAGCACATGATCTACCCTGCGGACAGTGTTCGATAAATCGGCAAAGGCTCTTGTTAGCACCGCATCATATTGCTCGGGTGGCCGCCAAGCCTCCACCCTTACTGTTTCCACGTCGATATTAGATAAACCCAATTGCCTTTTCACTTGCAACAGGAACCGCGTTTTCTTTCCGTTACTGTCGAGTAAGGTATAACGCGTCTCGGGGTCAACTATGGCGAGGGGGATACCGGGCAAGCCAGCCCCCGTGCCAACATCCAGTCGACGCTGTCCCGACAGAAAGGGCAGTATCGACAGGCTCTCTACGATGTGTCGGCTCAACATCTGATCGCGCATTCGAACCGCTGTGAGGTTATAGGTTCGATTCCATTTTTCCAGCAGGCTCAAGTAGCCAAGAAGCTGTGTTACCTGTGGTGCGGAGACCGCTATACCAATTGCCGCGGCAGCCGCAAGAAGCAAGTCAGATTCCGACTCAACCATTCGCGATTGCGCGCGACGACCTTACAAGCTCTCGCTTCTTCAAGTGAACCAACAACAGAGAAAGCGCGGCCGGAGTCACGCCGGGAATTCTTCCCGCTCGCGCCAAACTGGTTGGGCGAATCTCAGTCAGTTTCTGACAAATCTCATGTGATAATCCGTCCACCCCATAGAAGTCGAGATCTCCCGGTATCTTCATTCGCTCATGCCGTCGCAAGCGCTCGATATCTTGCTGTTGTCGATCGATATAACCCGCATATTTAAGTTGAATCGCCACCTGTTCTGCCACCGCTTCAGGCACCGGCATGTCAGGCGGCGCGATATCCGCCAAAATCGCGTGATCGATTTCAGGGCGTTTGAGTAAATCAGCCAGAGAGTATTCCCGCGTTAAGGGCGTTGGGAGCAAGGGGGACAGTTGATCAGCTGCGGCCGAGCCTGGCTGAATAAAAATCCTATCCAAACGTGTCCGCTCTCGAGCGATCGCCTCCCTCTTGTCCGAAAAATACTGCCATTGCTCATCGCCCACCAGGCCCAAAAGACGACCCTGCTCCGTCAATCGCAAGTCCGCATTGTCCTGGCGTAACTGCAGGCGATATTCTGCCCTCGAAGTGAACATGCGGTAGGGCTCATTGGTACCGAGCGTGACCAAATCATCTATCAGTACCCCAATGTAGGCCTCGTCGCGGCGCGGTTCCCATGGCTCCCGGTTTTGTGATTGACGGGCAGCGTTTAACCCCGCTATGAGACCTTGAGCCGCCGCCTCCTCATACCCTGTGGTGCCATTGATCTGACCGGCAAAAAACAAGCCCGAAATCGACTTGGTTTCCAGACTATGCTTTAGATCTCTGGGATCAAAATAATCGTACTCTATGGCATAGCCAGGCCGCGTAATCGAGGCAGACTCGAGGCCTTTTATCGACCTCACGAGACTGAGTTGTACGTCAAAAGGCAATGAGGTGGAAATGCCGTTCGGATACAGCTCCGTTGAGGTTAGCCCTTCAGGCTCAATAAAGATCTGATGGGAGGATTTATCCGCAAACCGGTGGATCTTGTCCTCGATACTGGGGCAGTACCGCGGCCCCACTCCTTCTATGGCGCCACCGAATAAAGGAGATCGATCGAGGCTGGCGCGAATGATTTCGTGGGTTTGTTCATTGGTCTCCGTGACCCAACAGCATCGCTGCTCCGGGTGATCTTCGCGCCGCCCCATGAGCGACATCACGGGGCGCGGCTCATCGCCCCACTGCTCTGTCATCACTGCAAAATCAACGCTTCGGGCATCTATCCTGGGAGGCGTTCCGGTCTTCAGTCTGCCTACCCGCGGAGCAATCTCGCGCAACCGGTCAGCAAGGCCGACCGACGCGGCATCCCCCATTCTTCCACCGGACGTGTTTTCCTCGCCGACATGTATTTTGCCGTGGAGAAAAGTGCCCGCTGTTAAGACAACGGTATGGGCAGAGAAAGTGATTCCGGTCCGGGTTTTCACACCACTGACCCGGTCTCCGGTAATCACAATGTCCTCGACGGCGTCTTGAAATATCTGTGCGCCGGAAGCCGTCTCTAGCATCGAACGGATAGCAGTGCGATAAAGCACTCTGTCGGCTTGTACGCGAGTCGCTCTGACCGCAGGCCCTTTCCGGCTATTCAAGGTCCGGAACTGTATGCCCGCGATATCCGTTGCCCGGGCCATCACACCGCCCAGCGCATCCACTTCTCTTACCAAGTGGCTTTTACCGATTCCGCCGATTGCCGGGTTACAGGACATTTGACCCAGCGCATCAATGGCGTGAGTGATCAGCAGCGTGCGAGCGCCGGCTCGCGCAGCTGCAAGCGTTGCCTCGGTGCCGGCATGGCCGCCACCCACAACGATCACGTCGAAACTGTCGGGATGCCTCATTTCAGTGCCGTGGGAAAAGAGAAAAAGGCCGCAGAGTATAAACGCCGGCGCAACTCCGATGAACCCAAGAATGCTGGATTACTTCAGTATTACTAAACTTAATATTTATTGTTTATGAAGAGTATTTAAATACTGTTGTTATTAAGGGTTCGCTTGTGGTGGAAAAGTGGGCTTTAAATAATAAAATCATGCGCTTACACCACCTCAATACTCTGTAAATCTCGCGGAATCGATCTGTTTAGACTGGTTAAACCATGTGGACAGCTCTCGCAGGTGAGTGTTCTGATTTTGCTCGGAGATTTTATCCCCAAGCTTGATGATGAGTTGTAAACGGCCTTGTGCAGTGCGTAGCTGCAGTCTGCATAAGTGTTCGATATACCGTATATAAGTTGTGAATACCGCTGAAAAGTTGGAGGAGTGCCTTATTTCGGCGCAACTCAGAGCAGCTATTAGCGCTTGTGAAGGCCTTGCACGAATAGCAGTGTCAGGTTATTTACCAATGCAAAAGGACGAGAAAATTTCACCCAGCAAATCATCGGCACTGAACGTCCCGGTGATCGAGCCCAATACTTCATGCACTTTGCGCAGGTCTTCTGCCAATAACTCGCCCGCGCCAGATAATCCAAAACGGGTTGAAGCTTCCAAAAGTAACGAGTGAGCTTGGTTGAGGGCGTCGATGTGTCGCTCCCGGGCACTAAATGGCGTCGATGGCGAGCCACCAGCGAACCCCAAGCCAGCCAAAACGCTTGATATCAACTCCGTGAATCCAGCGCCGCTGATGGCAGAGACAGCGAGGGTGCCAGGTTGCTCTGACACCTTCCCCGCAGGTCGCCCAGATAGATCGATCTTGTTAAGCGCTCTTAAAACAGGAATGCCGCTTGGCGTAGTAGCGGGGACATACGAGTCGGCGGCGTCATCGACAATCTCAATGATTAAGTCAGCTGATTCCATCTCGGCATAAGCCCTATTCACGCCCTCCTGTTCTATCGCGTCCTCGGCGTCACGTAGCCCTGCCGTATCAGCTAGCTCTATTGCCACACCGTCCAGATCAATCTGTTGTCGTATTACGTCTCTCGTTGTTCCGGGGACGTCAGTGACGATCGCGACGGCAGCTTTCGACAGGCAGTTCATGACACTGCTCTTTCCAGCATTGGGTTGACCGGTCAGAACGACTTTCGCCCCGCGACACATAAGCGCTCCCTGTCGGGCATTGGAAATGAGGTTGGTCAGGTCCTGATCGCAGCGCGATAGCGCCTCATTGATATGGCCATCACTCAGAAAGTCGACCTCCTCTTCTGGAAAATCGATAGCGGCTTCGACAAAAACGCGCAGGTTAATAAGCTCCGCTGCAATTGCCTGCACAGCCGACGAAAACTCGCCCCTGAGAGAGGCTGCAGCTTGTCTTGCAGCCTGTTGTGTGGGTGCGTCGATCAGGTCAGCCAAGCCTTCAGCCTGAGTCAGGTCCAGCTTGTCATTCAGAAACGCTCGCTCCGAAAACTCTCCTGGCCGCGCCAACCGAGCTCCGCGGTCGAGACAGGCTCTCAGCAACAGCTCAGTGATCACAACACCGCCATGACCGTGTAATTCCGCAACGTCTTCCCCTGTAAACGAGGCGGGCCCCTTGAACAGCAGTACAAGCCCCTGATCAATAGGCTCTCCGGTCGCGCTCAAAAAATTGCACAAAACGGGCGTCTTGGGTTGGAGTTGCCTGGCCGTCAT
The DNA here is from genome assembly GCA_038106565.1 of Halieaceae bacterium. Lineage (GTDB taxonomy): Bacteria > Pseudomonadota > Gammaproteobacteria > Pseudomonadales > Halieaceae > Luminiphilus. Next base: position 58,782 of record JAYOEE010000001.1, read on the forward strand.
CGCCTCGGCAATAGTCCAGGCTCTGGGTCCTGAGACGCGCACTACACTGATCCCCCCTCTTCCGGTGGGTGTGGCAATGGCGGCAATCGTGTCTTGGTCCAACGCAGCGCTGGCTTCGGGCATCGGCTCCTTCGTTGCCATCAGGCTAGATAGCGCCGCTCTCAATCTTGCGATTGATGATGTATTGCTGAGCCATCGATAAAAGGTTGTTTGCCAACCAGTAGAGCACGAGACCAGCCGGAAACCACAGGAAGAAGAAAGTGAAGACGATAGGCATCCATTGCATGACTTTTGCCTGCATGGGATCCGGTGGTGGTGGGTTCAGTTTTTGCATGTAATACATGCTGGCGCCCATCAGGATGGGCAGCACAAAATAAGGGTCCATCACCGAAAGGTCGTCTATCCACAGCGCAAAGGGAGCCTGTCTGAGTTCCACGGATTCCATCAACACCCAATACAGGGCGATGAACACGGGCATTTGCACGAGGATAGGGAGGCACCCTCCCAATGGATTGATTTGTTCCTTTTTATACAGCTCCATCATCGCTTGTGACTGTTTTGCTTTGTCGTTGGCGTATTCTTCGCGGATGGCCAGAATTCGCGGCTGTACTTTCCTCATTCGGGCCATTGATTTGTAGCCCGCAGCTGATAGCTGAAAAAAAGCCAGCTTGACGATGAACGTAAGCATGATGATCGCCACACCCCAATTCGTGACCATTGACTGGATGAAGGTCAGCAACCAGAACAGGGGCTGAGCAATCCACCAAAGCCATCCATAGTCGACTACGAGATCGAGGTGGGGCGCCAAACTTGATAACACGCCTTGGTTTTTGGGCCCTACGTAGAGTTGATTGCTGACGCTTATGCGTTCATCGGCGGCCAGCGATAGAGCGGGACCGGTGTAACCGATAATGTTAAATCCATTGCCGGTATGCCGTGTGCGGTACCGGTATGTTCCAGCCGGATCCGGCACCCATGCACTGACAAAGTAATGCTGGAGCATGGCCACCCATCCGCCTTCCAGGTCAGCTTTGAAGGGGGCATCCGCCATCTCTTCAAAGTCGAATTTTTCGAAGCGCTGATCGGGGTGGGTCAGCGCAGACCCCAAAAAGGGTCGCATGCCCATGCCGGAGTCACTCGCGGTGGGTGCTGGAGAGCCATCTCTTTTGAGTTGTGCAAAGGGAGTGACCAACACCTCTGTGGACGAGATATTGTGTATTTCGTGGCGTACCGCAATCGTGTGGCTACCGGGTTCAAAAGAGAAGATTTTGCTAACCGCTGTTGGGCCGTCGCCGGCGTAGCGCAGTGATACCTCCAGCGGCTCGCCACTGGTGCTTTGATAGTGGCTCTTTTCAGAAACGTAGACCGCCCTCTCCGTGCGGTCGATACCATCGCGACCCACTAACCCGGATTGCGCAATATAAGTGCGATTGCCGTTCCGCTCTAACAAGACGAACGGGTCAGAGGGGTTCCCCAGGGTTTTCGGGTAGTCCTTCAGTGCGGCGCCAACGACATCCCCGCCGACCAAGTCGATCATGACCAGCAACACATCCGTCTCGACCCGGACAACAGACCCTTCACTTGTGGTCGGCGTGCTGAGATCTGGGTCTGCCAGAGCGGGTGCAATGTCCTCCGTAGTGGGCAGGTCCGCAGGTGCGGTCTGCGTGACCGGTGCCGCGGAGTCGTTATCGAGAAATCGCTCTACATCAGGTACGGAGGTTTCCACCATCGCAACAGGCTCCGGTGGTTTTTGTAGTTCACTGCTAAAGCGAGTCCACTCACCCAGAAGCATGAGGCCCAGCAGGATGCTGGCTGCGATCAAGGCATATCTAGGGATGTCCATGGTTAGGGCCTCTGTCAGATTGTTGATGCGCTCTGTGTTGCGGCACAGGATCGTGGCCACCCTCGCACCAGGGGTGACAGCGTGAAAGCCTTCGGACCGTCAGCCAACAGCCCGCTAGGGTACCGTGGGTCTTCAGGGCGTCAATGCCATATTGCGAACAAGTAGGAGAAAAGCGACAGGCTCTGCCGAGCCAGGGGCTGAGCGTGAGTTGATAGCCCCGAATGCCCAAAGCCAAAAAGGCGGCGATTTTCTGGTCGACGTAGCGAAAGAGCTTCATGTTTGGGTTGACCGATCATTGGCTTTTTTCCAAAGCTTTTTCAGGTCGGTGCTGATTTCTTGATTGGTCATTTGATCGGCGTGTACTCGCGCGAGGACAACCATGTCCAACGTCAGATTAAGCGGTGAGCATCTGAACTGTTCCCGGACGAGACGCTTTAATCGGTTGCGCCGGTTGGCTAAACGAATGTGCTTTTTAGCGACGATGATGCCCACTCTCGAACACTCATGATGAGAATGAACGGCCAACAGCAAAAACGCGGCACTGCTTACGCGAATAGCGGGAGCATCAAAAACTTTTGCGTATTGTTCTGGCTCGGAGAGCCTCGCGTTTCTAGGAAAACCCGGCATGGGCCACAGAGCACAGACCCCGCCTCACAGTGTTAGGCAGATAGACGGCTGCGCCCGCGAGCTCTGCGTCGCGACAACACCTTGCGGCCGTTCTTTGTCGCCATGCGAGCCCTAAATCCATGAGTGCGCTTACGCTTTAATACGCTGGGCTGGAATGTACGCTTCATGGCATCAACCTTTTTGCATCTGTGTTAGCGATAATCATGTTCGGTGCGTCGCAATCAGGCACACGCCTCGAGGGGCGCGGATTGTAGGGTAAGGCGGGGCACTTCGCAATAGTGTGCGTATTAGTGCGAAACGCTCCCCCCTGATGCAAGCACTTTTTATTATGCACCGAGCCAAATGCGCGGTCCTGTTTATTAGCGGCGATACGCTTACCGTACAGGGTGCTTTATGTAGAGCCTTTAGGGGTTAGTAAACACTCACAAACATTGCGAGCTCGAAGTGTGCCTGCGGAGCTAGAGGGGCGCCGACCACAGGTTTGGCATGGGTTACTAACAGCTTATACACAGCCGCAGAAACAAAACAGTTGCAAAAGAAAAAGGGTTGGTGTAGCGCGCATACAAACCCTAAACCATTGATATATAGAGAAAAAAACATGTTGATAAAACGGACTGGGTGTGGATAACTATGCCTGCCACACCGGTGTGCAACCCATAACAACAACAGCGATTTGAAGCGATAACTTCTCTGCCGACCGGCAATAGGTTTTCTGTTCGCAAGCTGTCCAGCAATACATGGAGACAAAAAGTTGGCCGCTCCACAGCCTTTGACCGACCCCTGGCAACACTGTTTGAGCAGGTTGGGGGGCGATATCCCTCAACAGCAATTCAACACATGGATTAGGCCGCTTGAAGCCCAGTGGCAGGATTCAGGATTACTATTGGCTGCGCCCAATCGCTTTATCCGCGATTTTGTCAGTGATAAATATGCGTCTCAAATCACCGCCTACTTGCTCGAGATTGTCTCACCGCCAGCTGCGAATGTGTCAGTGACGGTTGCAGGGCAGTCAGCGCCCTCGGCATTTCCGCCAACGGTTCGCGCGGTGGAACAGGCTACTCAAGCGCCAGAACCGCGCACGATAAACACGGTGACGAGCACGCCCCGCCAAGCCGCTCCGGCGCTGGTGGGTTCTTCGAGCCTTGTCGAGGGATATACCTTCGACCGATTCGTGGAGGGCAAAAGCAACCAGCTAGCCCTCGCTGCAGCGCAACAAGTAGCAGAACATCCGGGGCACTCGTATAACCCCCTGTTCCTTTACGGCGGCGTGGGCCTTGGAAAAACGCACCTGATGCACGCGGTGGGCAACGCGATGCGGCGGCAAAACCCGGAATCAAAAATCGTGTATTTGCATTCAGAGCGCTTTGTGGCCGATATGGTGAAAGCGCTTCAATTAAATGCAATCAATGATTTCAAGCGGTTTTATCGTTCGGTTGACGCGCTACTGATCGACGATATCCAGTTTTTTGCCAATAAGGATCGGTCCCAAGAGGAGTTTTTTCACACGTTTAATGCGCTGCTCGAGGGTGGCCAGCAAATGATCCTCACGTGTGATCGGTACCCAAAGGAGATCGACGGTGTGGAGGAGCGCCTGAAGTCGCGCTTCGGGTGGGGTCTGACGGTTGCGGTTGAGCCCCCCGACCTTGAAACGCGCGTAGCGATTTTGATGAAGAAAGCGGAGCAGAGCCACATTGATCTGGCTCCAGAGGCGGCTTTTTTTATCGCGCAGCGCATACGCTCCAATGTTCGCGAGCTTGAGGGTGCACTCAAGCGGGTGATCGCCAGCGCCAACTTTACGGGCCGGCCGTTTGATATTGATTTGATAAAAGATAGCTTGAAAGACTTATTGGCTTTGCAGGATAAGCAGGTCTCTCTCGAAAATATCAAGCGCAAGGTGGCGGAGTATTACAAAATTAAGGTGGCTGACATGATGTCCAAGCGGCGGAACAGAAGCGTCGCGAGGCCGCGTCAGGTTGCGATGGCATTGGCGAAGGAGCTGACACAGCACAGCCTTCCAGAGATCGGCGATGCTTTTGGTGGCAGAGACCACACGACAGTTTTACATGCGTGTCGTAAAATAAAGGAGTTGCGAGACCACAGCCCGGACATCAGTGAGGACTATCAAAACTTGCTACGGTCTTTGACCGGCTGATGCCGCGACAGAGCGCTTAACCCATAACCCCTATTGATCTTGCCTGAGCAGATAAACATGAAATTTTCGATAGCCCGCGACACCCTTATCAAGCCATTGAACCTGGTAGCCGGGGTTGTTGAAAGGCGGCAGACGCTGCCAATCCTCTCCAACGTGCTGCTGGTGCTGGAAGGTAAGTCACTTTCTCTCACTGGTACGGATTTGGAGGTGGAGCTGGTAGGTCGTCTTGACTTGGAGGCGGCCGGCGTCGATGGCGAGGTGACCGTTCCGGCACGCAAATTGGTTGATATTTGTAAGTCGCTGCCAGAGGGTTCCAATATAGAATTTTCTGTCGATAGCGGCAAGGCGACAGTCAAGGCTGGCCGCAGCCGCTTTACCCTCTCTACCCTACCCGCGGCGGACTTCCCGTCGGTGGAGGCAAGTGCCGGGGATATTTTGCTCTCTCTGGAGCAATCCTTGGTTAAGCAGCTGATTGATGGCACCGCCTTTGCGATGGCGCAACAAGATGTACGCTATTACCTGAATGGCCTGTACCTTGAGGTGCTCGGGGGTCGGTTGCGCGTTGTGGCGACCGATGGGCATCGTCTGGCGTTGGCAACTGCGCCTGACAAGGTCGATGCGCCTGACGCGGGGGTGATTATTCCGCGAAAGGGCGTGCTGGAGCTGTCCCGCTTACTGGAGGGAGATACGCCCGTGGAGCTGGCTATTGGTAGCAACCACATTAGAGCCGCGAACCAGCAATTTACCTTCACTTCGAAGCTAGTTGATGGCAAGTTCCCCGATTATGAGCGCGTAATCCCGAAAAATCCCGACAAGGCAGTTGTCGGTGATCGTGGCGATCTGAAGCAGGCTTTTACGCGAACCGCCATCCTTTCCAACGAAAAATATCGCGGTATTCGCCTGAGGCTCTCTGAAAATAGTCTTGAGATCACCGCGAACAATCCTGAGCAGGAGCAGGCTGAGGAAATTGTAGCCGTGGATTATGCTGGCCCGGAACTGGAAATCGGCTTTAATGTGAGTTATCTGCTGGACGTGCTATCGGTGCTGAGCAACAGCAGCGTTCGCTTATCGCTGTCCGATGAAGCGAGTTCGGCTTTGTTGGAGCAGTCAGAGCCCCCTGCCGGTGGCGAGCCCGAACGACTGTATGTCGTGATGCCCATGCGGCTGTAATCTCTTGCACTGCTATTAATGCTCGAGCATATCAAGATCGAGTGTGTGCGAAACCTGGTCTCTGCCGAACTGGGCCTTGCTGAAGGCGCGACCGTTTTATTTGGGGCGAATGGTTCCGGCAAAACGAGCCTCTTGGAAGCCATTCATTTGCTAGGTGTCGGTAGATCCTTCCGAACGCACCAGTCCAAACCAGTCATCCAGCATGACGCTGAATTGTGTCGGGTCGTGGGGCGGGTGCGTAATCGGGGGCGTACTTTTACTATGGGCATTGAAAAGCATCGAAGCGGTGAGGTGAAGGCTCGGGTAGCAGGCGAGGCGGTGCCCTCGCTCTCAGAGTTGGCTCAGCAGCTCCCGCTGGTGGTGCTCGACACAGCAGGCCTGGGGCTTGTCACAGGTCCGCCCGAGGGCCGAAGGCGCCTGCTGGATGGCACATTGTTCCACGTGGAACAAGGGTTTTTGCCTTTGTGGCGGCGCTACGCGCAGGCGGTCAGGCAACGAAACAGCGGCCTTCGCCGTGGTATAATGAGCAGCGATGCTGCGTGGCGAGAAGAGCTTGCCGTTACCGGGGAGCAACTGACTGCTGCCAGGGTGGCTGTCGCCGACAGGTATGCCGAATTGCTGTCGAAATTGGCGCAAGCGTTGTCGCCCGATATAGCGGAGGTTCAGCTCGTTTTTCGGCCGGGATGGGATCGGCGGGAAACATTACGCAACACGCTGGAAAAGATTGCGCAGAGTGACGCGGCACAGGGCTTTACCCAGGTAGGGCCGCATAGAGCGGATATCCGCCTGATGGTTGGTGGGATGCCGGCTGGTGAGGTGCTGTCTCGCGGTCAGATGAAGCTCCTGCTGGTGGCGCTTAAGTTGGCCCAGGGGCAAATGATTGAGGAATCAGGCCCTATGGGCCCGCTTTATTTGGTGGATGATTTGCCGGCCGAGCTAGATCAAGCCCATTGTGCCAGCGTTTGCGCTCAGCTGGGGACTGCCAGGCAGGTAGTGCTGACCGCTGTGGACCGCAGATCTCTTGAGGCGGCCTGGCCTGACGGTGACCTAAAGATGTTCCACGTGGAACAAGGAGGTTTGTCCCTGGCCGCGTAGGGCTTCGCATGTCTTGTCGAATGCAGGAGTCCGTCAGCCAATGGCACAGAGAAGATACATCGCGGGTCTGCGGACATAAGCCCAGCCGCGCAACAAACAGTGAATACAAGGAAAAGCAAACTAGATGGCTGCCGACGACAATAACGACCCGGTTCAAAGGGATTACGATTCTTCCAGCATTACGGTGCTGAAAGGCCTTGATGCTGTGCGAAAGCGCCCAGGGATGTACATCGGCGATACCGACGACGGCACCGGGCTGCATCATATGGTGTTCGAGTTGGTCGATAATAGTATTGACGAGGCCTTGGCCGGCCACTGCAGTCAAATCGACATCGTCATTCACCCCGATGAATCTGTGACAGTTTCTGACAATGGGCGAGGGATTCCTACTGAACAGCATGAGGAGGGGGTTTCCGCGGCCGAGGTCATCATGACGGTGCTACACGCGGGGGGAAAATTCGACGACAACACCTATAAGGTATCGGGCGGCCTGCATGGAGTCGGCGTTTCCGTGGTAAACGCCCTTTCATCGGACCTGCAGCTCACTATCCGTCGCAAAGGACAGCTGTTTGAGCAAAGCTACGCACACGGCGTGCCACTGGCGCCGTTGGCCGTTGTAGGGGAAACGACCGACACGGGAACTTCTGTGAGATTCACTCCTTCCCCCGAAACGTTCAGCAACATCAAGTTTCACTACGACGTGTTGGGCAAGCGCCTGCGCGAACTGGCGTTTCTGAACAGCGGTGTCAGAATTCTGCTCAAGGATGAACGCAGTGGAGAGGAAGAGCTCTTCGTCTACGAGGGGGGCCTGCGCGCCTTTGTCGAGTTTCTTAACCAAAGCAAAACGCCAATCGCGAAAGTCTTCCATTTTCAGGCTGAGGCGGATGAAGGTGTGGAGGTTGAGGTTGCCCTGCAATGGAACGACGGGTTTCAGGAGGGGCTGTATTGCTACACCAACAATATCCCCCAGAGAGATGGCGGCACCCATCTGGCCGGCTTTAGGGCTTCGCTCACTCGATGTTTAAATAATTATATTGAAAAAGAAGGGGTTGCGAAGAAAGCCAAGGTGTCTACTACGGGGGACGACGCGCGAGAGGGTTTGACTGCAATCGTATCAGTCAAGGTTCCAGATCCTAAATTCTCCTCTCAGACCAAGGACAAGCTTGTCTCGAGCGAGGTGAAAGGCGCCGTGGAGCAGGCGATGAATCAGTATTTCAGCGATTTCTTGCTGGAAAACCCCAACGACGCGAAATTAGTGGTTGGCAAGATGATTGACGCCGCCCGCGCCAGAGAGGCCGCGCGCAAAGCCCGCGATATGACTCGCCGCAAGGGTGCGCTGGATATTGCGGGGCTGCCCGGCAAGCTGGCTGATTGCCAGCAACGAGATCCCGCGCTGAGTGAATTGTATTTGGTCGAGGGAGATTCCGCTGGTGGCTCGGCGAAGCAAGGTCGAGACCGTCGGTTTCAGGCCATCCTCCCGTTGAAGGGCAAAATTCTCAATGTCGAAAAGGCGCGATTCGACAAAATGTTGGGCTCTGCAGAAGTCGGCACCTTGGTCACCGCCTTGGGATGTGGCATCGGCAAGGATGAATTTGACCCAGACAAGTTGCGATACCACAGCATCATTATCATGACTGATGCCGACGTTGATGGCTCTCATATCCGCACGCTGTTGCTGACCTTCTTCTTCAGGCAGATGCCGGAGCTGATCGAACGCGGCCACGTGTTTATCGCGCAGCCGCCGCTATACAAATTGGCTCGAGGTAAGCAAAGCCGATATCTCAAGGATGAGGCAGCCTTGGCTGAATATTTGACTCAGTCGGCACTGGAAGACGCCGCCCTCTTTTCGAATCCCGAGGCGCCACCCTTGACAGGGCTTGCATTGTCTAACCTCGTTTCAGCTTATCAACGCGTCGCGTCTGATATTGATCGCCTGGCTCGGGTGTACCCCCGCGATGTGTTGTGGCAAGTACTCAATGTAGCTGCGCTGGGTGTGGATCAACTGGCCGATGAGGCTCGCGTGTCAGCGTTTGCCACAGAAATGAGTGAGTGCTTACTATCAATAAAAGACAAGTCTGTACAGTTCGAAGTGATGGTAAGACAGGATCCGGAGCGTGGTTATTTTTATCCGGTGGTGCGCCGAACCGCGCACAGTGTGGCAACCGATACCGCATTGGGGCGAGGCTTTTTTGGCTCGCCGGAGTACGCGTCATTGCGGGCGCTGGGCGATCAGCTCGACGGATTGATCGAGCACGACGGGTTTTTCCAGCGCGGCGAGAAACGGTTCGAGACGCAGGACTTTGCCTCCGGTTTAGATTGGCTGCTGGCGGAGGCGCGAAAAGGCTGCTCCATCCAGCGGTACAAGGGCTTGGGCGAGATGAATCCTGAGCAGCTATGGGAGACCACGATGGATCCCGAGGCCCGGCGCATGCTTCAGGTAACGATTGAGGATGCGTTTCTTGCGGACCAAATGTTCTCAACGCTGATGGGTGACGACGTGGAGCCGCGGCGGGAATTTATAGAGCAGAATGCTCTGGCCGTAGCAAATCTGGATATTTAGGCGCGCTCACCGTTTATTCCTCCGAGGCTGATGCCTCATCGGGGGCCTGCTCGGTTAGCTGGGGCAGATCGATATTGGGGTCGATGGCCGTGAGTCCTTTCGGGAACGTTTTGTTTGCGCGCTGGGACACGGTTTGGAACCGTGCCACTTTTCCGACCAGGCCCTGCTTACCCTGTACGGCTTTGACCGTCTCGTTATATTTGTTGGCGGTTGTCGATATAGAAGCCCCCAATGCATAGAGTCGCTCTCCCAAAAGACACACGGTGTTATAAATATCTCCCGCTTTTTCACTGATTTCCTGTGCCTCTCGGTTGCTGTGTTCGATCATCCACAGGTTGGCAACGGTTCGCAGGATCGGCATCAGCGTAGTGTGCGACACCAGCACCACGTTTTTCTGGTAACCATGATTAAAAAGCTCGCGCTGGCTGCGCATGACCTCAATATATGCAGGTTCCACAGGCATGAACATGAGGACAAAGTCTGGGCTCTCTAGTCCCGGCAAATTGGCATAGTCCTTTGCAGATAGCGCATCGATGTGCTGCCTGACCGCCTTGCCGTGAGCCTCAAGGGCCGCGACGCGCTCTTCCTCCGACTCTGCGGTGACGGCGCGCTCGTAGTCCACCAGCGACACCTTGCTGTCAATCACCAGATTTTTGCCCTCGGGCAGTCGAATCACAAAATCGGGAAGAAACCGTTCTCCCTGTTGGTCTTTCATCGCGACTTGTGCGTCATAGTGTTCACCGCGCCGCAATCCCGCTAATTCGAGGGTTTTTTCTAGCTGCGCTTCACCCCAGTTGCCAACCAGCTTTTTATCTCCCTTCAGCGCACGCGTCAGATTTTGTGCTTCTCCAGACATCGACACGCCCACTGATTCAAGGCTTTTTATTTGCTCTGCCAGGGAGGCACTGTTGCGCACCATATCGGAGTGCACTTGATTGACGCGGTTCTGGAATTGATCAATTTTTTCCGCCAGAGGCTTCAACAAGCTGTCGAGACTCTTCTGATTAGTGGTTTCCAGCGACTTGCCCGTTGCCGAAAGCAGTTTCTGGCCAATGACCTCTATTTCCGCTTTCAGCGCGGCACGGGAGTCTTCAATCCATTTCACCTGATTTTGGTGACTTGATTCTCGCTCATCGAGGATTGCCGTTTTGCCGGCGAGTAACGACTTGGTTTCAAGAAGCTGTTCACGAAGTTGCGCCACCTCTGCCTCGAGGGCTGAGGCGCGCTCGTGAGCAAGATCACGGGCAGTGCGCTGTTCAATGAGCGCGTCCTGCACGTCGCTCAGTGCGCGCCGTTTGCGATTTAATGTAAACAGGCTGAACGTCAAGCAGCCCGCGCTGGCGACTGTCAGGCCAATCCAGAGTAGGGCGGCCTCGCTCACTCGGCTCCCGGGGACAACAGCGCCATATCGGCTAACTGTATGAACAGCCTGCGCAACGAACCGAGTAAGCAAAGCCGATTCAGCCTGATGGCGTCGTCGTCTACGTTGACCATTACAGACTCAAAAAAGCGATCTACGGGTTGTCTGAGGCTCGCCAAGTGACCCAATGCGGATTGATAATCTCTGGCCTGCAACAGCGGCGCCAGTGCCGTTTCCGCGGATACGACGCAATCAAAAAGTGCGCTCTCGGCATCTTCGGTAAACAGATTCGGGTCAGGGGCTGCCCGGTCGTCACGTTCTGCCTTGGCGAGAATATTCGCTACTCGTTTGTTCGCCGCGGCGAGGTGGCTTGCCGTTTCTGTCTCGGAAAAAGCAGCGACTGCCTGAATTCTCAGATCGATATCGTACAAGTCGCTACTTTGTGCCGCCAACACTGCGCGGACTACATCAACGGAAATGGATTGGTCTGCGTACCAGCTGTCCAGGCGCTCAAAAATATAGTTCAGTACATCGTCTACAGTGGTCGGTGACAGGTTCGCGCCGTGCAGCGAATAACTGTATTGGAGAATATCCCGTAACAGAATGGGTTTACCCAGCGCGACCAGCATACGAATGACGGCCAGAGAGGCGCGACGCAAAGCGAAAGGGTCTTTGGAGCCCGTTGGGGGCTCGCCAATTCCAAAGATTCCGGTAAGGGTGTCGATTCGGTCCGCTATGGCGACAGCGGTCGCCTCCTCGGTACTGGGAAGGTGATCTCCCGCGTAACGAGGGCAATAATGCTCGAGAATCGCCACGGCAACCGCCTCAGGCTCCCCGTCATGGCGGGCATAGTCTGCACCTGCGATGCCTTGAAGCTCTGGAAATTCCAGCACCATTTCAGACACCAGATCACATTTCGCCAAACTTGCGGCGCGGCTTGCGGTCTGTGAATCTGCCCCGATGGTGCTCGCCAGTTCCTCTGCAAGCGCGGTAATGCGCGACGTCTTGTCTAGCAAGCTCCCTAAATGGTGTTGAAAGACAACGCCCGCGAGCCGGTCTGTTCTTGAGGCCAATGACGTGGTTTTGTCGTTGGCAAAGAAAAACGCGGCGTCAGCAAGCCGCGGCCGAATCACGCGCTCGTTGCCAGCAATCACGCTTGCTGGATTACTGCTGTTGATATTGGAAACGGTGATAAATGAAGGGAGTAAGGCGCCGGTCTTGGCATCATTGATATGAAAATATTTTTGGTGTGTTTTCATCGCCGATATCAGCGCTTCTGCAGGCACCTCTAAAAAAGCGGGATCAAAGCTACCCCTCAACGCCACGGGCCACTCCACCAACCCGGTGACTTCGTCGAGCAGCTCTTCAGACAGCGCGACAACTTCGTCGGGTTGCGCCAGCGCGGCGACCTGCTCGGCCACTAGTTGCCTTCGCTCCGACACATCCACCACAACCTTTGCGTCACGCATCACTGCCTGATAGGTCGTCGGGCACCTCAAAGCAATCGCTGCGTTGTGATGAAAGCGATGTCCTCGGGTATCCCGTCCAGCTTCTAGGCCAAACAGCTCGAGAGGTAGGACCTCTTCTCCAAATAGCAGCACTAGCCACTGTACCGGGCGCAGAAACTCGTCGCGGTTGCGGCCCCAGCGCATACGCTTTGAAACAGGGATGGAGCCCACTGCGTCGGCAACGATAGTTGGAATGACGTCGCATGCTTTGGCGCCAATTTGCGCAACATGCGCTGATATCCGCTCGACGCCCTGTTCTTCTCGAACGACCAGTGCATCGACCTCAATACCCTGTTTGCGGGCGAAACCTTCTGCCGCTTTCGTCCAGACACCTTGCGCGTCTTTCGCGGCGCTGAGCGGCGGGCCAATGACGTCGCGGCTCTCATCAGGCGCTTGCGTGGCGACATCCTTCACCCATATGGCCAGACGTCTAGGGGTGGAAAATGCGACCGCCTCGGTAAACGAGAGGCGCTGTGCGTTGAGGCCGCTTACGATCTTCGAGCGCAGCGCCTCAGACATCCCGGCAATTTCGCCCGCGGGCAGCTCTTCGGTTCCGAGCTCAAAAAACAGATGCTGAGTCATCACGCCGAGTGCTCTTCAGATTGCGCTAACTGAGCCAAGGCCGCTGCCGCCAGATCCGGGTCAGCCATTGGGAAGCCGCGTGCTGCTCGCGCCGCCACATAGGCCTGAGCCGCTGCGCGGGCCAACGTCCGCACCCTGAGAATGTATCGCTGACGCTCTGTTACGCCAATCGCATGGCGAGCATCCAAAAGGTTAAACGTGTGCGAGGCTTTCATAACGTATTCGTAGGCGGGAAGCGGCAATTGTTTGTCTGCCAGTCGCCTGGCTTCTTGCTCGTAAAATTCGAATTGCGCAAACAAATTGGTTACGTCGGCTTCCTGAAAATTAAAAGCGGACATCTCCACCTCGTTCTGGTGATAGACGTCTCCATAGGTGATTTTTCCGGATGGTGATTCTGCCCAAACGAGGTCATACACGGACTCCACATTTTGGAGGTACATGGCGATTCGCTCGAGTCCGTAGGTCAGCTCCCCTGTGACGGGGTGGCATTCCAGCCCACCGGCTTGTTGAAAGTATGTGAACTGGCTGACTTCCATACCATTGAGCCATACTTCCCAGCCCAAGCCCCAAGCACCCAGAGTGGGCGACTCCCAGTTATCTTCAACAAACCGAATGTCGTGTTCTAGCGGATCTACTCCCAGCGCATACAGGCTACCCAGGTACAGCTCCTGAAAGTCCGGTGGAGACGGCTTCATGACCACTTGGAACTGATAGTAATGCTGCAGACGATTGGGGTTTTCGCCATATCGGCCGTCGGCTGGGCGTCGGCTGGGCTGCACATAAGCGGCACTCCAGTTTTCCGGTCCGAGTGCGCGCAGAAAAGTCGCCGGGTGAAAAGTGCCTGCTCCGACTTCCATATCCAGAGGCTGCAACACCGCACAACCATGCCCTGCCCAGTAGTCCTGCAGCCGCAGGATAACGTCTTGAAATGTCGCGGGAGCCAAGGAAAACGCCTAAAAACTGATACGAGGGGTTAGTATAACTGTCATGTCAGCACCATAATCAATTTTCCCACCCACTTCTGCGCGATTAATGACATCTATGTCCGTCTCAACCAAACCCGTCTGGCTGGAATGGATCGTTATTTCACTCATCCATATGATGATGGCGATCACCCGTCGTTTACCGCTCAGCGCAGCGCGCGCGCTTGGCCGCGCGGTGGGCACGCTGCTCTATCATTTCAACTCCCGGATGCGCAGGGTGGCAATCCGTAACCTGGAGCTTGCCTATCCTGATTGGTCAGTGACCCACAGGCGGCAGGTTGCGCAACAAAGCGTGCAGTCGACTGCAGAGCTCACGGCGGAAATGGGGCATTTGTGGTTGCGACCTTGGCAGGTGACGGCATCGATGTTGGAAGTAGACGGCGCTGAATCGGTGTTGCAACCGCTAGAGGCGGGGCAGGGAGTCATTGTGCTAGGCCCCCATCTTGGCAATTGGGAGTTGTTGGGTATGCACTTGGCAACCCTAGGTGAGCTGGTGGCCCTCTATGAGCCACTTCCGCTTAAAAAGCTTGACGACCTCGTTCATCGAGGCCGGCAGCGTACGGGCGGCAAGTTGGTTCCCACAACACCTCGCGGGCTGGCTGAGTTGATCCGTTCTGTGCGCAGTGGCGGCATCACGGGGGTGTTGCCTGATCAGGTGCCTCGAGATACGAACGCTGGCATGAATGTGCCGTTTTTTGGGGTGGACTGCTTCACCGCCACCCTCGCGCTTAACTTAATCAGGCGCTCGGGTGCCGCAGCAGTGATGGGAACGGTACTGCGCACGCACAACGGGTTTCGCGCCGTTTACCGGCCTGCAGAATCTGGTGTTTACAGTGACGATGACCGGGACGCTTTGACCGCGATCAATTTCGGCGTTGAAAAGCTGATAGCCGGCAACGAGTGCCAGTACCAATGGCAGTACAAAAGGTTTCGCTGTCGACCGGCCGGAGAAATCGACCACTATAATTGGCAGTCGTCTCCGTTGTTGGAAGAGAAGACATAGCAAGGTGAGGCAAGTCTCCGGCAAGGTCATTTCGGGTTTAATCGGGTTCCTGGCATTTGGACCGGTGGGGTTGTTATTTGGTCTGGTACTAGGCCACGCTTTTGACACGGGGTTGTGGCGAGCCCTTCAGCTGTCTGGCCCGGATGCGGTGCATCTGATGCGAGCGCAATTTTTCGAAACCACGTTTTCGTTGCTGGGCTTTATCGCCAAGTCTGATGGTCGGGTTTCTGAAGCAGAGATTGCACAAACCGAGGCGCTGTTTGCCCAGCTCAGGCTCAATACCGAGCAGCGGCGAACCGCAATCAGGCATTTCAAGGATGGTGCGGCACCGAATTTTGACCCGGCAGCCACGATTACCCGTTTCAGGGAATGTCTTGGTCCGCGCCGCCAGGCGCAGCACACACTGATCGTTTTTCTGGTTGGCATCGCTTTGGCGGACGGGTCTCTCGCCGCTACCGAGCGGGCGGCGCTCAATCAGGTTGCCGGTCTATTGTCCATGCCTCGAGGTGAGCTCGATCAGCTGATATCGATGCTCAACGCTCAGGCGCAATTTCAGCAGCGCGCATATCAGCAGCGTGGTAGCCGCCATCATGGTAACGCAGACGGACCTTCAGAACTCGACACAGCCTACGCGGCGCTGGGCCTTACGCCTACTGCGTCAGCTAGTGAGGTAAAACGACGTTATCGGAAATTGATGAGCGAAAATCACCCCGACAAATTGATTGCCGAGGGCGTGCCTGATGAGTTGCTGAAAGTCGCGACTGCGCGCGCTCAGGAAATTTCTGCGGCCTACGAGGTGATCCAGCGATCACGCGGCACCAAGTAGCGGGTCACCGTACTGCTCAATGTCGCCAGAAAGCGGGAGTAAATAGAACCAGCATGGTGAATACCTCCAGCCGCCCCATCAACATTGAAAGGCAGAGGATGGCCTTGCCCGCCTCACTGACAGAAGCGTAATTGCTGGCCACCTCGCCCAGACCCGGGCCCAAATTATTCAGCGTAGCGGCCACGGCGGAAAAAGAAGACGTGAAATCGAGGCCCGTTGCGAGTAATGCCAACCAGATGGCGACAAAGCAGAACATATACACGGCGAAGAAGCTCCACACCGCACTGATGATCTCGGTTTGAACACGTCGCGAGTCGATTTTGAGCGGGATCACGGCATTGGGATGCAGCAGCTGCTTTAGCTCTCGCATGCCCTGTCGAAAGATCAACAGAATTCGCATTGCCTTCATGCCACCTCCCGTGGAACCCACGCAGCCGCCCATGAAGCTCAGTAGTAATAACAATACGGGCAAGAACAGTGGCCACGTAGAGAAATCCTGCGTGGTAAAGCCCGTTGTGGTGGCAATGGAGACAGTTTGGAATAACCCGTGCACGAGGCTGTCCTGCATATCCAAGGTTTCTGTGCTGAGCAACAGAACACAGACCACACAGGTCGCCAGGATTAATACGGTGAGGAAGAAAGCCGTTTCGGAATCGTGGCCGTAGACCCGCACATCCCGTCGCTGAAGGGCGACAAAGTGGAGGCCGAAATTGACCGCCGAGGCAATCATGAAGAGGGAGCTGACGATCAGAACGCTGTTTTGCTGGTAGTAGCCCAAGCTGGCATCGTGTGTTGAGAATCCGCCGATTGCCACGGTGGAGAAGGCGTGACAGATCGCATCAAACAACGTCATACCTGCAGCGAGATAGCAAGCGGTGCACGCCATCGTCAGCAGCAGGTATATACCGAATAGCGCCTTGGCAGTGCTTGTGATTCTGGGTGTCAGCTTTCGCTCTTTTGAGGGGCCCGCGCTCTCGGCCCGATATAACTGCATGCCGCCGATGCCCAGCATGGGAAGAATGGCGACCGCCAGAACAATAATACCGATACCTCCCAGCCACTGAAGTAGCTGGCGATAGAGCAAAAGCGAATGCGGCAAGCCATCGAGCCCGGTGATCACGGTTGCGCCCGTGGTGGTGAGCCCTGAAATTGATTCGAATATGGCGGCTGCAGGGGACAGGCCTAGTTCTGGCGAGAGCCAGAGAGGGATGGCCCCGAATAACCCCAGTACTAACCAAAATAGCGCGGTTACCAGAAAGCCATCTCGGATATTCAGATCGCGGCGCAACGTGCTGGTTGGCAACCACAGCACTACACCGCAAGCCAAGGTGGCGCCAAAGCCAATGGAAAAGGCAGATTGCGCGCCGTCGTTGGCAAAAAGTGAGAGAGCGAGAGGGGGCAGCATCGCGCTGCTGAACAGGATCAGCAGCACGCCGATAATCTTGGTCGCCATCGCGAACTGCATCAGATGAAGCCGAAGCCGACAGCGAATAGTTTTTCGACAGCGGATATCTGCGATCGGTCAGTGAGGAAAAGAATCACGTGGTCATCTTCCTCCACTACGACATGATCGTGGGCGATCAGCACCTCGTCTTTCCTCAGGATGGCACCTACGGTCACGCTGGAGGGGAGTTTGAGTTCATCCAGTCGGCGACCCACCACTTTGGACGAGCGCGCATCTCCGTGAGCAGTGAGCTCAATCGCTTCTGCGGCCCCTCGTCGGAGGGAGTGCACCGACCCGATATCGCCCTTTCTGACATGAGACAGCAGGCTACTAATCGTGATTTGCTGGGGCGATATCGCTATGTCGATTTCATCGCCGATAAGGTCCTCATAGGCGGCGTTGGTGATCAAGGTGATCACCTTTTTGGCACCGAGGCGCTTCGCCAGCATAGACATCATGATGTTGGATTCATCGTTATCCGTCAGCGCACAAAAGACATCCGTGTTTTCGATATTCTCCTGCTGCAAGAGCAACGGTTCGTTGCCACTGCCATTTAAAACGATGCTGTTTTCCAATATGTCAGACAAGGTTCGGCAACGATCATAGGAGCGCTCGATTACCTTCACCTGATAGTTTTTTTCGAGACGCCCTGCCAAGTTGGCGCCAATATTGCCGCCACCGGCAACCATGATTCGGTGATACGGCTTATCGACTTTTCTGAGTTCGGCAGTGACTTGGCGGATGTGCTCGCGAGCGGCAATAAAAAATACTTCATCATTGGGTTCAACGATCGTAGATCCTTGAGGAATAATGGGGTCTCCGCCACGCCTGAAAATGGCCGCCACGCGAGTGTCCACGTTGGGCATGTGTTCACGGATTTCCTGCAGTTCGCGCCCAACGATAGGCCCACCCTCCACGGCTTTTACCGCAACCAGTCGGATTCGTCCTTCCGCAAAATCCAAAACCTGAAGAGAGCCTGGGTTGGCGATTAACTGTTCGATATTCCGCGTAACAAGCTGTTCGGGACCGATAATCACATCGACAGGAATAGCGCCGGATTCAAACAGGCCGGCTTGCTCCGAGAGGTAGTCAGCAGAGCGCACACGGCTGATTTTGGTGGGCGTTTTAAACAGCGTAAAGGCCACCGAGCAGGCGAGCATATTGATCTCGTCACTATCAGTGACGGCGATCAGCATGTCGGCGTCCTCGGCCCCGGCGTTCATGAGGGTGGAAGGGTGTGCACCATGACCCAGCACGGTGCGCAGATCGAGTCGTTCCTGCAGGCGCTTTAATGTGGCGGCATGCTCGTCAATGACAGTGATGTCGTTCTTTTCGTCGGCGAGATGCTCAGCGAGGGTGGCGCCTACCTGGCCCGCCCCGAGAATGATAATTTTCACTGGTCTGCGGATCCTCCGATCGATCGGAGCACACCTTAAACCAAGTCAAAGCTGACATGCCATGTGGATTAGTCACGTTGTTCGCCGCAATTTTTGGCAGGTATTTACGCTTTTACAATCACGTTTTTAAAAGCAGCGAAAAATACAATCCGTCACCGCCGTCTGTGCGGGGGATCGTCTGCCAGCCGAACTCGGTACGCATCCCATCGTCCAGATCGAGACGCGCGGTGCTGGCCATCTGCTCACTGACAAAAAGCCTGACAACATCATCGTTTTCCTGCTGAAGCAGGGAGCATGTGACATAAAGCAGCCGGCCACCCGGCTTCAGAGCAGGCCACAGCCCACGGAGGATCGCCAGCTGTTGCGCGGCGAAGCCTGCGACATCCGCCTCCCGACGCAGCACCTTGATATCGGGGTTGCGGCGCATCACACCCGTGGCCGAGCACGGTACATCGGCCAAGATGGCGTCGAAAGGATGGGACATGACGTGATCCGGCAGTTGTCTGGCGTCAGCCTGCAGCGTCTCGATGGGGAGTTTTAGGCGTTGAGCACTCTCAGCTACCTTGGCCAGTCGCGATTCGCTGACATCGCAGGCGAGGAGTGCCGTGAGCGCGGGTTGCGCCTCGGCCAAATGACAGGCTTTGCCACCCGGTGCGGCGCAGGCGTCGAGAATCCGCTCCCCGGGCAATGGACTGAGCAGTTCGGGAACCCGTTGTGCGGATGCGTCTTGTACGCTGACCCAACCCTCGAGAAATCCCGGGAGCTGCATGACATCTACCCCGCCCTTGAGCATGACGCCTGCCGGCTGCGATTCACAGGGCATGCCCTCAATGCCCGCCGCGTTGAGGTGTTCGAGGTATTCGTCTCGATTCAACTGAGCGGCATTGACCCGTAGCACCATGGGCGGACGATTTCTGGCAGCGCGAGCAATCTCGTCTATGTGGCTAGCGTATTGATCAACGAGTTGTCTAAACAACCAGTCAGGTAGCGCGTTGCATTGGGCGGCATTCAGAAAATCGGAAATCGGCGCGGTGCGTCTTTGATAATTGCGCAAAATGCCATTAACCAGACCCGCGGCCCACGGTTTGCCCAGCGCGCGCACCGTATTCACGGCTTCTGATACCACGGCATGCGCCGGGGTATGCATGTGCGACAGCTCATACAGGCCAGCGCATAGCGTGGCTTGGATATCGCTATCTTTTTTTCGCAATGGCTTCGTCATGAAGCTTTGACTGAGCGGTGCGAGGAAGGGCCACTCCCGTAAGGTTCCGTAGATCAACTCTCGGCAGAATGGCCGATCTGTGGACGTGGCGGCGTCTAACGCATCGGGCAGCAGTGCGTGCAGGGATTTGCCCAGCAATACCTGATGAATAATGCTCGACGCCACTACCCTCGCAGGAGACATGGTCAGAGGTTATCGGGTTGCGCAAAGCGATTGCCCGGCAGCAAGCGTTCGCGATGCCCGTTCAGCAGGGCGCTCATTGGCTGTGGCTTGGCGCCGGGCATTTGCGCTTCGGTGATGGTCAGAACGCCGCTCCCACAGGCAACATCCAGTCCGTGCTCACTGGCAGAGAGTATTTCACCCGCTATTTTGGAATGGCGCTCGTTGCTCGCGTGAGCGCTACATATCTTGATGCGGTTGTTGCCGAGGAGGGTGAAGCATCCCGGTGTCGGCTGAAATGCCCTGATTCGGCGCGCGATCTCGATGGCGTCAGCAGACCAGTCGATGGCGCCCTCCTGTTTTTCGATTTTCTTCGCATAGGTCGAGAGCGCGTCGTCTTGAGGAGAGGCCTGTGCCAGCAGGCGCTCGAAATCAGACAGACACTTGTCGAGAGTCTCCGCGCCCACTTCAGCCAACTGCCGCATCAGCGTTCCACCTGTGTGGTGCGGCTCGATGGGGATGGCGTGAGAGAGTAGCACGGGCCCTGTATCCAGCCCGGGCTCCATCAGCATGATGCACACGCCGGTCTCGGAGTCCCCCGCCTCAATTGCTCGTTGAACGGGTGCCGCGCCCCGCCAGCGCGGCAGCAAAGAAGCGTGCACATTGATGCAACCTAGCCTTGGTGTGCTCAGTATTTCAGCAGGCAGGATCAGGCCATAGGCCACCACAATCAAAATATCTGCATCAAAACCGGCTAGCTTCGCGCTACTGTCGGGGGATTTGAGGGTTTCGGGCTGCCAAATGGGGATGCCAGATTCCAGAGCGACGGCTTTAACAGGGGAAGGTTGCAGTTTTTTCCCGCGCCCCGAGGGACGATCGGGCTGGGTCAGCGCGGCGACGACGTTGTGAGGACCCTTGATAAGCTGAAGCAGGTGCCTCGCCGCAAATTCAGGTGTTCCTGCAAAGGCGATGTTGAGTTCAGCGGGCATCTCTCAAGCGCGACGTTTCTGGTCTTTCACCAGTTTGCTTCGGATGCGTTGTCTCTTGAGCGGAGAGAGATAATCCACAAACAGCTTGCCCTCGAGATGATCGATCTCGTGTTGCAGGCAAATGCTGGTCAGCCCATCCAGCTGTTCCGTAAAGACCTCACCCTCGCGATTCATTGCGGTCACCTCAACGATGCTGGGTCGTTGCACGGTTTCATAAAAGCCCGGAACGGAAAGGCAGCCCTCGTCGTAGGTGCCCAATGTGTCGTCGATGATTGTGATCTCAGGGTTTATGAAGACTCTGGCGGCAGAGCGGTCATCGGAGATATCCATCACGATCACCCGCTCGTGCACGTCGACCTGGCTCGCAGCTAGGCCAATGCCGGGCGCGTCGTACATGGTCTCAAACATATCATCAACTAATTTCCGGATACGGGCGTCAACCTCCCGCACGGGGGAAGCCCGGGTGCGTAGTCTCGGGTCGGGGAATTCGAGGATTTCAAGAAGCGCCATGCCAGAGTCCATGTTGAAAGCTTGTGAGGTGTGAAGAAAGTGTTCGGATTTGGTCTTGCTCTATCAGAAACATCCCCGCACACTTCGATTATACCTTGAAGCCACAAGCTCGCCGGATTGCGAGGATTATGGTTGATAGCCCGCTGATATAGGCGGGGGTAAACAATGGAGTGAATACCGTGGAAAAATGCAAAAGGATTGCAGGTCGTCTCGACCCTAAAAAACAGCGCAAGAACCCTTTATTGCGCCATATCATGCTTTGTTTCGCGCTATTGGGGCTATGCTGGACTCCAGCGCAAGCTGCAGAGCCGCTTGCCCTCAACCCGGATGCGCCATCAACTTATATCGTGAAAACGGGCGACACCCTCTGGGATCTTGCGGGTGTCTTCCTGGAGAGTCCCTGGCGATGGCCTGAGCTGTGGGCGGAAAACCCTGAAATCGACGACCCCCACTGGATATACCCGGGAGACCAGCTTCGTCTGGTATGGGAGGGCGATAATCCAAGGCTGGTGAAGCACCCCAGATCTACTATCAGGTTGTCTCCCAACATGCGCCCCGACCACCTTGAGTCTGCCATCCCAACAATACCCACTGAGCAAATTGAGCCTTTTTTGAGGCGATATGGGGTGATGAGCGCCACCTTTTTGGCACAAGCGGCTCACGTGGTGGCGGGCGATTCGGGGCGTCTGATAACGGGTTTGGGAGATACGCTTTACGCTCACCTCGGGCAAGGCGATTCGAGCCATTATCAGGTGGTCAGGCCCGTGCAGTCACTCACTGACCCGACGACGGGAGAGAGTTTGGGTGTTTTTGTCGAGGTGGTGGCCGAGGCGCGTGTGAGTGGTGCAGCGAGCGCCATGCACCCATCGAGCCTGGTGGTGACCCGCGCGTATCAGGAGGTTCGCCTTGGCGATCGACTGATGCCTCTCGAGCGCGACACACCCCAAAATGATTACTCGTTCCAAATACCCCAACTCACGATAGCCGATGCCCGCATTATTGCTGTGGCAAACGGCATCACACAGGTGGGTGCGCTGGACATTGTGGTGATCAACCGAGGGGAGCGCGACGCCCTTCGCGAGGGGGATCTGCTCGCCATTCATCAGCAGGGTCAGGAAGTAAAAGACCCTCTGACGGGAAACTGGGTTCGACTGCCGGCTGTTGAGGCGGGCGTACTCGCGGTTTTTTCCGTTTTTGAGCGGGCCAGTTTTGGCCTCGTACTTCAGGCGAGTGGGCCGTTGGCTGTCGGCGACAGCCTCGCCAGCCTTTGAGGGGAAAGTGTTCGCCCACACATGATTCTGGGTAGCACTCTCTGTAGTGCTTTGCTGTAGTGCTTTGGCTCAAGGATGAGCAATGGCTTACCGATTCGGGACACACGCAATAGCGGATGCGCAGTGGTTGGCGGTGACGGAAGGCATCGTTAACGGTGCCCGTTGGCTGGATCAGGTGTTGCAGCACTTCCCTTCTCCGCAGGCGATTCTTCATTGCTCTCAGGCAGCGACTTCGCAATACCAGCTCAGCTCGCTCCAAAGTGCGATAGCCGCTGCCTCGACAAAGCAAAGCGCGGCGATGCTCCAGAGCTCGGGATGCCTGCATTTGGTTATCCCAAGTGACCTCGAATATCCGCCACTTCTGGCAGAGTGTGAGGATCGACCGCCCTTTCTCTTCGTGCTCGGTGATCTCACCGCCATCAGCGCTTCGTCACTGTCGATGGTCGGGACACGCAAGCCATCGCTGGACGGCAAGCGTGCAACAGGGGCCTTTGCGGCCGAGGCCGTGCGCCTGGGAAAGGTGGTGGTGAGTGGCTTGGCGCTGGGTGTCGACGGGGCGGCACACGAGGCCGCGCTCGCGGTAGGGGGGCGCACTGTGGCCGTCCTGCCCGCTGGTATCGATCAGATTTATCCCTCCCGCCATCAAGATCTCAGCGAGCGTATCGCTGGCTCGGGGGCGCTGGTCAGTGAGTTCCCTATGGGCACACCACCGCGCAAGCATCATTTTCATCGCCGCAATAGAACCCTGTCTGGTTTAAGTTCGGCCACGCTGGTGATCGAGGCTGGGAGACCGAGCGGCACCCTGATCACGGCCTCGGCCGCAGCTGACCAAGGGCGGGATGTGATGACTCTGCCGTGGTCTATTTATCACCCACAGGGCGCGGGCTGTCGCTTCCTTTTGGAGGATGGGGCTATCCTGTTGCCATCGGTTGCTGCGCTGCAGGAGCACATC
>JAYOEE010000001.1:82534-91755 GCA_038106565.1 Halieaceae bacterium
TAGCTTCGTGATGTCGATGTGAACGCCTACCAGCCACCGAAGTACTTTGCTCAATGGCGGGTGTCGCTCATCGCTTCAGCCCTTGGCGCCGGCGAGGTAGTGGCTTGCCCTGCAGAGGGTGTGCTGGGGCTGAGTTGCGACCCTTTTGATCAGGATGCAGTTCTGGCGCTTTTGCAAATGAAGCAGCGCCCGGTGAGTAAGGGTTTGATCTTGGTGGCAGCCGATATCGAACCGTTTATGCCTGTACTCGAATCGCTGACGACGGTTCAGCGAGATACCCTATTAGCGTCATGGCCCGGCCCGAATACCTGGTTGGTGCCACACTGCAATTACTTTCCCGCCTGGGTGACAGGCAGCAGTGACCAAGTCGCTATTCGGGTAACCTCTGCGCCCGCTTTGCAGGCATTGTGTTCACAATTTGGGGGCGCATTGGTGTCGACAAGCGCGAACCCTGCCGGGCGCCCGCCGGCACACGCCAATTGGCAGTTGCGGCGATATTTTGGGCGGGATTTGCCGAGCTTGCCGGGAGGCCTTGACCCTGTTGGCAAAGCATCAACAATACGTCGCGTGGCGGATGGTTCGGTTGTCCGCGCATAACCGTTGACAAGGAGAGGCCCATGGAGGCAGCAGCAGTAGAGCAGTACCTGAAATCGCTGCAGGCGAAAATCTGCGACGCCCTCTCGCAATTAGACGGAGGCAAGTCCTTTGCGTCGGAATCTTGGGACCGGCCTGAAGGGGGGGGCGGCATCAGCCGGGTGCTGGCTGACGGCGAGGTGATAGAAAAAGGCGGCGTCAACTTTTCACATGTTGTGGGCGCGGCTATGCCCGCGTCGGCAACACAACATCGCCCCGAGTTGGCCGGGCGTAGCTTTCGTGCCATGGGGGTCTCTTTGGTGATTCATCCGCGCAACCCGCACGCGCCGACATCCCATGCCAATGTTCGCCTGTTCATGGCGGAGAAGTCGGGTGAGGCACCGGTGTGGTGGATGGGTGGCGGATTCGATCTCACGCCCTATTACGGTTACGAAGAAGATGCTATCTCTTGGCATCAAGCGGCCAAAGAGGCGTGTGATCCTTTCGGTCAGGAGGTCTACTCTCGCTTCAAATCGTGGTGTGATGACTACTTTTACTTGCCTCACCGGGAGGAGCCGCGAGGTGTTGGCGGGCTCTTTTATGACGACCTCAATGAATGGGGGTTCGAACAAACCTTCGCCTTTATGCGCAGCGTCGGGGACGGCTATCTCAAAGCCTATTTACCCATTTTAGAGCGGCGGAAAAATGTTCCCTGGACGGAATCCGAAAGGCAGTGGCAGTTGTATCGTCGTGGCCGCTACGTCGAATTTAATTTAGTGCACGACCGCGGCACGCTATTTGGCTTACAAAGCAATGGGAGAACCGAGGCGATTCTGATGTCTCTGCCACCATTGGTCCGCTGGGAGTACGGCTATGAACCAGACCCCGGCACAGCCGAGGCGCGCCTGATGACAGACTTCCTGAGGCCGCGGGATTGGCTGGGACTCGAGGGTGCGAGTGGCGCTCAAGTCTAGCTTGCAGGCGCCCTTGATATATTGGCCCGCGGTGGACGCAAGATGACGGTTGAGCAGACGATTCCCGGACGATTCGCGGTGGTGGGTAACCCGATTAAACACAGCCTGTCTCCTATTATTCACGCGTCATTCGCCGCGCAAATTGGTCAGGCCATCGATTATCAGGCGCACTGTGTCGATCCTCCCGATTTCGAGGCGTGGGTCCGGGCGTTTTTCGACCAGAGTGGCCGTGGATTGAATGTCACGCTGCCTTTCAAGACGCGAGCATTTGAGCTCGCAGACTCGGCGTCGGAACGGGCGCGCCAGGCAGGGGCGGCGAATTTTTTGCGCCGTGACAGTGATGGCCGAATCCATGCGGACAATACAGATGGCAAGGGGTTAATCACGGATATAAGAGATGGAGCCGGCTGGTCTCTGACGGATGCGCGTATTTTGGTGTTGGGTGCCGGAGGGGCCGTAAAAGGCGTCATGGCCTCATTGCTTGCGCAGGCCCCGAAAAAAGTATTTGTTGCTAACCGCACTGCCGCAAAGGCGGCAGCCTTGGCGGCTGGCTGGAGCGATCAAAACGTGTCCGTGGGCGGTGGAGGTTACGAGGACATCGGGAGTGAGTCGTGGGATCTCATTATTAATGGCACTAGCACGGGATTGTCGGATGACATGCCCCCACTTCCGCCTTCATTGGGTCTGGCGGACCCGTGCTGCTGTTACGACATGGCTTACGGTAGCAAGCCCACCCCATTTCTGATCTGGGCCAAAGCGCACGGAGCGCGAGAAGTGAGGGATGGTTTAGGGATGCTGGTTGAGCAGGCGGCAGAGAGTTTTAATTTGTGGT
Organism: Halieaceae bacterium; assembly: GCA_038106565.1. Taxonomy (GTDB): domain Bacteria; phylum Pseudomonadota; class Gammaproteobacteria; order Pseudomonadales; family Halieaceae; genus Luminiphilus. The sequence goes on from JAYOEE010000001.1 coordinate 84,914, forward strand.
TGGGTGAGCGCCCGGAGACGCAAGCGGTAGTCGAAGCCTTGAGATTGAATGCTACCTCGTCCGCTTAAGCACTCTCGTCCAAGTATCGCTGTTTTAGCGAGACATAACCCGCTGCGCTGTAGGGCAGGAAGCGAACTTCCTCTTCGGTGAGCGGGCGCACTTCGCGAGCTGGACTGCCAGCGTAAAGATAACCGGTGCGCAACCGTTTTCCGGGCGTGACCAGCGCGCCTGCGGCGATCATGGTGTCGTCTTCTACCACAACGGCATCCATGATGATCGCGCCCATGCCAACCAGCACTCGGTTGCCCACGGTGCAACCATGAAGCAGGGCTCTGTGTCCGATCGTCACGTCATCACCTATTTGGAGCGGATATCCTCCAGGGTTATAAGGGCCGTCATGCGTTACGTGCAGGACCGTCCCGTCCTGAATATTCGTCCTGGCGCCGATACGGATAATCTGGACGTCTCCCCGCATTGCGGCATGTGGCCAGACGCTGGCGTCGTCTCCCAGCGAGACATCCCCCATGACGACCGCAGTGGGGTCGATCATCACGCGCTCGCCCAGCGTGGGCGTCACGCCCAAGGCCGTCCGGATATGATTCTCGCCTTTAAAACTGATATCGCCCACTCATGATCTCCTAATACCCTGCAAACTCTGCTCTTGGGGAAACGGGTTGTGTGGCTTGTCAGGCTCGCGGTTGCGTCGCGCCTGACGCCCGGAGCCGAGCTTGATAAACTGCGCCCGCCTTGCCGCCGAGACGCGAGTATGTCCGATTCTCCACACGAACCCAATTCACGGCCCCGATTTGTAGCAGGGGCGGTGTGCCCCAGTTGCCAGGCTGAGGACCGCATGGTGATTGACAACGAGCGCGACGAGCGCCGCTGCGTCACGTGTGGCTTTATAGAGGCGCGACCGATCTCCGGTGCGCCCGAAGCGCTGCCGACGAGGGTCACTCGAGCCTCAGCGCGCCGGGTGGACGCGGCACCCGAGGCGATAAGGATATTGGGCGAAATAAAAAAATAGAATAACCATATAGCCTTTAACTATAACCCCCGTTCATACCAACAATTCATAAAAAACATTGGCAATTCGGGGCGCATGCTAAGACCATACGCGCCGCTGGCGGGCTGTGACCTTTTGCCCATTGAGTTTCCAGCAACTTCGCTATAATCCCGGCGCTTTCAGCACCCCACTGTGGCCCGGGGTCTTGTGCCACACTGACAAACGGAGTACGCACGCGATGGGAAGACTGTTCTCAGGAGCGGCCTTGGCATGTTTGGCGCCAATGGCAGCGGCGCAAAATCAGGTCAATATGTCACCCGGTGTGACAGACATCGGTGCGGATATCTTCGGGCTGCACATGCTCATTATGTGGATTTGCGTTGTAATTGGCGTGGCTGTTTTTGGGGTCATGTTCTACTCGATCTACGCCCACAGAAAATCTAAGGGTCATCAAGCCTCACAGTTTCATGAAAGCACCAAAGTTGAAGTGGCTTGGACGGTAGTGCCTTTCCTGATCTTGATTGCTATGGCGGTGCCAGCCACCTCAACGCTCCTTGAGGTCTATGACAACGATGAGGCCGAACTGGACATCCTGATTACGGGGTACCAGTGGAAATGGAAGTATGAGTATCTGACCGACTCGGGCGAGCCGGTGTCATTTTTTTCGAACCTCGCGACTCCTCAGGAAGAGATTTACAACACTCAGGAGAAGGGCGAGAACTACTTGCTGGAGGTCGACGAGCCTCTGGTGATTCCTGTGGACACCAAAGTCCGATTTCTGATTACGGCAAATGACGTGATCCATTCCTGGTGGGTGCCGGAAATTGCAGTCAAGCGAGATGCGATTCCCGGCTTCATCAACGAAGCCTGGACTCGCGTCAACACAGTAGGCCTTTACCGTGGACAGTGCACGGAATTGTGTGGCGCATATCACGGATTCATGCCCGTCGAAGTGCATGCGGTCTCACGAGAAGATTTTGATGCATGGCTTGCCGCGAAACGTGGCGCGGCGGTTGCCCAGAGCGAGCTCGCAAAACAAACACTGTCGGTAGACGAGCTCATGGCACAGGGAAAGGATATTTATGATCGGTCCTGCATTGCCTGTCATGGAGCGCAGGGTGAGGGCGGGATCGGTAACGCCATTGCGGGCAGTCCAGTAGTGATGGGTGCACTGCCAGAGCACTTGGCGGTAGTGGCCAAGGGTGTATCCGGTACGGCCATGCAGGCCTTCGGCGCCCAGCTCAATGACGTCGAATTGGCGGCGGTGCTGACGTATCAGCGTAATGCCTTTGGCAATAACACGGGCGATGTCGTCCAGCCCGGTGACGTCACCGGCATGAAGAACGGATAAGGGGAGCGTAAACGATGGGTGATCATCATCATGGACCGGCGACGGGCGTAACGCGCTGGCTGTTTACAACCAACCACAAAGATATTGGCACCATGTATCTGTGGTTCTCGTTTGCCATGTTCTTGCTTGGCGGCTTTTTTGCCATGGTCATCCGAGCGGAACTGTTCCAGCCCGGCATGCAGCTGGTAGAGCCCGCGTTTTTCAACCAGATGACGACCCTTCACGGGTTGATCATGGTATTTGGGGCCATCATGCCGTCTTTTGTCGGTCTCGCGAATTGGCTGATCCCGATGATGATTGGCGCGCCTGATATGGCATTGCCAAGAATGAATAACTGGAGTTTCTGGATCTTACCGCCGGCCTTTTTGATGCTGGCATCCACGCTGTTCATGGAAGGTGGGGCCCCGGCCTTCGGTTGGACTTTTTACGCGCCGCTCTCCACCACTTACGCAGCACCCTCTGTCACGTTCTTCATTTTTGCCATCCACATTCTCGGAGTGTCATCGATCATGGGGTCGATCAATATCATTGCCACGGTGATGAATATGCGCGCGCCCGGAATGACCTACATGAAAATGCCGTTGTTCGTATGGACCTGGCTGATCACCGCATTTCTGCTTGTGGCGGTGATGCCGGTGCTTGCGGGTGCTGTGACGATGATGCTGATGGACGTGCATTTTGGTACCAGCTTCTTCTCTGCCGCGGGGGGTGGGGACCCGGTTCTGTTCCAGCACATTTTCTGGTTCTTTGGCCACCCTGAGGTCTACATCATCATTCTTCCCGCATTTGGTGTCGTCTCACAAATTATTCCGGCGTTTTCCAGGAAACCGCTGTTTGGATATGCCTCGATGGTATACGCCACCGCTTCTATCGCCTTTCTGTCTTTCATCGTTTGGGCGCATCACATGTACACAGTGGGTATGCCCGTGGCGGGAGAGCTGTTTTTTATGTACGCGACGATGCTGATCGCCGTGCCGACGGGTGTAAAAGTATTCAACTGGATCACCACCATGTGGCGCGGTGCCCTGAGCTTTGAGACACCGATGCTGTTCTGTATTGGTTTCCTTGTGCTCTTTACGCTGGGCGGATTCACTGGCTTGATGCTGTCTATCGCTCCAGCAGACTTTCAGTATCACGATACGTACTTTGTGGTGGCGCACTTTCACTACGTCATGGTTGCAGGCGCTGTGTTTTCTATGACAGCCGCCGTTTACTTCTGGCTGCCAAAGTGGTGCGGACGTATGTATAACGAATCCATGGGCAAAGCCCATTTCTGGATTTCCTTCATCGGCTTCAATATCACGTTTTTCCCCCAGCATTTCGTCGGCTTGGCGGGGATGCCTCGCAGGATTCCTGACTATGCATTGCAGTTCGCGGATTTCAACATGATGTCCTCGATAGGCGCCTTTATTTACGGCGCATCGCAGTTGCTGTTCTTATACAACGTGATCGCCACGATCGTCGCTGGCAAACGAGTTAGCGACGAGAAGGTGTGGGATGGCGCTGAGGGTCTCGAGTGGACCGTGGCCACCCCTGCGCCTTACCACACGTTCGAAGAGCCTCCGCTGGTGCCCAAGCCCGCGGGCACGATCTGATCGGCGCGCCGGATGACAGGACAGCATAAAAACCATGGCTAGCTTCCGCCTGAGCCGCGCGCCCGCGGTGGATACCGCCCTGAAATTGCTTCTGGTGGCGGTGGCGATGTTTGCCTTTGTTTTTGTGGTCATGGTGCCGCTCTATAACGTGCTGTGCGACGCGCTGGGCATCAACGGCAAGACGGCGGGGCAGGCCTACACGGCCGTGCCTGCTGTAGTAGATGAGAGTCGTGAGGTTACCGTGCAGTTTGTGGCGATAAAGAATGACGGCATGCCCTGGGAGTTTTCGCCGGGAATTCGCACCGTGCGCGTCCACCCCGGCGCCAGCAACGGCGTTGTTTTTCATGCCCAGAATCCGACGGATTCCGACATGGTCGCGCAGGCGATCCCCAGTATTTCACCGAGCCGAGCCGCGGCCTACTTCCATAAGACAGAGTGTTTCTGTTTTGACCAGCAACCCTTGGCCAGTCGGGCGGATGCCGACATGGCGCTGCAGTTCATAGTGGATCAGGACCTGCCGCGGGACATTCATACCATCACCCTTTCCTACACGTTGTTTGACGTCACAAACAGGTTGTCGGAAGGGCTTGCTGCCCGCTAAAGGGAGCGCATTAGGAGACCGTTATGTCCAGCAATACCTCGTCGATTGAAGGGCACCAAAAATATTACGTTCCCGAGTCATCTAGTCTTGCGGTGCGCGCGACTATTGGACTTGTCACCTCCGTCTTTGGTGCCGGATTGGTATTGAATGATATGACTTACGGCGTGGCCGGAGAGTCCAGCAATTCCGTCTGGGTGCTCACGGCAGGGCTGGTGTTTTTTGTCCTCACGCTATTTAGCTGGTTCCGCACTGCCATTAGAGAGAACCTCGCTGGAATGAATAGCGGTCAGCTACATCAAAGCTATGTGTTGGGCATGTTCTGGTTCATATTTTCCGAGGTCATGTTCTTCGCTGCCTTTTTTGGTGCGCTCCTTTACGTGCGGCAGTTTGTTGGGCCGTGGCTCGCCGGAGAGGGAGAGGGCGGGCGCATGAATGCGCTGCTGTGGCCCGGATTTGAATTCACCTGGCCTCCTGTCACCACGCCACAAGAGGTTGTAGGAGGTGTTGATGCGCAGGCGATCGCGAACAATGGCGCGTTTGTCTCGCAGGAAAAATCGATGGCGCCAGCAGATGCCCACGCCTGGTACGCGTGGCTACCGATGTGGAACACGATTATTCTTCTCTCCTCCAGTGCCACAGTTCACGTGGCGCACACAGGTATTCTCGCCAATGATCGCAAGAAATTTAACCTCTGGTTAGGGATCACTGTTGGCTTGGCACTGGTCTTTCTGGCGCTGCAAGCAGCTGAGTATTACGAAGCCTATGCGCTATACGGGCTCACGCTGAACTCGGGTATCTACGGGTCCACGTTTTTTATGCTGACGGGATTTCACGGATTCCATGTGGCCATGGGCATGACGATGCTGCTGATTCAGCTCATTCGATCGCTCAAAAATAACCACTTCACCCCCACTGATCACTTTGGTTTTGAGGCCTCCAGCTGGTACTGGCATTTTGTTGATGTTGTCTGGGTATTCCTGTTTCTGTTTGTCTACATCCTGTGACGCGCAATGACGACGACGAGGGGCGCTGCGGCGCCCCTTTTTGCAATACCGCTGGCCAAGCGGCGCAATGAGGAGCGAACCGAACCGGCTTCAACCGGGTATTCGGATGGCGGTGGGTTGTCATTCCTCCGCGGTGGGTATGGGGCCCGGGTCCCATGGGTTTTTGTGCCCTAACTGACCCGTAATGACGCCGTAGAGAATGACGACTAGCAGACAGACGCCCAGGCCTAGGCGAACGCCCAGAGAAGTAAAGAGCCGCCTTTTGTCGGTGCTACCCTGATCTGACATGAGAAATACGAGGCCTGACGCGAGACTGGCGACAAGCGCTATCATGAGCAGGATTATCACGGTTTTCAGCATAGCGAATGCCTTAATGCTCCGGCCGAAGATACTTTGTCGCCCGGCTCCATTTTGAGATGAACGAAGATGCAGTTTAACCGAAGCATTGGGCCCCTGAATCTGCATGGTGATTTGAGGGCTGCACTGGCAGGCGCGGTGCTACTCGGGTTGTTGTTAAACCTCGGATTGTGGCAGCTCGCCCGTGCCGCGGAGAAATCTGCCTTGGAAGCGCGGTGGGTGGAACGTAGCGCCATACCGGCGGTCACGCCGGAGCAATTGACTCAAAGCGGCGCAGCCGACCTCGCTGATCGGGCGGTGAGCTGGGAAGCTTCTTTTCGACAAGACGCTTATTTGTTGCTGGATAACCGCTTGCATCGTGGACAGGTGGGGTACCACGTTGTCGCGCTGGCGGAGTCGGTGGAGGGGATTGTGCCGGTCAATTTGGGGTGGCTACCGGGAGATCCGGCGAGACGGACTACCCCGGTACCGGATTTGCCCCGTGGGGTTGCGTCCATAGAGGGGCGCGTGTTTATACCTTCAGCCAAGCCCATTTTGTTGCAGCAGCCGTCACCTCCGGCCAGTTTGCCGGCGACGGTACAAACGCTGTATTGGGATCATTGGAGCGAGGATTTGAGCACGCTGTCGGGCAGATCAGTCTTTCCGTACCAGGTCAGGATATCTCCCGACTCGCCACACGCGTTGGTGGCGGAGTGGGCAGTGATCAATCAAACCCCCTCAAAGCATATTGGCTATGCAGTGCAATGGTTTGCGATGGCTGCAGTGCTGACGTTGATTGGACTGTTGCGGATGACCAACCTCAGAGAGCTGCTGGGTAGGCGGGTGACTCCGTGACTCAAGTAGCGGTGTCTCTGCAGCAGCGACGCGCGCGCAGGGTGTTACTACTGATTGGCGGCATCCCTGTGGCGATGATGTTGAGTGCCACCGTCCT
>JAYOEE010000001.1:91855-100449 GCA_038106565.1 Halieaceae bacterium
TGCATAGGCCCGATCAATGGTATTTGGTCGATCCCGCCGGCTGGATCATGATGCGATTTAGCGGCGATCTGCACTACAAGGACGTGATCAGCGATTTGCGCTTTCTTCTGAAAAATTCGAGCGGTTGAACGCATGCCGGTGGCCATCATTGCAAACATCGCCCGCGGGGCGTCATCCGCGGAAACCGCTACCACAGAGGCGGTTTCCGACCAGTGGAGAGGGCCGACCGGTGACTGAAGTAAGGCAGCGCGGTGTCCGGCTGACCGTTCTGATGGTGTTGGCATTTATTGCCGTCGTGGTGACAAGCTTTGTATATCGGGTGGGCGAACCCAGAGTCATGAGTGTGGCGGAGACACGCGCGAATGGGCTCTTTCTATTTGATACGCCGCGGGATCTGGGTGACTTCACGCTCATTGATCATCGCGGCGAAACCTTCAGTCAAGTCGCGCTGCAAGAAAAATGGACGCTGATTTTTTTTGGTTTCACCCACTGTCCGGATATCTGCCCGACGACGCTTGCAGAGCTCGCTGAGCTTAAATCACAGTTACTTGGCACCGAGGCAGAGGCAGTGCAGGTGGTCATGGTATCGGTAGACCCTGCGCGCGACACCACCCTTCGCATGGCTCAATATGTCCCTTATTTTCATCCGGATTTTCTCGGTGTGACGGGTGAGTTTGGGTCAATTCTCAGTTTTGCCCAGCGGCTGAACGCGCCGTTTCGCAAAGTTACCGATGCCGACGGCGCTTATCAGATGGAGCATAGCGCCAATGTGATGTTGGTGAATCCGCGTGGCGATTACCACGGCTTCTTTCGCGCGCCGCTCGATATTCCCAAAATGCGGGTAACCTTAAGATCCACCCTGTTCTTGTGGGAGCACTGATCTGATGGCGAACCGGCTCATTCTGGTAGATGGATCCTCCTATCTATTCCGCGCGTACCACGCACTACCTGCGCTGACCAACTCAAAGGGCCTGAACACGGGTGCCGCCAAGGGCGTCATCGGGATGATCCGTAAGCTGATGGCGGATTACGCCGACGATCAGGTGGTGGTGGTATTCGACGCCAAGGGGCCCACGTTTCGCAACGACATTTATCCTGAATACAAAGCAAATCGCCCGCCGATGCCGGACGAACTGCGCGAGCAGATAGACCCCATTCACAGCGCGATTCGAGCGATGGGGCTACCGTTGATTTGTGTTGGCGGAGTGGAGGCAGACGATGTTATTGGCACTTTGTCTGTGGAAGCCGCTGCGGGAGGAAGGGAGGTAGTGATCTCTACCGGCGACAAAGACATGGCACAGCTGGTCAATGATCGCGTCACGCTTATTAACACCATGAACAACACTGCCATGGACCACGATGGCGTGGTGGAAAAATTTGGCGTACCCCCCTCACTGATTATCGATTTGTTGGCTTTGATGGGTGACAAAGTCGATAACATTCCTGGCGTCGCGGGGGTGGGTGAGAAGACCGCCACTGCGTTGCTACAAAATCTCGGCGCCATTGACTCGATATACGATCAGCTCGACGCGGTTGCCGATCTGCCGATCCGAGGCGCCAAGAGCTTGGCGACAAAGCTAGAGCAAGCGCGGGGCGATGCGGAACTCAGCTATGAGCTGGCTACCATTAAAACCGATTGCAATCTGGGTTTGTCCGCTGGGGATCTTGATGCCACTCCCCCTGATACAGAGACACTGATTGCCCTCTTTCGAGAGCTCGAGTTCAAGGGGTGGCTGGATGCCCTGCTCCAGGGTGGCTCGGCTGGTGGTGCATCGCCAGACTCTGGGGAGGCCGCTGATAGCGAAACAGACCCAGTTGCAGCCAGCGATGCCATTGAAGTCATCACGGTACTGGATCAGGCCACATTTGACGAATGGCTGACAAAGCTGGGGGCGGCGGAGCTCTTTGCATTTGATACCGAGACCACAAGTCTCGATTACATGAAAGCAGAAGTTGTCGGCGTGTCCTTCGCCGTGGCAGCGGGCGCTGCGGCATACGTGCCGTTGGCACACGATTACCCTGGTGCGCCCGTGCAGCTCAATCGAGAGACTGTGCTGGAGGCCTTGAGGCCGTTACTGGAAGATGAGCGGGTAGGCAAGGTCGGTCAGCATCTGAAATACGACGCCAACGTGCTGGCTAATCACGGCATTAACCTGCGGGGTATTCGCGAGGACACCATGTTGGAGTCTTATGTGCTGGATGCTGCCGGTAGCCGCCATGACCTTGACACGCTGGCCTTGAAATATCTGGGTCAGCGGACGATCCATTTTGAGGATATTGCTGGTAAAGGCGTTAAGCAGCTGACATTTAATCAGGTGCCCATCGAGCAGGCCGCCCCTTACGCTGCGGAAGATGCAGAGGTGACTTGGCGCTTGCACGAACTGCTGTCGCAGCGGCTGGTTAAGGAAGCCCCTCTGGCGAATCTTTATCGGGATCTTGAAATCCCGATGGTGCCCGTGCTCTCCCGAATCGAGCGCAATGGTGCGCTAGTGTGTCGGGATACGCTCGCCAGACAGAGCCAGGAGCTGGGTGAGCGCATCTTGGCGCTCGAAGCCAAGGCTCACGAACTGGCGGGCGGCCCATTCAATCTCAGCTCGCCCAAGCAGTTGGGCGAGATCCTGTTTAATCAACTGGAATTGCCAGTCCTCAAAAAAACGCCGAAGGGGGCGCCTTCCACTGCAGAGGAAGTCCTTGCCGAATTGGCGCTGGATTACCCATTGCCGGCAGTGCTGATGGAATATCGCAGCTTCAGTAAATTGAAGTCCACTTATACAGATAAGCTCCCGGAGATGATCGATTCGCGAACGGGTCGCGTTCACACCTCCTACCATCAGGCTGTTACGGCCACCGGGCGGTTGTCGTCATCGGACCCGAACCTGCAGAATATTCCCATACGTACGGCCGAGGGCAGGCGCATCCGGCAGGCGTTTATAGCCGCGCCCGGCTGTAAGATTGTGGCAGCCGACTATTCACAGATTGAACTCCGCATCATGGCGCATCTGTCGCAGGATGCGGGTTTGCTGACTGCTTTCGCCGACGGTCTGGATGTGCACAGTGCGACGGCGGCAGAGGTATTTGATGTCGGTATCGATGCCGTGTCGGGGGATCAGCGGCGCAAAGCCAAGGCGATCAATTTTGGATTGATCTACGGTATGTCTGCTTTTGGTCTGGGCAAGCAGTTAGGTATCGGCAGAAACGAGGCGCAGGAATACATCGATCTGTATTTTTCGCGTTATCCGGGGGTGGCGGAGTACATGGCGCGGACCCGTGAGCGAGCGCACGAGGCCGGGTATGTCGAGACGCTGCGAGGCCGGCGACTTTACCTGCCCGAAATCAATGCCCGCAATCGGCAGCGGCAACAGGCCGCAGAGCGAACAGCAATCAACGCGCCCATGCAGGGTACTGCGGCAGATATCATCAAAATGGCGATGCTGGCGGTTGACGACTGGTTGATTCAATCGCGGATTCCGGCGCGCATGATCATGCAGGTTCACGACGAGCTGGTGTTCGAGGTTGAGGAGCCTGCTGTGGATGAGTTGTGTGAGACAGTGAGCCGGCTCATGTCCTCTGTGAGTTTGCTGGACGTGCCGCTCGTGGTAGAGGCGGGTACCGGAGACAACTGGGACGAGGCGCATTGAGTATCACCCAGGTTCGTCACTAGCCTCCTGAGGCCCATCCATCACAGACTCATCGGTCAGCCACTGATTGAGGTGTTTGCTGAGTTCATCTACGCCATGTCGCTTCAAAGAGGAAAACAGCTGCACACTCACCAATTCGGCATGCGTTGACAGCGACTCTCGCACAGACAGCAATGTGCTCTGTGCAGGTCCGCGCTTTAATTTGTCTGCCTTAGTCAACAAGATATGAACGGGCATACTCGCAGAGATGGCCCAACCCAGCATTTGCTTGTCGGGGTCGGTCAGGGGGTGGCGGATATCCATCAGCATGACCAGCCCGCGAAGGCTTTCTCGATATTGCAGATAGCGTTCGAGTTGTTGATTCCATTTTTTCTTTACTGCCAACGGCACTTTTGCGAAGCCGTATCCGGGCAGATCGACCAGTCTCTGACGGTCGCTGAGGGCAAAAAAATTGATAAGTTGTGTCCGCCCGGGCGTCCGCGATGTCCGCGCGAGCTTGTTCTGAGACGTTAATGTGTTGATTGCGCTGGACTTCCCTGAGTTGGAGCGCCCCGCAAACGCGACTTCCCAGCCCTGATCTGGCGGTGCGTTTTCGACAGCACTGGCGCTTTGTAGAAAGGCCGCATTGCGGAAATTCACTGGGGATGGGGAGGCTCTGAGATCGGTCATTTTGCGATTTGTGCCCAGCCGCGGAAAGTCTATAATGCCACGCTCTTTGGGCCACAAGGCGCGGGATTCAATAGTAATTTTCGCAAAATGGTGGGGGAGCCAATGCCCCTTTGCCAACTCTCTGGAGACCGGCGTGATAAGCGTTTGAGCCAGAGGGCCGTCGTTGCCGTAGGTAGCGTTACGCGCTGAGGGCGTCAACATTGGTTCAAGGCCAGACCGTTAAACAGAGATTGAAATACCAGAGGATGTGATCATGAGTTCAACCGCAATTTTTCGAGCTACCGCTACCCGACTCGTCGCTGTTTTGGCGGTGGCTGCCGCCCCGTCAGTGCTGGCGGGTGATCCCCCTCCTCAATACGCGGCTTCTTGCGGTGCTTGCCATGCCGTTGGTGTGGCCGGTGCGCCTGCTACCGGCAACGCGGAAGCTTGGGCGCCTCGAATGGAAAAGGGAATGGATGCGCTGGTGGCCTCGGTACGTAATGGCTTGAATGCGATGCCTCCTGGCGGCTTGTGCAACAGTTGCAGTGACGAGGATTACGCCGCCTTAATCACGTATATGTCCACCGCGCAGTAAAGCGCAAAACGTGGCCGGGGCCGAGCTCCGGCTGCTCGGCGCACCATGCGCGGCGCATCAAGCATCACCAGCTGACAGGTATGACTATGTTTCAGTTCGTTACAAAAAAAGGCCTAGGACTCGCAGCATTGGCTGTGCTGACGTTTGTGCCCAGTACGTGGGTTATTGCTGCAACGGGTAGTGCCGAGGCGGGGCAGGCCAAAGCGGCAACCTGCGTTGCTTGTCACGGTGTAGATGGCAACAGCGCCGTGCCCACCTTCCCCAAGCTTGCTGGCCTCGGTCACAAGTACCTGTTGAAGCAGATGCTGGATATTCGTGACGGGCGTCGGCCCGTGGCGCTTATGGCGGGCCAAGTCGATAACATGTCTGATGATGACCTCGCCGATATTGCTGCCTTTTACAATGCGCAAACGCGCACGGGCGGCAGCGCCGACCCCGACATGGTTGAGGTAGGGCGTAAAATCTATCTGGCGGGGATCGCAGACAGGCAAGTGCCCGCTTGCTCCGGTTGTCACAGTCCGACCGGTAATGGCAACGGCCCGGCCGGATATCCTGCTCTGGGCGGTCAGCACGCTGAATATATTGCCTCGCAGCTCAAGATGTTCCGCAAGGGTTATGAAGATCCGACTGGGCGAACCAATGGCGGCGACGCCAAAATCATGCGCACTACCGCGTTTCGTATGAGTGATATGGAGATTGAGGCGGTCGCGAGCTATATTGCTGGCCTGTAGGGTCATGCCGGAGCGCCTATCCGAGCTTGCAAACAGCGCATTCCAAGGAGGGAAACGATGACATCCAGAGTCCATTCAGTTACGCGAGCGCTACTACTTTTCTGCTTGGCGACAATCACTGCACCGCTCGTGGTGGGTGAGGAGCGTTGGGTAGAAGGCCAGCACTACCAGATCTTGAATCCTCCCGTTGCCGTAGGTCGTGGTGACGACGTCGTTGTGACAGAGTTTTTTTGGTACGGGTGCGGCCATTGCTACACGTTTGAACCCATGCTGACGGCATGGGGAAAGCAGCTGCCAGATGGCGCGGTGGTGCAGCCTTCTCCAGCTGTATGGAATGACCCGATGCGCATGCATGCCAAGGCTTTTTACATAGCGGAAGTGCTCGGTGCCAAGGAGACGATGCATCAAGTGATTTTTGATGCCATGCATGTGCAGAGAAAACGTCTGGTCTCGCGCCTTGAGTTGCGGGATCTGTTCGAAGATAACGGCGTCGATCCCGAACAGTTTGATAAGGCCTTCGACTCCTTTGGCGTGGATTCACAGGTGCGTCAGGCCGACGCCAGAGCTCGGTCAGCCAGGATATCGGGAACCCCTTCGATTATGGTGGCGGGTAAATATCTGATCGAGACGAGAGCGGCGGGCAGTCAAACCAACATGCTTGATATTGCCAGTTACCTTGTTGAGAAGGAACTCGCCGCGCGCTGACTACTCTTCCGGGACGGAGATAGCCGTCCGGGTGACCACCCTCCGTAACTCGAAGCTCGAGTGCACGCCTGTCACGCCGGGAATGCGCGTGAGCTTTCCTAGCAGAAACTGTTCGTAGTGTGACATGTCGCGCACAACCGCTTTCAGCAAATAGTCGGCGCTCTGGCCGGTTACCACGCAACAATCTACGACCTCTGGCAACGCCTGTACCGTTTCTTCAAATGCCTCGAAACGATCTGGAGTATGTCGATCCATGGTCACGCTAACATGCGCTGTCAGGTTTAACCCCAGCTTCTTGGGATCCACCATGGCAACCTGATGGGTGATGACACCCTCGGTTATCAGCCGCTTTACGCGTCTGGCGCAGGGTGTGGGGGAGAGGCCTACCTGTTCAGATAACTCGAGGTTGCTGAGCCCCGCATCCGCCTGTAACACCTTGAGAATGCGGCGATCGAGACGGTCCAATAAAGGAACCTGAATATCCATAAAGCGACCTAAAAATGATATTTAAAGTTAAATAAAGCTCAAAACTTAGCATATATCACTAAAATAGTGCCTTAAAGAACGGTTTTTGGTGATTAATGCCGGCGGTATCTCGTTACACTTGCTTCCCTTTTTTATTAGCAGGACGCCGCAGTGGACACCGCTCGTTTTGATCATCAGAAATATCGCGCGTTTCAGCCGATCGCAAAGCCCGACCGACGCTGGCCTGATCAGGTTATTACGCAGGCACCACAGTGGTGCTCGGTAGATCTCCGAGATGGCAATCAGGCGCTGGTAGAACCCATGAACGCAGAGCAGAAAATGCGCTTGTGGGAGTTACTGGTAACCATTGGATTCAAGCAGATCGAGGTCGGCTTTCCGTCGGCTTCGAGTCACGACTTCGCGTTTCTGCGCAAACTGATTGAGGAAAACCGGATTCCGGAGGACGTCACTGTTCAGGTGCTGACACAGGCGCGTCCAGATCTGATTGAGAAAACCTATGCCGCGCTCGAGGGCGTGCGTCGTGCTGTGGTGCATTTTTACAATAGTACTTCCACTGTGCAGCGCGAGTACGTGTTCGGGCTCGATCGCGACGGGATCCGCGATATCGCCGTCAATGGCGCGCGGCTGGTAAAGGAAGCGGCTGATGCACGTCCCGATACCGAATGGGTTTTTGAATATAGCCCGGAAAGTTTCACCGGCACCGAGATGGATTTTGCCGTAACGGTCTGCGACGCGGTGAACGAGGTTCTCGCACCCACGCCCGAGCGCCCAGTTATTATCAATCTGCCCGCCACGGTAGAAATGAGCACGCCCAATATTTATGCCGACCAGATCGAGTGGTTTTGCGACCACATTCAAAATCGCGAATCACTCATCATCTCCCTTCATACGCATAACGATCGCGGCTGCGCCGTTGCAGCAGCTGAGTTGGGCGTTATGGCGGGGGCTGATCGGGTGGAGGGGACGTTGCTGGGTAACGGAGAGCGAACCGGCAATATGGATATCCTGACCATGGCGATGAATCTCTACAGTCAGGGTGTGAACCCGATGCTGGATTTCACCCACATGGATGAAATCTGCACCGTGGCTCGCGAATGCACCCAGTTGCCCGTGCATCCCCGCCATCCTTATGCGGGAGAGCTGGTTTTTACCGCTTTTTCTGGCAGTCATCAGGACGCTATTCATAAGTGTCTTTCCAAGCGCGACGCAGATGGCACATGGGATGTGGCCTACCTGCCTATCGACCCCGCTGATATCGGACGCACCTATCAGGAAGTGATCCGCATCAACAGCCAGTCAGGCAAGGGCGGCGTAGCGCATGTCCTGCGACGGGATTACGGTCTTGAGCTACCGCGTTGGTTGCAAGTGGATTTCAGCGCTGCAGTACAGGGATTGGCTGAGGACAGCGAGGCCGAGGTGTCGTCCGACGATATCTTTGCGTTGTTTAACCAGACTTATCTGAGCACCGCGGACCGCTGGCAGCTAGGCAATTATGAGTTATCGCGGCGAGATGGGTCTGATGGACTGGAAGTGACGCTCCACGGCCCTGACGGCGAGCTGAATTTGGGCGGTAAAGGCAATGGTGTCGTGGATGCGTTTGTTCAAGCGATGGAGGCGTTTACCGGTCGCCATATCGTGGTAGTAGAGTACTCTGAACACACCTTGGGGCAGAGTGCCGACGCGGAGGCCGTGTGCTACGTGCAACTCAATATCGATGGCGAGCGACCCTGTGGTGTCGGCCGCAGTCACGATATTGTGCAAGCGTCCCTGGCAGCGATCCTGTCCGCACTC
>JAYOEE010000029.1:0-10930 GCA_038106565.1 Halieaceae bacterium
TTAGATCGAACTGGGTTAGATTGAAAAAGACGCGCCACAGCCACAGGTGGTGGTGGCATTGGGGTTATTGACGACGAACCGCGACCCTTCGAGGCCTTCCGAGTAGTCGACCTCGCTACCAACGAGATATTGATAGCTCATCGCATCAATCAGCGCTGTCGCTCCCTCGCGCTCGATCACCATGTCGTCCTCACTGACCGACTCGTCGAACGAAAACCCATACTGGAACCCCGAGCAGCCGCCCCCGGTGATATACACCCTCAGCTTCAGGCTGGGGTTACCCTCGTCTTCCACCAAGGCACGGACTTTCGCCACCGCGTTATCAGTGAGACGAATTTCGTTGGGATCAAAAGCTTCCACCACAGACATGGCAACGTGTTCCATCAACCCGCTATATGACGAGCACCGATTGTAGTGCAAAAAACCACCGGTAGCGCGGGCCTACCGGTGGCCGATGAGCATTGAATGCCTCAGGGCATGCTGGGGGTGGTAGGGGTCGTTTCAGCCGCCTTGGCCTCCCGCTTTGCCGCCAAATCGTCGGATACATTACTGGTGTGGCGAAGACCGCCATTCACCTTGGCGCCCACTGCCATCTCGATCAGGTTGTAGTAAACGTCTCCGTCAACAACCGCGCGCTCAGCCAGCTCGAGCCGCTCGGTGGCATGAATGTCGCCCTCGATGTTCCCGTTGACCATGGCATGGGGCACTTTGACTTCACCGGCTACCTTACCGCCCTCCACGACACGCAGAATCGCGTCCTGACCTGGCTCGGCCTGAATGCTACCCATGACTGTGCCCTCGATGTCGAGGTGTCCGCTAAAAGAAATGTCACCTCGGACCGTAGTACCGGGTGAGATGAGGGTGGTTCTTCCTGATGCTGAGTTCGTCACAACGGTCTCCTTTCGATTACGCATGATTACTCCTTTGTTCTTGTTGATCAATTTACCGATCATTATCTCGCTCTAATCTGAGGCGTCGCGCTCGGCCCCCAACAGGTCCGGATTAACCCGGCCCCCTTCAATTTCAACAACTGCATCTCGGCGTTCCAACGCCTTCTGTCTGGGTTCTGTCAGCCTTAGCTTCGTGACGATAGCATCGGGCACGAAACCCGCTGGCAGAGAAACTGCTACCTGAACCCTTTGTAAATACCGGAAACTTAAGGGGAATACACTACTTTGAGCGGCAGTGTCAAGCTCGGCAAGATTAATCAAAACGGGCTCACCGGCTAATTTGCCCTCTAATTCCAGACGCATTTCTCCCCGATACTCTCCATAGTCCCCGGGTCCGCGATGCACCAAGGACACCGCCCTGAACATCTGGTCCATGTCGTCGTATTGGACGTCAGGAGCCTTCAGCACCACCAGGCCGTCGGTCTCCTCCGGCACCATGACGCCGCGGTACAGGGCCAGCATTTCGCGCATCTCTCCGAGTTCAGCCGCCTGATCGGCTAGAGAAGTCCTGAGGGAGCTTATCGTTTGCTGATCTGCCTCTTTCTCCAAAGACAGCTGAGCCACCTGATCTTTCAGTGGCGCCGTTGGATCATCAAAAAAAGACGCATCTCCCTCTCGGCTCGCACCCAGGATGTAGCCCACTAGCAGGGCAAGAAGCAATGCACCCGTGGCCGCCGCCAACCGCCATCGCCACTCATGCGGATGGACGCGTCTGATAACGGTGCGATGCTCGTGTCGATTCATATGCTGTTTGCGTTGTTCGCTAGGATAACGGGTGCTTCAAGGCGCCAGCGCGATGTCGTCGAGGCCGTTCGTCTCTGCCAGCTGGAACATCAGGTTCATCACTTGTACGGCCTGTCCCGCGGCACCCTTGACCAAATTATCGATGACCGACATGACCACGACGGTGTCGCGACCCTGCGGCTGCGCCACCGACAACTGGCAGGTATTCGCGCCGCGGACATCGCGGGTTGCAGGATGCATGCCTGTGGGCAGCACCTGAACACAGGGTTCATCCGCATAGCGAGCCTCAAACAGGCCCTGCAGGTCGGACTTTTTTTCGACAAGCGGCGCGAAGAGCGTCGCGTGAATACCGCGACTCATGGGGATGAGGTGGGGTACGAAGGTGAGTTGCACCGGTAGATCCGTCATTACCGCCAAGCCCTGCTCTATTTCGGGAAGGTGGCGATGGCCGCCCACGCTGTAGGCAGAAACGCTTTCCCCGGCCTCTGTCAGCAGGCTGCCCAATTTAGCTTGTCGACCCGCGCCACTGATGCCTGAGCCACAGGAGGCAATCAACTGCCCGGGGTCGACCACCCCTGCCTCCAAAAGAGGCAGGAAGCCAAGCTGTACTGCAGTGGGGTAGCAGCCCGGGCACGCCACCAGGCGCGCATCGCGAATGGCGTCGCGATGCAGTTCGGGCAACCCGTACACCGCTTCATCGCACAATGCGGGCGCTGCATGGGTTTCGCCATACCATTGCTCCCAGAGCGCTACATTATTCAGACGAAAATCAGCTGAGAGATCGATCACCCGGATGCCCTGATCGAGTAGAGCAGGCACTTCGCGCATTGCAACATTATGCGGCGTCGCAAAAAACACGACATCGCAAGCGGAAAAATCGGCGTCGGCTGGATCAGTGAACGCCAGCTCACAGGCTCCCAGCAAACTCGGGAAAAGATCATCCAGCCGTCGGCCAGCCTCCCCTCTCGAAGTGATGACTGTCACGGTGGCATTCGGGTGGCGCAGTAACAGGCGCAGCAACTCCACGCCTGTATATCCGGTTCCGCCGACTACTCCAACCTTGATCATTTTCACGCCTGCTTCTGTTAGTGTTGCGGGGCGCGTACTGTCTCACGATCGATCGCGCAGTGTCATGACCAGACGGGCTTTTTACCAAAGCGCAAAAGGGTAGCCGCATGCTGTGGATTCAGGGCTTTCACGTCATATTTGTTGTCTGCTGGTTTGCCGGCATCTTTTACCTGCCCCGGATACTGGTGTACTACGCCCAGAGCTCTGAACCCGATACCAAGGCGGTGCTCGCCGTGATGGCGCGAAAGCTGTACCGCTTCGTAACGCCCTTCATGTTGCTCGCCATTGGTCTGGGGCTATGGCGGCTCTCTTTCCAGTGGGAGTACTACCTGTCCTCGGGCTGGATGCTCGCTAAACTGGCCGGCGTCATCTGCCTGGTCGGTTATCACCTACAAACGGGGGTATATGTGGGCAGGGTATGTCGCGGAGAGGACGACCGCACCCATGTTTTTTACCGAGTTTTTAACGAGGTGCCCGTTTTATTTTTGTTTGCCATTGTCTTGCTGGTATATCTGCGCCCGGCATTGGGCCAGTGAAGTCGGCGGGGTGCGCCGAACCGCGGAGCCTGCGATAATCTTTTCAAACTAAAACAAATTGGTCAGTCATGAGTCGATCTGAAGCGCTGTTCGAGCGCGCCAAACATACCATCCCCGGCGGTGTGAACTCCCCTGTACGCGCCTTCAAAGCCGTGGGCGGCACACCCCGTTTTATGGAGCGCGCCGAGGGCGCGTATTTGTTCGATGCCGACGGCAAGCGCTACATCGATTACGTGCTTTCCTGGGGCCCCATGATCATGGGCCACAATCATCCACAAGTCCGCGAGGCGGTCGTTGAGGCCGCGCAGAGCGGACTGAGCTTTGGTTGTCCCACAGAAATCGAAATCGAGCTGGCAGAGACCATCAGCCGGCTGGTCCCCAGCATGCCGCTGATTCGGATGACGAGTTCGGGTACGGAAGCTACCATGAGTGCCATCCGGTTAGCTCGTGGCTTCACCGGCCGCGACAAAATTATCAAGTTCGAGGGCTGCTATCACGGGCACTCGGATTCGTTGCTGATTAAAGCGGGGTCTGGCGCACTGACCTTTGGTGTGCCCAGTTCGCCGGGGGTCCCCGACGTGCTCGCCCAGCATACCGTGACACTGCCGTTCAACGACCTCGACGCGCTACAAGCCGCGATGGAGGAACTCGGCGATCAAGTCGCTTGCGTCATTACCGAACCTGTTGCAGGCAACATGAACTGTATTCCACCGGTCGAGGGTTACCTGGAAGGGATGCGGGAACTTTGCACTCGTCACGGCGCGGTGCTGATCTTTGACGAGGTCATGACCGGCTTTCGCTTTGGCACCGGCGGAGTGCAGGGCTTTATGGGTATCACTCCCGACCTGACCTGTCTCGGCAAAGTGATTGGCGGGGGCATGCCCGTGGGTGCCTTTGGTGGTCGGCGCGACATCATGGAGCAGATCTCACCCCTCGGTCCGGTTTATCAGGCGGGGACGCTCTCGGGTAATCCCGTCGCCATGGCGGCAGGTCTCGCGACCATGTCGATTATCAGCGCACCGGGCTTTTACGATGGATTGTTCCGCCGCACGGAGGCGCTCTGTCAGGGCATGCGGCGTGCGGCAAGCGACGCGGGCGTGCCCTTTACGACCAACCACCTGGGTTCCATGTTCGGCGGGTTCTTTACCGAAGATGCCACGGTCACCCAATACCATCAGGTCATTAATTCGAACGTGAGTGCCTTTAACCAGTTCTTCCACCTGATGCTGGACAGCGGTGTCTATCTGGCTCCGGCGTCTTTTGAAGCCGGGTTTATGTCGGCAGCTCATACCGATGATGATATTGCCGCAACGGTGGAAGCCGCACGCGCCGCCTTTGCAGCGCTCTAAATAGCGGGAGTTAACAAGATGAGTGCACGCGGACCCTTCCCCCACACCCGAATGCGCAGACTGCGCGCCACACGTTTTGCCCGGGACATGGTGCGGGAAAGTACGCTGAGCCCGGCTGATTTTATCTATCCGGTGTTTGTCCTTGAGGGTACAGGTCAACGCGAGGCGGTGCCCTCCATGCCGGGCGTTGAGCGGCTCAGTATCGATTTGCTGGTCAACTTGGCGAAGGACGCGCATGGTTTGGGTATCCCGGCGCTGGCACTGTTCCCGGTGGTGGGTCAAGAAGGTAAATCCCTGCTTGCCGAAGCCGCTTATCAGGACGATGGTCTGGTGCAGCGCGCGGTGGCCGAACTCAAAGCGGCAGTACCCGAGATCGGCGTGATCACTGACGTGGCGCTTGACCCCTACACGACCCACGGGCAGGACGGCATCATCGATGAGTCAGGCTATGTACTCAACGATGTCACCAGCGAAGCGCTGGTCAAACAGGCCCTAAGCCACGCCCGCGCTGGTGCCGATGTGGTGGCGCCCTCGGACATGATGGATGGCCGAATTGGCGCCATTCGTCGGGCGCTAGAGACCGATGGGCATATCAATACGCTGATCTTGTCTTATGCAGCTAAATACGCCTCAAGCTATTACGGGCCTTTCCGCGACGCTGTCGGTTCTGCCAGCAACATCAAAGGTGGCGATAAAAAAACGTACCAAATGGATCCGGGCAATAGCGACGAGGCGTTGCATGAAGTGGCGCTGGATCTGCACGAAGGTGCGGACATGGTCATGGTGAAACCCGGCATGCCCTATCTCGACATCGTGCGCCGCGTCAAAACCGAGTTGCAGGTGCCCACTTTTGCGTATCAGGTGAGCGGGGAATTCGCGATGCACCAGGCCGCCTTTCAACACGACTGGCTCAGTCGCGAGGCGGTCATACTGGAGTCCCTGCTGTGCTTCAGGCGCGCGGGTGCCGACGGCATCCTGACTTATTTCGCGATGGACGCGGCTCGCCTGCTCAACGGGTGAAGCACCTTGGGGCTCGGTGTCATTGGGCATGTGAGCGCACTGATCCTGTCGGTGCTGTTACCAGTTGCACATACCCAGGCGCAGCCAGAAGCCACTGAGGCGGATTGCGGTTGCCTCTGGGAGGGCAGTTTTTCCGAGGTCGCGCCGCAAGCAGATCTGGTCGTACTGGGAAACGTCGGCTCCGTGAAAGGTAACGCGGTCGACATCACGCCAGTCACTGCGCTAAAGGGCGAGCTCTGGCTGGACCCTGTGCGGGTCTGGATGAAAACCCGTGACTACTGTCGCCCCCCCGTTGAGGACTTTCCCGAGGGGTCGCGTTGGATTATGGCGCTGTCGCAAATCCGAGAGGTTCCGGAGGACGGGTTCAACCCCTCGACTCCTAACCAAAGCTTTGGTCGTCAGTTCGATTACGTGCTCTCGAGCTGCGGGGGCTATTGGCTTCGGGTCAATGGCAATACAGCGATCGGCAACCTGGTGCCAGATATGCCGCGCTTCTACCATCACCCGGATATGTCACCCGTTTTGATCGATCTGATCGCGGGTTACCTGAACGGCGAGATCGCCCTGGATACGCTGACCGAAGCCAGCCGCGAACGACCGGAGGAAGTGAATACCTTGATTCTTGATACGCGCAGCTTTCTCAGGGGCCAGGAGGATTGGCTGGAAGACGAGTCTACTGAAACAGAACCATAGGCAGGACAGCCTCTGCACTGGCGCAGGTATAACACGATGTGCCGGGATGACTAGTGCGTCAGCAGCGAGAGCATCTCGTCGATCATCATCAGTGACAGGCCCCAAATGCGATAGCTTTGGTAAAGGTACGAATCCGTTTCCATATTCTGGCCTTTCCACTCCCACGCCAAAGGTTCCCGATTGGCTGGGTCCATCAGAAAATGGAGTGGCACCCACACCACATCGTCGACCTCGTGATTGGGTGTCAATGCAGGCAGCGTCGCAACGCGAAACACATACGGGGTGACCAACATCTCGGGCCGATCTTTACGCCATCCGGTATTCACGTCAGACAGCTCGCCCAGTGTTTCGCCAAACCGAGCCAAATCCACACCCAGTTCTTCCGAAGTTTCCCGGAGCGCACAGGAAAAATTACACGCATCATCTGGGTCACGCCGCCCACCCGGAAACCCCATATGCCCGGACCATGGATCGCCTTCGCGGGTTGCCCGCCGGATCATGAGCATCTCGGTCGCCTGCTCGCCTTCGCGCAACATAATGGCAACCGCCGCGCGGCCGGCACGCGGCTTGGCTTCCGCTCCCGTTTTGACATGGCGCGGCAAGCGCGCTTCAAGTTGCCGGGTTAAATCTCTCATCGACTTCCTTGGTTTAATTACCGTCACGGGCTCAAACAGCAGATAGGTATACCGTCACCGCTCCGTGCAGACGCTCATCATAGCGGTTTCAAGCGAGGGACATGTCGAAATCATCGCTGACCGGGGCGCTCACATTGGGGTTCGGTTATGATGGCGCTCTCATAAAAGAGGCAGGAACCTATTTGTGAAACCCTATGCGGCTTATGCCATTGGCGCAGCGCTGGTCGATACCGAGATACAAGTCACCGATGAGGTGTTGGCAGCAATCAATGTCGAGAAGGGCATGATGACTCTGGTCGATGAGGCGCGCCAGGCCGAGATACTGGGACATCTATCCGATCACATGATTCGCGCCCGCCATGCTTCCGGCGGCAGTGCCGGAAACAGCATGATTGCGACGGCCTTGATGGGCGCTCCCACCTATATGAGCTGCAAAGTAGCCAACGACACAGATGGCAATATCTATTTGGCTGACCTCGAAGCATCTGGGGTTGCCCATGGCCTCAATGATCAGAGACAGGAAGGCGTTACCGGCAAGTGTGTTGTATTAATCACTCCTGATGCAGAGCGTTCGCTGAACACGCACCTTGGGATTTCAGAAACGATATCGACTGACGAGGTGAACGAAGACGCGATCCGCGATTCCGAGTGGGTCTATCTGGAGGGCTATCTGGTGACCTCGCCCACCGGCCACGCCGCGGCCCTGAAAACCAAGGCTTTAGCGGAACAGCACAACGTGCGCACCGCCGTCAGTTTCTCAGACCCGGGCATGGTGAAGTTTTTTCGCGACAACATGGCCGCCATGGTGGAAGGCGGCGTTGAGCTGGTCTTCTGCAATGAGGTCGAAGCACTGGAGTGGGGTCAATGCGATTCACTCGAGGGCGCGGTGGAATCCATCAAGCAAGTCGCGAGGCGGTTTGTGATTACTCTGGGTAGCAAGGGCGCGATCACCTGGGATGGCTCCGCATTACATCGAGTCGCGGCCTGCCCTGTGACGGCCGTAAATACCAACGGAGCGGGCGACATGTTTGCCGGCGCATTCCTCTATGCGCTGTCTCGCGGCGAAACTGACCTGCGGGCAACGGAATTTGCCACCCTCGCCGCCGGGGAAGTAGTAAAATACTTTGGTCCGAGACTGGATCAGGACGCCTGTCTCGCACTTCGCCACCAGTTTTTCGGTGACTGAGCCCATTTCGACAAACCTGAGGTAGACGGAGCCCCATGAGCGATAAAGAAATCAAACCGGTGATCAAGCCTGATCCGCTCTATCAAATGTTGCGTCAGGAGGATGTTGATCAGTTTAATTCGAGCCGCGATTCACTGGACACCAGCGAGTTGACCGGCGGTGATTATCGCGGCAGAGATCTGCGCAAAATGAATGCCCGCGGCCTCGATTTTTCCAACGCCTATTTTCGCAACTGCGATCTCAGCGGAATCGACTTCAGAGAAACCAATCTGGAGGGGGCGAGCCTGATGGACGCGAAAGTATCCGGCGTCTACTTTCCCTCCGAGCTCAGCCCTGACGAGATTCGTCTGTCACTCGACTATGGCACGCGGCTCCGCTATCAACGGGACTGAATGATGATCAACCGCGGGATATCCGCTGCGATGGGTCGCTGTTATCAAGCCCTCGCCCGGCTGTGCCCAAAGGCCGTCCCTGCGACCATCACATTTCTCCTCGCGTCAATGCTCGCGAGCCTCAGTCCCACTGCCATTGCGCAGAACAGCCTCGCCGAAGCACTCCAGCAGCAGAGCGAATTCCTACCCGTTAAAGAGGCCTATCGACTTGACGGCGCCCTGAACTCTGATGGCGGGTTGCGTCTCTACTGGCAAATAGCAGAGGGCTATTATCTCTACCAGCATGCGTTCAAGGTGAGAGACCTAGAGAGCGGTGCAGCCGGAGCGCTGAACATTGACTTCCCCCCTGCCCTGTCCAAGACCGATGAATTCTTTGGGGACGTCAGTGTCTATTACAGCGAAGCGGACCTCTCGGTGTCGCTGCCCAACGGCCGACCCAACCTGAACCTCGCTGTCACCTATCAGGGCTGTGCCGATGCCGGCCTGTGCTACCCACCCGAGACAGAGTATCTGCGCATCGATGCAGCAGCGGGCAACGTGTCGATTTCCGCTTCTCCTCCTACCGCTCAGGACAACACGCCGCCCAAGATAGTGCCCGCCACCTCCGATATGACTTTCCTATTGGCCTTGGGACTCGCGTTTCTGGGCGGACTCATCCTTAACGCGATGCCCTGCGTCTTTCCCATTTTGTCGCTCAAGGTACTGAGCTTCGCAACGGGCGACCCGGTCCAACACCGGCGTCACGGTATGGCCTATCTAGCGGGCGTCGTGTGTTCTTTTCTGTTAATTGCCAGCGTGCTCATCAGCCTGCAAAGCGCCGGGCGATGGGTTGGCTGGGGCTTCCAATTGCAATCCACCGGTTTTGTTATCGGACTCGCCTATTTGTTTGCTGTCATGGGGTTCTCACTCTCGGGGTTGGTGCTGTTTGGCGGTCAGTGGATGAATATTGGATCCAATCTGGCGACCGCACCGGGCACCCGGGGGAGTTTTTTTACTGGCGTGCTCGCCGTGATCGTAGCCAGCCCCTGCACCGCTCCCTTTATGGGCAGTGCGCTGGGCTTTGCGCTAACGCAACCCGCGTTGAAGGCCTTGGCGATCTTCGCCGCTCTGGGCGTGGGAATGGCTACCCCCATGGTGGCGATCAGCTCAAGTGCGGCAGCGCGGCGCTGGCTGCCCAAGCCGGGGGCATGGATGGAGACGCTGAAACACCTGATGGCCTTCCCCCTCTATCTCACATCCGTTTGGCTCATATGGGTGGCCGGAAAGCAAACCGGTGTCGATACCATGGCCGCAGCGGCAGCGGGCCTGGTAGTACTGGCGCTGGGACTGATCCTGCTTCGCGGGGGACAGGTTGCGCGACTGGTAGGCTGGGTTTGTCTCCTCTGCGCAGTCCTGTTGGGCACCGTTCGCGGCGAAACGGTTGAATCCGATGGCGCGACAGGCCGTGAGGGGACAGTCGCCTGGTCGCCAGCTAACTTGGCCGCGATGCGCGCCGAGGGTAAACCCGTCTTTGTGGACGTGACCGCTGACTGGTGCATCACCTGTCTCGCCAATGAGCAGGCAGTTCTGTTCACCCCCGACATGACCCGCGCTTTCGCCGAGGCAGGCGTAACCTATATGGTTGCGGATTGGACTAACTACGACCCAGTGATTGGAGAATTCGTTCGCGGGCACGGCCGCAATGGCATTCCGCTCTATGTCATGTACGGGGCTGCTCCGGAATCTGAGCCAGTTATTTTGCCGCAGCTCCTCACACGCAATATTTTGTTGGAAGCACTCGATAACGCAATCCCCTGAAACCATGGACTCGATGACGGGGTCTGCTCGTCTAATAAAGGCGTTACCATGTCGGCTGGTGCTTGAGCGGGTGCGCGAACCGCGCATTACCGCTGCGGCGTGATGATGAAGACGAAATCGGCTTAACACCGGGGCTAACGATACACAATGAAACGCACTCTCCTGATCTCGCTGTTTGCCGCCTCGATATCCGGCGTTGCCCCCCTAACCCTAGGGGCGGACAGCCTGCACTGGGAAGCAGCCTGGATCCGCAGCGTTCCCCCGGGAGCCGCTGTGGCGGCCGCCTACGGCAAACTGGTCAATCATTCCGCGGCTTCCGTTACGGTCACCGGGATTACCAGCCCACTGGGGGCAGAAGCACAAATGCACGATGTGGTGGCTGAAGGTGATCAGCGCCGCATGGTTCAGATCGATTCGGTGACGTTATCGTCAGGCGAGGCCCTGATTTTTACGCCGGGCGGGCGCCACATCATGCTACTGGACATTCAGGATCCACCGGCGGAAGGGAGCATGGTGCCACTCTGCGCGATCGCAGCACCGCATCCGGATACCTGCACCGA
>JAYOEE010000029.1:11030-15587 GCA_038106565.1 Halieaceae bacterium
TCATCTGATATGCCATCTGACCACGCTGGACACCACCACTGATGACAAGCCCGGACTCAGGCGAAGCGGACGTACCGCAAGAGACAGCAAAGGGGATACTCGCGCGATGGCGAGAGCGATTCACCCCCGACCCGACGGGTTCCGACCCCCTCAAACTCGCGAAAAGCATTGCTGTGATAGTCGGTGCGTATCTGCTGGTCGCCGGCGGACTGGGCATGTATTGGAGCAGTACGCCCGACTCCTTTGAAGTCCGAGAGATCTCTGCAGCCTATGCGGCTGCCACCGAACAGGGCGTGGTGACCGGCAACACCACCGTCTCAACGCTTCAGGAAGTGATCCGCATTTTACTCGAGAAGCCCGGTGGCTATTTGCACAACGATCTCTTTCCGCCCGGTGTCTGGCTGGACAATATGCCCAACTGGGAATACGGCGTGCTGGTGCAATGTCGGGATCTCGCCAGAGCCCTCCGGGAAGTGCTGAGTCGCTCGCAATCCCAGTCAAAGGAGGACGTTGACCTAACGCTTGCAGAGCCACGCATTAACTTTCAATCGGACAGTTGGATCCTGCCTGCTTCCGAGAGCGAATACCGCGACGCACGCCGTTTTCTCGAAGCCTACCGCGCCAGACTGGCGACCGCTGGCGATACCAACGCGCAGTTTTACGCGCGTGCCGATAACCTCAGCCACTGGCTGGGCATGATTGAAAAGCGCCTCGGCAGCCTGTCGCAGCGCCTGTCTGCCAGCGTAGGCCAGAGACGACTCAACACCGACCTAGCCGGCGATAGCGCTGCGGCGCAGTCCACCAACGCACCGGATGAGATGCTCGTGCGCACGCCCTGGCGCGAAATCGACGATGTGTTTTATGAAAGTAGAGGTGCGGCCTGGGCTTTGACGCAGTTCCTGAAGGCGGCAGAGATCGACTTTGCCGACGTGCTGGCCAAAAAGAACGCCACCGTAAGTTTGCGGCAAATCATCCGGGAACTCGAAGCGGCTCAGGCACCTGTTTGGAGCCCGATGATTCTCAACGGATCAGGCTTCGGGTTGTGGGCTAATCATTCACTGGTCATGGCCAGCTATATATCCAGAGCCAACGCAGCGCTGATTGATTTAAGAGAATTGCTCGCTCAGGGATAACACCGGGCGGTTTGCAAAGCACACATCGGCCCAGCACTCGTCGGCCTGCGTCAATGACAGCCCGGCACAGCGCGACATGTGCGCTCAGGGTCAGGGTCAAGCGTGCGTCAGGTAACCCGGCCCTGCAGCAATACCCACTCCTCTTGCTGAGCCGCAATACGCAATGGCACGTTCGGGGCGTAGGCGCTGATCACCTCGTTGACCTGGCCCTCCAATAGGCCCGCCAACAGCAACTGCCCACCGGGCGCCAGCAGACCGATAAGCGCGGGAGCTAACTCAATGAGGGGGCCTGCCAAAATATTTGCCACGACCCAGTCCGCTGAACCCGCCCAGTCTCCGATCTCGGCACTGCCCGGCATCACCACGGAAAATTGATCCAGCGCAACCGCATTACGCTCAGCGTTGTCGGCACTGGCCGTGATCGCCTGAGGGTCATTATCAACCCCCAGCACCGCGCCTGCGCCCAAGCGGGCGGCAGCAATACCGAGGATGCCGGAGCCACAGCCATAATCCACAACCCGAGCGCCTGCCCTCAAGCCTTCATCCAGCGCGCGAAGACACATGGCAGTGGTGGGGTGGGTGCCGGTACCAAATGCCAGCCCCGGATCAAGCAGAATATTGATGGCGTCAGGCTCGGGGGGGGCGGTCCAACTGGGACAGATCCACAGACGCTCACCCATGCGCATGGGATGAAATTGA
The DNA here is from genome assembly GCA_038106565.1 of Halieaceae bacterium. Taxonomy (GTDB): domain Bacteria; phylum Pseudomonadota; class Gammaproteobacteria; order Pseudomonadales; family Halieaceae; genus Luminiphilus. Next base: position 12,863 of record JAYOEE010000029.1, read on the forward strand.
TCCTCCCAGACCCTCGTCCACTCCCGGTCCTCGACAATCCTCGGGGAATCGGGCTTGGCGTCTATCCACTCATCGGGTACCAAGGCCAGCAGAGGTTGCAATGCCTGCTCGCCCGGGAACAACGCCGTTACGCAGACCCGATCCCACAAGGGGGTCTCGCCCGGGCCGGGCTCCAAAAGCGGCTGATCTGCCTGATCTTCGAGCGTGACGGATAGCGCACCGTGCTCAAAGAGCCATGTTTCGAGCGCGTCGACTTGCTCCTTGCGAGTCCTGAACTGCAATTCCTGCCACGTGGCGGGTGAACTCAATGCTCGTGTTCCAGCTTGCTCTCCAGGTAATGAATGCTCACCCCTCCAGCCATAAACGAGGTATCGGTGACCAGTTCGCGGTGCAAGGCGGCGTTGGTGCGGATCCCATCGACCACCAACTCATCCAACGCCTGACGCATCTTGGCCAATGCCGCCTCTCGCGTGTCCGCAAAGGTGATCAGTTTGCCGATCAGGCTGTCGTAGTGAGGCGGCACGGTGTAACCGCTGTATACATGCGAATCAACGCGTACACCATGTCCACCGGGTGCGTGAAAGGTCTTGATGGTACCGGGCGACGGCATAAAAGTGCGCGGGTCCTCGGCGTTGATCCGACACTCAATGGAATGCCCCGTCAACACCACGTCCTCCTGCTTGATCGAGAGGGGCTCTCCTCCGGCAATGAGTAATTGCTCGCGCACGATATCGACGCCACTGATCATCTCGGTCACAGGATGCTCGACCTGTACCCGGGTATTCATCTCGATGAAGTAAAACGCATTGTCCTCATAAAGGAATTCGAACGTACCCGCACCGCGATATCCCATGTCGAGACATGCGCGCACACAGGACTCGCCAATCTCGTTGCGCAATGCGTCATCGATTCCCGGCGCCGGGGCTTCTTCGATCACTTTCTGGTGTCGACGTTGTAACGAACAATCGCGGTCGCCGAGGTGGATGGCGTTGCCCTGACCGTCCGCCAGCACCTGTATTTCCACGTGACGTGGGCGCTGCAGAAACTTCTCCATGTAAACGACTGGCGAGCCAAAGGCAGCCTGCGCCTCGGATTGGGTGACCTGAATGGAGGACAGCAGCACCTCTTCGTTATGTACCACCCGCATACCGCGGCCTCCGCCGCCTGCCGCCGCTTTAACAATCACCGGGAATCCGATTTCCCGCGCGATACGGAGTATTTCATCAGGATCGTCGGGCAAGGCGCCATCGGAGCCCGGTACGGTTGGCACACCGGTGCGTCTCATCTGCTGTTTCGCAGAAACCTTATCGCCCATCAAGCGAATCGTTTCTGCCGTTGGGCCGATAAACTTAAACCCGCTATTTTCTACCTGTTCGGCAAAATCCGCGTTTTCTGAGAGGAATCCGTAACCTGGATGAATGCCGTCGGCGTTCGTCAATTCCGCAGCACTGATAATGGCCGGCACAGCCAGATAACTCTGAGCCGAGGGTGGTGGGCCGATGCACACTGACTCGTCAGCGAGGCGCACATGTTTCAGCTCACGATCAGCCGTGGAATGCACGGCCACGGTTTTAATACCCAACTCTTTACAGGCTCGCAATACGCGGAGAGCTATTTCGCCGCGATTGGCGATCAACACTTTCTCAAGCATGGGAAACGTCCTTTTTGGTTAACTCACCCACACTTCAGGAGATAGAAATCAGCGGCTGGTCAAATTCGACCGCCGCGCCATTTTCGACATGAATTGCGGTCACGGTACCAGCACGATCTGCCTCGATCTGGTTCATCATCTTCATCGCTTCGACAATACACAGCACATCGCCTACTCGAACGGTCTGGCCCACCTCGACAAACGCGCTCGCATCAGGGCTCGGTGATCGATAAAACGTCCCCACCATGGGAGACAGCACCGCATTATCGGTCGAGGGCGCCGGTGCGGAACTCTCCACAACCTGCGTGTCACCCTGCGGCGCGGTCGCTGGTGCCGGAGGGGCTACTGGCGCAGCCGGCACCGGCGCGGCATAGCTTACCGGGGCGGGCGCGGATCCATTACGGCTAATGCGAACAGATTCCTCGCCTTCTTTGATCTCGATCTCACCAATATTTGACTCCTCCAGGAGTTCGATGAGCTTTTTGACTTTGCGAATGTCCATGTCTGTTCCTTTAATGTTTCGTGGAATGGGTATCGAGCGACTGCAGCACGGCAGCCAGAGCACAGTCGTAGCCAAAACTGCCCAGGCCCGAGATCACGGCTTCGGCGATATCGGAGATATAACTGTGGTGTCGAAAAGGTTCGCGGGCATACACATTGCTGATGTGCACTTCTATACACGGGATATCGACCCCGGTCAGCGCATCACGCAGTGCCACGCTGGTATGCGTCAGGGCTGCCGGATTGACGATAATGAACTGAGTGCCCTCGGCCCGCGCCTGATGGATCATATCGATGAGCTCCTGCTCACCATTGCTCTGAAAGCAGGTCAGCGTCGCGCCCGCGCGCTCCGCCTCAGCCTGAAGCCGTTGATTAATTTCCTCGAGCGTCTCAGAGCCATAAATTTCGGGCTCGCGGGTACCGAGCAAATTTAAATTAGGGCCGTGAAGAACCAGAATCGCCGCCATGGGCCAATCCGCCAAAGTGCCAAACAGGGGCGCGAGTGTGTCCCAGAATTGATCAAGAGTCCACTTTTTTGGTGATTTCCACGTTTTTTAAAGAAGTTAGCCACAT
>JAYOEE010000029.1:15687-29759 GCA_038106565.1 Halieaceae bacterium
ATCAAGAGTCCACTTTTTTGGTGATTTCCACGTTTTTTAAAGAAGTTAGCCACATTATCGCCGCAAAATTTACACCTTTTTAAGGCGGGCGCCCTGCCTCTTTACCGCAATGTGATCTTTTCGGTAGGCGTCTTGGACAGCCGGTATCTATTCCTTGTGGCCCATCACACGCTTGGCGAACGCCGCCCGGATCAAGGGCTTTGAGGCGAATCTGAGCCCATAGCGTGTCGCGCCCCAAACCATGCATCAACCCAATAGCGAGCCATTCAACACCCCGCAGCGCTACTCTCAAGCAAGCCAACTCGCCGAGGCCCCCTTCGCAGACATGACGCTATGCCCCACGTCGACGTGTTGACGAGAGTGATGACTGATCAAAAAATAGCCAGCGCGACTTCCCGATTTTTCTCCGCTCCATTACACTGTGCGCCCCGCAGTCGAGTCCCGCTCCCTGATGCATATTGGCAGCCTAAAGCTCTGCAATTCTGTTTTCCTTGCGCCGATGGCCGGGGTCACCGACCTCCCTATGCGCGAGCTTGCTGTAGAGCTTGGAGCAGGGTTAGCCGTGGGAGAAATGCAAACGGCGGACGCCAGTCTTGCCCATACCCGCAAAACGCGGCTTCGCCGGCAGCACAACGAGCGCGCAGGTGTTCGCTCCGTGCAGATCGTGGGGTGGGACCCCGAACAACTCGCGACCGCAGCCCGGTTCAATGCCGAGCAGGGCGCTGAGATCATCGACATCAATATGGGTTGCCCGGCAAAGAAAGTGTGCAACAAGGCTGCGGGCTCTGCCTTGCTCGCCGACGAGCCACTGGTCGGTCGGATCCTCTCGGCTGTTGTGGCAGCGGTCGACATTCCCGTTACCCTCAAAATTCGAACCGGAACAGATCGCGAACAGCGTAATGGCTGTCGTATTGCTCGCATCGCGCAAGATACGGGCATCCAGTTGCTCACGGTTCACGGCCGCACGCGGGCCGATCGATTTAAAGGCGCGGCGGAGTACGACACCATTGCCGAGATTGTCGATGCGGTGTCCATTCCCGTCGTTGCAAATGGCGATATTGATAGCGCAGGTAAGGCGCGCGCGGTGCTCACGCAAACGGGGGCAGCAGGAATCATGATTGGCCGCGCATCCCAGGGTCGCATCTGGCTACCCGGGGCGATTGCCTCAGCGCTCGCGGGCGATGCGAGAGAGGCAAGCGCTCCCTCCATAGCGCAACAAGCCTTCATTCATGCGCGACACGTCGCCCGTCTGCACGCATTTTACGGGGAATATCTCGGGCCCAGAATTGCACGAAAGCATCAGGCCTGGTTTCTGGACGCCTTGGTATCACAGGGAGCGCTGGATACCGCTTCTGCGCGAGAGTGGCGCCGGACATTCAACACGATTGATGACGCTCAGCAACAACTCGACCAGCTTCAGCAGTTCGAACAGATGTTGCCCCAAGAAAGGGATCGGCTGGCCGCATGAATCCTCCCAAAAAGGCCGCACCAGCCAAATCCCGCTCGAGTAAAAAATCCGGACCACCGCCGCTTCGCGACAGTGCCGCTCAGGCCATCGCTCACTTCCTCGATACCCTGGACGGGGAACCCTGTAGCGACCTTTACAACATGGTCCTGCATCAGGTGGAGCAACCGGTTCTGAAGGCCGTGCTGGAATACACCAAACAAAACCAGAGCCATGCTGCGGCCATGCTCGGATTGAATCGAGGCACGTTGCGCAAGAAACTGCGTCAGCATGGCTTGTTGAATGAACCTGAACCACCCAAGCGCAAACGCAGCCGTCGTGGCGCCGGCGCGACGGCCAGCAAGGCAGCTGAAAAAAGGAAACGATAAAGCATGAGCGAAGCCGGATTAGCCCCCATCGGGCGAGCCCTTATCAGTGTCTCGGATAAGACAGGTATCACGGAATTTGCCCAAGCGCTCTCAGCGCGTGGCGTGGAACTGCTCTCTACAGGTGGTACCTGCAAACTCTTGCGCGAGGCCGGGCTCACCGTCGTGGAAGTTTCTGATCACACCGGCTTCCCTGAAATGATGGACGGCCGGGTCAAAACACTGCACCCAAAAATTCATGGCGGCATCCTGGGCCGTCGCGGTACCGATGATGACGTCATGGCCAAACACGAGATTCCGCCCATCGATCTGGTGGTGGTGAATCTCTACCCCTTTGAAGCTACCGTAGCGCGCCCCGACTGCTCGCTCGAGGATGCAGTAGAAAACATCGATATCGGGGGCCCGACCATGGTTCGGGCGGCAGCCAAAAATCACAAGGACGTCACCATCGTTGTGTCGGCCGCTGACTACCCAAGACTGATCGAAGAACTCGACCAGCACGACGGCCACACAACACTGCAGACCCGATTCGATTTGGCCATTCGCGCCTACGAACATACCGCCGCATACGACGGGATGATTGCCAACCATTTTGGCTGTCTGACCGAGGGTGGCTCCGAGTCGTATCCGCGCACGTTCAACTTACAACTCCATAAAGTTCAGGAAATGCGTTACGGAGAAAATCCGCATCAGCGCGCAGCGTTCTACCGGGAGGCCACACAGCGTGAGGTCGGCATCAGCGCTGCCGAGCAGCTTCAGGGCAAAGCACTGTCTTACAACAACGTCGCCGACACCGATGCCGCGCTGGAGTGCGTGAAGACCTTCGAAGACCCCGCCTGTGTGATCGTCAAACACGCCAATCCCTGCGGCGTGGCGGTCGCTGAAGATCTTTTAACCGCCTATGACCTGGCCTTTCACACTGACACGGAGTCAGCTTTCGGCGGCATCATCGCCTTCAATCGCGAGCTAGATGGGGCAACAGCCGCAGCGATTGTTGAGCGGCAGTTCGTCGAAGTCATTATTGCTCCGGAGGTGTCTCAAGAGGCGGTTGCGGCAGTGGCGGCGAAGGAAAACGTCCGCTTGCTCCGCACAGGGCAATGGGGTCCGCCGACCACCGCCCGTGACTTCAAGCGCGTTAACGGTGGGCTGCTGATTCAGGATCGCGATGATGGCATGGTCGCCCGCGATGAATTAACGGTGGTCAGCGAACGTCAGCCGACCGAGGAAGAATGGGGAGATCTGCTATTTGCCTGGCGGGTCGCAAAGTTTGTGAAGAGCAACGCCATTGTTTACGCCGCCAAGCAACGCACGATTGGTGTAGGAGCGGGACAAATGTCGCGCGTCAACTCTGCGCGAATCGCTGCGATCAAGGCAGAACACGCAGGGCTTGAAGTGCGCGGCGCTGTCATGGCCTCCGACGCTTTTTTTCCGTTTAGGGATGGCATCGATAACGCGGCGGAGCGAGGCATTGCCGCCGTCATTCAGCCCGGTGGCTCGATGCGCGATGAAGAAGTCATCAACGCAGCGAACGAGGCCGGTATGGCGATGGTGTTCACCGGTATGCGCCACTTCCGGCATTGAGGCAGTAGCAAATGAAGATTCTGGTGGTAGGTTCAGGAGGCCGCGAGCATGCGCTGGCCTGGAAGCTCTCGGCGCCCGACTATGTTGAGCAGGTCTTTGTTGCGCCGGGCAATGCGGGCACGGCCAGCGAACCGAAACTGAGCAATGTGGACCTCGACCCGATGGATATGGAGGGCCTGGCGCAATTTGCACTGCAGGAGGACTGCGCGCTCACCGTCATCGGACCGGAAGCCCCCTTGGTGGCTGGCATCGTTGACCACTTCAAGTCATTGGGCCTGCCCTGCTTTGGCCCCAGCGCGGGCGCCGCGCAGCTTGAGGGCAGTAAATCGTTTACCAAGGACTTTCTGGCGCGGCACAACATCCCTACCGCCTCGTATGCCGTTTTTACCGATATCGAACCCGCGCTGGCTTACGTGCGCGAACAGGGCGCTCCGATCGTTGTGAAAGCGGATGGCCTCGCGGCGGGCAAGGGCGTCATCGTTGCCATGACGCTCACTGAAGCCGAGGCCGCGATTCAGGACATGCTCGCGGACAACAAATTTGGCGATGCCGGCGCGCGCGTTGTGATAGAAGGCTTCCTTGAAGGAGAAGAAGCCAGCTTTATCGTGATGGTCGACGGTGAGAACGTGCTGCCCATGGCGACCTCTCAGGACCACAAGCGCATTGGTGATGGCGATACAGGTCCCAATACGGGAGGTATGGGCGCCTACTCCCCCGCTCCGGTTGTGACTGATGCCGTGCACGAAAAAGTGATGCGCCGCGTCATCCTTCCGACCGTGCGTGGTATGGCTGCAGAAGGGCATCCCTACACGGGATTTCTTTACGCGGGCTTAATGATTGACGATCAGGGCAATCCATCGGTCATCGAGTACAACTGCCGCTTTGGTGACCCAGAAACGCAACCGATTATGCATCGACTCCGCAGCGACCTTGCGGCGCTGTGCCAGGCGGCACTCGCGGGCACGCTAAACGAACAATCTGCCGATTGGGATCCGCGCCCTGCGGTGGGCGTGGTGCTCGCCGCGGGTGGATACCCCGGGTCGTATGAAAAAGGCAAAGTCATCCGAGGGTTGGACAGCGAGTGGCCCGAAACCACCAAGGTCTTTCATGCCGGCACCGATACTGCTGGGGCAGACGTGGTGACTTCGGGGGGCCGGGTGCTCTGTGTAAGTGCATTGGGAGCATCGATTCAGGACGCCATCCACGCGGCCTATCGCGGCGTGGAACAGATTCACTGGGACGACATGATCTACCGTCGAGATATTGGTTGGCGGGCCATAGACCGTTAAGCTTGTCCCATGAGCTTTCAAGACTCCCCATCTCCGCAACGCGCTATGTCCGGTATCGATCGGTTATTACACCGTGTCGACCAGGGGCTGCGTCAGCTGGCAACTCGAACGCTGGATAGCCCTCGCGGTGAGGCACGTCGCTCGCCAGCTACCGGTCACGACGAGCCCGCTCTGAGTCATCAGGAGCGAGCCCACGCGGCGGGGTTGATGCGGGTTAACCACACCGGAGAGGTATGCGCACAGGCGCTGTATCAGGGCCAAGCGCTCATGGCGCGAACCGACACCACGCGCAAGCAGTTGTTGCAAGCCGCACAGGAAGAGGCGGACCACCTTGCCTGGTGCGAAACGCGGCTTCACGAACTCGACGCGACGCCCAGCCGACTGAACCCACTTTTTTACGCCGCCTCTTTTGCGCTGGGAGCGGTGACAGCGATGGCGGGTGACAAAGTGAGCCTCGGCTTTGTGCACGCTACCGAAGAGCGCGTTGCCAGCCACCTGCGCGCGCACCTGAAGGCCCTGCCTGGCGAAGATCGAAAGTCACAGCTGATACTGCAACAGATGCTGTCCGATGAAGAACGTCATGGTGAAGAGGCATTGCATCACGGCGGCGAAGAATTCCCCAGACCAGTCAAAGACGTCATGACGGTCGCCAGCCAGGTGATGACCCGCACTACCTACTGGATTTAATCCCCGCTACTGGATTTAACCCTCGTTACCGGATTGAGCGCTCGGCACTACGGCTAGGGCTCGGTGGAGCCTGCGTCCTCAATGGCGTAACTGTGTGACACCGCCACGCCTGCCTGAGCAAACATGATTGAGGCGGAGCAGTATTTCTCGGCCGACAACTCTACGGCGCGCTTGACTTGCGGCTCGCGCAAGCCGGCGCCACTCACCACAAAGTGCAGCCTCATTTCCGTGAAGACGGCGGGCACGGCGTCTGCCCGCTCGGCGTGTAGCTCCACCCGACAATCTGTGACGTCCTGGCGGGACTTTTTGAGCATGCTGACCACGTCGTACAACGCGCATCCACCGGTTCCCAGCAACAACATCTCCATGGGGCGTAGCGACTGGTTCCGGCCTCCCAAATCCTCCGGACCATCCATTACGACCGCGTGTCCAGAACCCGACTCGCCAACAAACATGGCACCATCCAACCATTTTACGGTGCCCTGCATCGTATTTTCGCTCACTGTCTACCTCTCTACTTTGTCACGCCCGCTATACCAGCAGTTCGCTAGACAAACAGGCGCTGTAACGCCGCGCCCGGGTCCTCTGCTCGCATGAATGTCTCACCGATGAGGAAGGTGTGCACACCGTTGTTCCGCATCTCGGCAATCTCAGTAGCGGAACTCAAGCCACTCTCTGTCACCACCTGCACACCCTCGGGGATTTGATCGAGCAAATGATAGGTCGTCTCCAGGGAGGTCTCGAAGGTGTGCAGGTTTCGGTTGTTGATCCCGATTAAATCCACGTCCAATGTCAGCGCCTCTTCCAGCTCATCCGCGTCATGAACCTCTACCAGCGCATCGAGGCCCGCCTCTCGTGCACACTGATACAGCTCACCGAGGTGCGGTCTATCCAGGCACGCAACGATCAGGAGGATGGCATCGGCGCCCAGCGCTCTGGCCTCATAAATCTGGTAAGGGTCCAGCGTGAAATCCTTGCGCAGCACTGGCAATGCACAGGCGGCGCGGGCACGCTGCAAGTATTCATCTGCCCCCTGAAAAAAATCGATATCAGTGAGCACCGACAGGCAGGTCGCACCGCCCGCTTCGTATTGCGTGGCGATCTCTGCAGGGTCGAACTGCTCTCGGATAATGCCTTTACTCGGGCTGGCCTTTTTTACCTCGGCGATCACTGCGGCATTGCCCGAGGCAACCCTCGCCGCCAAGGCCTGCCTGAATCCGCGCGAGGGCAGCGCCTCTGCAGCGGCGGACTGCACGTCAGATAATGATCGGATACGACGGCGCTCGGCGACTTCCTCCTCCTTCCGGTCGAAAATCCGTTTGAGTACGGTAGGCGCGGCAAGCTTGGCAGTCATGAAGCATTGCCCTCTGCCCGACCCGCCAACGCCTGCGTGAATGCGACAAACGTGTTCAGTTTTTCCGCTGCCTGTCCCGAGGCCATCATGGCCTCGGCCTTTTCCACGCCGGATTTGAGATCCGCAGCCAGCCCGGCCACATACACCCCGGCCCCTGCATTGAGCGCGATGATGGACCGCGCTTTGTTGGCCGACCTACTTTCGCCACCCGTTAATGCTTCGCGTATGAGGGCCGCAGACGCTTCGGCGGTATCCACTTTCAGCTCGTCCAGCGAATCATGCCCATGACCCAATGCCTCGGGATGGATGTCGATTGGCGTGATCTCACCCGCTTTTAACTCAAAGCCTCTTGTGGGCGCGGCAATGGAAATTTCGTCGAGGCCATCCTCACTGTGCAACACCAGCGCGTGAACACTGCCGAGCTGGGCGAGCGTATTGGCGAGGGGCTCACAGAGCGCAGGGTCATACACACCGAGCACTTGGCGTTTCACCGCCGCCGGATTGGTCAGTGGACCCAGAATGTTGAACAGCGTGCGCATGGCGAGCTCGCGACGCGGGCCGATCGCATACTTCATCGCGCTGTGGTGCATGGGCGCAAACATAAACCCCAGCCCGACTGATTCCAGACACTCGCTGATCTGCGAAGGCGTCAGATCCAGACTGACACCCAAGGTCTCAAGCACATCGGAGGAGCCGCTGCTACTGGAGACCGAACGGTTACCGTGCTTCGCCACCGTCGCACCTGCTGCTGCCGCCACAAAGGTGGCAGCAGTCGATACATTAAAGAGGTTTGCGCCGTCCCCACCGGTTCCCACCAGATCGATCACGTGCTCGCCTTCATAGCCGACGGGCAGCACCAGCTCGCGCATGACTTCGGCGGCACCCGTGATCTCGTCAATGGTCTCACCCTTCATTCTGAGCGACATCAGTAAGGCACCAATCTGTGCCTCGGTCGCGCCGCCGGTCATGACTTGCATCATCACGTCGCGCATGGACGCACGGGATAGCGACTGACCCGCCGCAAGCTGACTGAGTGCCTGTTGTATTGCCATGTTCCTAACCGTTATCTCTCGCGTGGCAGCGTGCTAAAAAGTGCCCCAGCAGGGTATGCCCGTGCTCCGACAAAATGGATTCGGGGTGGAACTGTACCCCTTCGATATCCATTTCGCGATGGCGAAGCCCCATGATCGCTTCCTGCGCGCCCGACTCATCCTCGGTCCACGCAGTGACTTCGAGACAGTCCGGCAGGGTGTCCGGGTCTACCACCAGACTGTGGTAGCGCGTCGCAGTGAAGGGGCTGGGGAGGTCTGCAAAGACCCCCTCACCGATATGATGAATGGGACTGGTCTTGCCGTGCATGACCTGAGTGGCTCGAATGATACGCCCACCAAAGACAGCACCGATGCTCTGCTGACCCAGACAAATTCCAAATAGCGGCAATCGCCCCGCAAAATGCTCGATCACCGACATGGATATACCGGCTTCGGTCGGCGAACAGGGTCCCGGAGAGATACAGATGCCCGCAGGCGCCATCGACTCAATATCTTCAAGCGTGATGGCGTCGTTGCGTCGCACCTCCACCTCTGCCCCGAGCTCCCAGAAATACTGAACCACATTCCAGGTAAAGGAGTCGTAGTTGTCGATCATTAAAATCATAAAATCCGCGCCTGACGACTCCTTATTCCGCCATCTCTGAGCGACAGCTACAGCGCTGTTGGCCTCCACACCCTGCGACAGTCCGTTGCTCGTAGCGAGCAAAATACCTTTTCAAAGCGCCGCTAATCGGTTGATCGCGGGGGTCGTTACCGGGAATCAGCCTCGGCCGAACCTACTAAACGAGCTCACTAACGCGCTCAGACCCAGATGCGGGGCGAAAGATACGTTAAATTCGCAAAAAATGCACGATCATGCGCTTAAAGTCGGGGTTTTTCGCAAATATTGGCGGCAAACGCTCTTTCGCAACAGTACCAGAGCCGCCCTCTTGGTCAGAAATACCCAGATTTCGCCTGAAAAAATGTTAACGCTGCGCCGCAGTTTTGGGTTGTTTTGAGGCTGAATTGACTCCTAAGCGATTGAATTAGAGACATTTTCACAAAAATGATCCTCACTAACGAGCTCGGTTGGCGGGAATACGGGCGCGGGTATCCTCGTCATTTATATTGCCGCTTGATTGCCGCGACAACATTATTGGCTAACGGGTTGTGTTTTACGGCACTGACTCAGTGGGCCGGGCGGTGATAGCATCAACAACGTAGCAGGTGGATTAACCGCATGAAGAGAGCGTTGCTCACAATTTGGATGCTTGCCATGGCCCTTGGGTCCGTGGTTGCCCATGCGGATCAAATCTTCGTGTTTGAGGGGCACACCTACAAAATTATCACCCGGCCAGCCTCCTGGAATGCGGCCTCCGCCGCCGCGTCAAAAATGAATGTGGCTGGCCATACCGGTTATCTAGCGCGAATCGACTCCGATCGCGAGAATCAAGCTGTGTTTGAAGCGGTCTCGTCGCATCTCACTAAAAGCCAGCTTGCGCGAACACTGGCAGAAGACGGGTCCGATGCCCCCTTTATCTGGCTCGGCGGGAGTGACGCCGAACGCGAAGGAGAATGGGTGTGGTCCAACAATGGCGACCCATTCTGGTCAGGTGATTTCAACGGTTCGCCGATTTCGGGTCGCTACAATAATTGGGGGGTTCAACCCGACAGCGCGACGGGTAGCGAGGACGGCTTGGCCATGGGCCTGAATGACTGGCCCGAGCCATTTTACGACCTGGGTGCAGCGGGGCAGTGGAACGATTTAGATACCGACACCGCGCTGAGCTATGTTGTCGAGTTTGATGGCCAAACAGACCTGCGAGTAACGATTGAGGAACCCGTTAACCGCGGCGTGCATTCCGGCATCGGCACCATTCGCGGCTGGGCTGTCTCGAGTAACCCGATAGAGCGCATCGAAGTATTCCTCGATGGAGAGTATCTCTACGATATCCCCTATGGCGGCAAAAGGAATGACGTGGGGCATCGCTACTCTGATATTCCCGACTCCGAAAATTCAGGCTACGCCACAACAGTCAATTACAACGCGTTACCGCAAGGGGAACATCGACTCCGCATTAGGGTGACGGATAGTTTCGGATCCGTCATCCAGCGCACGGCGGACTTCGAAGTCACCCGTTTCGAGAAGCCTTACATTGGCAGAAACGACAGTGTAGAGCTGGGATGGTCGAGAATATATAGAGCAGGAGACGCGCTGACCATCGAAGAGGCCGTCGTGGACGGCAAACTCTACACTATCACGCTCCGTTGGCAGACTAGCTCTCAAAAGTTTGAGATCGTACGCATAGAAGAACGGTAAGTCCGCTCCGATATCCCTCGTTACTGCTGACAGGCAGTGAAAGAAAGGTCACACAGGCGCGCAACACATCGCGACCGCTCTTAGCATTCCCCGCGCTTTGTTCATCGTCTCCTCCCACTCGGCTTGAGGCACCGAATCCGCCACGATTCCAGCACCCGCCTGAACCCTTAGCTCTCCGTCCTGAATAACAGCCGTGCGAATCGCAATTGCCGTATCCATCTCGCCTGCCCACGATATGTAGCCGATCGCACCACCGTAAATGCCGCGCTTGACCGGCTCCAACTCATCAATGATCTCCATGGCACGCAACTTGGGTGCACCGCTCAGCGTGCCCGCAGGCAACGTGGCCCGTAGCGCATCGATCGGGCCAGTGCCGGCTCTCGCCCTTGCCGAGACATTCGAGACAATGTGCATGACATGGGAGTAACGCTCTACCACCATCTTTTCGGTCAGATCGACCGAACCCGCCTCAGCGATTTGACCCACATCGTTCCTGCCGAGATCGATTAGCATGAGATGCTCAGCAATCTCTTTTTGATCGCTCAACAGATCCTGCTCCAACGCGGCGTCCTCCTCCGCATCCCGACCGCGTTTTCGCGTCCCCGCAATCGGCCGGACCGTCACCTCCCCCGCCTCCAGTCGCACCAGAATCTCCGGCGAGGACCCAACGATCTGGGTGTCACCCAAATCAATAAAGTACAGATAAGGAGATGGGTTGAGATGCCTGAGCGCACGATACAAGGTGAGGGGCGCAGACTTAAAGGGCAGTGTCATACGCTGCGACGGCACCACTTGCATCACATCGCCAGCGAGAATGTATTCCTTGATGCGTTCAACCCACCCTTCAAAAGTGGCCTGATCAGTAGCGTGCTGCGCGATCGCTTCAACCGCTGACGTATCGCAGGGCGATAGGGAGACGGATTCCAGCGGCGGTCCGGGAGAGGCTAGTTGCGCCTCAAGCTCGTCAAGTCGCGCCAATGCGCGAGGGTAGGCATCCGCAATCGCAGTATTAGCGTTGATGACCAACGTTTGCGCGCCGGCAAGGTTATCAAAGATGATGACCTCCTCCGCGAGAAGCAAAACGATATCGGGTGTGTCGGTTTCGTCGGGCGGGCAGGTATCGGCCAGCCGGGGCTCTACAAACCTTACCGTGTCGTAGCCAAAATAGCCCACCCAGCCGCCGTGGAACACGGGCAACTCCGGCACCTCGGCGCTGTGATAGCGCGCCCTGATGGCCTCAATCTCTGCCAGCGGATCATCAACCGCTCGCTCTTCAACCACCTGTTCATCGCGATAGACCCGGAGTGTATGGCCCGAGACAGACAGCCATGTGTGAGCTGTGAGACCAATAATAGAGTAGCGTCCCCAGCGCTCGCCCCCCTGAACGGACTCAAAAAGAAAGGAACGAGGCCCCCTTGCGAGTTTGTTATAGGTAGAGAGCGGCGTTTCGGTATCGGCCAGTAAAGTGCGGCTCACGGGGATGCGGTTAACACCCGTCTCTACCAGTGCGGCAAACTGATCGGCGCTGATGGCGGGATTCACTGCGCTGCAACGGTCCCTAGCGCGTCACGCATCTTATCGATCACCGCTTGATAGGAGGGTTGGTTGAAAATCGCGGAGCCCGCGACAAAGGTATCTGCGCCAGCCGCGGCGATCTCGGCGATATTCTCAGGGGTCACGCCGCCGTCGATCTCGAGACGGATTGCGCGCCCCGATGCCTCAATTAGAGATCGCGCTTCTCGAAGCTTGGGGAGCGTGGCGGGGATGAACTGTTGGCCCCCGAAACCGGGATTGACGGACATCAGCAAAATCAGATCCACCTTATCCATCACATACTTCAGCGGCTCCAGTCCCGCCGCGGGATTGAACACCAATCCGGCCTGACAGCCTGCATCGCGTATGAGTTGCAGCGAGCGATCTACATGGGTGGAGGCATCGGGATGAAAACTGATCACGCTGGCACCCGCCTCGGCAAACATGCCAATGAGGCTGTCGACAGGCTCGACCATCAGGTGAACATCAATCGGCGCGCTGATGCCGTGATTGCGCAACGCCTTACACACCATGGGGCCCACTGTGAGGTTGGGTACGTAATGGTTATCCATCACATCGAAGTGAACCCAGTCCGCACCTGCCTCAATGACGCGCTCGACCTCTTCACCCAATCGGGCAAAGTCGGCAGACAGTATGGATGGCGCAATCACAAATGGTTGCATGGATGCAGCTCTCACTTGGGTACGGCGCTATGGTACTTGCTGACGAGTGTCTATGCGACTGATTGCTGCAATGCCGTGAATCTTTCCGGTGTGCCCACATCGCTCCACATCCCAGTGAAATGCTCCCCAGAAAGTCTCTCTCTTTCGATGGCATCGTCGAGCAAAGGCTTTAACGGTCGTTTACCGCGGGCATACCCCGAAAAAAAGTGCGGATCGTAAACCGCAATGCCGCTGAATGTGAGCGAATCGCCAACCCCATCAGGCGCTGACTCGGATATCTGGCACACCTTACCCTCGGTCAATTGAAAATCACCCCCGGGATGATGTTCAGGGTTACTGACCAGCACCAGATGCCCGTGACCTGAAGCAGGGCGTAATTGCCGAAGGTTTTCAAAAGGAAAGTCGGTAAAGACGTCGCCGTTCACGACCAAAAACGGATCGGGCGAGAGCCAGTTCAATGCCTCGATGATGCCGCCCGCCGTCTCCAATGGCGCGCCCTCGGCAGAGATTTGCAGGCGAATGCCCCATTGGCTGCCATCCCCACAAAAATCCGCGATCTGTTGCCCCAGGTAAGCCGTGTTGATGACGACCTCGTTAAAACCAGCCGATTTCAGACGAAGAATGTGGTGCTCCAACAGCGGCTTCCCGGCAATCTTCAGAAGCGGCTTGGGGGTGTGCTCGGTTAACGGCCTCATGCGCCGCCCCTCCCCTGCTGCGAGAATCATCGCCTTCATGGGTCAATCTCGCTGGCCGATGCTGCGCTCGAATACCACCTTTGCGCGGCTACCCGGGGCATCACATCCGACTCAAACCAACTGGCGAACGCGCCAATGGCAGGCTCTGCTCGATAAAGCGTCAGCGCCTCGCGGGTGTAGTGAAGCACCAGCGGCAGGTCATCCAGATAGCCTGATTTGCCATCACGCAGGTGCAACCTTGCGAAAACTCCCAGTACTCTCAAATGTCTTTGCAGACCCACGAGGTCGAAGTCGCGTACGAATCGATCAGGCTCCGCCATCGGCAATCCCAGTTCAACTTCTCGACACCGAAACATCTCAAGCCACCGCAATTGATCCGAGCGCGGCCACCTCACATAACAATCTTTGAGTAAGGAAACGGGGTCATAGGTAACCGGCCCGATCACCGCATCCTGAAAATCGATCACACCCAGCTCACCACCGGGTAAACACATAAGATTGCGACTGTGAAAGTCCCGATGCACAAAACATTGTTGCTGACTCGTGAAAACTTCAACCAGAAGCGCGCTGAGATCGGCAAACAGCTGCGGTGGAAGGTCAGATTGAGCAAAACCCAGCAATTGCTGTAAAAACCACGCTGGAAAGACTGACAGCTCCTCTGTGATCCGGGCCCTATCGAACCGCGGCATGTCCTGTTCCGGCGGAATCGTTGAGATGCGGGCGATCGCATCGATAGCGCGAGCATAGTGGCTATCTGCAGTCCGGTCTGACAGATTTGGTAACAAGAGATCGTCACCGAAATCTTCCATCAGCATCCATCCATGATCGAGAACCGTGGCGAACTGCCTAGGGACCCGGAGTCCCGCTCGTTGCAACACGGACTGAATGTGCAGAAAAGCCTCGTTATTTTCTGTCGCGGGTGCAGTCACACCGATAACGCTGCCACCCCCCGCCAGGTCGCTCAATAATGCGGTAGCAATGTCAGGCCAGTGGCCGGAAGTGGGTCGAATCCGGAAGTACTGCCGGGGGCTCGCGTCGCCTGCGATCAACTGGATCGACAGCGCACCCT
>JAYOEE010000002.1:0-18870 GCA_038106565.1 Halieaceae bacterium
CCGCCGCCAGAAAGCCCTCGCGGCGCAATCGGCAACTGTCACAGACGCCACAAGCGAGGCCCTCAGAATCCGCTTGGTAGCATGAGACCGTCAGCGCGTAGTCCACGCCGAGCGACGTCCCCAATCGAATAATATCCGCCTTTGTCATATCGATGATGGGTGCCCTAACGCGAATGGGTTCACCCTCTGTACCCGCCTTGGTGGCCAATCCAGAAAGCGCATCAAAGGCGGCCATGTATTCGGGTCTGCAGTCGGGATAACCCGAATAATCAACCGCGTTTGCGCCAATGTAGATCTCCTGCGCGCCGACCACTTCTGCCCAACCGAGGGCCAACGAGAGAAAAATCGTATTTCGCGCAGGCACATACGTTACGGGGATACCCTCGGTTGGTGCGGTAGGCACTGCCACTGAGTCGTCAGTCAGGGCCGAGCCGCTAAACAGGGAGAGGTCCAACGAAACGGTGCGATGCACTACGTTCTCGTATTGTCCGGCAACGCGCTCTGCAGCAAGCAACTCCGATCGATGGCGCTGCCCGTAATCGATGCTGAGGCTGTAGCAGCGCTTGCCATCGGCTTGGGCAATAGCAAGTACCGTCGCAGAATCCAACCCCCCGGAGGTGAGAACAATCGCTTTGTCCACGCTGGCTATACCTCTATCTTCACTATCCACGTTCGCCGACGCTTGTATCAGTGGCCGGGCGCATCGTGCCACAAGAGCTTGTGCAACTGAATCTGAAGCCGCGCAGGCAAGCGATCTTCGAGGATCCAATTCGCTAGTGTAAGCGGCTCTACCTGTTCATAACTCGGAGAAAACAGCACATCCGATACACGCTGTGCTAACTGGTGTTCATCCATTTTCATCCTAGCCCAGTCGTAATCCACGCGGCTGCAGACCACAAACTTAATTTGGTCGTGCGGCGTTAAACGGGCGATATTGGACCAGTCATTGCGATGGACCTCGCCAGAATCCGGTGTTTTGATGTCAACAACACGACTCACGCGTTCATTCACGCCAGCAATACTCATCGCGCCACTGGTCTCCAGAGACACCTCAAACCCTTGCTCACATAAACGATCCAGTAACGCCAGACACTCGGGTTGTGCCAAGGGCTCCCCACCCGTCACGCAGACTCGAGTGCAACCAAATTCGTTTACCCGTTCAATGATGCGCGCGAGAGACATAAGCTCTCCGCCAGAAAACGCATAGGCGGTATCGCAGTACTGGCAGCGCAGTGGGCACCCGGTCAATCTTACAAATACGGTAGGGAGGCCAACTGAGCGTGCTTCACCCTGGAGCGAGTGAAAGATCTCGGTGATACGCAGTTCCATGCCAGATGAAGTCTTTAGCTCTCAGAAGTTTTCCAACAGGAACTGCCGCGCCAGTTGCGCTGCTGCATGAGAGGGATATTCCCGAATAACCTCATCAAGGTACTCCTGAGCCCGCTGCCGATTGCCCTTGATAAACTGTACCCTCCCCAATTTATAGAGCGCATCGGGCACTTTGGGGTCTTCGGGGTATTGATCAAGCAACAGTTTGAAGTTTTGTCTCGCAAGCTCTGGATCGGGCGGATCCAAAACCAGATAGAGTTCTCCCAGCCAATAATGCGCGTTGGGTGCGTAGCGCCCGAACGGAAAATCACTCAGAAATGTCATAAACGCCGCCACCGCGGCATCAAATTCTCGTTCACGCACCAGAGCGTATGCCGCCTGGTAGGCCGCCTCCTCGCCAGCCTGAGCGCTCACCTGTCTAGTGGGGCCCCGCGCAGTCTCACCTTCCGTCGTGGCGACGGGTTCCTCCGGCGCGGTTTCTGTGCCGTCAGGCTGTGCCCCGGCGCTGAGGCGTCTATCGAGCTCGACGTAACGCTCCAGGCTTTGTGATTCGAGTCGACTGAGTGCTTGGTTGGCCTCCTCTAGCAGGCCATTGAGTCGCCTCACATCGGCTTCCAGCTGCTGCACGCGCAGCATCAGGCTACCCTGATCCGTACCGGTGATGGGCGCTTGAGCGGACTCCGTAGGGTTTGGGGCAACAATTGTGGAGCCCGAGTAGGGCCGAATACCCGTGTAGGCCTCCTTTGACGGGCTTTGCTCGGAAACAGCCTGCGATGCTTCCTGATTGGCAGCCGCTCGTCGCTCAGCCTCAACGTCGATGTAGTCCTGTGCCGGCGCCCCGGGCACCACAACCACAAATAAAAAGCCGGCTAGGAGCGCCGGCTTGATGCGAAGCTGTATCTGGGTGAAAAACCGGGTCATTTCAACTCGACGCGGCGATTCTGCTGCCAGTTAGACTCCCCGGAACCGTAAGCAACTGGATTCTCTTCACCGTAGCTGATGGTCTCAATGCGGTAGCTGGGGACGCCATTGGCCACCATATAATCCCTCACGGCATTCGCGCGTCTCTCGCCCAATGCCAGGTTGTACTCCCGGGTGCCTCGTTCGTCAGTATGGCCCTCCAGACGGACGCTCGCATTGTTACCGAGCAGTGCCGCGATGTGCGCATCGACCTGGGTGCGCGCCTCTTCCGTCAACGAGGAGCTGTCGAAATCAAAGTAGAACACCGTGCCCATATCTGTGGCCGCTGATTCGAGTGCCTGCTGCGCTTCAACCCGCGCCCGCTTTTCAGCCTCCTGCGCCGCTGCTTCCTGCGCGGCTTGTTCGGCAGCGGCGGCCTCTGCGGCGGCCTCCTGATCTTTTGTGTCGTTACCCGAACAGGCGGCCAGCAATACTGTAGCCAACACCAAACCGGTGCACTTCGCGTAGAACGTTACGTTTTTCATGGTGCTTACCCTTCCCCAGTGACTGGAACCCTTGATGCGCATAATGTATCGCATAACTCTCGTTTTTTCCGCTGTCGGGAGCAAAAATATTGCCGCTATCGCTAAGGTGTCACAAAAGGAGACCACGCGGGTTCCTGCACGCTTCCCTCGCGGGCCGGCAGGCTGAATCTCACCCCGCCATCGACGGCTACGGCGCCTAAAATGCTGTCCTCGCCGCGTTTTGTCGCGTAAAGAACGATAGATCCATTTGGCGCAATGCTCGGACTCTCGTCGAGACTGGTTTCAGTCAACACCGTCAGCCGGTCCGTGACGAGATCGAATACTGCAATGTGATAACGGCCCTCCCGTTGATGGACGAGCGCCACATTGCGTCCATCCTGAGCAACCCGCGCCCTGGCGTTGTAAGGCCCCTCAAAAGTGACTCGGTTGATCTTTTTAGTCCGCAAATCGTAGCGATAGATCTGAGGCCGACCGCCGCGGTCAGACGTGAACAGCAACGACTTGCCATCGGGCATCCACGTGGGCTCTGTATCGATCGCAAAATGTCGCGTCAGGCGTGTCAGGGCGCGGCTTTTGAGATTGAGAAGATAGATGTCGGGATTGCCATCCTTGGAGAGCACAAGCGCCATGCTATTGCCGTCCGGCGACCATGCGGGTGAGTTGTTGAGTCCTTTGAAATTAGTCAACTGCTCACGCTCGCCTGTACGGAGGTTCTGTCGGTAAATCGCTGGTCGCGACGTCTCGAAGGAGACATAGGCGACTTCCTGACCATCTGGCGACCACGCTGGCGAGAGGATTGGATCTCTTCCCTCCAGCAGGACGATCGGTCGGCGCCCGTCCGAGTCTGCCAGCGTGAGGCGATAAAAGTCTTTGCCATTGGGGTTGCGCGTCACTGATACATATAAAAGTCTCGTCGCAAAAGCACCGGTGATGCCAGTAAGGGTCTCATAAACCGCGTCGGAGACTCGATGGGCCAACATCCGCAATTCACTCACGGGGCCGGTGATTGTGCCCGCTTCCACAGCCACCTGACGATTAGTATCGAACAGCTGAAAATCGATGCGAACCTGCGAACCCACATTGACGCGACCGATCAGCACATACTCGGCAGAGATCGCGCGCCAATCCCTAAAATACATCTCGGATTCGCGGCTGGGGTAGCTGAGCATATCTCGCCGGCTGACGGGTGCAAACTGTCCACTCCGCGCCAAGTCGGAGTCGATAATCTGGGCAACATCCTCTGGAGGTGCACCCACCCCCTGCCAAGCAAATGGCACGATCGCGACAGGAGTGGGATTCTCGACACCTTGATTAATTTCGATCTGCAGCTCTGCCCGAATCTCAGTGCAGAGCAGTATCAGAACACAGGCCAGTAATCCTCTGACTCGCATCATTAGTACCTCAGGTCCTCTGGTTTGAACACCAACTGAAAACGTCGGAAGCTCGACTCAAAAAGGCGATTATCCAGCTTTGCCACCTCCGGAAAACGCGCCACACGCTCTACCGCGGTCATCGCGCTGCGGTCAAACGCGCTATTCCCGCTCGACTCAAGCACACCCACACCCACAACCTCTCCAGTAGGCACCAGCTGTATCGACAAGACCGCCACCATGCCATTACGCGCGCTGGGCGGACGGGTCCAGCGGTTGACTACCGCTGCCTGAATGCCCGCAGCCACGATATCTCTCATGCTCGCAGACTGCGCAGCTTCCTCCCCAGGGGCTCCATCCACCAGCGAGTCAAGCTCTTGACGAGTCAGCATCGCAAGCTGTTGGGCATCCAACGGGTTGTTCTCCGCTTTGGGCGGCGGGAGCTGCTCCGGTACCGGGTTTGGCTGGGGTTGCACCACAGGCTCTGGATCGGTTTTAGGTTTGGGTTTGGGTTTGGGTTTGGGTTTGGGTTTTGGCGCGGCTTGAGATTTTTTAGGCGTCGGTTTCGGCTTTAGCGACTCTGCCTGTACCAATGTCGCCTGCACCGGCTGCAGCGTGGGAACCGCTGCAACCACCTCTGCGGGCCCGGACCAACGCAGGAGCAATACGAGGGCGACTCCCGCGTGGAGAGCGATTGTCAGCAGGGTAGGCACGCCCGTAAAAAGAATGCGATCAGCACTCATCCCTCACCCACCGGACTCTCGGTCACCAACCCGACTGAAGGCGCTCCCGCCTCCTGAAGCGCTGTCATGACGCGCACAACGTCACCATAGGGAACACGCTTGTCGCCCCATATCAGGACTGGCTTTTCCGGCGTTCTTCTGAGGATAGCGGCAATGCGCTGGCGGACGGTCGCAAGCTCAAGCGCTTGCTTCTCACTCGCTCCCAAATTGAGAAATAACTGACCCCTGTCGTTAATGGAGACAATCACCGGCTCGGCATCCTGATCTTTGACCGGGGCTGCATTGGCATCCGGCAGGTCTACCTCGACGCCTTGCATCAACATGGGCGCCGTCACCATAAAGATCACCAGCAATACAAGCATCACATCGATGTAAGGCACGACGTTAATCTCTGCGAGCATTCGCCGGCGGCGCATCAGGACGATCTCTTTGCCTGATGCGCCTTCAGCGCATAAGTCTGACGCTGCAATATTCCAGAGAACTCGTCGACAAACGCTTCATAGCGATTGAGTAGCGCGTCGCTTCTCGCCGCCAGTCTGTTGTATGCCAGCACGGCAGGTATGGCCGCAAAAAGGCCCATCGCCGTTGCGATGAGCGCCTCCGAGATTCCCGGGGCCACCGTGGCCAAAGTCGCTTGCGTCGCATTGGCCAGGCCGCGAAACGAGTGCATGATCCCCCAAACGGTGCCCAACAAACCGATGTAGGGGCTGGTGGAGCCGACGGACGCCAAAAACGGCAAGTGTTGCTCAATGCGGTCCGTTTCGCGCATCAATGCGACGCGCATGGCCCGACGCGAACCCTCAAGGATCGCGTCGGCATCGATATCCGCCTGCTGAGACAGCCGGGAAAATTCCTTGAAACCCGCCCGAAACAAACTCTCCACACCGGTCGGAAGCTGCCCATCGGCAACAGCCTGATTACCCTCGCGATACAACTGAGCGAGATCGATACCAGACCAAAAGCGCTCCTCGAAAGACAGTAACTCGTCGTCCGTGCGCCGCATCAACATGACTCGCTGAATAATCACAAACCAGGACGACACCGATGCCAAGAGCAAAATCAGCATCACCGCCTGCACCAAGCCACTGGCGCCAACGATAAGCTCCATCAAGCCCAGTTCATTGGTCATACGGTCTCTCCCTGTTGCAACAGTGCTGTCAATCTAGCCCTAATCGAAGGCTCGAGTCGGCGCGGGCGACCGGAGCATCGATCCACACAGGCAATTTGCACTCTACCCTCCACGAGCGTCATCTCGTCGCGACGCACCGTCTGGATGAAATCAATTGTCGCGCCTCCCACCTGTGCTGTCTTCACGGTCGCCTCGACATGATCATCCAGTCGAGCGGGCTGTCTATACTGAAGGGACAGATTAGACACCACAAACATCCAGCCCTGGTCCGACAGGGCGGCCCGTTCTACGCCCTGAGCACGCATAAACTCTGTCCGGGCCCGCTCCAGATATTTCAGATAATTGACGTAATAGACAATGCCGCCCGCATCGGTATCTTCAATGTAGACCCGAATTGGAAGAGAAAATTCCGCCGTCACAGCGATTCATCCAAATCCAGGCTGAGCGTCTCTGCCCCCGACCCCTGAAAAGGAATGCCGAAGTGCGCGTATGCATGGCGCGTCGCAACACGACCACGGGGAGTTCTCAAGATAAAGCCCTGCTGGATCAGAAAGGGCTCCAAAACATCCTCGATAGTGCCCCGCTCCTCTGACAAAGCCGCAGCCAAACTATCCACGCCGACCGGCCCGCCATCAAACTTTTCAATCATCATCAGCATCAGTCGTCTGTCCAGATGATCGAAACCTTGATTATCGACGCTCAGCATGTCCAGTGCCGCCTCCGCAACACTCCCGTTCACACGACCTTCGGCTTTTACCTCCGCGTAATCCCGAGCGCGTCTCAGTAGGCGGTTGGCGATCCGGGGCGTACCGCGAGATCGCCTTGCGATAGCGGCCGCGCCGTCGTCATCCGCCGGGATTTCCAATATGCGGGCAGAGCGCCTGACAATCTCGGACAGTTCATCAGGTGTATAAAACTCAAGGCGCTGCACGATGCCAAAACGGTCGCGCAATGGCGAGGTCAACAATCCCGCCCGGGTTGTTGCCCCCACCAGCGTAAAGGGCGGTAAATCCAACTTTATCGATCTCGCTGCAGGTCCCTCTCCGATCATGATGTCGAGCTGGTAATCTTCCATCGCCGGATACAAAATTTCCTCGACAAACGGGCTCAAGCGATGAATCTCATCGATGAACAGCACGTCTCCGGGTTCGAGGTTAGTCATCAGGGCTGCAATGTCGCCGGCCTTCTCAAGCACGGGGCCGCTGGTGGTTTTGAGCTGAACCCCCATTTCCTCAGCAATAATGCTGGCGAGGGTGGTCTTGCCCAGCCCCGGTGGCCCGAAGATGAGGGTGTGATCCAGGGGTTCGCCGCGCGCGCGCGCGGCCGATAGAAAGATTTCCATCTGCTCGCGAACTGCCTGTTGACCAATGTACTCATCGAGCCGCCGAGGCCGGATCGCGCGATCTGTCGGGTCTTCCCGGCTATCCGAAGGCGCCGCTGCCACTAATCGATCTGTTTCGATTACCACGCGCAGTCCCCCTGAAGAACGCTCATCCCTTGCCTCCCCCCGCATATCGCAAGGCAAGACGAATCAACTCTTCGCTGGTTGACGCCTCGGGAGCATCAATACTGGCTATCAGCCGACTGGCCTCTGTCAGCTTGTAGCCCAGCGACACCAGTGCCTGCTCAGCCTCCGCACGCTGATCAGCGTCAGCCGCCTTTGCGCCGCGGGGATCTGCCGGCACGGCGCCGTCAGGCGACAGCTCATCAAGCCAATCCCCCGATTTATCTCTCATCTCTACCAGCAGGCGCTCCGCCGTTTTTCGTCCTACACCCGGTAATGCCACCAGTGAAGTGATGTCATCCCGTTGAAGGCAACGCGCAAAATCGGCTGCGTCCATTCCCGAAAGTAGCGTCAACGCCAAGCGGGGGCCCACTCCGCTCACCTTGATCAGCTCGCGAAAGAGGCGTCGGTCAGCAGCCTCTGCGAAGCCATACAGTTGCTGAGCGTCTTCCCTCACCACAAAGTGCGTCAGCAGCGTGACGTCCTCACCCAATTCAGGTAGCCGATACGCCGTTGTCATTGGCACTTGAATTTCATAGCCAATACCGCCGACCTCAACGAGGATTTCTGGCACCTGTCTGGCCAATAATCTGCCGCGTATTTGTCCGATCATGGCGCCACTTTACCTTAAACGGCCAGCTCTGAATCCACTCGAGGCGAGCGTCGCAGCCAGGCCCGATGCGTGGCAGTGACACAACGCCGCGGCCAACCCATCGGCAGCATCCTCTGGCGGCTCTGCAGACAATTTGAGTAGCGTCGTGACCATGTGCTGAACCTGTTTTTTGTTCGCCGCGCCGGTACCGACAACTGACTGCTTGATTTGCCGCGCCGCATATTCATGCACCGCGACGTTTTGTATGACACAGGCAACCATCGCAGCACCGCGCGCATGGCCCAGCTTCAGAGCAGAATCGGCGCTTTTCGCGACAAACACGCGCTCGATCGAAGCCTCGGTGGGCTGGTAGGTATCGATGATTTCAGAGAGCGATTCAAAAAGGACTTTCAGACGAGCACTCAGGGTATTTTTTACCGGCAATCGAATAATACCGCTGGACACATAAAGAGGTCGGTTATTTTCCAAGCGGATCACACCAAACCCCGTTTTTCGTGAACCGGGGTCAATTCCAAGGATCACTGTCATGCTGAGAACCAGCCAAAGCCCGGGGCTAGTGTGACCGATTGCAGGGAAAAGGTCATTTATAGTGCCGAGAGGATCTCCTCGGAAATATCGGCGTTTGAGTAGACGTTTTGGACATCGTCCAAATCTTCCAGCATGTCAATCAGCCCTACCACGCTGGCGGCTGTATCAGCATCGACAGTGACCTCGGTGCTTGGCAGCATGGTGACCTCTGTTTGAGCCGGCTCCAATCCAGCGCTGACCAATGCGTCGCGCACTTCACCGACATGCTCCCAGTGCGTCAGCACATCAATGCTGCCGTCTTCTGCTGTCACGACGTCTTCTGCACCCGCGTCCAAGGCGGCTTCCATAACCTTGTCCTCGTCAGCCCCCGGCGCAAACTGAATTAACCCCGTTCGTGAAAAAAGATAAGCCACTGAACCATCGGTGCCGAGATTGCCGCCGCGCTTGGTGAAAGCATGTCGAACTTCTGCCACCGTGCGATTGCGGTTATCGGTCATGACCTCAACCAACACGGCGACCCCTCCCGGCGCGTAGCCCTCGTAGGTCAGCTCTTCCATGTTATCGGCTTCACCGGTGCCCGCACCGCGCGCAATCGCATTATCGATCGTGTCGCGCTTCATGTTGGCACCCAAGGCCTTGTCTACCGCCGCCCTCAGACGGGGGTTGTCCTCCACGACCGGTCCGCCCGCCTTCGCAGCAACGACGAGCTCTCTGATCAATTTAGTAAATAACTTGCCGCGCTTCGCGTCCTGGGCAGCCTTGCGATGTTTGATATTCGCCCACTTGCTGTGACCCGCCATACCTTCGCCTCAACCTTTTGAGTTGGATTCGGGACGTTTGGGCCGCAGGGACAGCTCCCTCAACTGTTGGTCGGAAACCAATCCGGGGGCTTCCGTCATCACACATTGAGCACTTTGGGTTTTGGGGAACGCAATCACATCCCGAATCGAATGCCCGCCCACCATCAGCATGACCAATCGATCCAAACCAAAGGCAAGCCCCGCATGAGGTGGTGCACCGTGGCGCAACGCACCCAATAAAAATCCGAACTTCGATTCAGCTTCCGCTTCGTCGATACCCAATAAGTCAAACACTGCCTGTTGCATTGCCTGGTCATGAATACGCACTGAGCCACCGCCGATTTCGCTGCCATTGAGCACCATGTCATACGCCTGAGACAGCGCCGTCTCCGGGCTTTCGCGCAGAGCATCAACGGAGCAAGCAGGTGCGGTGAACGGGTGATGAAGCGCGGTCAGCCCGCCCTTGTCATCCCGCTCGAACATTGGAAAATCGACCACCCACAGCGGCGCCCACATCGTTTGGATCTGGTCAAGGTCAGCCGCCACCTTGAGGCGCAAGGCGCCTAGCGATTCGTTCACAACAGATCGCTTGTCAGCGCCAAAAAATACAATATCGCCATCCTGAAGTTCCAATCGATCCAGCATGGCCATCACCGTCTCGTCGGGCATGAACTTGATAATGGGTGACTGCAAACCCGCTATCCCTGCCGCCCGCTCATTCACTTTGATCCAGGCCAGCCCTTTTGCGCCATACACCCCAACATATTTGGTGTAATCATCAATCTCCTTGCGGGAGAGCGTCGCACCGCCCGGAACCTTCAATGCGGCCACCCGGCTGTCAGGGTCATTAGCTGGGCCACTGAATACTTTGAAATCAACCTCCGACATCAGATCGTCGATGGACACCAACTCCCACGGAATGCGCAGGTCCGGCTTGTCGGATCCGTAACGTTCCATAGCATCTGCCCAGGTCATGCGAGGGAAGTCACCCAACTCAACACCGAGTTGCTCACTGAACAGGCTTCGCACCATCGACTCGGTGATCGCCATCACCCCTTCAGCATCGAGAAAAGAAGTTTCTATATCGATCTGCGTAAATTCTGGTTGCCGGTCAGCTCGCAAGTCCTCATCACGAAAGCATCTTGCGATTTGATAATAGCGATCAAAGCCCGACACCATGAGAAGTTGTTTAAACAATTGGGGCGACTGTGGCAGCGCGAAG
Source organism: Halieaceae bacterium (assembly GCA_038106565.1). Taxonomy (GTDB): domain Bacteria; phylum Pseudomonadota; class Gammaproteobacteria; order Pseudomonadales; family Halieaceae; genus Luminiphilus. The sequence continues at coordinate 10,684 of JAYOEE010000002.1, forward strand.
AAGGCGCCCGGTTGCGTGCGGCTGGGCACCAGATAGTCTCGGGCGCCCTCCGGCGTGGCGCGTGTGAGAATCGGTGTTTCGATGTCGAGGAAACCCTCGCCATCAAGATATCTGCGAATACTGGAGGTGATCTTGGCGCGCGCAATCAGGTTTTCCTGCATTTCCGGTCGACGCAAGTCCATGTAGCGATAACGCAAGCGAACGTCCTCTCCGACCGTATGATGCGCATCCAGAGGGAATGGCGGCGTGAGCGCTGCATTGAGTATCTGCAGTGTTTTGCCGAGTACTTCAATGCGCCCCGACGCCATATTGGGATTCACGGTGTCCGGCGTTCTGGCGCGGACTCGCCCGGTAATACACAGCACGTATTCACTGCGGACGCTATCGGCCCGCTCAAAATGCTCTCCGGTATCAGGATCGAAAACAACCTGAACCACTCCCTCTCGATCCCGCATGTCGAGAAAAATCACCCCTCCATGATCCCTGCGACGATCTACCCAACCGCACAGCGTGACGGTCTCGTCGATCAGGCTGTCATCGACCAGTCCACAGTAGTGGGTGCGCATAGTTCTCTCCATTTCCGTTATCGCCACGTTCAACTCGTGGTTGTACTCTCGGTCTTTGCTGGTTTGGCGGGTTTATCAGTTGATTTTGCGCTAGCCTCGCCGGCGCTGCCTTTGCTCGCGTCTTTTCCAGCGGCGTCTCCAGAGGGCTTGTCTCCACGCTCACCCGCAAGGTTCTTTTTATCGCCAGTTTTAAAATCTGTCTCGTACCAGCCCCCCCCGGATAGCCTGAACGAGGGTGCACTGACCTGTTTTTTCAGGCTCGATTGAGAGCAGGCTGGGCATTCCGTCAGAGGCGCATCAGCCAGACGTTGTATGGCCTCAAGTCGATGTCCGCAGTCTTGGCAACAGTATTCGTAAATTGGCATAGTGAATCCTCCTCACACTCGGCGCCAGTCCTGATTCAGGCACCCACATAAGGTCTCGCGGATCGTTTTACAAGGGCGCGGAGCGTACCGTAAACGCTGAAACAGTGAAAGATACGCATCATGTGAGGATTTAGCTCGCCACTCGGGCTGAAGCAAAGAGGCCCCCATTGCGGAGGCCTCTTGAGAATTCGCTCAGTTGGCGAACTCTTTCATTTTCTTCAACGGTCGTACCTTCACCGCTGTGCTGGCTGGCTTAGCCTTGAACATCGTCTCTTCGCCAGTAAACGGATTGATACCCTTGCGTGCCTTAACGGCTGGCTTGCGGACCGTGGTGATTTTCATCAGACCGGGGAGAGTGAATTCACCGGCAGCGCGCTTGCCAATGCTGGCTTCGATCAGACGCTCCAAGGAACCGAGTACTGCAGTTACCTCCTTTTTGGACAGACCACTATCGTCTGCCAACGCCGCAATCATCTGCGACTTGGTCATTTTGTCTTTGACAGCCTTCATCTTTGCCGGAGCCTTGGGGGTAGCTTTTTTAGCCATTGAGTTGATTCCTCTAGAGTGGTTGATTTCAATCCAGACCAGCGACATCGCACAGTCGTCGGGATTCAACACCAGACGCCCATTCGGTACAACCCTCTATAGGGCAAATTCTTCTGCTGATGAGACTTTTTATCTCGATGTATGGCAGACACTGATTTCACAGCGCTATACGCACTGCTCTGTGCAACATTAGAATAGCGCCGACATGAATGGAGTCTGCTATGCGCGCCAGTGAGTTTTTACTCTCGACCCTGAAAGAAACTCCCTCCGATGCGGAGGTCATCAGCCATCAGCTCATGTTGCGAGCCGGTCTGATTCGCAGGGTCGCCGCTGGCATATATAACTGGATGCCCCTTGGCTTACGCGTCTTGCGCAAGGTGGAACAAATTGTCAGAGAGGAAATGGAGCGTGCGGGTGCTTTGGAGTTATCGATGCCCGTTGTGCAGCCCGGGGAACTCTGGCAAGAATCCGGTCGCTGGGATCTATATGGCCCAGAACTCTGCAGGCTCGAAGATCGCCATCAGCGGCCATTTTGCCTCGGCCCCACACATGAAGAGGTGATTACTCAAATCGCTCGCAGTGAAGTCAAGAGTTACAAGCAACTGCCCCTGAACCTTTTTCAGATCCAAACCAAATTCAGGGATGAAATCAGGCCGCGATTTGGGGTCATGCGGTCGAGAGAGTTCATCATGAAGGATGCCTACTCTTTTCACATAGACCAAGCCTGTCAAGAACAGACCTACTGGCGAATGCACGAAGCCTACACCACGATATTCCGTCGTCTGGGTCTTGATTTTAGAGCAGTAGAAGCAGACACCGGGGCGATTGGTGGCAATCATTCTCACGAATTCCATGTGCTGGCTACGTCGGGTGAGGACGCAATCGCTTTCTCTACCGACAGCGACTACGCAGCGAATGTCGAATTAGCACCCGCCATTCCCGGACCACAAGAAGAGGCTGGAGATCCGGAGCCGCTGCTTGAGAAGTTTGCCACGCCGGATATGACAACGATTGAGGATCTCGCAGAGCAGTTGGGTATTCCAGCTCAGCGGTCGATCAAAACACTCTTGGCAAAAGATGCTCAGGGCGATCTGGTGGCCCTCGTCGTCAGAGGCGATCACCGATTGAACGCGGTCAAAGCGGCAAAGCTACCGGGGATGCTATCTCCACTGGTGCTTGCCGAAGCGGCCGAAGTGAAACAACGGCTCGGCGCTGGCTTTGGGTCATTGGGCCCGGTTGGGCTACCGCTTAGGGTAGTGGTCGATCGCACTGCGGCTTCAATGCCCGACTTCGTCTGTGGAGCAAATGAAGATGGCTATCACCTGCGCGGCGCGATTTGGAGGAGAGACGTCCCCGATTGCGAGGTGGCCGATATCCGCGAGATCGTCAACGGCGACCCGAGTCCCTGCGGTCACGGCACGCTGGAGATTCGTCGCGGCATCGAGGTAGGCCACATCTTCCAACTGGGCACCAAGTATTCCGAGGCAATGGCCGCCACCGTTTTAGACGAGCAAGGTCGGAGCCAGCCAATGGTTATGGGGTGCTACGGCATTGGCGTGACACGCATTGTCGCCGCGGCCATCGAACAAAACCACGACAGCAAAGGGATCATCTGGCCCACAGCGATGGCCCCTTTTGATGTGGCAATCGTGCCGTTGGGAATGGACAAGTCTGACGCAGTTCGTGACGCCACCGAGTCACTGTATGCCGCGTGTGAAGCAGCCGGGTGGTCAGTGCTGATGGATGATCGACCTGAACGACCCGGTGTAAAATTTGCAGAGGTCGAGTTGCTTGGCATACCGGTCCGGGTCACGATTGGTGACCGCTCGCTCGCTGAGGGACATCTAGAAATCACACTGCGCCGAAGCGGTGAAACCGATATGGTTGCGCCCGAAAAAGCGACCGAAGCCATACGGGCGTTGCTCGCCAACCAATAGCCACCGCGCGTTTTCTCTTTTGCACGCCGGACCCCAAGGCATGCCAGCCTAGGGCTACTGGATACCTGTTCTCTTGCGCACCCGCCTGACGACGGGAATGGGCACTAGTTCCAGTGGTGCAGATTTTGCGACGGCGGTAACATTGAGCACCTTCAAAAAGAGTCCTGCCATGCATCCCGATGCCGCGAAATTGCTCGCAGACTACCCGACGATCGAGATGGTCGAGGCACTGATTACCGACTGCAATGGCGCTGCTCGCGGTAAGTGGTTACCTGTAGACAAATTGTCCCCGCTGTTGGAGGAAGGCATCAAATTGCCCAAGTCAGCGGTAGCACAGGATGTATGGGGGCGAGACGTACCGCGCATTGCCTTGGATAATGGCGATATCGACGGCTGGTGCCACGTGGTACCCGGATCTTTGGCACCGTCGCTGAGTGCACGAGGCATCGATCAGGCTCAGGTAGTGCTCACCATGTTCACCGATCAGGGGGAGCCCGTGCTCTCTGACCCGCGTCAGGTACTGGCTCGAGTGGTCGATGCATTCACCGAACGTGGCTATGTTCCCAGAGTCGCCATCGAGCTCGAGTTCAATCTTTTTCGGCGCCCCGCAGAGGATCAAACCCTGCGAGATATTCTGCCGGACGAGAATTTGACCGGCGGAAATCTCTATGGACTGGGCGCTCTGGATGAGCATGCGGCGCTGCTTGAAGCATTGAGAGAGGCCTTCGCCGTTCAACAATTGCCTTACGAAGGTGTGCTAAAAGAGGCTGCGCCTGCGCAATACGAAATCAACGTGGCCTATTCCGATGACGCGCTGAGCTATTGCGATCAGGTTGTTCGCATGCAAAGAGGCATCAGTGCGGTGGCAGCCAGATTCGATGCCATCGCGAGTTTTATGCCTAAGCCCATGGAAAATCAGGCGGGCAATGGCATGCACATGCACTGCAGTCTACTCGACGCTGCGGGCAACAATGTCTTCGACAATGGAACAACGGAAGGATCCCCCCTATTACGTCAAGCCATTGGGGGATGCATCGAGATGATGGCGGATTCGCAATTGATCTTTGCGCCGAGTTACAACGCCTACCGCCGATTTCAACCTGGCAATCACGCTCCCACCCAACCCAACTGGGGCTATGACAACCGAACGACCGCCTTGCGAATACCTGCCAGCCCCAGCGCGGCAACTCGCATTGAACATCGCGTGGCGGGGGCAGATAGCAACCCCTATCTGGCGATCGCGGCACTCCTCGCCGGGATATTGATGGGGATCGATCGCGGCGCAGAACCGCCTGCGCCCATCGCAGGCAATGCGTGGGTGGATGATGTCGATAACACACCGCTGCCCGGCAGTATGGCTGATGCCATCCGACGATTCTCGACCTCCGACACTATCCGTCAGTATCTCAGCGCGACATTTCAGTCGGCCTTCGCCGAACTCAAACAACAGGAGTTGCTGGAATTCGAGCGCCGCGTCACTGACTTTGAACTGGAGACCTACCTTTCTGCGTAAGGTCTCTTCGAGATCAAACCTTGTTTCCTTTTCTCTACCACCTGGCTACTGCCTTGGGAGTACCTCATGACGACTGTTATGGATTTTTCAGCAACGCTCGCCACCGGCGACGAATTTGACTTACGTGATTTCGCGGGCCAGGTGCTACTGATCGTCAACACGGCGTCAAAATGTGGCTTTACACCACAGTACGCCGGCCTTGAGGCGTTGCATAAAAGGTTTGTCGCGCGCGGCTTTTCTGTGCTGGCCTTCCCCTGCAATCAATTTGGCGCTCAAGAACCGGGGACGGACGCCGACATTCAGTCTTTTTGCGACCTTAACTACCAAACCAGCTTCCCACTGTTCAGTAAAATCGAAGTCAATGGTGCGGCGAGCCACCCATTGTTCGCGCACCTCAAGCAGGCAGCACCCGGCCTACTCGGTAGCCAACGGATTAAATGGAACTTCACCAAGTTTTTGGTCAACCAACAGGGCGAAGTGGTCAAGCGATACGCGCCAACTGCGACGCCAGAGGCGATTGCCCCCGATATTGAAGCGCTGCTCTGAGGGGATTCAGTGCTCTCTCGTCTCTCGAAACCGAATATCGGGCCACCGCTCCTCCATCAAAGCGAGATTGACTCGGGTAGGTGCGAGGTAGGTCAAATAGCCGCCCGCGTCTTCCGATAAGTGTTCGGACGCCTTCTGACGAAATTCGGCTAGCTTTCGAGGATCCTCGGACTCTACCCAGCGCGCGGTGAAGACATTCACTGGCTCGTATATCGCCTCTACCTTGTATTCGTCGGCCAAGCGGTACGCCACAACATCGAACTGAAGCTGCCCGACTGCTCCGACGATGAGATCGCTGCTCGAGAGCGGAGAAAAAACCTGCGTGGACCCTTCCTCGGATAACTGCTGCAGTCCCTTCTGCAATGCCTTGGTTTTCATAGGGTCCTTTAGCCGGATTCGCCTGAACAATTCCGGCGCAAAATGGGGAATCCCGGTGAATCGAATTGCCTCTCCCGTGGTAAAGGTGTCGCCGATTTGGATGGTACCGTGGTTGTGCAAACCGATAATGTCTCCGGCAACTGCTGACTCCACGAGTGTTCTGTCCCCAGCCCGAAAAGTCACGGCATCTGCAATGCGCACGTCCTTACTGATTCTCACGTGCCGCATCTTCATGCCTTTTTCATATCGACCCGAGCAGATCCGCATAAAGGCGATCCGATCCCGATGCTTGGGGTCCATATTGGCCTGAATCTTGAAAACGAATCCGGTGAAATCCGGGTGGGATGCTTCAACCAGTCGATCTGATGATGCTCTGGGCTGAGGTGGGGGTGCCCACTCGACAAAATCATTCAGCATCTCGCGCACCCCAAAATTGGCCAGCGCTGTACCGAAGAAAACTGGCGTAAGTTGGCCGGCGAGAAAAGCATCGAGATCAAAGGTGTGAGACGCGCCTCGCACCAGTTCAATTTCATCGACGAAGTCGGCGTAGTCCTCGCCCAGCAGATCGCGAGCTTCCTCTGACTCGAGCCCCTGCACGGTAACGTCTGGTTCGGATACGTCGCTGACGGGCTGGAAACAATGAATTGTGTCGGTGTAGAGGTTGTAAACACCCTTAAATTCGCGACCCATTCCGATTGGCCAGTTGATCGGTGCTCCCGCGATACCCAGCACCTGCTCTACCTCGTCAACCAACTCAATCGCATCGCGAATGTCTCTGTCCAGCTTATTGATGAAAGTGATGATCGGGGTATCGCGCAAACGACAGACGTTCATCAACTTAACGGTCCGATCCTCTACCCCCTTAGCCCCGTCAATGACCATCAACGCGGAATCCACCGCCGTCAAGGTCCGATAGGTATCCTCCGAAAAATCCTCGTGACCGGGGGTGTCCAGCAGATTCACCCAGCGCTCGCGGTAGGGAAACTGCATCACTGATGAAGTCACAGAGATGCCACGTTCCTGCTCTAGCGCCATCCAATCAGACGTGGCGTGCGGCCCCCGCTTGCCTTTGACCGAGCCCGCCACCTGAATGGCTTGCCCCAGCAACAAGAGCTTTTCCGTGATGGTGGTTTTCCCGGCATCCGGATGGGAAATAATGGCGAAGGTGCGCCGAGCGTCGATGTCGCGCTGCATTTCAGACATGGTGACTCCTACAAGGACGCGCGATTATGCCAGCCTATCCTTCAGTCGTCAGGGGAGTTATCGCAGTACCCTACGCAAATGATCGAGCAATGCGTCACCGACCGCGTCAAGCGTGGGGCATGCCCCAGCGGGCAACTCGCGGGCAACCGAAGTTACCTCAAGGCCAGCATAGCCGCAGGGATTGATCCCATTAAACGGCGCAAGATCCATGTCGACATTCAACGACAGCCCGTGATAACTCCTGCCTCGACTGACCTTAAGTCCCAGCGCGGCGATTTTGCGCCCCTCGACATACACCCCTCTGGCTGCCGGGTCGCCATATGCCTCGATGCCCAGATCAGACAATAGGTTGACCACCGACCCTTCGAGCAGGGCCACCAGTTCGCGCACATTAACGCTGGCCCGCCGCAGGTCATACAGCACATATGCGACCCACTGCCCTGGACCGTGATAGGTGACCTGTCCCCCACGATCCGCGGGAATGACCGGGATAGTGCCTACATCCAGAACATGCTCGGCTTTGCCGGAAAGGCCCTGCGTATACACGGGGGGGTGCTGGAGTAACCAGATCTCATCGTCTGTATCCTCCTCTCGCGTCTGGGTGAAGGCCTTCATCGCTTCCAGAGTAGGCCCGTAGTCGACCGTGCCCAACTGACGACATTGCATCAGGCTACATCACCATTGTGACGAGCCCAGTGGCCATAAGATCCTCGTGGATCGAACGCAACTGGTCCTCACCTTGCGCCGTGATCGTGACCGTAATGGACTGAAAGGTGCCATTACGAGAGTCCTTGACCACCACATCACTGTCACTAAACCCGCTGGCATGTCGCTGAAAAATTGCCAGCACTTCTGAATAAAAGGATTCCCCCGATCTACCCAGAACCTTGACAGGGTACCGGCAAGGAAAGACGATTTTGGGGGGCTCGTCGGTCACGCGAGTTCAACCAAATACCTGCTGGAACCACAACACAATGCTGTCCCATAGCCGGGCAAAGAAACCTGCGGAGGCAACCGGATCCATTACCTCCAGCGGGATCTCAGCCACCCTTTCTCCCGCCCGACTGAGCACAATTTGCCCCACCACATCGCCGGAGGCTAGGGGGGCGATAAGGGGAGTGTTGATTTCCACA
>JAYOEE010000002.1:18970-37855 GCA_038106565.1 Halieaceae bacterium
TGCGTAATGTTGTTATAGGTATAGCTTTGCTCTTTATAGACTGCATAGCGCTGCGGGTGATCGCGAATAGCCGCGGCGGCCATACTGGCCAGATCCCGGGCGGTGGAGAGATGGTCGGGATGCGGAAGTCCATGACTGTTCTCAAAATGCGTACTGGTCAGTTTGAGTTCCTCGGCGTACTGATTCATTAAATCCACGAACGCCGCCTCGCTTCCCGCTATGTGTTCTGCGATCGCAACCGTTGCATCATTACCTGAAGAAATGACGATACCGCGCTCAAGCTCTGCGACGGTGACGTCTTTTCCGGGTTCAATCCACATCAGAGACGAACCGTTGAAAACCGGATTTTGCGACCACGCATTTCGACTTACCGGTACGAGATCACTGAGCTGCATCCGCCCGACCTCGACTTCCTGAGCCAGGATATAGGCAGTCATCAGCTTAGTCAGACTGGCGGGGGGTAACTGAAGATCCGCGTTGTGTTCGACCAGCACCCTTCCCGTATCAAAATCAACCAGAATGTAGGAATCCGCGTTAATGACTGGTGGAGCGGGCACCAAGGAAGTTTGCGCGCTCGCTCCGATCACCTGCAGACCAAGGGTCAGAACACTACCAACTAAACAACGCGTAATGGATCGCACTAGGGCACTCCTCTGGTAAAAGCGGGATGCGAGAGCTTTCTCACACAAGTGTAACAATCCGATCTTGAATTTCAGCATGCTAACGATCAGGGGAGCTTCAGTGGCTCTGGGTACCCCATCTCGAGAAGCCGGGAGCGCGCCGACTCGAGCTCATCTTGCCCGGCGAAAGGCCCTAACCTCACTCTGTGCAACCGCACGCCTCGTACCTCTACGGGCGTCACATAACTCAAATGCCCCCAGCTCCGCTGGAAAGTGCGAGCCAGGCCGAGAGCTTTGTCCCACGAAGCGAATGCTCCGATCTGCAGGTACCGAAAGCGATCGTGGGAACGCTGACGCCGATCCTCAGTACCCTCAAGGCTCAGTGCTTCCACTCTCACTGCGGCAGTTCCCTGCTCGGCAAACCCCAACTCGACCGCCGCCTGATAGGAAACGTCAATAATCCTATCGGCGCGGAACGGGCCTCGATCGTTGACGCGCAGCACGACGCTGCGCTGATTCAGGAGATTCGTCACTCTGACATAACTCGGAATAGGCAGAGAGCGATGCGCGGCCGTGGCGCCGTAAACATCAAAGATTTCTCCGTTGGATGTGGATCTGCCGTGGAATTTCATGCCATACCAAGAGGCAAATCCCTCCTCGAGATAGCCATTTGCGGAACGAAGCACGCTATATGTCTTGCCGTCGACCTTGTAAGGACTGGTGTTGCCATATTTCAGGATAGGATCAGCACTCGGCACGGCATCCTCCCAAGGTGCCAGTGCCGCCAATGAGGGCGCGTAGTCCTGCGGCGCGAGCGGATCAGCTCGTAACATTGAGGCGGTCATTGCCAGAGCGATCAGGAGCAAACGATTCAACTGTCTTTCTCCCGCGCCACGCCAGCAATCTCTTGACTGAGCTCCCACACTGCCATGGCATACATGGCGCTGTGGTTATACCGGGTGATGGCGTAAAAATTCTGCAGCCCCAACCAGTATGCTTGCCCATCAGCCACTTCAAGCCTCAGCGGGGTCGCTAAAACTGAGGCATCGGCAGGCTCTGTCGCCACGATCCCCAGCGCTGAGAGTTGTTCAATGCTCTTGGCGGGCTTGAGACCCACATCAAACAAGGACGATTGAGGCTGATGCACTTGCGCTCCCAACACCACTGGCTGCCCGGGGCGCCAGCCGTGCACTTTCAGATAGTTGCCCACACTGCTGATTGCGTCAGCCGGGTCAGTCCAAATGTCAGGCGCACTCTCCCCGTCGAAAGCCTTTGCGTAAGCTCGATAGCTTGACGGCATGAACTGCCCGTACCCCATGGCTCCCGCATAGGAGCCCTTCAAGGTCAGCGGGTCCTTACCGGACTCCCAAGCCAAAATCAAAAAGGCCTCCAGCTCTCCGGTAAAAAATGGAGACCGCTTGGGATAGTCGAAGGCCAAGGTGGCGAGCGCGTCGACGACACGGTAGCTACCCGTGATCCGGCCGTAGAAGGTTTCCACGCCGATGATGGCAACGATCACCTCGGCGGGAACACCCGTGCGCTGCGAGACGACGTCGAGGACACTCTTGTATTCAAGCCAAAACGCGACACCCTCGCGAATTCGGCGCTCGGTCAGAAAAATCGCGCGATATTCATACCATGGCTTGGTTTTTTCGGCAGGTCGCGCAATGGCATCCAGAATACTCTGCTGTCGCTCCGCCGATACCAATACGTTCTTGGCCCAAAGCGGGTCCACGCCGTTTGCCTCCGCGGCCGAGATCACCTCGGTAATCTCTGCTCGATCAGCGTAATCGCCCGCGCCTGCTGCGGAGACCCACATGGTTGCGAGCAACGCAAACCGGCACCACCGCGCAAATGCCTTCCCGGTCGGCAGACGGCCATTATCCTTCATTGAGACATAATCCTTTTCTCGGTGCTGATGGCAGTCAGGATACCGAACCCCAGCATCAACGTGACAATCGCCGTCCCCCCGAAACTGACAAAGGGTAGTGGCACGCCCACTACCGGCAAGAGCCCCGCTACCATACCCATGTTGACGATAACGTAAACGCAAAATGTCAGCGTGATCGCACTGGCAAGCAAACGACCGTAACTCGTCTGCGCCGTCAAACTGATCCAAAACCCACGAGCAACAACCGCGCTGTACAGCGCGAGCAACACCAGCACCCCCCTAAAACCCCACTCCTCTGCCAGAACAGCGATGATGAAATCCGTATGCCGCTCAGGCAGGAAATCGAGATGCGATTGAGTGCCCTGTAACCATCCCTTACCGGACCACCCTCCCGACCCGATAGCGGTTTTGGATTGAATGATATTCCAGCCGGCTCCCAGCCGGTCGGCCTCGGGATCAAACAAGGTGAGGACCCGTTGCTTTTGGTAATCCTTTAGCAAAAACAGCCAGGCCGGCCAGATTGCCGCGATAGCAGCCATCATTCCCGCCGCAATCTGCCACCAACTGATTCCTGCCATGAACACCACAAACGCCCCACTGGCTGCAACCAAGATCGCAGTCCCTAAATCGGGCTGCAGCGCAATCGCCAGTGACGGCATGAGAATGATAGCCAAGCACACCAGAGTCGTGTCGATGCGGGGCGGCAAACCGCGACGAACCACCCAAGCGGCAACCGCGAGCGGCATCGCTATCTTCATGATTTCAGAGGGCTGAAAGCGAATGAAACCCAAACTGAGCCAACGCTGTGCACCTTTGGCACCGACACCAAATATCAGTACTAGGCACAGCAATAGCAGCGCAAAGACATACAATGCGCCACTCCAGCGCTGAATGGTATCAATACGCAATTGTGCGGTGATGAGCAACACGAGCCAGCCAACCCCGAAGTTACGGGCCTGCCGCGTCACGGCGTCCCAGTCTTCGCCCGAGGCGCTATAGAGAATGACCAAACCTAGCGCCATGACCAAGGTAACAGGCAAGAGCAAAGACAAATCCAGATGCAACCACTCAGCCGGGCCCTTTTGTCTCGCAAAGGCCTGCTGGGAGCCCTCCAGAAACCGACTGTACTCAGCCATGATCTGCGTCCATCAACCAAGCATCCATCACTTGGCGTGCAATGGGCGAAGCCGCGCCGCTTCCCCCGCCATTCTCAGCAATCACGGCGACCACAATGCGAGGGTTTTCAAGGGGAGCGAAGGCGATAAACAAGCCATGGTTACGGTTACGCTCGCTGACATTGTCCTCCTCATAGACGGCATCCTGAGCAATGCTGATGACCTGAGAAGTGCCTGTCTTGCCGGCCATCTGATAAGTCATTCCTCTCGCAATCTGAGCAGCCGTGCCCCGCGGAGCATGCACGACATCTACCATACCCTCAATCACAGACTGCCAGTCTGCGTCTCGCTCAACCAAAGATTCCCGTCGGGTACCGCCCACAATAAGATCGTCAATACGATTCACCAATGTCGGCACGTAGCTAACACCCCGGTTAGCCAGCACCATAGTCGCCTGAGCTAATTGCAGTGGCGTCGCCAACATGTATCCCTGTCCTATTCCCACGCTGAGTGTTTCTCCCGGGAACCACGCCTCCCCGAGCGCCTGACGCTTCCATTTTGTACTGGGGAGGATTCCCGCCTGCTCGCCTGTGGTGTCGATGCCGGTTCTTTGACCGAGACCAAAGGGCGCCAGAACCTCAGCCAACACATCTATTCCCATACGGTAAGCCAGGTCGTAGTAATACGTATCGCAGGATTCGGCGATCGCCATCCTCAGATCGACCAGCTCGGCGTGCCCCCCGCCGCGCACGCGCAACGTCCAATCACGATAGCGTCGGTCATCACCGGGAATCCGATACCAACCCGGATCCCGCACCGTGGTCTCACTGGTAATAAAATCTCGCTCGAGCGCGCCCAGCGCCAAAAGGGGTTTGACCGTCGAACCCGGGGGATACTGCCCTTGCACCGCCCTGTTCAGTAGCGGCGTATCAAGCGACCCGCGCAGCTCAGCAAAATCTTTGTAGCTGATTCCCTCTACAAAAAGGTTTGGGTCGTAACTGGGATTCGAGACCATGGCCAGAATACCGCCGTTGGTCGGATCCAGCGCAACCACCGCGCCGCGTTGCTCACCCAGCGCGTCTGCGGCGACTCTCTGCAAATCTAAGTCCAGATAAAGGCGCAACTCCTTTCCAGACTGGGGGGGCTGCTTTTCCAAAACCCGAAGCAACCGCCCATGCGCGTTGGTCTCAACGTGCCGGAATCCCGGCTGACCGTGTAACAAAGACTCGTAGCGTTTTTCGAGACCCACCTTCCCCGTGTGGAGCGTGGCGCGATAGCGCTCCGGGTCCAATTGCTCCAGATCATCACTACTGATCCGGCCGACGTAGCCCAACACGTGACTCAACAATTCAGCATATGGGTAATAACGCGTCAGCTGAGCCTCGACCACGACACCCGGTAACTGAAATAAATCGACGGCAACGGTGGCGAGCGCAGCGTCATCCAGTCCAACTTTCAGGGGCACGGTCTCAAAGGGTTGTCGTCGATTTGCGCGTTCCACATAGGCCTGAATTTCCGCCTCGGTCAGGGATAATCGCTGCTGTAATTCCTCGAGCAAGGTGGGCAGATCATTGGTTCTCTCAGCCACGATCCCCACTACATAGGCTGGCTGGTTTACAGCCAACACCCTGCCCTTGCGATCCACTATCTGGCCGCGCGTTGGCGGGACGACCTCCACCCGAATACGGTTGCGATCCGACTGGGTCAAAAACGCTTCATGCTGGCTGATTTGCAGGGAGTAATAACGATAGATGAGTACGAGCAGGAGGGTGACAACAACCAACAGCGCGGCGATCAATCGGGCGCGATTAATATCCCACTCTCGACGCGTATCACGCAGTGAGTCGAGGGGACCCAGCATCAGTTGGCTCGATGATAGGGGTGCCCGGTTTGCACCGACCAAGCACGATAAATCTGCTCCGAGAGAATCACCCTGACGAGAGGATGCGGCATCGTGATCCGCCCAAAAGACCACTGCTCTTGCGATGCCTTCAGAATACTGTCATGGAGACCATCTGGTCCGCCGATCACAATGCCGACCCGCCGACCCTCCATCTGCCACTGACCGAACCGCTCGGCAATCATTTCGGTGCTCACCTCTCGCCCCTGCACGTCCAGCGTGACGAGGTAATCGTCCCCCAGCTTTGCCCGCAAGGCCTCTGCCTCCAGCTCCTGATAACGCAGGGCGGTCGCACGGCCTCGCTTCGCAGCGGGGATATCCATCCACTCCACATTGAATTCTCGAGGGATTCTCCGCGCGTATTCAGCGACACCTTCATCGACCCACGCCGGCATTTTATTGCCCACCGCCAATATGCGCAGTCGCATCAAATTTCCTGCGGTTGATCGGCCTGCACAGACCACAAACGCTCGAGGTCATAAAAACTTCGTGTGGCAGGCTGCATAACGTGCACCACCACATCGCCAAAGTCGACCAGCACCCAATCCCCAGTACGCTCACCCTCTACACCGAGGGGTCGAACGCCGGAAGCTTTGGCTTTCATCAGCACGTTCTCGGCGAGGGATTTCACATGCCGGCTGGACGTTCCACTGGCAACCAGCAGGTAATCCGTCACCGAGCTCAGCTCACGCACATCTAGCGTGACTGGTTCTAACGCTTTCAGATCATCGAGCGCATCTTTCGCTATAGAGAGGACAGCCTCTCCGGTGAGGTCGCCCTCAGGGTGCGGATCAGCGGTCATTTTGCGAGAGGAGCAAACAAATCATGGCGAGCAATATACTCCATTACGGCCTCCGGGAGCAGAAAACGAGGGCTCTTGCCCGACGCAATCAGCTCGCGGATAGCCGATGATGCAATATCCAAAAGAGGCTGCTGCAACATGAGCACGCCACCCGATGGATGATTCAACAACCAATCCGCGGAGGCTTGGTGACGCTCGAGCCATAGACCCACCGCCGCCGGCATGGGAGCCGCTCCGGGCCGATCCATGACCACAATGTGAGCAAGCTCCAGCAACTGCTCCCATCTCGACCAATTGGGTAACGTGGCCAGTCCGTCGCTCCCCATGATCCAAATAATCGGTCGACCCGCTTCTGACTCCTCTCGAATGGCTGTCAGCGAGTCAATCGTGAAGGAAGGTCCTGGCCGATCAAGCTCTCGGGAATCAATGCCAAGACCGGGCACGTCGCATACCGCGGCCTCCAGCATCGCCAGTCGATGCACAGCGTCGAGATGCGCTGAATCTTTCAGAGGAGATTGCGCCGCAGGTAGCAGATCAACACGTTGCAGACCCAAGTGGTCCAGTACGGCCATCGCACCCCGCAAGTGGCCTATGTGAACGGGGTCGAAGGCGCCGCCGAGCACACCTATCGCCCAAGAAGGCTTAGCCATGGACCATGGCCTTACTGGCGAATGTGCCCATCGCCCCTGACGATGTATTTGCGAGAAGTCAGGCCCTCAAGCCCCACGGGTCCTCTGGCATGCAATTTATCAGTGGAGATGCCAATTTCGGCACCCAATCCGTATTCGAATCCATCAGCAAAACGGGTCGAAGCGTTGTGCATGACAGAGCTCGAGTCCACCTCGCGCAGGAACCGCGCGGCAGTCGCCGCGTTTTCCGTGACAATACTCTCAGTATGGTCTGATCCGTACCGAGCAATATGCGCCATGGCTTCCTCCACACCCTCCACGACGCGCACGGATAAAATGGGTGCAAGGTACTCCGTCGACCAATCGACCTCGAGCGCATCAACGGCAATAGCGGGTGCGGCCTCCCGCGCTTCTGCACAACCCCTGACTTCTACTCCTTTGGCCTGAAGCGCCTCAACCAGCTTGGGTAATAGCGCAACCTGCTGGCGCGCCACGAGTAAGGTCTCCATCGTGTTGCAGGTCCCATATCGTTGCGTCTTCGCGTTCAGTGCAATAGCAAATGCCTTTTCGGCATCCGCATCGGAGTCGATGTATACGTGACAGATTCCGTCCAAATGTTTGAGGACCGGCACTCGGCTCTCGGCCGATACCCGCTCAATCAAGCCTTTGCCGCCTCGGGGTACAACCAGATCGATGTACTCCGGTAACCCGAGTAGCGCACCCACTGCTTCGCGGTCAACGACCGGCACCACTTGCGCGGCTGCGGCGGGCAGTCCAGCTGCGGTCAAACCGTTGGCGAGCAACTCACCGAGTTGGGTATTGGAGTGAATCGCCTCGGAGCCGCCTCTGAGTATCACGGCATTTCCTGCCTTCAGGCACAGTGCAGCCGCTTCGACCGTCACGTTGGGTCGTGACTCGTAGATGATTCCGATGACGCCCAACGGCACTCTCATGGTGCCTACTTCGATCCCCGAGGGCATTTTAGTCAGACCCTGAATGTCGCCAATGGGATCGGGCAACTCGGCAACCTGATTCAACCCTGCCTCAAGCGCTTTGAGTCGCGGCTCATCGAGGGCCAAACGATCGAGCAGCGCGTCATCGAGCCCGCTCTCCACACCCGCCTGAAGGTCTGCCTGATTCGCCTCCAATATGAGTGCGTGGTTACTCTCCACCGCTTCGCGAATCTGGTGCAAGGCCTCGTTTCGTTGCTCAACAGAAGCTTTAGCAAGGGTGCCAGCGGCCTGTTTGGCCGCGCGCGCCATCTCCCGAATGTCAGCAGTGATCGTCACCATACCCTTACTCGTCGTGCGCAGATGGAGTCAGTCCTCCGCCGCCGCCGCACTCACTAGCTCCTTGAGTTCGCCTGAGGCCTCCATATCGCAAACAATGTCACAGCCACCGATCAATTCACCATCGACCCACAACTGCGGGAAAGTCGGCCAGTTGGCATAAGCGGGGAGATTTGCACGGACCTCCGGGTTGCTTAACACATCGACGTAAGCGAAACGCTCACCGCAAGCCATGAGCGCCTGTACAGTTCGGGCAGAAAACCCACACTGCGGCTGGTTGGGCGAGCCCTTCATGTAGAGGATGATGCGGTTTCCCTCAATCTGCTCACGAATCGTTTCCATAATGTCCATCGGTTTGCTCCCTCGATTACGACACCGGGCATTCGCCGGGTCATGTCCACTTGGCGCTATTGTAATACGTCACGGGCCCCCGGCGGAGTTCGTGAATAAATCGATTTGACTCGCGACGCCGCTTCGCTACTCTGGGCGGCCTCGCTGAACTTGGAAAAAAGCGCTCCCATGCCCGGCAACCACTCAGCCATCATGCCGACCTATGGCCGGCTTCCGGTCACCTTCTCCTATGGGCAGGGTGCAATACTCTATGACGTCGAGGGCCGAGGCTACCTCGATGGCGTATCCGGCATCGCAGTCACAAATCTGGGGCATGCTCATCCCAGAATCACAGCGGCAGTGTCGGAACAGGCCGCGCGCCTTGTGCATACCTCCAACCTGTTCCACATAGAGCTTCAAGAGTCGGTAGCAAACCTGCTGAGTGAAGCAACCGGCATGGAGAATATGTTTTTCTGCAATTCTGGCGCAGAAGCGAACGAGGCGGCCATCAAGCTCGCACGGCGCTTTGGTCACCATAAAGACATCTCGCAACCACAAATCATCGTGCTCGACGGCGCTTTCCACGGCCGCACGCTGGGTGCCCTCTCGGCAACGGGAAACGCGAAAATACGAGCCGGATTCGGCCCGCTACTCGATGGCTTTATTCGCGTGCCTGCCAACGACCTGGCCGCCATTCATGAACTGGGCGACCAACTCAACAATGTGGTCGCAATCATGGTGGAACCCATTCAGGGGGAAGGCGGCATTCGACCGCTGGATCCGGTCTATCTGAGTGACCTCCGCACCCTTTGTACCGATCGGGATTGGCTACTGATATTCGATGAAGTGCAAACCGGCAACGGCCGCTGTGGGACCACTTACCTCTGTGAGCAACTTGCAGTCGATCCCGATGTGTTACTTACGGCCAAAGGCTTGGGCAATGGCCTACCCATTGGCGTGTGCATGGCAAGAGGGGTCGCCGCACAGCAGCTTGGACCGGGTGACCATGGCTCGACCTATGGCGGCAACCCGCTATGCTGTGCCGCCGCTTTGGCTGTTCTGACGACACTGAAGGAAGAAAACCTTCTGGTCAGAGCTGAGGTGCTGCGCACGAGCTTACTGGAGGGGCTTCGACAACAGCTTGAGGACCCGACCTTGGTGAGCGATATCCGCGGGCGCGGACTGATGATCGGTATCCAGCCAAATGTCGCAACGGATCAAATCGTGCAAAAGGGATTGGACCGCGGATTGCTGCTGAACATCGCTGGGGGTGACACAATCAGAGTCCTGCCGCCGCTGGTGATGACCGAGGAGCAGGCTGGTGAGCTTGGAGCCGGTATCGCCGCGATCCTGAACGATATTGCCAGACAGGAAGCCGCCTGATGAGCTCACCGAGACATTTCCTTACCCTGATGGACCTTAGCCCAGAGGAGCTGCGTGCCGTCATTCAGCGGGGTATCGAGTTAAAAGCGCTGCGCGCCGCGGGAACAGCTCACCAGAGTCTGGAAGGGAAAGTGCTGGCGATGATCTTCACCAAGGCGTCCACCAGAACCCGTGTCTCCTTTGAGGCGGGTATGGCGCAATTGGGCGGTAGTGCCCTTTTTCTGTCGGGGCAGGACACGCAACTTGGTCGCGGCGAACCGATCGAGGACACTGCTCGCGTCATTTCTTCAATGGTCGATATGGTGATGATTCGAACCTTTGCCCACGAAGACGTGCTGCGCTTTGCCGAGCATTCCAGCGTGCCGGTGATTAATGGCCTGACGGATGACTTTCATCCCTGCCAGATTTTGGCGGATCTGCAGACCTTCTTTGAGGTGCGCGGCGATATTTCGGGCCGCAAAGTTTGCTGGCTGGGCGATGGCAATAACGTCTGCCATTCGTGGATGAACGCTGCTCGGCAATTGGATTTTGAGCTGGTAGTTTCCTGTCCAGAGGGCTACGAGCCCGACCCTCAGCTACTCGCAGCCTGCGAGCAGCAGGTCAGTATCGAGAGAAACCCAGCGGTGGCGGTAACCGAAGCACACCTGTTGATAACGGACGTCTGGGCGTCGATGGGACAGGAATCAGAGCAAGCGCACCGAGCAGCCAGGCTGGCGCCGTATCAATTGAACCGGGCACTCCTCCAGAAAGCGGCCCCGGATGCGCTCTACATGCATTGCTTGCCCGCCCACCGAGACGAAGAAATTTCTGGCGAGCTGATGGATGCGCCCGATACCGTGATTTGGCAAGAAGCAGAGAACCGGCTGCACGCCCAAAAAGCCCTGATGGAATTTCTGCTCGGGGATTGACCCAGCTCGGGCGCGAGCCCCTGTGAGTATTGTCAAAATTTACCCGCTTTCGAGGTGCACGTTGCCGGACGGGTCTTCAACAGTGCAATTCATATTTTTAGAATAAAAATTAATCATTTAGAGCGACTCATCTCAGAGACGCCATTGTTTACGCACAGATTGTCCACACAAAAGACTCAGCATACTCTGCTTGCAATGTTGCCCAGACCCGCCTATCTTGGGGTTTCCGGAGCGCTAAACCCCCATATATGGGTATTGGGCCAAAAATAGACCAAAAGCCCAAGGCACCGGCGTTTTAGGACAATCGCAGCAACCGCACCGAATAATGGCGTTTCAGAGGCAGCCCAAAATATGCAAACAGGCAGTGAGTCAATAGAACAACAAGGCGTTGCAAATACACCCGCGGCGACGCGAGAAAACCCAAACCCCACACGCTTGTCAGCGACAGCCCCGGGGCAACTCCGCGTGATCAAACGCAATGGCACCGTGGTGCCCTTTGAAGACTCGAAAATAACGGTCGCCATTACCAAGGCATTTATCGCCGTAGAAGGTGGTACCGCAGCAGCGAGTAGCCGTATTCACGAAACCGTAGCCACCCTGACTGCTCAGGTAGTGGCGACGTTCAAGCGCCGCATGCCATCGGGCGGCACTTTGCACATCGAAGATATTCAGGATCAGGTAGAGCTGGAGTTGATGCGCGCGGGAGAGCACAAGATCGCGCGCGACTACGTGATTTACAGGGAAGCCCGCCGTCAGGAGCGTGACGCCAAAGTAGAGTTGTCAGCCGAGACCCAAGCGGCGGCCAAGGCGATCAATATCGTGCATCCGGATGGTAGTAAAGCGCCTTTGGATATCGATCGAATCGGCACCATCGTATCGGAAGCCTGTGCGGGATTGGACGACGTCAGCGAGTCCGCCATTATCGATGAAGCATTGCGCAATCTTTATGACGGTGTATCAGCCAAGGAGTGCAGCACGTCGCTGGTCATTACCGCCAGAACTCTCATTGAGCAGGAACCCAATTACAGCTATGCGGCAGCGAGATTGTTGTTGGACGACCTGCGCGCGGAAGGACTTGCCTTCATGGGGGTCGCAGACAGTGCGACGCAGGCGGAAATGGAAACCTACTACCCTCAGGCTCTAAAGGCGTTTATAGAACGCGGCATCGAGCTCGAGCTACTGGCGCCAAATCTGGCGGATTTCGACCTCGACATGCTGGGGCAGGCTTTGCAGGCAGAGCGAGACCTGCAGTTTACGTATCTCGGCCTGCAAACGCTCTACGACCGGTACTTTATCCACAGCGATGAGGTGCGTTTCGAGCTACCACAAATTTTCTTCATGCGTGTCGCTATGGGCCTCGCAACCCGCGAGGACGACCGTAACGCGCGGGCTATTGAGTTCTATCGCCTGCTGTCTTCGTTTGACTACATGAGTTCAACACCGACTCTGTTTAACTCCGGCACCTTAAGACCGCAACTGAGCTCATGCTATCTCACGACAGTGCCCGATGACCTGTTTGGCATATATGGCGCTATTCAGGACAACGCCATGCTGTCCAAGTTTGCCGGGGGACTGGGCAATGACTGGACGCCTGTCCGGGCGCTTGGCGCCTACATCAAAGGTACCAACGGTAAAAGTCAGGGCATTGTCCCCTTCCTGAAGGTCGTTAATGACACAGCTGTCGCCGTCAATCAGGGCGGCAAGCGAAAGGGGGCCGTCTGCGCCTACCTCGAAACCTGGCACATGGATATCGAGGAGTTTCTCGACCTGCGAAAGAATACCGGGGACGATCGCAGGCGGACGCACGACATGAACACCGCCAACTGGATCCCGGACCTGTTCATGAAGCGGGTGTTCGAAGATGGTGACTGGACCTTGTTCTCTCCCAATGACGTGCCCGATCTGCACGATCTGTACGGCAAAGCGTTTGAAGAACGCTACGAGCACTACGAGCAAATGGCTCGAAACGGAGAGCTCAAGCTCCATAAAACGCTGAAAGCACAAAATCTGTGGCGGAAAATGCTGGGGATGATTTTCGAAACGGGCCACCCCTGGATGACCTTCAAAGATCCCTGCAACTTGCGCTCGCCACAGCAGCACTGCGGCGTAGTGCATTCATCGAATCTGTGTACCGAAATTACGCTAAACACGAACTCGGAAGAGATCGCGGTATGTAATTTGGGTTCGGTCAACCTGCCGCAGCATATCGAGAACGGAGAGCTCAATCTGGAGAAACTCCGGGGCACGGTTCGCACCGCCATTCGCATGCTGGATAACGTCATCGATATTAACTACTACTCGGTCCCTCAGGCCGAAACGTCAAACTTCCGCCACAGACCGATCGGCCTTGGCCTGATGGGCTTTCAAGACGCCCTGTACAAAATCGACGCGCCTTACGGCTCGGAGAACGCCGTCTCGTTTGCCGATCGATCCATGGAGGCCATCAGCTACTTCGCTATTGAGGCGTCTAGTGAGCTTGCGGCGGAACGGGGAAGCTACTCGTCTTACGAAGGTTCATTGTGGAGCAGAGGCATTTTCCCACTGGATTCATTGGATATTCTGATTGAGCAACGTGGCGAGCAGTACATCGATGTCAATCGGGACAAAACCCTCGACTGGGATACGCTCAAGGCAAAGGTAGCCTCCGCAGGGATGAGAAATTCCAACGTGATGGCCATCGCGCCAACGGCCACCATTGCCAATATCACGGGCGTATCGCAATCCATCGAACCGACGTATCAGAACCTCTACGTGAAATCGAACCTATCGGGGGAATTCACCGTAGTGAATCCCTACTTGGTCAAGGATCTGAAAAGCCGCGACCTGTGGGACAAGGTAATGGTCAATGACCTGAAATACTTTGACGGTAGCGTACAGACTATAGACAGGGTCCCGGCAGACCTGAAAGCCAAATATGCGACCGCATTTGAGGTGGAGCCGCGTTGGCTTGTGGATAGCGCCAGCCGGCGTCAAAAGTGGATTGACCAGGCGCAGTCGCTCAACCTGTATATCAATAACGCTAGCGGTAAAAAACTCGACGTCACCTATCGCATGGCGTGGTACAGCGGCTTGAAAACAACCTATTACCTCAGATCACTGGCGGCGACCGGCACAGAGAAGTCGACGGTGGATACCGGCAACCTCAACGCAGTCTCGAGTAAGACCGAGACGCCTCAACCAGCACCAGTGCCGCAAGCCTGTTCGCTGGATGACCCAGACTGTGAAGCCTGCCAATAAAGGCTCGCTGTAAAAGGAGACAAGACATTATGTTGACTTGGGAAGATTACAATCAGGAAGAAGGCACCAGCCAGAGTGCCCCTGAACCGGCGGTAGTTGCCGCGGCGGCTATAGCCCAACAAGTAACGGAAGCGCCGGCAGCACCGGCACCCGCAGCGCCGCAATCAGCTGAACCTGCTCCCGCTGCCATGAAAGCGGCGGAAGCTGCCATTGCCAACATGGACGCCTCTGCAGGAGTTGAAGAACTCGAGATGGGAGCTGCGCGGGTGTCTGTTGACGAAAAGGCGATGATTAACTGCCGGGCGGACCTCAACCAGCTGGTGCCCTTCAAGTACGACTGGGCATGGCAAAAGTATCTCGACGGGTGCGCGAACCACTGGATGCCCCAAGAAATTAATATGACAGCCGACGTGGCTACATGGAAAAGCAGTGACGGGCTCAGTGAAGATGAGCGACGCATCGTCATGCGATCCCTCGGCTACTTTTCCACCGCAGACTCGCTAGTCGCCAACAATCTGGTATTGGGGATCTATCGTCTGGTCACTAATCCAGAATGCCGGCAATACCTGCTGAGACAGGCGTTCGAGGAGGCCATTCATACTCACGCCTATCAGTATTGCATCGAGTCACTGGGCATGGACGAGGGAGCGGTATTCAACATGTACCGCGAGGTGCCCTCGGTTGCTAAAAAGGCGGCCTGGTCGATCAGCCACACTCATGAACTTTCTGACCCCAATTTTGCGACCGGTACTATCGAGGCCGACCAGCAGTTACTGCGGAACTTGATTGGCTTCTACGCCGTTACTGAAGGCATTTTCTTCTACTGCGGATTCACCCAAATCCTTTCCATGGGTCGACGCAATAAGATGACCGGAGTCGCGGAGCAATTCCAGTACATCCTCCGCGACGAATCGATGCACCTCAATTTTGGTATCGACGTGATCAATCAGATCAAACTCGAGAACCCGCATTTATGGACCGCGGAGTTCAAGGAAGAGGTCACTCAAATGATTCTGGAGGGCACCGCGCTCGAGATCGAATACGCCCGCGACACCATGCCCAGAGGTGTCTTGGGTATGAACGCGGCAATGATGGAGGAATATCTTCACTTCATCGCCAACCGACGCCTGATACAACTTGGGCTGACGGAGCAGTTCCCGGGAGCGCAGAACCCCTTCCCGTGGATGTCGGAAATTATGGACCTCCGTAAGGAAAAGAACTTCTTCGAAACACGTGTTATTGAGTATCAAACCGGAGGAGCCCTGAATTGGGACTGACGCTTCTCTGTTAACGAAAAGGGGCGCCACGTGGCGCCCTTTTTTTTACTCTCTGCTTGGCGTGCGCTCGCTTGGCACGGTTTAACCGTTACAATCTGCACCCTGTTTGGACGAGAGGCGCTGGCCATGACACTCTGGGACCGCATTGATGAAGAAAGCAAACCTCCTCTCGAGGCGCTATGGCAAGCACTGCCGGGAGGATTGAACGGGATACCCGATATCGTGGCGAGACGCGCGGCGATGTCAGCCACCCGCGCCGCAGCGCCCAAAGGATCTTTTCCACACCTGAGCGTATCTGAACAGAGTTATGCGGGTCCTGGAGGTGAGTTGACGCTCAGGCTGTATCAACCTGACACCGCGGCATCACCCGGTCCCGGCCTCATCTACATACACGGTGGCGGCATGATCATGGGCGACCTTGATTCTCAGGATGAAAATCTGCGCGAAGCTGCCACCGAGCTCAACATGACAATTGCATCGATTGATTACCGGAAGGCGCCGGAACATCCCTATCCAGCGGCACCGGAGGACTGTTATGCGGGAGTTTGCTGGGTATTTGATCACGCCGCTCAACTCGGTATGGATGCCGATAATATTGGCCTAATGGGTGCTTCAGCAGGAGGGGGTCTGGCGCTGGCTACTGCGCTGATGCTGCGAGATCGACAGGGGCCCTGTCTAAGATATTTGTTACCGATCTACCCCATGATTGACGATCGTCATACAACACCCTCCTCACATGAGGTAACTGATATCGGTATCTGGGATCGCGAGGGCTCCATCGAAGCTTGGGGATGGTATCTCGGCGACACCGAACCCGACGCCTATGCCGCACCCGCTCGCGCAGAGGATCTTTCTCGGTTGCCGCCAACCTATATTGACGTCGGAGATTTGGATCTGTTCCGAGACGAAGACATTGCCATCGCCCAGCGCTTATCTGCAGCCGGCATTCCCGTTGAGTTTCATCTCTGGACAGGCGCATACCATGCATCTGAACTGTTTGCACCAGAGGCTTCGCTCAGTCGCCAGATATGGGCTACGCGCTATACAGCAATTCGAAGAATGGCGGGGCTGACCAGTTAGTCCCCAGCAACCCTCGTGATCCCAGGTTCATGGAACGCCTGTTTATTCGCCTTTGATGGCCTGATACAGTGCGCCGATCTCTGGGTCTACTGACGGAGCGTGTAATGCAAAAAGGCCACTGCTTGTGCGGCAATGTTCAGTACGAGTTTGACGAGACTCAGGTCGGTTTCGGACTCCACTGTCATTGCAAGGATTGTCAACGTGTAACGGGTTCTGGAAAGGCCACTGTCATCATGTTCCCGCAGGACGCCGTGACCATACAAGGAGAGTACAAAACATTCGCGTCATTGGGATTTGAGGGCTCACACGTTAATCGAGGGTTCTGCCCCAACTGTGGCAGTCAGATGTTTACCTTTGTAGACGAGATACCCGGGCAAATGTTTATCAAGGCCGGAGGTATGGAGGACACAAGCTGGCTTTCGGTGGAGACCACCTGCTGGACCAGTACCGCGAGGGATTGGCTCCCACCTGATGAGAATACGGCCAGCTTTGAGCAAAACCCCGGCCTTTAAGCGGTCTTAGTGATGAAAAGCCACCCACGGGTGGCTTTTTAATAGTCGATCAGCCACCCTCTAAACAGAAAATCGTCTTAAAAAAGGACCTTTGCCATGATGCATTCCGTCGTATTGGCCAGAAGACCTGTTGGCAATCCAGTCGCAGCCGACTTTGCGGTGAACGAGGCGCAACTCCCAGAGGTCCCGAGCGGCTTCTTTCTGACACGCAACGATTTTATTTCGCTCGACGCGGGTTTTCGCAACTGGATGAACGAAGATTCGGGTGACGAAGTACTCCCGGCTATGGCGCTCAATGAACCCGTAATGGGCTTGGTGCTCGCAGAGGTCATCGAATCACGACACGCCGACTATGCGGTGGGCGACAAGCTCATGGCACGTTTTGCCTGGCAAACTCACAGCCTGAGTGACGGTAGCGACTTTATTGCCCGGCTCCCCGCTCAACTTGAGTTCGCACCCAGCGCCTATATGGGAGTGCTTGGCGATACCGGAATGTCCGCCTATTTCGGTATGACCGATATTGCCAAGCCGACCGAGAATGATTGTGTTCTGATCAGCGGCGCAGGCGGCGCCGTAGGGACAATCGCCGGTCAAATTGCCAAGCTTTATGGCGCCCGCGTGGTCGGCATCGTGGGATCACAGGCCAAGGCGGACTGGCTATGCCATACGCTGGGCTATGATGCCGCGGTATTGCGATCTGCTGACACCGACCTCGCTGGTGAGATTCGGGCCGTCTGCCCTGATGGCGTGGATGTCTTTTTCGATAACGTCGGCGGACAAACGCTGGAAGCCGCGATCAGTAATATGAACCACCGTGGGCGTATGGCGCTGTGTGGCGCGATCTCTGGTTATGGCGTCGCGCCTTACGGGCCCAACAATTTATTTGAGCTCGTCACCAAGGAATTATCAGTCGAAGGATTCATGACTCATTTTCGTCACGAGCGTTATGACGAGGCGCGGGAGCAACTTTCGACGTGGCTGCGCGAGGGAGCCATTCAGTCTCCGGAGCACCGCTTGCAGGGCATCGAAAGTGTAGGCAAAGCGTTTGCAGATTTGTTTGCGGGAGAAAACTTCGGGAAAACCATCGTTGCACTATAGGGCTCACGCCCGATCTGAGCTGGATCAGACTAGTTATCCGGCGCCCCCGACATCACCCAGCGCTCAAACTGATCCGTAACGGCTCCCGCCAGTGGGGGTTGATGCATAGGCATTCGCGAGCCTGCTCCGCCTGCTGATCGATGTGTCCCCCTCAGCTTATGCAGGAGATAGCTCGACTGGGGTTCAGCGGGTGTGACGCGCTTCATGCTGGGCAAACCCAGAGACGGTTGATCGACCAGATCAGACCACGCGCTATCGGGTGTGAGGGCCATACCACCCGGCTCCTTGCCGGTCATGTGGCATACCGCGCACCGGGCTTTCAATACCGGCAACAGATCGGACTGAAAAGACACCGGCGCGCTGTCCGATGCAAAAGCACACGGGAAATTCAGCGAAACGGTCAGCGCCAGGGTTATACCGCCCGCCAACTCGCGGGCACTCATGCTTTGACCGGTTCTCTTACAGCGTTCCTCGCAGCGATATATCCATAGGTCAGCGCAGGCCCGATTGTCCCCCCCGCGCCCGCATAGGCATTGCGAGTCGGAGCACAGATACAGTTGCCAGCACCATATAACCCCGGAATGGGCTGATCCATCTCATCCACCACCCGCGCCTGAGCATCTGTCATGGGCCCACCATTGGTATCGAGCAAACCTGGAGCGAGCATGATTGCGTAATAAGGGCCCTCTGCTGTCAAGGGATGCATAGTGGAATTAGGGTACGGATTTTCCCGATGGGTCTCGGTGTAATTGAACAGCCCCCACAAGCGATGCCAAGCCACATCGTAAGGCTGATCACCCCGACCGAAGTCGGG
>JAYOEE010000002.1:37955-43460 GCA_038106565.1 Halieaceae bacterium
CCCACAAGCGATGCCAAGCCACATCGTAAGGCTGATCACCCCGACCGAAGTCGGGATCGCTGCCCTCAACCGCATATTGATTGAACTGCGCCACAGCTGCCGCCATTTGGCGATCGAAGTCTTCATCCAGACTGTATCCACCAATATGTTTAGACAGCGATGCCACCCTTTGACGAATGTTCTGCGCCAACTCAGCGAGCGTTCCACCACTGATCACGTAGCTTTCGTCGGGCGTAATCGGGGGCTGACCATTGTCCTCGCTGACGAGCGTCGCCGTGCGCTGGTCATAAATCATAAACTGGAATTCATTGGGGAATTCAGCGCGGTTCGGATCAAATGTACTGTGGCTTCGGCTTCGGTCGTTGTAGTTTCTATGCTCATTAACAAATCGCTTGCCGTAGCGATTTACCAAGAGCATGGCATCACCGGGGGGCACAAACATCCCCGTTCCCACCGATCGGTTTTCGAGCGCCTGCTCCAGCACCACGGCGCAACGCCATGCGCCGTGCATATTACCCATTCGCGCTCCGACCTTTTGCGCCATCGGGACGAAATCGCCCTGAGCCGAAAGCTGTGCGCAGGACCCGTAAGCGAAGACCTCGTGGAAGCGCTGCAACATATCGGTATTATGCGCAAAACCTCCGGTGCCCATAATGACTGCCTTCCGCGCACCTATTCGCTTCGCTCCGCTGGGTGTGTTGGCCAATACGCCCCTCACCGCACCCGATTCGTCAGTCAAAAGCTGTGACACGGCGTGCTCTGTGAGAATAGGCACGTCGCGAGCCTGCAGATAAGCCGCCATTTGCTCGATCATCCCCCAGCCCCAGCAAAACGTGCCCTCTGAGTCGGTTGCCGCCAGAGGACGACCGGTCGGGGTCTTGTTCTCGGGGACATGGGCCAAATAATCCACTGCCGGCTCATCCAAGCCCCACATCCGCCACTCTTTCAAGCGGAAAATATCGTGCTGCCTGATGTAATCAACGGCCTCTGAACCAAAGTCATAAAACGCCTCAATGCGCTGGTAATCGATGGTCGATAAACCCATCTGAGGTGCATCGGGCGAATAGAGTGTGGGAAAGGCGTAGCGGCACAAAAATCGGATACAGTCTTCGCGTTCGTCTTTGACACCGCGCGCTTTCAAACCATAGTGGTTGGGTATCCAGAATACGGCACCCGACTTGGCGGTGGTCCCACCCAGCACAGGCGCTTTTTCCAGTACCAGGACCGAAGCCCCCTCGGTAACAGCAGTGGTGGCCGCAGACATTGCTGCAGCACCTGAGCCTACGCAGACAATGTCCGCTTCCAGATCCCAATGCTCATCGCCCTGCCCTTCGGCAGCGCGACCTTTGTGACCGAGCGACATGGCGGCACTTCCCGCCAGCACGCCGCCCAACGCCTGTCGGCGTGAGATTTTATTTTGATCGTTCATCGATTCCGCCTCGTTGCAGGCCTTACACCCGCACACCCCATTGCTAATGTACTAGCTCTCCCACTCGCTGAGAGTCACTCTGATGGGGATGGTGTCCAATCCCATTGTGGTGCCCCCATGCCCGGTCACGGCGTCCTCCGAAACCAGCTCTAATGACGCGACGCGATCGAAGAATGCTTCCAGTACCACTCTCACCTCCATCTTCGCGACATGCAGCCCAATGCACTTGTGCGCCCCCGCGCCAAAAGCGTGATGCTGGTTTCGCTCTTTCTTACTGCGCTCGGCATTGAAAGTGTCGGGATCGGCAAAGGTGCGGGCGTCGCGATCGGTCACAAAGCTCGGGATCACGATATTGTCACCGGCCCGAAACTGAACGCCATGGAACTCTGTATCCCGTTCGCATATACGATTCAGATTGATAAACGCGTGCATGCGTAAAAATTCATCGACAGAATCCGCAATCTTGCTGCGATCCGCCTTGAGGCTGTTAAACAGCGCTGGATCCCTCGCGAGGTGGCGGATGATAAAACTGAGCATGGTAGCCACTGTGTCGATACTGGCGAGGAACAGCAGGTAGCAGATTGCGTGCACCTCTTCCAGGGTAAGCTTCTCCCCCTCTACATCAACAGTGAGCAGCATACTCACGATATCTTCCGCAGGTTGCTCCACATGCCGCTTCACCACATCGAAAAGATAGCCGCCTATCTTCTCTCCACAAGCGACCCGCTCCTCCATCGTTGGGGCTCGGTAGAATCCCGTCTCCCAGGCATAGAACTCATCGAGACGCTCTGGCTCGAGTCCTAATTGCCGAACAAACAAACCCATGGATATCGGCTTGGCCACTTCCCAAAGAAAATCAAACTCTCCGGTCGGTAGCACCGCATCAAGCACCTCAGCCGCCAGCGACTGGGCGCCTTCTTGCAAACGGGACACCGCTGACGGCTCAAAAATTGGCAACAGCAAGCGCCTATACCGCCGGTGCTCACTGGCGTCACTCTCAAGAGGAATTAACCGAGGTCTCTGTTCCATGTTGGCGGGAATGCCGATAGGAAACGAGCCAAAAAGCTCGGCATTGCTGAGGATCTCCCGACCCAACTCGTGAGAGGTCACTAACCAGTGCCCGCCATTGTGAGGAGTGAAGACGATGTCACGTGGGTCCTTAACCAAGGAGTCCAGTAGCCGCTGCTGCGGATCGACAAACAACCCTCTGTCGTCAACGATGTCAAAGTCGCTGACAAGCGCTTCGGGAACTTGGTTTAACTGAGTAGGCATCGCTCAGTCCAGCAGCACTAGGCACTTGCCGCGAGAGACGCCGTGCATCATGTCGCAGAAAGCGCGTGGGGTCTGTTCGATCCCGGTATAAATAGCATCGAAGCTAGTCAATGTGCCGCTCAGCAAACGACGCTGTAAATCCTCGGCGATGCGGGGGAATTGCTCGAAATAATCAGAGAACATAAAGCCCTCCATGCGCGCCCGCTTGGTAATCAGCTCCCAGCTGTTAGTCACTGGTTGCACCGACGATTCATACTGTGAGATCGCGCCGCACAATACCAACCTTGCCCGCTCTTTGAGCTGTCCCATCACCACGTCAAGGGCGTGGCCACCCACATTATCGAAAAAGATGTCAATGCCTTGCGGGCAAACCTCTCTGAGCGCGGCAGCGAGATCAGGCTGGGTTTCCCGATCGATCACCCGATCGTATCCCACTGTTTCCTCCAGCCAGTCGGCCTTATCGCGCGTGCTCGTCAGTCCAATGACTCTGCAACCCTCGGCCTTGGCGAGCTGACCGACTACCGTTCCCACCGCGCCGCCCGCTGCGCTAACGACCAACGTCTCGCCGGCTTCAGGGTGTCCGATCTCGAATAATCCTATCCAGGCTGTCATCCCCGTCGGCCCCAGGACCCCCATATATTGATGCAATGGCACTTCGTCACTCACCGACAATGGCGAGCACAGATCGCTGCCGTCCAACACACTGGCCTCTTCCCAGGCAGTCCTCGCGCTCACGAGAGTGCCGACGGGATAATCGGGATGATCAGATTCGGTCACTTCACCCAGAACAATACTCTGCACGGGGTCACCAATTTGCATGCCGGTGAGATAATTATCGCCAGCCCCGGCTGTCATCCATTGCCGGAAACCGGCATCCAGTGAAATAACGCGATTGCGGGTGCGAAAGTGGCCCTCGGGCAACGCGGGCTCCACGACGTCCACTATGGCGAAATCCTCTGCCACCACGGGGCCATCAGGATGGGCTGCCAACACCACTGCTCGCGACACTAGACGGCCACCTCAATGGTCCCGTCAACCACTCTCACTTGGAAAGTGGGCAAGGGCACGCGCGTCAACTGCCCCATGGGCTCGCCACTGCGTAAATCAAAGCGAACCCCGTGAAGCGGGCAAGAAATAAAGCACCCGCGTATGCGCCCCCCCTCGAGTTCTGCCTCCTGATGGGTGCATCGATTCTCCACCGCATACAATTCCCCGCCAGCCCTGCAGATCAATACCTTTCGACCATTGATTGTCACCGCGCGACTATCGTTGTCTGACAATTCATTGTCGGTCAGCGCGGGTTGAAAATCTGCCACAAAACTCTCCCTTCCAGCGAGCGCCGAGTGCGCTAAATACATGAGGCGCAGATGGTAGCACCGCAGTTTCTAAAAAAACCATCTAGCTTGCTTATTTTATATGCGCTCGCTAGGCTCGGACACCCAAATCATCTTCTCAACGAGGACAGCATGAGCCACGGTAACAAACAGCAATGGATACTAGCCAAGCGCCCGGAGGGTATGCCGGATTCCTCAGAGGTCATCCTGCAGGACGCGCCAATTCCCGAGACACCACCCGGTATGTTGCTAGTCAGGAACCACTACATCTCGCTGGACCCCGCCATTCGAGGCTGGATGTCTGATATTCCCAATTACCTACCCCCCATACCGATTGGCGACCCCGTGCGGGCAACCGTAGTGGGAGAGGTGCTGGAGAGTGGTTGTGATCACATCAAAGCAGGAGACTACGTCTTTGGCCTGGGCGGATGGGAGACACACAGCACCATTCCCGTCGAATTCTGCACCCCTGTGCCCGAGGACAACGAGTTTCCGTTGCACTACTACGTCAACATTCTGGGAGCAGTTGGGCTCACCCCCTATTTTGCAATTGCTGAAGTCGGTGAAGCCAAGGCCGGACAGACAATGCTGATGAGTGCCGCCGCAGGAGCAGTCGGTTCAGTGGGCGGCCAAATTGCGAGATTGATGGGTCTGAGAGTCGTCGGCATCGCAGGTACCGACGAGAAGTGCCGCTGGGTCGTGGAAGAACTGGGTTTTGATGAGTGTATTAATTATCGCACCGCTGGAGACATGGAAGCGGCGATTGCCGCCGCCTGCCCGGAGGGCGTGGACTTCTACTTCGACAATGTGGGTGGTGAAATTCTCGACGCCGCGTTGCTAAACATGAACAAAAACTCCACGCTACTTTTTTGCGGCACGATCAGCACCTACAACGCAACGGAGCCGGTGCCCGGACCCTACAACTACTGGCAGATACTGGCACGTACCATCACCGTAAAGGGGTACTTGGTGAGTGATCACTACCACCGGATTGCAGAAGGACAGGCGGCGCTCAGCGCGTGGCTCAAGGACGACAAGATCAAGTTTCGCGAGCACATCAATGAAGGTATTGAGAACTGTCTGGATACCTACAATTTGCTGTTCACTGGCGGCAACGAAGGCAAATTGATGCTGAAGTTATAAAGGCTTTAAAAAGGCGCGGATTAGCGCTGAAGCCTACCCCGCTGAACCCTATAGCCTTGCAAACGCGGGGCCGTTAGGCCCCGCTCTACTTGGAAAAACGCCGAAGTGTGGTGAGCGTCGTCGCGAGCGCCCGAGCAGGTCATTGATGTGCGCGGCAGCGACGCGAGATGATTTCTCAGAGTTCGGGCTTGGGCGCGGCGGCGTCGCCCGCCGCATACCACTGAACCCATCGATGAAAGTATTGGTTTCCGCGCTCGTTACGCCCAAAGATCACGTTCTTCATCAAGCCCGTTTCCAGACCACGCTGAATCTTCAACCCAACGCCAT
>JAYOEE010000002.1:43560-60569 GCA_038106565.1 Halieaceae bacterium
ACGTTCTTCATCAAGCCCGTTTCCAGACCACGCTGAATCTTCAACCCAACGCCATAATCCTCTTCCTGGACCACATCTCTCAGCCAGTCCGCCATTTCCTCGCGAGCCGCAACGTCCTCATCGCCCTCTGCTGGCTCAGGATGCAGGAAGTGCAAAATGGTCGTGTTTTGCATGGGCCCGGGACCGGGAATCATCTGAGCAATCTGTGTAATTTCAGGTGCAATAAAGATCGACACATTGGGGAAAAACAGTCGAATAAAATCAAAACCGTTAGTTTCGTGCTGCCATAATTCTTCCCGATTAACTTCACCGAGTCGCTCCACCGTCCTCGCAGCAAAGCCAATCAGGATGTGAGGGCCATGCGCGTCGTATTCCATCACATTGTTATAGGTGCGTGGATGAATCGTTTCCGGATGCGCGGCCTTGAAATGGTATCCCTCTAGATAACCGTCATAAGCCACCTTCCAGTTGGGCCCATAAATCGGACGGTTACCGACATAGGTCCACTGATCCATTCCTTTAGCCGCGACATCATCCATCATGGCGCCGAGATACTCGCGAATATTCATATCGCTTTGCGCATCTAGCACCGCAAAGATCAGTCCGCCTTCTTCATGGCACGGAAACTGCACAAGGTTGCGGCTACCCTCACAAACCTCACCAAATTTGGGCGCGTCAGCAATCGCCCGCAAAGACCCGTCAGACTTGAAAGTCCATCCGTGATACGGGCAGCTAAACATTTTCTGGTTACCGCATGGCTCAGAAGTCAGCGTCATGCCTCGGTGAGTGCACACATTCATCAGCACTTTGGCACTGCCGTCTTTCTGACGCGTAATCAGCAACGGCACGCCGAGTATCTCAAGTGTTTTGAAATCACCTGCCTCAGGTAGTTCCTGAGAGACTCCCACCAAAATGGGTAGCGATTTAAAAATACGGTCCATCTCAAGTTGCCAGGTGGCTTCATCGGTGTAATCCGTGGACGGCACTTCCATTGTGCTCGTAGCCCAATCGGTCGTGCCATTCGCCACGTGATCCAACAGCCGCCCCGCCATATAGCTGTACTGAACTTTCGTATCCACAGTCATGATCGTAATCCCCAGACTCAACCGTTAATCGGGCATAACCAGATCGCCCACCGAAGCGACCTCATAACGCCTCACTTCCATATCGATAATTTCCAGCGCGGCGCAAGCCTCTAAAAATGTCGCCACATGCTGCGTTTTGAGATGCGCGTCGAGATCCGCCTGCGATGCCCACTGCTCAGACACCCACACAACGCATGGGTCCGTGACGTCTACCGCAATACCATACCACTGACAGCCGGCCTCTTGCCGAGTGGCGGCAACGACCGCCTTGGCTGCTTCAGCATACTGAGGCGCGCTCTCGGCACTCAATTGGATACGAACGATCACACTGACAGTCGTCACGTTAGGCCCTCTCTGTTTTAGCGCTTCCGCCCGTGTGACAGACAGAAAATCGCCGACATTTCAGAAAAACTTATCACCTTACTCTTCGGGCGATCACGCTAGTTTTTGGGGCAGAAAAAGTCAAGCGTGCTTGCTTTTTTCTGAAGGGCTCCATAACCTTCGGCAGTCGGGGGATTAATCTCTCGTCATTCAAAGCTAAACCCTAACGAAGTCGCAGCACAGGCCCTGATAGAGCAGGCCAAATTGGCGTTGAGTGTCTGGTAGGGAATGGCTGTGCATTTTGAAAGAGAGTTGAGCGAGCGCATCGCGATGTCGGAATTGACTGTGTCTGGAGAACAAACGTGACGAGTAGACTGCAGGGCAAGGTAGCACTTGTAACCGGGGGTACCAACGGCATTGGCAGAGCCGCCGTCTATGGCATGACGCGCGAGGGCGCCAACGTGGTGTTTACCGGAAACAATACCGAAGCGGGAGCAGAAGTTGCCGCTGAAACCGGCGCTATTTTCGTTCGCCATGCGGTACAGGATGTCGAGGGCTGGTCGGAGGTCAAGCAGACTATCCGTGACCGCCATGGCCGCTTGGACATTACCTTCTCTAATGCTGGCACGAACACCGGAGACAGCGACATCGAGACCGTAGAGGTCGATGCGTGGAAAAATCTCCTGGACATTAACCTCACTGGCATGATGTTGGCCATTAAAGCCAGCATAGAATTAATGAAAGAAAATCCTGACAGTAGCGGGGGCTCGATTATTCTGAACAGTTCCATCAATGGGATTTTAGCGCTGGCGGGTGACGTCACTTACTCCACAACGAAAGGCGCACTGAGGTTGCTGGCCAAATCTACTGCCGTGCATCTCGCAAAAACCCAAACCGGCATTCGCTGCAATTCGATCCACCCGGGTGTGATCGAGACACCGCTTATTCAAGGTGCGATCAACGGCGCGCCCGATCCCGCCGCAGCGCGCGGCATGCTCGAGGGCATTGCACCTATCGGCCGAATGGGCAACATGGAAGAGATCGTATCGCTTTTGATTTATCTGGCTTCCGACGAATCCCAATTTGTGACCGGCTCCGAAATCGTCATAGACGGTGGCTCGACGGCGGGGCTTCCGGGTGTGTAACACCTATTCGGCACCGCAACACGGCGACCGGCCATAAAAAAACGAGGCGTCTGCCTCGTTTTTTTATGGCGATTGAGGACCTCAGCGCATTCCTTCGATGGTCATGTCGAGATATCTGCGGTTACGGCTCGGTCACCAGGAATGAGGCGAAAACCGCTTGCAGTGACCTCCATTATTCTCCGTGTAATACCTTGAATACCCTGCGACTGAATAACCACGCTCCATTGACCTTGACGCACTCGTCATCGTACTGGCCTCTGGGTCGAATTTCGGTGCCATCCTGCATCACCGCCACCTCGTCTGTATAGCTTCGCATGGTGGCTTGATCGCCCTCAATCGAGATGAACCCGGGCATAGCCATCATGTTCACGAACGGGAACATCTTCATGGCCTCCAGCCACGAAGCAACGATAGTGTCCCGCCCCTTCAATCCTTCCATATCGAGATGAGGCAGCTCCCAGACCGCATCCTCAGCCCATGTGGAACCCCATATCTCGGCATCTCGTTGGTTCACTCCGTCACAATAGCGCTCCAATAGGGCACGAATTGCCTGCTTGTCTTCATAGTGTTGATCACACATGGTGCTTACCTCTCTGTATGAATATCGTTACTGGTTGATCAACCCGCCATCAATCACCATTTGTGCCCCCGTCATGTAGGTGGACAGATCTGAGACCAAAAACAACGCCGCGTCAGCAATGGTGTGCGGTGGCCCCATATACCCCATGGGCACCGCAGCATTCAGCTTGACGTACTCCTCGGGGTTGTCTACTGAAGACTGCCGCTGCATATTGGTATCAATCAGGCCGGGATGAATCGTATTGCACCGAATCCCGTCGGCGGCCGTCTCGGCTGCAATGGTCTTGGTAAAGCCGATCACGCCGCCTTTTGCTGCTGCATAAGCGCTGCACGCTGGCACCCCTACCAAGGCGGCGACCGAAGACATGTTGATGATCGACCCCTTGACTCCGGTCTCGCGCATCAACGCGACTGCCTTCTGTGTGCCCAAAAAGATACTGGTCATATTGACCAGCATCTGCCGGTTGTAATCAGCTAACGTCAGCTCCGGCAAGGTTTTGAGCACCGCAATACCGGCGTTGTTGATCAGGGCATCGAGGCGGCCGTGATCAGCCTTGATGCGCGCGATAGTGCTGTCCCAAGTGGCCTCGTCTGTCACATCCTGCTGCCAGGCCTGTGCCTGGCCGCCCGCGGCAACGATCTCTGAGGCCGTAGTCGCTGCACCCTCGCCGTCTACGTCAGTCACAATCACTGTCGCACCCTCGCTTGCTAGCTTGTGCGCAATGGCGTGCCCGAGCCCGGGATTTGATGCGCCCCCCGTCACCAGGCAGACCTTTCCTTCTACCATTCCCATACCTGTCTCCTGTTCTCTTCTAAAGGCAATGCATCCACTTCGGACACGGTAGCGATGCGGAGCACGCTCAGATCACTCACCGTTTTTTGTATCGGCAAGGTAAATCCGCTCTAGGTGATCCGTTACCGTCTCTATCACCCGACGCGCGCGTTGCTCGCGATTGGAAGTGCGATGAGCGACTCCCATGCCCTGCATGACAAATTGCACCAGATCATGCGCAGCCTGCAGTGACCTCACCTGCTTCCAGTGCGGAAACACCGCGCGAACCGTCTTGAGGAATTCTCGCTCGAAGTCTTGCTCGACCTCGGCCACTGCCTCAGCTAATTCATCGTCTGTTCGAGCTGCCGCCAGCAACTCTTGATAGGCAATAAAGGAGGGCAAATTCACATACTTCCAGGCTGACTCAACTGAGGTACGTATCGCATCGCGGGTCAGCGTCTGGTCGGGCGAATCAATATCCACCATGAGCGCCCGATACTCGTTAAGGCGGCGCACGTGCAGGTAGCCAACCACCGCGTTCATCACTGCAGAGCGCGACGGGAAGTGGTGCATCATTGCCCCGCGAGAGACTTTGGCCTCTGCTGCAATCATGGCCGTTGTGGTATTGGCATATCCGTCTTTGACGAAACACCGGACCGCCGCCTCTAGGATCGCCTGCCTTGTGAGCGCGCTTTTTTCTGCCTGCCAACCATCCCCTAACCGGGGGTGACCGTCTTTTTTCTCAGTAGATACTTGCTGGCGTGCGCTTGGACGCTGAGGCGTTTTAGTGGCGCTGCTTTTTTTGCGCGAATTCATCGAAGCCCCTTCAACTCGCTAAACCCTAAAGTGATCGCCGTCTGCTCAGCAAACAATCCGGCTTGCTTTTTTTATGGACGGTATCCTAGACTGATTTCACCTCTGCGACTACCACTGGGGGACCGCGGAAGACCCTAGAACAAGCCGATTCACGGAGCGCTTCGATGCCAGATGCTAAACCTCTTCACCCAGGTCTCTTCACCTGGCCCAGCCCTTCCCCTTCCCTGATTGGCAGTCGCTGTCTAGACTGTGGTGAACATGCGTTCCCCGGACAGAGCTCATGCAGAGCTTGCTCTGGGCAGAATACGGCGGTTGCGGAACTCGGCAATGAAGGTGCTTTATGGACGTGGACGATACAGTCTTTCATGCCCAAGTCGCCCTATCATACCGACGAGACACCCGAGACATTTAGACCCTATGGCGTTGGCTATGTCGAGCTGCCGTGCGGACTAAAAGTGGAGTCCCGCCTGCGAGAAAATGACCCGGAAAAATTGCGCATCGGTATGGCGATGAAACTCGAAATAGTACACGTACGCAAAGACAGCGACGGCAGTGATCTGGTGACATTCCAGTTCTGCGCCGCAGAGGAGGACAGCTAATGGATGTAGCCATTGTAGGCATTGGAATGCACCCTTTTGGGCGCACCCCGACCATGACCGGCCTTGAACAGGGTGCGGCAGCGGCACGGGCCGCATTGGCCGACGCAGGCACTGACTTCAAGACGATGCAATTCGCTTTTGGAGGCAGTCAGGATGGGGGAAACGCAGATTCTCTGGTCAACCTTCTCGGTTTAACAGGTCTGCAATTCACCAACGTGGCGAATGGCTGTGCAACGGGAGGCAGTTCACTCAATGCCGCTTACTCGGCAATAAAGAGTGGTCAGTACGATGTCGGGCTCGTGGTCGGCTTCGACAAACATGAACGCGGCGCCTTTAACGCAAAACCCGCCGAATGGGGCCTTGATGATTGGTACGGCGAGACAGGCCTGATGCTCACCACCCAATATTTCGGGATGAAAATCCAACGGTACATGCACGATCATGGTATCTCGAGAGAGACCCTGATCAGAGTGGCCGAAAAGGCGTTTCGTAACGGCTCTCTGACGCCAACCGCATGGCGTCAAACCGCACTTTCCTGGGAAGAAATTGAAAATGCTCCCATGGTCAGTGAGCCGCTCAATAAATATATGTTCTGCTCCCCTGCTGAAGGTGGCTGTGCACTGGTCGTGTGCCGAGCGGATATGGCGCACCAATTTCATCCACGACCCGTGTACCTGAAAACGGCAGTAGTGCGCTCGCGGAATTACGGCAGCTTTGAAGTGTTCAGCCCATCTCAACCACCTGAGGTGGCGAAGTCGCCCACCGTGACCGCCTCTCAGGCTGCCTTCGAACTTGCGGGCGTAGGCCCAGAAGATATTGACGTTGCGCAACTTCAGGATACGGAGGTGGGCGCAGAAATCATGCACATGGCAGAAAACGGCTTTTGCGCCGACGGTGAGCAGGAGCAATGGCTAGCCGAGGGGGTCACCGAAATAACAGGGCGATTGCCCGTGAACACTGACGGTGGCTGTCTCGCCAATGGGGAACCGGTTGGCGCATCAGGTCTGCGGCAGGTGCACGAAATCTGCGTGCAGCTGCGAGGTGAGGGCGGCTCTCGTCAGGTTCAGGGCGAACCTCGCACTGGCTATACCCACGTTTACGGCGCGCCGGGAATCAGTGGCGTCAACATTCTGGCGCGGTAACACCAAAGGAGGCGCACAGCCTCACCGACATACTTTTTGAAGGATTGAGCATGGCAAACGCTGAACAAAAGCAACAAGGGGACGGGGGTCGCTTCGCAGGAACCACATGGCAGGACCTTCTGGATCTTGAGACGGTCGAGGTGCCCGAATACCTGCGCGTTCAAAATAATCCCTACATGGGCGACGAGGACCTTTCCGTCGATCGCTACATCAGTCAGGAATTTTTCAACAAAGAGAAAGAAGAGATGTGGCCCCGCGTCTGGCAGATGGCCTGCCGCGAGGAAGAAATCCCCGAACCCGGTGATCACCACGTCTATTGGATTATCGACCGCAGTGTGATCGTCACCCGAACACCTTCGGGCGAGATAAAAGGCTTCATCAATTCCTGCCGACACCGGGGACGGTGCCTGCGGGACGAGTCGGGATCCGTGGATAAATTCCGCTGCCCCTTTCACGGCGCCACGTGGGATCTGGACGGCCAGTTCAAGGGCATCCCCAATCAGTGGGACTTTGAGCATATCGAAGGCCGCGACATGAGTCTGCCTCAGGTCAAGGTCGCGACATGGGGCGGGTTTGTGTTCATCAATTTTGATCAGGATGCACCGCCCCTGGAAGACTACATGGAGGTCCTGCCCGACCACTTCAAACGGTTTCCGCTGGAGGAGTACTTCACGGGCGTTCATGTGCAACGGGTAATGAATTGCAACTGGAAAGTGGGGGCTGAAGCCTTCATGGAATCCTGGCATACCGTGGAAACCCACAAACAGATTCTGACTTTCACCGGCGATGCCAATTCGCAATATGATTGCTGGGGAGACAATGTCAGTCGATCCGTGACCCCCATGGGAGTGGCTAGCCCGCACCTCAGCGATGTGAGTGAAGAGACGATTACGCGTGACATTCTGAAGCTGTCTGGTCGCATGGCGACTGACAGCGATGAGGGTGTCGAGATGAAAGCGGGGCAAAGTGCGCGTGAGTACGTCGCTCAGATGAATCAAGAGATGTTTGAAGAAGCCGCGGGCGAAGCTTTCGAAAACCCCACCATGGCCGAACTGCAGGACGCGATTCTCTACAGCTTGTTCCCGAACTTCCAAGTGTGGATCGGCTATGGTGGCAATATCGTTTACCGCTTTCTGCCCAATGGGAACGATCCCGATAGTTGCATCTTCGACGTCCGCATACTGCTGCGTTATCCAAAAGGTAGCGAGCGTCCCGCCGCGGTCCCTTGCACGGTGATTCCGGCAGACCAGCCCTTTGCATCCCATGAAGCGCTGGGATCGTTGGGCGGAGTATTCGATCAGGATGATGCCAACCTGCCGGCGGTGCAAAAAGGTATGAAAAACTCAGCGACCGGCAAGGTCATTCTCGCCAGCTATCAGGAGAGCCGGATCCGGCATTTGCATCAGACCATCGACAAATACCTGAGCTGATCTGACAAGGTCTACGGGCCACAAAAAAGCCCCGCAGTGCGGGGCTTTTTTGCTCTGAGATGCTCTGCGCGCACCCAAGGCGTTTATCATCTAGCGCCGGCATGATTAACCGCCTCAGGCTTGATGGCGCCCGCTCACATTACTCAGCCAGCGGATGGTGATGTCGATGTCACTTGATCCAGCCTATGCCGCGCTACTGTAGTGAGCCCAGGCGTCTACAAGGGGCTTGGGATCAAAGTAATAGGGGCGAATTTCACAGACTTTGCCGTCGCGGAACCGGAACAATTCGGCCAATCTGGCAGGTGCAAGATCGGGATTTTCGAACCGGAACGACACCATGTTCACTACGTAGTCCCCGCCCACCGTCATGACCTCTGGCTCAAGATCGGCGACCTTCAACGTCCCAAAGACATGGGAATACAAATCGCGCAGCGCACTTTTGCCGCGGTACTCCCCTGCCATCGGCAAGCCCTCTGCCTCAATGATGAAAAAATCATCGGTCAGCATGGTCTCCGCGGTATCAAAATCACCTGCGCCCGTTGTGGCATATAGTTGCTGCACAAAGGCTATTTTCTCATCATCGGTCATCGTTTTACCCCCCTCTCTGTGGTTGTCATTGTCGCTATAAAGCGTCTATCAAGCCGACACTCGGAATCACCGCTGCTTTTTTCAATTTTCCGCTTCAACGCAAGCCGGTTAAGCCGACACCTCAGCGTATTGCTGAATAATGCGTTTGCCGAGTGCCATTTGGTGCACCTCATCAGGACCATCGGCCTGACGACACCAGCGCGCATAATTAAACTGCTCCGCCATGCACCAGTCTTCCGTTAGACCGCCCGCACCATGCATCTGCATACAGCGATCGATAATCGCCTGAATCATCAGCGGAATACTGATCTTGGTGGCGGAAATCAATTCGATGGATGGTTTCACGCCGTACTGATCGATATGCCAACACGTTTTGTGAACGAGCAATCGGGCCATTTCCAACTCGGCATAGCTCTTGGCGATATTCTCGCGAATCGACTGATGTTGGCTCAGTTTTTTACCGAAGGTTTCCCGGTCCTCCACGCGCTGGCAGGCGAGCTCGAGGCAACGCTGGCCTGCACCAATCAATCGCATACAGTGGTGCATGCGGCCAGGGGCCAGACGGCTCTGGGCAATCTCAAATCCCCTGCCCTCGCCGAGCAGAAGGTTCTCTGAAGGTACACGGACATCTGTAAACGTCACCTCGGCATGCCCAATGGGTGCATCGTCATAACCCAGAGTAGTCAGCGGTCGCAGCACCTCAACGCCCGGTGTGTTCTTGGGCACGAGTATCTGGGTTTGCTGCAGGTGCCTGTTTTCGTTCTCAGCGTCACTCTTGCCCATGACGATAAAAATTTTACAACGCTCATAGGGCGCACCGGTGATAAACCATTTGTGCCCGTTGAGAACCCACTCGTCCCCATCGCGACGGATGTCGAGCTGGATATTTGTCGCGTCGCTGGATGCAACCTGCGGCTCGGTCATGGCATACGAGGAGCGAATTTCCCCGGCCAGCAAAGGAGTCAGCCATTCCGCTTTTTGGGCCTCGGTCCCAAATTTCATCAGGACTTCCATATTCCCGGTATCAGGGGCGTTGCAGTTAAACACCTCGGGCGACCAGATCACTCTCCCCATTTCCTCTGCCAATGGTGCGTAATCCAGAAAACTCATCCCTCCGTGATCGCTATATTGGGCATACTCGGGGGGTACAAAAAGATTCCACAAGCCGGCGGTACGGGCCTTTTGCTTGAGGTCCTCTACAAGCGGCATTGACGCAAATCGATTTTCGGCCGCGTGCAGCGCTTCCTGATGCGCCTTTTCATTCGGATAAATGTGCTCCTGCATAAACGCTTTCAACTCAGTGAGAATGCGGACACTCTTTTCGCTTGGGACTATCATCTGGTACCTCTTGAGACCACTATTTTGATCATAGACTTGATCACTTGCCTGTCGGCAGCCCTGATCAACGTCCATCCTAGCTGTTGGAAAACCGTCACAGGCTGGCGAGCGTTATTCAGATTCTGATAAACAGACAGGTTGGTTTGTTTTACCCCACGACCATACTATATAGTCATCCTCCGCCGACACAAACTCCCGCTTCGGCCTCTCTCAATCATGCTTAATGCTTGATGATGCGACGGCTTGGTGGGTCAGAAGTGCCGGGGGAGCGCATCGATTGATTTGCGGGGGCAAAATGAATCTCATTTCTGACACAACGTTCCGAAATATCACTCTGGCTCAGGCCGCGGCGGATCGAGCAAATAATCGCCCCGATGACACCGCTTTGCTGTTTGACTCAGGCTTTCGACTGACCTATGCAGAGGCCTGGCAGCAAGCCAACACATTGGCGGCACATATTCAGGACCTGGGAGTGGGCGCGGGTTCTACACTGACGTTCCAGCTTCCCAACATACCTGAAACGGTACCCCTTGCCATCGCCGCCTCGCTCTGCGGGCTGGTGATCAATCCTGTGGTCCCCATCTATCGGGGCAAAGAACTGGGATTTATCCTGACCGATGCAAAAACCGAAATCCTCTTTATTCCACATCGGATTCGCGGCTTTGATTACGTTGAGATGATCAACCAATTGAGGCCATCTCTGCCCCACCTGAAACACGTCGTATGCTGTGGCGCGGATAGCGAACTTCCCGGAGACATCATGCGATACGAGGATCTCATGTCCGAGCCCGGACGCGCGTCTGTGATGCCTGTTGATGTTGATCCAGACGATACCAAGGTGGTGCTTTATACCTCCGGTACAACCGGGAACCCCAAAGCC
Organism: Halieaceae bacterium; assembly: GCA_038106565.1. Classification (GTDB taxonomy): domain Bacteria; phylum Pseudomonadota; class Gammaproteobacteria; order Pseudomonadales; family Halieaceae; genus Luminiphilus. The sequence continues at coordinate 54,256 of JAYOEE010000002.1, forward strand.
GTTCAGCACAGCCATAACACGCTGGCCAAGGCGCTGGACAATGGCGTAACGGCATGGGGACTCGATCACCGGGATATGATGCTGATGCCCTCTCCGGTGACCCATGTCACAGGCTATGTCAACGGCATTGAACTGCCGTTTTTCACTGATACCCGAGTGCTATTGATGGAGAGCTGGATTGTTAACAAGGCGGCGGCTCTGATCGAACAGCACGGCGCGACGACCTGCGTCAGCGCGACCCCGTTTTTGAGGGAACTGGTAGACACCTGCCGCGATCAGGGGCGCACGCTTCCCGGGTTCCGTTTGTTTGCCTGTGGCGGCGCGTCCGTGCCACCGGCACTCATTTATGAAGCGAGAGAGGTGCTGTCGGACTGTCAGGCGGTCAGGGTTTACGGCTCTACCGAGGTGCCTCTCGTGACCGTAGGCTTTGTCGGCAACGACGAGACAACCCTGGCTGCCGAAACTGATGGCCGTGTCTACAACTATGAGGTACGCATCTGTGATGACGAGGGCAACGATCTCGGGCTGAATATTGATGGAGAAATCTGGGTCCGAGGCCCCGCCACCATGCAGGGCTACCGAGATGGCGACCAAAACGCGGCGGCCTTTTCAGAGGACGGTTTTTTCAAAACGGGTGACATCGGTCAGTTGCTAGACAGCGAAGCCATTGTCATCACCGACCGCAAAAAAGACATTATCATTCGGGGCGGGGAGAACCTGTCTGCCCGCGAAATTGAGGAAGTGATTTTGCAGCACCCCGCAGTCGCCGAGGCCGCAGCGGTGTCAGCGCCCCATCAGCGTCTCGGAGAGGGGGTCGCCATATTCATTACCGTATATGGTGATGAGCGGCCGGACCTGCCAGCACTGCAACAACTCTGCGATGCGCAACAACTGGCGAAGCAAAAATGGCCCCAGTGGCTGGAAATTATTGAGGAAATGCCCAAGACGCCGTCCGGCAAGATCCAAAAGGCGGGGCTACGGGACCGGTTGCAACAAGCCGGCGTATTGCTAGGCTAGAGCCGCCAGAGAGAGGGCCAACTAAGTGAACGCATCAAACCCACTACCTATGAACTATGAAGAATTCCGAGAGGCGATTCGCGAATTTCTAACGACAGCGCTCACTCCGCAATTGAGACGCGCCGGCCAGCGCACAACCAGTGTGTTCTCCGATTTCGAAGCAGGTCGGCAATGGCAAAGCATCTTGCACGCCAAGGGGTGGGGCGCACCTGATTGGCCGCTGGAGTACGGCGGTACCGGCTGGGATATTCAACAGCGATATATCTTTATGGAGGAATGCCGGCTGGCCAATGCACCGAACCCCGTCATGATGGGTATTCAGATGCTGGGGCCAATGCTGATGCATTTTGGCACCGAGGCACAAAAGACCGCATTCCTGCCGGGGATTATTTCTGGCGAGGACGTATGGTGCCAGGGTTACTCAGAGCCGGGCTCTGGCTCTGATCTCGCCTCCCTCAAAACTACCGCAGAACGTGACGGCGATGACTACATCGTCAATGGCACAAAAATCTGGACCAGCATGGCGCATTATTCCAACTGGATTTTCTGCCTTGTCCGCACCGATAAGAGCGCCAAACCCCAAGCGGGCATCAGTTTCCTACTGATCGATATGGCGACACCGGGCATTACCGTCAAACCCTTCTCAAGCCTCGACGGGGAGGTCGAGCAATGTCAGGTCTTCTTTGAAGACGTGAGAGTGCCTGTTGAGAACCTGCTGGGAGAAGAGAATCAGGGCTGGACCGTCGCGAAGTATTTGCTGGAATTTGAGCGCGGGGGTCAGCACTTCACTATTGACCTGAAAAAGCAGCTTCGAAAACTTCACGAGATGACCAACTGCGCCTCTCATTCGGCCAGCGACGACCCAACGTTCCCTTTTCGAGTTGCCGAAACAGAGATCGACGTACTGGCGCTCGAGCAAACAGAGCTGCGAATCAAGGGTTCACTGTCATCCGGAGATAACCCCGGAGCGCTATCTTCACTGGTCAAGGTATCCGGGACAGAACTTGGCCAACGCTGTGCTGAACTCCTGATGGAATCGGCTGGTCAGGGCGCACTACCCTGGCAAAGTGAGGTGTTGTCCCCGTCATACGAGGGCCCGACCGCAGCACCAGCAGAGTGTGTGACAACGATGGCTGAATATATCAACAGTCGCGCCACGACCATTTACGGCGGCACCGCGGAAATACAGCGCGGCATCATTGCCAAGCACGTGCTGGGACTCTGAGCTATGGCTGTAACACTGACAGAAGACCAAACTTTGCTTCAGGATGCCGCTGAGCGCTACCTCCGAGAGAGCTATGACTTTAACCACAGGCGGGAAAACGTCGCTCAGGGTATTTATAGCGATCCGGCGCAGTGGCGTGCTTTTGCAGAGATGGGCTGGCTGGCACTCCCCTATCCCGAATCGCTTGGCGGCCTCGAGATGGGCGCGCGCGAAATGGCCATCCTTGCTGAGCTCTGCGGCCGCCATCTGGTGACGGAACCCTTGATTGATTCCCTCGCCGTGACCAGCAAAGTCATCGCGGCCAGCGATCGCGCGGAGCAACTGGTGCCGCCGGTTGCCTCAGGCGAGATCGTTCCAGTAGCCTGCATTGATGAGCGCGCCACTAGTCGTTTGGCTCCACCAGCCACGCTTTTAGCGCACTCTGCCGGGGGCTGGCGTCTCACGGGAGAGAAACCCTGGATTAACGCCGGCGCTTCCGCAACGCACTTTGTTGTCCTGGCCAGACACGACGAGGGCCTGGCGTGGGTGATCGTCGCTTCTGATGAGGCGGGGATGGAGTGTGATCGCTACCCCACCCATGATGGACGCGGCGGAGTCACTTGCCGGTTTGATCTGGCCATCGGAGCAGAACAGATTTTACTGACAGGTGACGCGGCTCAAAAGGCGCTTGATGCCTATCGCGAGCTGGCAATGACGCTCGCCAGCGCGGAGGTTCTGGGTGCTGCGCATGCGGCGCTCGACACCACGGTCGAATACACCAAACAGCGCGAGCAGTTTGGTCAGCCCTTGTCATCGTTTCAGGCGCTGCAACATCGCATGGCCGACATGCTGATCAAGATCGAGCTCACGCGCTCTCTGGTCTATGCCGCGTGCAACGCTGCGGACACGGACAGCCCGGACCGCGCTCGATTTGCTCGTGCGGCTAAAGTAAAGGCTTCGACGGTAGGAAGAGAAGTATCGCAAGAGGCTATTCAATTGCACGGCGGTATTGCAACGACCGACGAGTACATCGTGGGGCATTTCTTCAAGCGTATTACAGCACTCGAGAGCTGGGTTTGCTCGCGCGGAGAGGCGCTTCAGGAATTTATGGCTATGGGCGGGCAAGCTTGACCGAGGTAGTCAACACTATCAGTCACAAAAAGCAGGGAGAACAATAATGGATCTACAACTCAAAGGTAAAAGCGCAATCATCACAGGCTCCACTAAAGGAATAGGCCGCGCCATCGCAGAAACATTAGCCGACGAGGGCTGCAACGTCGGCGTGTGTGCACGGAATCAGGGCGAAGTTGATGAAACAGTCGCTGCGCTGACCGCCAAAGGCGTTAAGGCCTGTGGCAGCGTGGTAGACGTGACCGACGCCGCCTCGCTGGAAGCCTGGGTCAACCATTGCGCGGAGACGCTGGGCGGCATCGACATATTTGTGCCCAACGTCTCCGCCGGCGGTGCTGACAGCTCTGAGGCGGGCTGGCGAGCGAACTTCGAGGCCGATATGTTAGCGACGTGGCGCGGCGTCGAGTTAACGCAGCCCCACCTTGCAAAGTCAGGCCAGGGAGCCATCGTCATTATCTCAACTACCGCAGCTGTCGAGGCTTTCGCTGGACCCAGTCCTTACGGCGCCATCAAAGCGGGGCTCCTCAACTATTCCAGCAACCTGTCGCAGGCGCTGGCGGGCTCAGGTATTCGAGTAAATGCCGTGAGTCCCGGTCCGATCTATTTTGAGGGCGGCGCATGGGAACAGATCAAGACACATATGACTGACTTCTACGACGCCACGGTAGCCAGCATTCCAATGGGCAGGATGGGCAATAACTACGAGATCGCCGATACGGTTGCCTTTCTTGCCAGTCCTCGCTCCTCCTTTACCACGGGGACAAACGTCGTTGTGGACGGAGGATTTACCAAGCGTGTTCAGTTCTGACTGACTGCCACGATCAAAACCCCGGCGCTGGCCGGGGTTTTTTTTGACCCACCGTCCGTTTGTAAAGGGATCAGGTCGCCTCCGTGATCAACCGATCAAGTTGCGTCAACGTTGCGATCAGTTTTTCGGTAGGAAGGGGCCGCTTACCGATTGCTTCCTCTGCCATCGGCGCTACGGCACACTGCGCAGGCATCGCTGCGCCAGATTGTAGTAGGTGATAGAGCGTGGGCAAAAAAATAAACTGTAACCACTGCTCCAGCTCAAGCGTGTCCACAGCGAAAGGCTGTTCCGAAGCAAGGGCCTCCCGGGGCGGCACCTCTGCCGACCAGAGGCCCAATTGACGCAGCGCAGCCTCTAGGTCGATCAAGCGCTCTGCGATAGCGCTGCGCGTTTCGTCAAGCTGCACCGTTCACTCCAGTATCGATCACCGATATGGCCAGTTGTCTCCCCACCGTATCGCAGAATTTGCGCCAATGCGTCTCCTGTAAATGCCAAAGCGATTCACCTGTCACGCTCAATGTCCAGGCTGTATGCGGGCAATGTATTCAAAATCGATCGGCCGTATCGCTTTGTCAGGAGGCGTTGATCCATTAGCGTGATGCGCCCCGCATCATCCTCAGCACGAAGTAAGCGTCCGCAGGCCTGTACCAGTTTTTGTGCCGCATCGGGCACGCTGATTTCCATGAACGGATCTCGGCCCTGCGCCTCGAGCAACTCGGAGTGAGCGGCAGCAATGGGATCATCAGGCACCGCAAACGGCAATTTAGCAATGACCACGTGACGACAATACGCGCCGGGCAGATCGATCCCTTCAAAGAAACTGGCTAATCCGAAAATAGCGGACGGAGCGCCAGCATCGATATGGGCGCGATGCTGAGACAGCAGCGCGTTTTTGCTCATCCGGTCCTGCACCAGTTTGTGATGAAGGATTTGATCCGCAACCCCCTCCAAAACCGCTTCCATCTGTCGACGGGAGGTGAACAACAGCAGGACGCCTAAATCTTCCCGTATCAAGTCTGGAAGCAGCCGAATCAATTCACCGGTGTGCTCCTCTCCGGGACCGGGCTCGTTCTCCATCGAGGGAATACAAAACGTAGCTCTGGCCGGATCAAACGGGCTGGTGACCTGTTTCCAGCGCGCCGCCAAAGGAATACCCGAGCGTTCCCTAAAGCGATCAAAGGTACCAAGTGCGGTGAGCGTTGCGGAGGTGACAACAGCACCCGCTGCACGCTGCCACAGGGACGCATCGAGGAGCCCCCCGGGCAAAATGGGACTGGCATGACACTCCAGTGAGTTGGGGCTACCACGATGTTGAATCCACCGTGCCCAACCGTCGCCGGATTCACCCTCCCCCGGTGCATCCGCAAATGCTTCCCACAACACAATCTGCTGCTCGGCTCGAGCGACCAAACCCTGTGCATTGATCAAATCAAGATCTGGATCGGAGTTGCCCTCTCCCGCTACTGCCGAGTGGCCGGACTGTGCATTGTCCAGATGCGCCTCTAGACGAGTCGCTTCTGTGTGCAATTGACGCCACTGGGCCACGGCCAGCGCTGCCAGCTCGGATAGCTCCGGTGGAATCCTGCCGTGCTCAAAGCGGTACTCTGCCCGTTCGGCATCTGCGTCACTAAAGCGTGACCACAATATTTGCATGATCTCCTCGGTACGTTGAGCGAGATCCGCAAGCAGTGAGGACAGACGTGGCTGCAAGGCCTCATCAAGCCCGTTTTTGCACCAACTCGCGGCTCCAGCGCCAAGCCATCGATCACTCTCTCGAAGACCCTGCAGCACCGAACCGGCGTGAAATCTTAGCGTGAAGTGACTGAGCGTTTTCGCAGGCAACTGGTGCCCTTCATCAAAGATATAAATACAGTCCTCGGGCGCCGGCAAGATTACGCCACCGCCCAAACGTAAGTCTGACAGCACGAGGTCGTGATTTGTCACAATGATGTCAGCATCGTCCAGACCTTCTCTGGCACGGAAGAAACTGCACTGGCTCACGTGGGGGCATCGGCGGCCCGTGCATTGGCTCTGATCAGTCGATATCAGTCGTTTGACTCCGGCATCAAGACCCTCTGTCCAATTATCAAAATCGCCGTCCCATCGACCAGAGGCCAGCGCCTGAATCAGTTCTTCCAATACGGGTGCGATCTG
>JAYOEE010000002.1:60669-70029 GCA_038106565.1 Halieaceae bacterium
TCCGCGATCATCTGACGCTGTCCCCATCGCGGTTTCAGCTCCAGTGCGTCGGTAAGATGCTGATAGGCCGCACGAATTTCTTCCTGCAACGCCTCGTCAATCAACTTGTGCTTCCCGAGACGACTCCCTCGATGGCGGGTAGTAAGGAAGACCGAGCGCCCGATTGACGGGATTGGCATACATGGCGAGAAGCCATTCCCTGTGTTCAGCGGCCACGCCATCAATCCGAGCACGAAATGCAGACTCGGAAATGGAGCCCTCCGCTACGTCAAGTTCCTGAACAAGGGGGGTCTCATAGAGCCATTGCCACGCCCAGACATTGGTCCGGTAGAGCGCGTAGTGATCGCCAATCTGTCGATCAATTGCCGCAACCGCACCCGCCACATCCAGTCCGGACTCAAGCGGCGTACCAAAGTGCAAATGAACGCAACCTTTTTGTCCTGTGATACCTCGGGCGATCGACGAAATATCCTCGAATTCCGATTTGGTATATTCCTTTCCCGCAGATAGCTCCGCTGCTTTCAGCATGTCGCAGGGATCGAGCTCGTACGAAATGACCAGCGGTACAACATTGAGTTGATCGAGTATGGCCACAGGCGCTTGGTCTCGCTCACGGCACAGTGTCAGCATCTTGATCACAGCGGGTTCTGTGAGATCACGTCCGTCCTTGGCCCGGCCTTCCCGATGCGCAATCCAGATGGGGTTTCCCTCTTGCGCGACAGATTCCCTGATGAATCCGGACAGTGCTTTTGTTGCAGCAAGCAATGCGCGCGGTCCACTGAGTTTACGCTTGACGATAAAGCTCTTGTTAAGGCGCATCAGATCGGCGATCCAAGGCTTGGAGAGCAAATTGTCTCCGATCGCAACCGCTAGTGTTTTCGCCCCTGCCCGATGCAAGGCGTAGTTCGCGTATGCGGGATCCATCACGATATCTCGGTGGTTACTGAGGTATACGCGGGATTCTGTGAGGTCGAGCTGCTCGATGCCACTCATGGTAAATCGAGAGGTTTTCTTGATCATCCTCGACAGGTTCGGTGCAATCAGGTTCTGCAAGTCCTCGACCGTTTTGATCCGCCGGGCTACTACAAACAACCACAAACGCGCCGCCATACGAGCCAACGCCGGCCACCATTTGGCGATAGCGGGCAACCGCCAGGTGGCAATGGTCTCTACCAACTCTGGGTCATGCATCAGCCGCCGAATAACCGCTGGCGCTTCAGCATTAGAATAGGGTCTGATTTCCGCATAGGGATCATCAACCAGCGGTAAGGGATCCTGTGTCATGTAGTTCCTGTTATCCGGCAGCAGAGTATTGTGCCGCCCCCGGGGTGTTTCTGGTACCCTGCGCGTCGCTGCGCAACCTAACTGTCAGAGAGTGGAAATGGAAGCATCTAGTTCGTTTTTGATGACCCTCGGATTTGCCTCACTGGCGATTAGCTGGGTTCTATTGCTCATCGCCTCTTGGCGCGAAGAATACGCGTGGGGAATGTGCTCACTCCTGTTCCCTCCATTGGGGTACGCCTATGCGTTGGTTCGCCTCGATACGGCCGGTTCTGCGCTCGCTTTCGCCGCACTCGGATGGATACTGATCTGGTTGGGCTGGTAAAAGGGTAAAACCCCGCAAACAGGCGACTTCAGGCGGGCGGCAGGTTGACATTGAATCCTGTATCCCAGATGATTCGCGACCTTTTTTGATCCCGATGGAGCATATTGGTGGCCAATTCACCCCAAGCAAGAAAACGAGCGCGACAAAACGACAAGCGTCGGGCACACAACGCTAGCCTGCGATCGCTTGTGCGCACCAAAATCAAGCAAGTTGTCGCGGCAGTGGACACGGGTAATGCCGAGCAAGCGCGCGCTGCATACGATTCTGCGGTCCCTGTCATTGATCGGATGGCGAACCGGGGCATTATCAAAAAGAACAAGGCGGCCCGGCACAAGAGTCGCCTCAACGCGCGCGTCAAGGCGCTCGCAAGCTAAAAAACCGGCCCCACAGGGTCACTGGTCCTGCAAATACTCCTCCAGCGCGCGCTCTATCTCGCGCGTGATCGCGCCCTTCATTGGGCGCATGAGGATTCCCAGTTGCACCGAGCCATCGACCCTATCCTCCCCCAGTGACAAGCTGCCAGAAAATCCTTTGCCACTAAAGACGACACGATTGTCACGCCGTTGTGCCGTTGCACTGAGCGTGTTCTGCAAAAACGTCAGCAATGCCTCCAAGGCCCTCTCTCGCGAGGCGGCATCGAGCCGATGAGTTCTGGATAGGTGAATGTCGGACATATCACAACCGAATTGGAGCGGAGCGCCTTTCGGACTATCCTACACCCCCCGCGCACAACGTGACCAACCCATGATTGCCAACCTGGACTCAAGCCAGCGATTCTTGTTTGAAAATGCCGACGTGCGGGGCGAGTCTGTCAGCCTGGGCCCTGCTCTCGACGAGTTGCTCGCCACTCAATCCTACAGCGACAGTATCCGTAGCCTGATGGGACAATTTGCCTCAGCCGCCGTTCTCATCAGCAACAATCTCAAATACACGGGTAGAATTATCCTGCAGGCTCGTAGCGACCAAGCCCTGTCATTGGCGATGGTGGAGTGCTCCAGCGAACGACACATTCGCGGTATTGCCCAAGGGGATCTCGGCGCGACGGCAGCCGATCCGATGGCATTGCTGAAAGACGGTCAGTTGGCGCTTACCATTGAGCGCGATTCGGGCCAACGCTATCAGGGAATCATCGCTCTGGAAGGCCAGTCATTGGGAGCCTCGCTGGACAATTATTTTGCTCAGAGTGAGCAATTGGGAACGCGCTTCTGGCTGGCCTCAGATGGCAAAAAGAGCGCCGGCCTGATGCTTCAGCAACTTCCGGCCCAACTCGCTGATGACGCATCGCGTGAGGAGCAGTGGTCCACCGCGTGTGTACTCGCTGAGACTGTAAGCGACGAGGAATTGTTAAATCTAAGTCCTGAAGAGCTGCTTTTCAGGCTGTATCACGAACACGCTATAAAGCTGTACCCACCGGCCCCCATTTTGTTTAAATGTCGGTGCAGCCGGGAGCGAAGCGCCGACACAATCGCATTGTTGCCGCAGTCCGAAAAGGAGGAAATCATCGCTGATGTGGGCGAGATCGCATTGACCTGCGAGCTCTGCGGGACCGTTTATCGGTTTGATCAGCGCGCTCTTGATGCGGAGGACAATGCGAGAACACTTCATTGAGCTCGATTAGCCTGCAAGTGTGTCAATAAGTACCTGACTACAAGTTACGATTGATGCGCTTTAAAAATAATTTTGAGCGGCTACAGCGCCGCAATTGCACTCAGTACGGAAAATAATATGACCGATGCAGTATCTGCCAGTACCACCGTCCACAGCGATTTATCAGAACCAGAGTTAATCGAAATGGCACTCTCTCTCGGCGAGGGCGTGCTTTCTGATACAGGCGCTCTGCGCGTAGAAACTGGAGCGCGAACGGGCCGTTCCCCTGCGGATCGCTTTGTAGTGAGGGAAGCTTCCAGCGAGGATGCGATTGACTGGGGCGGCGTGAATCGACCTTTCGAGGAAGATCGTTTTAATGCCCTGTGGGAACGCGTCAAGGCACATGCAAGCGAATCGACGAGCTGGGTTCAGCACTTGCACGTGGGTGCGCACAACGATCACTACCTGCCTGTCAAAGTCATTACCGCCACGGCTTGGCAATCGCTGTTTGGCCGCAACATGTTTATCCGTCCCGATGCCTACAACCCCGCCCACAAACCGGAATGGAAAATTTTGAACGTAGCTGATTTTGTGTGCGACCCCGAGCGGGACGGCACGCATTCCGACGCAACGGTTATCATTCATTTTGGCCAAAGAAAGGTGCTCATCGCAGGCATGCGTTACGCCGGCGAGATGAAAAAGGCGATGTTCTCGGTGCAGAACTTTCTGCTTCCCGAAAAAGACGTCATGCCCATGCACTGCTCTGCCAATATTGGCGAGGATGGTGGAACCACGCTCTTCTTCGGACTGTCGGGTACCGGGAAAACCACGCTTTCAGCTGATCCGGAGCGATACCTCATCGGCGATGACGAACACGGCTGGTCAAAGGGTTCCGTCTTCAATATCGAGGGCGGCTGTTACGCCAAAACGATAGATCTGAGTCGAAAGAACGAACCGATCATCTGGGATGCCATTCGCACAGGTGCCATTATCGAAAACGTGGTGCTTAACGAGCAGGGCACAGCTGATTACTCGGATACCAGCCTGACCGAGAACGGGCGGTGTTGCTATCCGCTTGAGCACGTAGAGAAACGCTCGCCCAACAATGCTGGAGGAGAACCCAAGTGCGTGATCTTCCTGACCTGCGATGTATTTGGGGTACTTCCACCGATTTCCATTTTGTCCAAGGAAGCGGCAGCTTTTCACTTTTTGTCGGGATATACCGCTCGGGTGGGCTCCACGGAGGTGGGTGCCGCAGCAGGCATTAACCCCACGTTCTCTACCTGTTTTGGCGCGCCCTTTATGCCGCGCCCAGCGAGCGACTATGCGGAGCTGTTGATCAAACGTATTGATGATTTTGACAGTCAGGTGTACTTGATCAATACGGGCTGGACTGGCGGCTCGGGCGCTCCCGGTGGCAGTGGGTCACGCTTTCCGATACCCGTGACGCGGGCCGTTGTGAAGGCCGCCCAGGACGGGGTCCTCATTGGCGCTGAGACGCGCCACATCGACAGCCTGAATCTCGATTTTCCGATCAGTATCCCCGGTGTTGATACCCAGTACATTGATCCGAAAGTGGGCTGGGGGGACGACGCAGCCTACGAGGCGCAGGCCCAACAACTGGCGGCGTTATTTCTTGAGAACATCTCACAATTCGATGTGAGCGACGCGATCATATCCGCGGGTCCGCGCGCCAACTGAACAGAGCGCGAAAACAGGGCAGCTGGCTGGGCTCAACGATTCGGAAGTCGCGATTAAATCGCCGCTTCAGGCAACTGCGCGCTGGTCTCCTTGCCGCCCAGCCACTTCGCGCGTAGCGCTCTAGCATCCTCAGCAATCAGATATAACGCAGGAACCAGAATCAGCGTTACGCCAGTGGCGAACAGCACTCCAAATGCCAGAGATGTCACCATGGGAATCAGGAACTGCGCCTGAACACTGGTCTCCGACATGATGGGCAGGAGCCCCACGAAAGTGGTGAGCGAGGTCAAGATAATGGGACGGAAGCGGTCCTCCCCCGCCTGCAACAAGGCAGAGACCACATCCTGGCCCTCCTCTCGCAGCCGATTAATTCTGTCGATCAGCACGAGGTTGTCATTTACCACAACGCCTGCGCAGGCGGTGACTCCCATGATGGAGAACATGCTCACCTGCCATCCCAATAGCATGTGCCCAAAAATGGCGCCCATCAGGCCGAAGGGCACCGCCGTCAAGATAAGGACAGGCTGCCAGTAGGATCGGAAAGCGACGGCCATGAGCGCATAGATGACCAACATGGCAATTAACATCAAGCGCATGGTGGCCTCACGGAATTCGATTTCTTCCTGTAGCTCACCGTCAAGATTCACCACCAGATCGGGATACTGCTGCTGCCACTTGGGTAAATAGTCGCGAAACACCGACTGCACGATGGCATGTGGCGGTGGGCCGTCAGGCTCTACATCAGCCTCCACTTCCAAGGTACGGAGCCTATCCAGTCGCTCCAGCTTCTGATACCCCGCCTCCACCCGGTACGTCGCCACCGCCTCAAAAGGCATTTCGCCGCCGTCAGGGGTCCGGATATACATGTCGCTGAGATTGGCGATGGCCAAACGCTCGGACTCGGGATACCGCACCATGACTTTCACGTCTTCGCGGCCGCGGGGGATTCGCTGCGCCTCTGCGCCATAAAAAGCCTGCCGAACCTGACGCGCGACATCTGCCAAACTAATGCCCAGCGTTTCGGCGGCTGGCTTGAGCTCAAGGACCAGCTCATCGCGCGGGCTGTCAAAGCTGTCCGACACGTCAAAAACGCCCGGGTAGGAAAGCAGCGCTGCGCGCACATCCCCGGACATTGCCTCCAATTCCTCCACTTTTCTGGAGGCCAATACCAGCCGAATAGGTTTGCCCGGATCGCGGATGGTGTAGTCCATGCGAATCTCTTTGGCCTCGCTCAGCGAGCCCGAGTCTGCACGCAGTTGCAGCGCAAATGCCTCGGTATCAACCCCCTCAGCAATCGTCTGCACCACCACCTCGACATCGTTCGCGTTGGCGCGACCCAAAATACTGCCGATCGCGGGCTCATCGTCGTGCTCTGATCGGGCATTCCACTGTGCCTTTAGGCCCTCCGCGGCATCGACAACGCGCTGCATCACCAACTCAGATTGCGAGAAAGAGCCTCCCTCGGGCATGGTAATTTTGGCTTCAACAAAATCCGAATTAATGCGTGGGAAAAAGGCTGAGCGGAGCCAACCACCACCGTACAGCGATAAGCTCAGACTGAGCATTACCAGAAAAAAGCCGGCGATTAACAAGTGTCGCTGAAGCGCCCACTCCAAAAAGGGTCGATACCGATTTCGGGCGAAAGACATGAGTCCGTCGGCGCAACGATGTCGCCAGCTTTCCAGCCGCTTCAACCACGGTTCAGTGGCCGGCTTCTCGGGACCTAAATTGGAGAGGTGGGATGGCAAAATCCACAAACACTCCAACAAAGAAAAGAGCAGGACCAGCAGCACTACAATGGGAATCCCTCGGGCGGCGTGAGCCCACTCGCCCGGCATGAACATCATTGGCGCAAAGAACACCATCGTGCTGATAACAGCAAACAAAACGGGCTTGAATACCTCTCTGACCCCCCATAGCGACGCTTCCGCGCCAGCTACGCCCTTGCTTTGGGCTGTGTGAATCGACTCGCCGACAATGATGGCGTCATCCACTACGATGCCCAGCACCAATAGGAAAGCGAACAGGGAAATCATGTTGAGCCCGACGCCCGTGAAGGGAAGCAGAAAAAATGCACCCAAAAACGCCACCGCAATGCCAACGGACACCCATACCGCGACGGCTGGTCTGAGGAACAACACCAGAACGAGGAATACCAGCAACAGACCGCCCAGTCCGTTTTTCAGCAGTGTTTCTACCCGCCCCTTAAAGGGCACCGCGGCATCCCGCCAAAACGATAGGGAAGCCCCCTCGGGCAAGTTCTGGGTCTGCTCAGCTACCCAAGCGTTAATCACCCGCGAGGACTGCACCACATCGGGATTGGTGGTGACATAAGCATATAAACCGTGGCCCGGCATTCCGTCGAATCGGCTTACGGTGTCCACGTCTTCAAAGCCATCATTGATCGTAGCGACCTCTCCCAAGTAAACCTGGGTACCGTCGCGCGCGGTCAACAAAACAATTCTTTCAAAGTCTTCGCGATAATAGGCTTGCCCGCGCGTCTGAACCCGGATATCGCCATCACGTCCCTTGATGGCGCCGGCAGGAAGGTTGAGAGAGGTAGATTGAATGGCGCGCACCACGTCATCAAAGGACAGATTATGGCGACGCAGATCCATCTCAGATACGTTGATGGAAACTTCATAGCGCCTGGGGGATACGAGGTCCACGACGGAAATCCATGGCTGTCGGGCCAGATCATCCCTCAAGGTCTCACCCAGTTCCTTGAGCTCCCACTCGTCCAGCTCTCCGGCCAGTTGAACAACGCCCAATAGGTGGCGATAAATGAGCTCCGTGACCACGGGCCGTTCCGCATCGGTAGGGAAAGTCGTAATCGCGTCAACCCGGGTTTTGATATCGTTGGTCAGGCGCTGGGTGGGGTAACCCGTGAGCGCCTCGACGATGACCTGCCCCATACCCTCGGAGGCGGTTGACCGGATTTCCTTGATGCCGTCCAGATCGTGAATGGCCTCCTCGATCCGGACACAAATCTGCTCCTCAACCTCGCGAGGACTTGCGCCGGGGAAAGGCATGGTAATGCTTACCCGGTCAATCACTGGGGTCGGAAAAAACTGTTTATCGAGGCCGGGGATGCTGTACAGACCGCCAATCACCAGCACCACCATAAGGAGGTTGGCTGCAATGGGATTGGAGATAAACCAGCCCAGAAGACCGGGTTTATCAGCCATTGCGATTCCTCACACTGGCCACCTCTATGGCTGCACCTGCGGCTAGCAGACTGCTTTGCTCGGCAACCACTTGGCTCCCGGGTGCTATGCCACGAATCCAGACACGATCGCGCTCGCGGCGAATCAACTCCACCGGATAGCGCTCCAGACGACTGTTCTCGTTTACAACCAGCAAGGTATTGTCACCGCGCAAGGCAGTGGCAGGCAATTCAACTGATTGCTGAATGGGCTTACCAGCGATGGTCGCCTCAACAAACAGTCCGGGGGTCAACGGCGGCCTCTGCGAACCACTGTCCCCAAAGGGGTTATCGACTTCTGCAATGGCAAAAGTCACCCGACTGTCTCGATCAATACTGGCCTCGACGCGCGCAATCCTGCCCTGCCACTTCCACCGTTCGCCGCCGAAGCGCGTGCTCAATACCACCTCAGGATAGTCGGCAACCGCTGTCTCGAACAAAGGCAGTTCTAGCAACGCGAGTTGTGAATCGGTGATCGGCAAGTGCACTTCAACTCGATCAGTCGCATAAATCTGTGCCAGCACCGTGCCGGGAGCCACGAACTGACCCAAATCCACCGACTTCTTCTCGAGTCGACCATCGAAGGGGGCACGCACTGTGGTGCGCTCCAATGCAAGCTCCGCCGCCGCAACATCTGCCTGCGCCGCCGCTAGTGACGCCTCTGCCGCACGCAGCTGGGGTTTGCGCAGAAACAAATCATTCGCCTCACTCGCACCCAGGTCGCGCCACTCTCTCTGGGCTTGCAGGTTTCGGCCTCGCTCTTCTGCCACACGCTGAGCAGCGGCGGCTTCCTGAGCACGCGCGCGAGCGATGGCAAACTCGTGGTCCGCTCGCTCGAGCTGCAACAGCACGTCACCGGCGCTGAAAAAGCGCCCATCGAGAAATAACTCACTAACCGATTCAACTTTACCGCTGACTTGCGCCACCAAACCCACGCGCCGCACCGGCTCAACGGTGCCTTGTGTGCGGACAGAAATACTGTGATCCGAGGGCGACGCAACAATCACATCCACCAACGGCCTGCGTGGCTCGGGGTACTGGGTGGGTTGCGTAGCGGGCTTCCCCACGAACACCAAAAAGCAAACCGCCAGACCCGCGAGCGTGAACACCGTCGAGCCAAGCATGCGGCGGCGGGAAAAGCGGTTGTTCTGAGAACTGACGTCGGTCATGGCAAGGATACTGCTCTCCGATATGGGGTTATGCGCCGGGACTCGGCTCCGCAAGAAAAGCCAAAACGCTCTCTTGAGTGGGTCCGAAGGGC
>JAYOEE010000002.1:70129-82170 GCA_038106565.1 Halieaceae bacterium
GCCGCGGTGAAAAAAGCACCCGCTACAGCTAAGAAGGCACCGGCAAAGAAGAAACCGGCAGCCAAAACCAAAGCAAAAGCGAGCACTAAAGCCAAGACCCGCGCGCGCCCCAAGGCCGTCGATACCGGTCGCAATGCCCTGCTCGCAGGCCTCGGCGTATATGGCAAGGCTTACGATCAGGTACTGGAGCAGTTCTCTAGCCTACAAGAGCAGGTCGATGAGGCGCAGAGCCGCCTGACCGAGCGCCGCAAGCAGGCCGAGGATCTCTATAAGTCGCTGATCAAGCGCGGTACTGCGGTAGAGAAAGAAGCACTGAAGGCGCTGGCCGACCTCGAGCTCGATTCGCTGGCCGATCGTGCCAAGCTCGAAGCCCAAATGAAGAAGGCCAAGACTCGCTTTAACGATCTGAAGTCAAGATTCGGCAAGGCGGCTTAAACCCACCTTTTAAAGTCCGTTTTTTTCGGGGGAGCGCTGCTCCCCTTTTTTACACTGTCTCCCGGCCGACGCCATTAGCGCGCACTCACTTGATACCGTGATGACTCACAGGAGCTTGATTGCCTGATTGATCAGGCGAACCCTTTTTGCCGAGTTTCGGCGCGCGGCTTATCTAAATCACGCGGCCAAGAGGAAGACATCGCGTTACACTTATTCGCATGAAAACGGCGCAACGTATTTTGACGACGGCGACCCAGCTATTTAACGAGCGGGGCGAGCGCAACGTGACGGCCAGCGACATCGCGCTGGAACTCGACATCAGCCCGGGCAACCTTTACTACCATTTCAAAGGCAAAGACGGGATCCTGTCTGCGCTATTTACGAACTATTACCGTGAGCTGGCAGGCATGTTAGCTGCGCCCCTTGTAGAGGACGCATTCTTCCGCGACGCGAATCCACTGGAAAGAAGCTGGTTGTTCCTCTCCGTATTAGTAGAAGTGATGTTCGCGAATCGCTTTCTCTACCTCAACCTGACTGATCTCATGCAGCGCTACCCCGAAATCGACCGGGGTATGCATCGATTGCTCTCCCTTAAGCGGCAAGCAACCCGGCACCTTGCGAGCGAGCTCCTTGCCTCGGTATCCATCGCCTCGCACCCGGAGCGACTTCACCATGTTGCAGACAGCATGGCCATGACATTGATGTACTGGTTGAGTTTTGAGCAGTTAACAGGCCCTTCCAGCACACCCCAGCAGACGCTCCATAGAGCTGTGCTGCAGACGCTGTCCCATTGCGCACCATATTTGGGTATAGAGCAGGCCAGTTTTTATTCGGAGTGTGAACTCATCAACGCGAGGCTACTCGACGACCAGCCTTCATGAGTTACTATTGGGTTTTCTCTCACAAGAGAAACCGACTGCCCCGACAGGCATGATCTTATGCCGCGGGTTTACCCCCAAAGAAATGGAGTGAAACAATGACTATCGCCGTAGGAGATTCCATCCCAACCTGTACCCTGTCTGTCATGGGTAGCGAGGGTCCTGCCCCTGTGTCCACAGCAGACCTTTTCAATAACAACAAAATTCTGATGTTTGCGGTGCCCGGCGCATTTACCCCGGGGTGCTCGATGACCCACCTTCCGGGTTACGTGGTCAACGCGGACAAAATCAAAGAAATGGGCATCGACGGTATCATCTGCGTTTCCGTCAATGACGTGTTTGTCATGCACGCGTGGGGCGAAGCCCAGAACGCCAATGAGTCCATCGTGATGCTGGCTGATGGAAATGGCGAATTTACGCAGGCACTTGGTTTAGAGCTCGATGCAAGTGGGTTCGGCATGGCAATGCGCAGCCAGCGCTACGCGCTGATTGCCGAAAACGGAACGGTCACGCACCTTAACGTTGAAGAAGGCCCCGGCGTAGATGTGAGCTCAGCCGAAAATATGATGGCACTGCTCTGAACGTGAGTGCGCATTAGGAGCCACCCATGCTCTCGAGAATGGCGCACAGCGTAATTTGCGCTTGCGCCTCTCTCGCTTTCAAACCAGCAGTATCCAAATCGTCAGCGCTATCACCACCGCGCCAATGAGATTCAGAATAAACCCCTCCCGCACCATTCTCTGAATCGGTAACTCGCCGGTGCCAAACACCACGGCATTTGGCGCAGTAGCGACGGGTAACATAAAGGCGCAACTGGCACTCATCGCTGCAGGCACCATAAGCCACAGCGGATCGATATCGGCCGTGATGGCGACAGCAACCAAGACTGGCATCAGCAAAGCCGTCGTCGCTGTATTGGACGTCGCTTCAGTAAGAAACGTGACGGAAAGCGCCAATATCAGCATCA
The DNA here is from genome assembly GCA_038106565.1 of Halieaceae bacterium. GTDB lineage: Bacteria > Pseudomonadota > Gammaproteobacteria > Pseudomonadales > Halieaceae > Luminiphilus. The sequence continues at coordinate 72,410 of JAYOEE010000002.1, forward strand.
TTGCAAACACAGGGAGCGCAGTCACCAGCGTGAGCGCCTCTCCCACCTCCGCACTTAACCCAGAGGCGACGAAAGCTCTTGCCAGACAGATCCCGCCCCCAAATAACAGCAGCACGCCCCACGGGATCTCACTCGCCTGTTGCCAAGTGATAAGCGGCGATCCCTTTCGGTCCTTTGCGACAAAGAGCACGATGACCGCCAGCAGCGCCACCGACGCATCGTTGGCCGTGGGCAGGTCCAGCCACTGACGCCATCCACCAAAGGGCTCCGCCCGGGTAATCCAGGCCAGCGCCGTAAGAGAAAATATGATGAGAACGCGGCGCTCTCCGCTCTGCCACGGGCCGACCTGTGGGAGCGTGACTTTTAATTCGGGCGATAGTGAACGGGTGACCCACAACCACGCGATCGGCAGCAACACGGCAATAACCGGCACGCCCCACCCCATCCACTGGCTGAAGCTGATAGTGCCTCCGGTATTTTCCTGATACACCTGCAGCACAATCAGGTTGGGCGGCGTACCAATGGGTGTGCCCAATCCCCCAATGCTGCACGACCAGGCCAGCCCCAACAGCAATGGCGCTGCCAGCGCATCTCGGTCGGAGCACGAAGCGAGCACCGCGAGGGCCACCGGCAGCAACATCAGCGCGGACGCGGTGTTCGAAATCCACATGCTGAGTAAGGCTCCGGCCAACATAAATCCAAGCACGAGACGCCGAGGCTGATGGCCACCGACCAGATTGACAACACTGAGGGCGACCCGATGATGGGCTCCGGTGCTCTCCATGCCTCGCGACAGTAAAAAGCCTCCCAACAGCAATACGATCAAGGGCGACCCTACCGATGCGCCCACCTGCTCAGCGGTCAGTACTCCAGTTAGTGGCAGTACAGCAATGGGCAACAATGAGGTAACTGGGATCGGGATGGGCTCAAAGATCCACCAAGCCATACAAAGCCAGGCAGTGACCGCCGTGATCACCACAGCATCGCTCTGTCCTGCCATCAGCATTGCGAGCGCCACCACGGCGCCGGTGAGCAGTCCGGGCCAGATTGTTCGCCTTGGATCAAGGTAGGTCATAGGATTCATCTGCTGTATGCTCTCCAACCCTCGCCGTTGTGTAAACTCCCTTCATGTCGCCTCCGCAGTCGCCACAGCTCATTGATCGGTTCGATCGCCACATAAATTATCTGCGGCTTTCGATCACCGATCGCTGCGATTTTCGCTGCCAGTATTGCATGGCCGAGACCATGCAGTTCTTGCCGCGCGCCGATGTACTGAGCATCGAGGAGCTTTTGCGGACCGCGCGCCTCTTTACCGAATTGGGGGTCAAAAAGATTCGCGTGACCGGTGGCGAACCCCTGATTCGACGCGGAGTTGACGAGCTATTCAAAGGCCTCGGCGCGCTACCCGGGCTCGAGACCTTGGCGCTCACGACAAACGGGAGCCATCTTGAAAAAACAGCCTCGGAATTGGTTGAGGCGGGCGTTAAAACTATCAATATCAGCCTTGATAGCCTCCGCGCGGACCGGTTCAGAGAGATCACGCGTACCGGTGATCTCGACACGGTTCTGCGCGGGATCGATGCCGCGGTGGCTGCAGGATTTGAGCGTGTGCGCATCAACACCGTGCTTCTCGCTGGATTGAACCGTGACGAGGTCCTACCGCTCACCCAGTTCGCCATAGCGAGGCAGATCGACATCGCGTTTATCGAGGAGATGCCTCTGGGCCAAGTGACGGTGGGCGGCAAAGCACTCGCTTATGTTTCCTCACAATCATTGCATGATGAACTGGCAGGCCACTTCGATCTGGAAGAAAGCACCGCGGCACCGGATGCCGGCCCTTCGCGCGATTACTTAATAGGCGGGACCCGGAGCCGGGTCGGGTTTATCTCGCCCCACAGCAATAATTTTTGCGGAACCTGCAACCGGCTGCGTGTCAGTGCCGAGGGTCGCCTTTTGATGTGTCTGGGTAACGAGGAATCCATTGATCTGCGCGCTTTACTACGCGCAGGTAACAGCGACGAGGCGATCAAAAGCTCTATTATTAGTAGTCTTACGATGAAGCCCGAACGACACGTGTTCGATCGTCCGGATGAACCCCAGATTGTTCGCTTCATGAACGCCACCGGCGGTTAACGCCGATCAATTGGAAAACAACGTGTCTGATACCCACTACCCAGCCCTTGGCGACATCGACTCTATTCAACATGCGTTTGAGGCGGCGGGGTACATCTGTACCCAACGCATTGCCACTGTCATTCGGCTCGCGGCCGCACTGGAAAAACCGGTATTAATCGAAGGTCCGCCCGGGGTGGGTAAAACTGAGCTCGCGAAAACCTGTGCGCAGGTCGTGAACAGACCCTTGGTCAGACTGCAGTGTTATGAAGGATTGGACGAAAGCAAGGCCCTCTACGAATGGAAGTACGGTAAACAGCTGTTATATACCCAGCTCCTCAAGGAGCAACTCGGGGATGTGCTCGACGGCGCCAAGGGCCTGACGGAATCTATGCAGCGGCTGCATCAATTTGGGGACGTCTTTTACTCGGAGGCATTTCTCGAGTCGAGGCCGTTGCTCAAAGCGATGGAGGCGGAGAATGGCGGCGTTCTGCTCATCGACGAGATTGACAAGGCCGACTTCGAATTTGAGTCCCTGTTGCTTGAGGTACTGTCGGATTTTCAGGTATCCATACCGGAATTGGGGACCATCAGCGCGCACTCCAAACCACTGGTTTTCCTTACCAGCAACGATACTCGGGATCTGTCAGATGCGCTGAAACGTCGTTGTTTGCATCTGCACATCCCCTTCCCATCCATTGAACTCGAGGCGCGGATCGTCGCCAGCCGGGTACCCGATCTCAGCCAATCCATGACAGATCAATTGGTCCGATTCGTGCACGCGATTCGCACTCTGGACCTTAAAAAGGCGCCGGCAATTTCTGAAACGGTAGATTGGGCGAAAAGCCTGGTGTTGTTACACGCCAATGATCTCGACGGAAAGCTTGTTCAGGATACGCTCAATGTGTTGCTCAAATATGAGGACGATATTCTGATTGCCGAGGGCCAGCTGCCCAAGCTCATGGCTGCTGTTAACACTCCCTAGCGATGGAGGACCGACCTCGGGTTGCCCCGCGCAGTGCAACCAGTAGCGATCAGCTTCTGGCATTCGTTCAGTATTTGCGCGGCAAGAAAATCCCTGTCTCACCGGCAGATACGCTCGACGCAGTTCAGGTCGCTGAGCTCTTGGGATACGAGGACAAAACCCGCCTAAAAACCGGCTTGGCTGCCGCGTTGGCCAAATCCCAGCACGAGCTGGGGGTCTTCGATGCGGCCTTTGAGGACTACTTTCAGGCACTGCAAAATAAGCCCAGGGCTACACAGCCCCCGCATCACCGCGCTGACCAATCAGACCAAGCATCTGGCGAACCCAATTCAGCGCAGCCCGCCTCCCCGAACGGAGAGCCGGACCCGCTTGAAGGACTCCGCGGCAACGCGCTCTTCGACGCGCTCGAGCAGCAGGATGAAACAACCTTGTCGATTGCCATTGAGACGGCCGCCGCCGAGGCCAAAGTCGAGGAAATCTCTCTGTTTACGCAGCGAGGCCAATACGTTCGTAAGATCCTCGACGCGCTGGGAGATGAGGCCCTCCGGGAAGCAGCGATTGAGTTAGAGCAGTCAGAGCCGGCTGCGTTCGAAGCGGTGCAGGCTCTGAGGGAGCAATTACGGGACCGCGTCCGGGATCGCGTCGAACGCGCATATCTCATACATGCCAGCGCCAAAACGGAAGATCTGCTCGATGAGTCGCTGTCTAAAATCAAGCTGGGCAACGTCGATCACAGCCAAATGGCCAGACTAAAGCGCCTGATGGATCGCATGGCGAAAAAGCTGGCGGCCAGGCATGGTCGGCGCCGACGCCGTTTTCGACGCGGCAAACTTCATGTGGGGGAGACCGTCCGACGTGCCATTCCTACCGACGGGATTCCTTTTTATCCACGATGGCGCAAAGTCGAGCACCGGCGTCCTCAGATCATGGCAATTTGCGACGTCAGCGGATCAGTCGCCGCCTATGCGAAGTTTCTGCTGATGTTCCTCTACGCCCTGCAAGATGTGCTGCCAAGAACCCGCAGTTTCGCCTTCTCAGCTGCGCTGGGCGAGGTCAGCGACTTGTTTGCACGGCTACCCGTGGAGGAAGCGATTGAGCGCGTGAATCTCAAATATGGTGGCGCCACGGACTATGGACGTGCGCTCATGGATTTTTCCGAACTCGCACTGAGCGAAGTCAACACGGCAACCACGCTGATTATATTGGGCGACGCGCGCAATAATCAGGCTGACCCACGTCTCGATTTGCTTGCTGAGATAAAAGCGAGGGCAAAGCGCGTCATCTGGCTGAATCCAGAGTCAACGCGCCTATGGGGAACGGGGGACTCGGAAATGTTACGGGTGAAACGGCACTGTCATGTCGTTCACGAGTGCAACAACCTGAAACAACTTGAGCGCATCATCGACAAGCTCCTCTCCGACAGGCGGTGAAGCGCAGAAAAAGCCCACCTTTCCTGATTGTCAGTGTGTCTCCTGCAGGCTCAGCAGAGTGGGCTCAGCAAGCGAGTTGGGATCTCCTGAAAGTTTCAGTTTTAAGCGCAGGTTGTTGGCAGAGTCAGCATTCTTGAGCGCTTCCTGCTCAGAAATCTTGCCACTGGTGCAGAGCTCGTAGAGCGCCATGTCAAATGTCTGCATGCCACGGTCGCTGGACTTCTCCATGATTTCCTTGAGTTCCGCAATGTCACCCCTGAGGATCAATTCCTTGACCGTGGGTGACCCCAGCAGCACCTCGATGGCCGCACTCCTGCCACCGCAGTTATTAGGAATCAGACGTTGCGAGACAAACGCCTGAAGATTCAGGGACAAATCCAACAGCAGCTGCTGACGTTTATCCTCTGGGAAAAAATTGATAATTCGATCCAGTGCCTGATTGGCATTGTTGGCGTGCAAGGTCGAGATACACAGATGCCCTGTCTCGGCGAAGGCGAGCGCATGCTCCATTGTTTCACGGTCCCGTATCTCTCCAATCAAAATCACATCAGGTGCCTGACGGAGCGTGTTTTTCAACGCGCTATGCCAATCGCGCGTGTCCACTCCCACCTCCCGCTGATTAACGATCGATTTCTTGTGCTGATGCACAAACTCAACCGGATCTTCAATCGTCACAATATGTCCGGCCGCGTGACTGTTTCGATAATCAATCATCGCCGCCAGAGACGTGGACTTACCGGAGCCCGTGGCACCAACAAACAGAATGAGCCCGCGTTTTCGCATAATCAGGTCTGGGAGCACCTTAGGCAGTCCCAAGTCCTCCCAATGGGGAATATCGACAACGATATACCGCGCCACGATACTGACTTCGTTTCTTTGTCTGAAAATGTTGACTCTGAAGCGTCCAACGCCGGGGAGTGAAATGGCGAGATTCATCTCAAGATCTCTGGCGAAATCTTCCCGCTGAGCTGAATCCATCAGCTCGTCGGCAATGTCTGCGATCTCTCCAGGCTGGAGAACATCGGAGGCAATGGCCTCTAGCTCGCCATCAAATTTGGCACAGGGTGGCGCCCCTGTAGCGAGATAGAGGTCAGAGCCTTTACGCTCTGCAAGTTTGGTTAACCACGGATTTATTCGCATGCTCGACACCTGTCCTTGTGTTCAATTCAGGGCAAAGGTCAATCCGGACCCCGCCAGTACTGCCTCTGTACGGTTTCGCACTTGCACCGTACACTCCGCACCACTCTAACCGCTGAGGCAGGTAAAAGCCCAGCAGAAATGCCGTCAATACTCACACAGGAGACATTGTGTCGACTCACTCCGCAGTCTTCCGGCAAGTGCTGGAGCAGGACCCAGATATGCTTCGCCAGATCAGGCGCGGCGTGGAAAAAGAGGGTCTGAGAGTTACGGACAGCGATGCGACGCTATCCCAAACTCGGCACCCCAGCGCGCTGGGATCCGCGTTGACACATCCTTTTATCACCACGGATTACTCCGAGGCACTGCTGGAATTCATTACGCCCGTATCTACCTCAATCGAGGCCACCGAAAAAGCGCTTGCCGATCTGCACCGATTCACCGCGCAAAAGCTTGAAGGAGAACTGATCTGGAACGCGAGCATGCCATGTATCGTCAATGGCGATGCAGGCATCCCCATTGCTCAATTTGGTCATTCCAATGTGGGACAAATGAAGCGGGTTTATCGTAATGGTTTGAGCGTTCGCTACGGTCGGAGGATGCAAGCTATCGCGGGGATTCACTACAACTTTTCCTTGCCAGATCAATTTTGGGTGGCAGCGCGTGATCTGGCGGAATCAGAGCACAAGATTACCGTCTTTCAGACCGAGGGCTACCTTGGGCTCATTAGAAATTTTTTCTCAAGGGTGTGGCTGCTGCTTTATTTACTGGGCGCATCGCCCACCGTGTGCGCGAGCTTTGTGCAGGGAAATCGATCTCACCCTCTGCTCCCCATGGGGGACGATCATCACAGCTACTACTTACCTCATGCTACTTCGCTGCGGATGGGCGATTTGGGCTACACCAGTAACGCTCAGGCAGGAATGGATGTCTGCTATAACGACTTGGATCAGTATATTTCGACGCTGCGCTCGGCCATTCTCACTCCGCACCCGGCCTACCAGTCGTTCAAGGAAATGGATAACGGTGAAAGAGCACAATTGAATGACTCGCTCTTGCAGATCGAAAACGAATTTTACAGTCCTATAAGACCCAAGCGCGTGACGCGCAGCGGCGAAGCACCGGTCGTAGCGCTGGCGCGCGGCGGTATCGAGTATGTAGAAGTACGGTGCGTAGATATCAACCCCTTTACCCCCTATGGCATTGATGCAGACACCATGCGTTTGCTCGATCTGTTTCTGATCGCCTGTTTAATCGATGCCAGTCCTTTGTGCGACGAAGCGGGCCAGCGTCGTAACAAGGAAAATCTCCAGCGTGTTGTCGGCCATGGCCGTGACCCGAACTTGACCCTGCTTTCCGCAACGGGCCAGGAGACCGCGCTGACTGAGCTGGCCCATCCCCTTCTTGATCGCATGGGAGAGATCGCAAGTTGGTTCGACGGCGCACTCAATCAAGGCACCTATGCCTATGTGGTCGATGAGGCGAGAGCGCGCGTAACGGACCCGGCCAAAACACTCTCGGCCAGAATGCTCGAAGAAATGCACTCATCGGGCCAGAGCTTTTGGCAGTTGGCAAATCGATACTCGCGGCTCTGGCATCAGGAGCACGTAGCAACCCCTATGGAGCCCTCCGTACTTGCAGAGATGGATGCCGAAGCGGCTGCATCCCTCATAAGGCAAAAAGACTTGGAGGCGCATCAAAATCAGACTTTTGAAGCGTATCTCGCCGAGTTTTACGCACAATACTCAAGCTGACTCTGGTCCGCTAACGCCTACTCCATCCGATTCAAGACATAAAAAAAGCGCCCCTCGGGGCGCTCTCAATACTGTAATGGCTCAGCCACTCAACGCCGAGCCTGCTGCAGGCTTGTGAGGCACAGCGCAACAATCCAGCGGGGTGGCTGAGTCAAATCACATTGCGATATCGACGGCGTAAGATACAACGAACTTGATCTGATCGTTGTCATAGCCACCTTCGGCCGCACCACCCTTCACGTCCGTGTCTGAAATCATGAAAGTAAAGCCCCCTTTGGATACGGTGACGTTGTAGTCGTAATAGCCTTCGGCGTTACCGTTGAATGCCTCAGCGAAATCGCCGTCGTGGTGACCGATGTGGAGACCGATTCCAACGCCGTTGCCGATCTCAAAGCCATAGTCCAGCGACAGGTAATAGGCCTCACCAAAACCGAAATCCTGTCCGGGTGCTTCGTCGGCTTCAGTATTGGCAAGCACATTGTACTTGGCGCTGAAGCCGCCAATACCGACTCCGACATAGACCTCGCCAAAGTCAAAATTGGCTTCCTTGTCGTAGTTGTAATACAGATATCCAACATCCCAACTGACCGCACCCGTATCGAAAGCGAAGCCCGCGTAGATGTCATGCTCGTAGGAGTAGACGTCCGAAGGTCCGTAATTGACATTGGATGCCCAAGTGCCAACGTAGAAACCGGAGTCAGAAGCGTAATCGATGCCGCCCTGTACGGCTGCTTCGTTCTCTGTCTGGGTGAGACCCCTCCAGATGTAATTGCTTGTCATCGACGCGTTGGCGGACCACTCCCCGGCATGGGAAGACGTCGCAAATGCGCAAAGTAGAGTAGCGGGCAGAAGAGCTGCGCCAAGTCTCGAACGGGGATTTTTCATGTACATGGTAGTTCCTCACGATGTCATATAAGAGGACCGGCACACCGATCAACGGACAATGTTTCGCTGTGCTTATTGGCGGTCGCTGTTACCTTTGCAAAAGGCGGGCCAAAAACGCTATGTTGTTGTTTTTTATATTTTTATTAATTTTTTTGCGCTGACTGACCGGGACTTTTACAGATGGCAGTTCCATCATTCTGGATAAATGCGCCAAATCAGTGCGGGGAGTGCACAAAGTTAGCGCGGCTGCAGCGACTCGCGTTAGCCAGGTGGCCTAATCCAACATCCGATTCAGGCGCGTAGACATCGGACACGCCAATCAGGAGCCGCCGAACATGCGTATCAAGAATTTTTGCCGGTTTACCGCCGCCGTATTTTTCACTGCAATCTGCGGCAGTGGCGCTGCAAGCGATGTGCTGTGCGAACGGGTAGCACAAGAGACGCTAATGGAGTTGAAGGCAGGGGCTGCGGATTGGTGGACTGAAGACACTGCACGGATGGCCGGCATGGCGGCGGCTTCAGCCTGCTTTAAGACACAAGCCATGCTCACACATGCTCCCGTGACGCCAGACCAATCCGACGCTGACTTCACAGAGGATGAGGAGTCGACGGAATTTATGGGCTTACAAGTCAAGCCGCTGTCCGGACCTCCCAGCCGCAAGCCCTATGAGCGCACACGGGACTGAAAAGTCCGCGCGATTGTAAAGCGGGGCGGGCGCACTTTACGGCCGCCCTACTCTCCAAGCCGAGCCCACTATTGCAATAGGCGGCGCCGCGGTCAGGCCGGGCCGCACTCTGCGGGCCCGCATCAGCCAGTGCGGCTTATTCGGATTCGTCAGCCGCCTTGAAGACTGCAACCAGCTCGACGTCGAAAACCAACGTAGCGTTAGGACCAATCATCTGCCCCGCACCGCCTTCTCCGTAGCCCAGCTCCGGAGGAATAATGAACTGAAACTTACCGCCCGGTTTCATGAGCTGCAGTCCCTCGGTCCACCCTGGAATCACCTGCGTCAACCCAAATGTGACGGTCTGGCCGCGCTCAAAACTGCTGTCAAAAACGGTGCCGTCGATCAGGCGGCCCTCGTAATGCACCTCGACGGAATCAGCAGCCTCGGGATTTTCTCCCTCCCCCGCCTCCGTCACGATATATTGCAGGCCCGTTTCAGTTGTCTGAACACCTTCTTTTGCGCTCATTTCTGCCATGTAAGCCCTACCTGCCTCTAGATTAGATTGTGCGACCGCGGTCCGCTCCAACTCAGCGTCCGCCTGCCGACGTTCCTGAAAAGCGGTCATTTCCGCATTGATTTCCTCGTCGCTCATCCGCGATTCAGCACCGGTCATCGCATCTTCCAGACCCGCTGCATAGGCGGCGACATCCACCTTCATATCGTCAGCAGACATTCTTTGTCCCATCCGCAAGCCGATACCGTAGCTCAGGCGCGCTTCGCTCGACTCGAG
>JAYOEE010000002.1:82270-97393 GCA_038106565.1 Halieaceae bacterium
TTTGTCCCATCCGCAAGCCGATACCGTAGCTCAGGCGCGCTTCGCTCGACTCGAGTACAACTTCCTGTTCAGTGGGCGCATTGTCGCAACTCATCAGCGCGGCCATCACGGCGACGACGGCAGCTCCGGCGAGTGTTTTGTTCGGGGTACTCATGGTGAACGTTCTCCCTGTCCCTAGGTTGGTGGAGCCGCGATGTTACGTCGGCTGACTCAGTAGTGCCACCAGTTGCTTCCGTTCAGAGACATTTTTACCGTCATAAAATACGGGGAGCAGTGCCAAGTTGAGCTCCATCAGGGAAGCCACCTCCTTCTCTGGTTCAAGGCTAATGGCGTTAGCGTCATCGGGCGAATTCATGACGGCTTCCCATATCAGTTGCGCGAGGTGACGCTCTGCCTCTACTTCAAGCTGCAGCAGTTGCTCACGCTGGGCACGCAGACCGTGATCGGGCTGCCAGCGTTTGCGAGTCGCCCTTAACGGCTGGACAACTTCCTCCAGCCAGGCACTCGTAGCGATACTGATCTGCTCTATCGCAGACCGTTGCCAGCGACATCCTCTGTCGCCCAGCCACGCAGCAAAAAGCGCCTCCATGATCACCAAGCCCGCGGTCTCCTGCAGGCTCAGCAGCAGTTCCCGAGTACTTTCGCACCTGTATCGCGTCAGAGACCACTCCCAGAATTCGTCCAGTGTCATCAATCACTGCTCACGCGATATTGTTCGATCAGTGCCATTTTCTTTCGCCGGCTAAGGCGCCTCACAGCCAGCTCTTCCTTCTGCGCGGCTGAGCGAGAGGTGCAAGCGGCGGACCATACCAGCACCACCGGGCGGCGGCTTCGCGTATAGCGCGCTCCCCCAGCCAAGGCGCCATTGTGCTGGGAAATCCGCCGACTCAGGTCCGTCGTGACGCCCGTGTAAACCGTGCCATCTGCGCATTGGACCATGTATACGTACCAATCGGCGACAACCTGGTGTGTCTCAGAGGTTGCCGGCCGCGAGTCAGTAGGATACTTTCTCATTGGCGTCGGACACGCTTCCTGACGACGACGCCTGCTAACCATTCAACCGAAACCGGAGCACCCATGAGCGCTGAAATTCTGCATGTGACCGACGACAATTTCGACACGGAGGTGCTTTCAAGTGACCTGCCGGTGCTGGTCGACTTTTGGGCCGAGTGGTGTGGCCCTTGCAAAATGATCGCACCCATATTGGAAGAGATTGCCACAGAATACGCAGGAAAGGTCAAAGTCTGTAAGGTGGACGTGGATGCGAACCCGGACATGCCCGGCAAATTTAACATTCGCGGCATCCCCACGTTGATTTTGTTCAAGGGCGGTAACGCAGTGGACACAAAAGTGGGTGCCCTCTCCAAGAGCCAGCTAAGTGAGTTTGTCGATTCGGCAATCTGACACCTTTTCACGCCCGAATTCACGATAAATTTCGCTGGACGTACCCTGCCGGCGATGCTACGTTTGCGCCGAGATGCTGGTTCAGCATCTCGTGTCCGGCGTTTCTTCTCTATTCAGATCCCCTCAGCGCACCAACAACTGACCGGTGGAATCGTTTAGGTAGTGAACCGCCCGCGCACAATGCCCCCGACCGACTCGCACCAGCAAAACAAGCCATAAGCACTGTCGGCCGGGTACCTTTCTTATTCATGCAATATTGACGTTAACAGTAAGCCGGAAGACATTCGTGGAAGAGCAAACCAATGCCAACGCTGAAGAGTTGGAAACCCCCAGCATTGATGCCGGAGCCAGTGATGGCGAGGCGGAGAATGCAGAGCCTCCCAAAAAAAGTGGACGCACATTAAAGCTTAAACCCACCGAAGCTGAGGACAGCGTCCCCAGCGAAGGGGAGATGTCAGAGGCCCCTGCAGAGGGCGAACCCTCGGCTCATAATGACGCGTCAAGCAATGGGGAAGGGGAGGCGCACCAGGGCCGGTCGCGCCGCGGAAGACAGCGTCGTCCACGACGCGATCCCAATGTACCCAGCGCGAACCCGATGAGCCTGACCGACTTGAAAAACAAGTCGACGCAGGAACTGATTGATATGGCCCGGGAAATGGGCATTGAAAATATGGCCCGCTCGCGCAAGCAGGACATCATTTTTGCGCTGCTCAAGCGGCACGCCAAGAGCGGAGAAGACATTTGGGGCGACGGTGTCCTCGAGATTCTTCAGGATGGCTTTGGGTTTTTGCGATCTGCCGACAGTTCCTTTTTGGCAGGACCGGACGATATTTATGTCAGCCCCAGTCAGATAAGGCGTTTCAATCTCCGCACCGGGGATACGGTGACGGGCATGATCAGGCCGCCCAAGGACTCCGAGCGGTACTTCGCACTGCTCAAAGTCAAGGACGTCAACTTTGAATCCCCGGAAAGCGCCAAGAGCAAGATTCTTTTCGAAAACCTCACGCCGCTTTTCCCCAATGAGCGACTCACGCTGGAAAAAGGCAATGGCTCCACTGAGGACCTCACCGGGCGGCTGATCGATTTGGTGGCGCCCATTGGCAAGGGCCAGCGCGGGTTGCTCGTCGCGCCGCCCAAGGCCGGCAAGACCATCATGATGCAAAACATCGCCCAGGCCATCATCTCCAATAACCCTGAGTGTTATGTGATCGTATTGCTCATTGATGAGCGACCCGAGGAAGTCACCGAGATGCAACGCTCGGTGGGCGCTCGCGGTGCCGAAGTTGTCGCATCCACTTTTGATGAACCTCCCTCTCGCCATGTGCAAGTAGCCGATATGGTTATCGAAAAAGCCAAAAGGCTCGTGGAGCACAAGCGTGATGTGGTCATTCTGCTTGACTCGATAACGCGTCTGGCACGTGCTTACAACACCGTCATACCCAGCTCTGGAAAAGTATTAACGGGGGGGGTTGACGCCCACGCGCTGGAACGCCCCAAACGGTTTTTTGGTGCGGCGCGAAACATTGAAGAAGGCGGAAGCCTGTCGATCATTGCCACCGCGCTGATTGATACCGGCTCAAAAATGGACGAAGTCATCTACGAGGAGTTCAAGGGCACAGGCAATATGGAACTGCACCTTGATCGCAAGATTGCTGAAAAGCGCGTTTATCCGGCTATCAATATTCGACGCTCCGGCACACGCCGGGAAGAACTCTTAACGGGCGAAGAAGAGCTGCAGCGCATGTGGATCTTGCGCAAGCTACTCCACGGCATGGAAGATCTTCCAGCGATTGAGTTCCAGCTGGACAAGCTAAAAGACACCAAATCCAACGAAGAGTTCTTCAAATCAATGAAGCGGAAGTAATCTGCCCTCATGCCCAGCTTCGTCGATCTGAGGGAGTTCATCAGTGAACTCGAAAAACGCGGCGACCTTGTCCGGATCTCGGCAGAGGTAGATCCCAAGCTCGAAATGACCGAAATCGCAGACCGCACTCTGCGCGGCGGCGGCCCGGCGTTGCTTTTCGAAAATCCAAAAGGCTCCAGTATCCCGGTGCTAGCCAATCTATTCGGTGCGGAGCGCCGGGTTGCATTGGGTATGGGAGAGGACAGCGTTGAAGCGCTCCGCGAAGTGGGAGAGCTACTCGCCTACCTGAGACAGCCCGATCCACCAAAAGGCTTCAAAGATCTTGTCGACAAGGCGCCGCTTCTTAAAAAAATACTGACCATGGGTCCCAACGTCGTCAAGAAGGCGCCCTGCCAGCAGATCGTTTTGAGAGATCAAGACGTGGACCTCACGACTCTCCCCATACAGACCTGCTGGCCGGAGGATATTGGCCCGCTGGTAACCTGGCCTCTGGTGATCACCCGCGGCCCGGAAAAAGAGCGGATGAACCTCGGCATCTATCGCATGCAGTTGCTGGGACGTAACAAATTGATCATGCGCTGGCTGTCTCATCGGGGGGGCGCACTCGATTTTCGCGACTGGCAGCTAAAGCGCCCCGGAGAACCCTACCCGGTCGCGATTGCTCTGGGCGCCGATCCCGCCACAACGCTGGGCGCGGTCACGCCGGTACCTGACACGCTCTCAGAGTACGCCTTTGCAGGGTTGTTACGGGGCAAAAAAACCGACTTGGTCGCTTGCGTCACCGATCGATGTCGCGACAACGACTTGATGGTCCCTGCGCACAGCGAAATCATCCTTGAGGGCTATATTGATCCCACTGAACAGGCCGATGAAGGCCCGTTTGGCGATCACACCGGTTATTACAACGAGGTGGAGCGCTTTCCCGTTTTCACCGTAGACACTATCACCACGCGGGAGAACCCCATTTATCACAGTACCTATACTGGTCGGCCTCCAGATGAACCCGCCATTCTGGGTCTGGCGCTAAACGAAGTGTTCGTCCCCCTGCTTAAAAAACAGTTTCCCGAAATCAGTGACTTTTATCTTCCCCCCGAGGGGTGCTCTTACCGAATGGCGGTGGTCACCATGCGCAAGGAATACCCGGGGCATGCCAAACGGGTCATGTTCGGCGTCTGGTCCTTCCTGCGCCAGTTTATGTACACCAAGTTCATCATCGTGACCGATGACGACGTCGACGCACGATCCTGGGAAGACGTGATTTGGGCCATGACCACACGCATGGACCCGGCGCGCGACTGCACGATTGTGGAGAACACGCCGATAGACTATCTGGACTTTGCCTCGCCCGTTGCCGGTTTGGGTTCGAAAATCGGACTGGATGCCACCCATAAGTGGCAAGGCGAGACGGACCGCGAATGGGGCCGCACTATCGAAATGGATGCGGCGACCCGCGCGCGTATTGACGGCTTGTGGGACTCTCTGGGTATCGTTTTACCCGGCCGATAGCGGATCGAATCTGATCTCAGCTGGCGGATCTGATTATTGCCATCGCTTCTTTCTCAAGGGTGGACGCGCGCTCATCCTGTCCCTGAGCCCGCAACCAACTCGCCCAAGCCAGTGCGTGGCGCCCGGAAGGATCGCGGTTATAGGCCTCCTCCCATAATGCCCCTGCCGCTTGCGCATCACCCTCTCGCTCAAGAATGTCCGCGAGTACCGCGCAACACCGGCCATCGGTACCCTGATCGCACCAGCGTCTGAGAGACTTTTTCAACGGTTTGGCCTGACGCTCCGGCAAGGCAGTCACTGCGTCGAGGGACGACGCCTCACAGTAGTCATCAAAGCGGTCGGCAAGCGCTTTCTGAAGCGCATCCCATTGCGCAAGAGTAACCAGTTTGTTCACAAAAGCCTGCCACAGGGGGCTATTCTCGGCCCTCAGCGTATCTGGCGCCCGCTTCCACAAGGCCAGGCTTTCCCCGGCATCACGGGCCTCGGAGACCGCACCAAGCCAAGCTTCTCGCTCCCACACATTAAGCAATAAGTCAGGAATGAGACCACTGCGCCGGGCGTCGGGCATGCATGCGATAAGTGGGCTCCAAGCGCGCTGCTGATAAGCGAGCTCGCACCGCATTGCTTTTACGCGCGGCGCCGCCTCATCCCGGCCAGACAACTGATTCAGCATCATCGCGGCCTGCTCAGGCGCATCCGCCGCCAGATACGATTGTGCTCTCGCCATGACAATGAGGGACTTGGGCAGTGATTCCTGCCGTTCCGCCTCATCGAGCGCCTGCAGGGACGCTTCGGTATTGCCTCGATAACTCGCCGCAAGGGCGACATACAGCGGATGGAGGACGCTTTGCTCATCACCAGTTGATCGTTTTCGCAACGCCTTTTCCGCGACCTCCCAGCGCCCCTCAAAGAAAGCGGTAAATCCCTTATCGGCGCGCCGTTGGGCCCCCCGAGCGGACCGCAATCCAAAATACTGACTGACGACACGGGGGACCTTGAGCATTGAGTAGAAGAGGCGCGTCAACACCCACAGTGAGAACACTGCAATCAATAATATAGCGAGCGCCAGCCATACCGAGCTCTCTACTTGCCAATCACCCCATGTCAGGAACAGGTACCCCGGATCTTGAGCGACGGCATTGACCAGCGCCGCGCCAAGAACGAGTCCGAGAACGAGGTAGACACTGAAGCGCGCCATTATTCGGTTGACACCTCGTCATCCAATACGTCGATTTGCTTGTCGAGCAAGCTACGAGCCTCGATCAGATCGGGGAGTACCGGCGCAATATTGCGGCCTTGCAACAAGCGTATATCGCTCATCAGGCCCTCAACACGCTCCGCATCCTGCTCAGCGAACAGCGCCACAAAACGCGCCGCGCGCCCCAGAGATTGCTCAAACAAAGCCTGATTGGCAGTGAGCATGGCAATTTGCGCCTGCTCGAGGAGCATGCGCCCATTTTGTCTCGCCAAAGCGGCCCATTGCGGTGTCATCAATTGGGCTATCTCATCACTGCGCCGACGCACGATCAGATGGTCAGACAGCTGATTCAATGCGGCCTCCCATCCCGCTGAGGGTTGTTGCCACCAAGCGGCTTCTCCCTCGCTCGCCGGCGCGCTGGACCGCTGCGCTTCAAACTGCAGCTGTAATTGATCCACCTGATCAATCAGCGCTGACAACTGCGCATAGAGGCCCACTTGATCGACTCTGGGCACAGCAGTGAGAGAGGCCCTATCCCGCGCAATAGCGAGGCGTACTCCCTCGAATTTGGGCTCGCCGGTGTCTCGCAGCAACCCGTCTGCCTGCTCAAGCAGCGCCTGTGCGGAGTCAATATCGCGCGCTACCAATAACCGCTGGCTCGCCAATCGCATCAGAAAAATAGCCTCCTGACCCAACCAAGCACGTCGGTCGACCGCCAACAACCGATCCATCTGATCTTCCAAGCGATCCATTCTTCCCGCCAGCAGACGCGCAACCTCCTCGCCCCGTGCCACCTGACGAGCCTCCAGATTGGCCAGCGCGTTTTGCCAATCCGTATCCATCGCCGCGAGGCTCGACTGAACGCTGGCAGTCGCAGCCGCTGTTGCCAAAGCGGCGATGTCAGGGGTGGGTGCTGCCTGCTGGGCTTTGATCGCAGCCAGGTCACTCTCCACCGCTTCAAAGCGTTGCCACTGCTGGGACATCCACGGCCAGCCCAGCTGGTACCCTGCTCCGCCGGCAGCGACCAGGAGCGCGACAATGAGGAAAAGCAGCCAAGCCACTAAACGCTTACCTGCCCCATTCGGTGCTTTCGGCGCCGTCTCCGTTTGCTGATCGGTGAGGGGGTTTTCCATCCTTCTATTCCGTTGACAAAAGTGGTCTGAGAGCTTCCGAAAAGGCCAGATCGCTGGCATCTGCGGCGCACACAATCCTACCCCAGCCCAGGGCGGCGGCGAGATCTGCCACTCGCCTTGACGGGACGATGACGGATAATTGGAACAGATCTGTTTGCTG
The DNA here is from genome assembly GCA_038106565.1 of Halieaceae bacterium. Taxonomy (GTDB): domain Bacteria; phylum Pseudomonadota; class Gammaproteobacteria; order Pseudomonadales; family Halieaceae; genus Luminiphilus. The sequence goes on from JAYOEE010000002.1 coordinate 89,536, forward strand.
GTCACCAGTTAACAGTTCTGAGAGCCGGGACAGCATCTCGCCACTGCTGGCTTGAAACACGCAAGACAAACCCAGCTGGCGCACTGGCGCGATGTCCACCTCGGGCCAGCAGCGTCGATAGCAGGACCATTCGATCACCTGAGCACCGCGCTGGCGGAGTTCAGTCGCCAGTAACTCCCGGCCCCCTTCGCCCTTCACGATCAGGACGTCGGGCATCGGCTGCACGGAAAGCTCAGGCATGGCGAGTAAACCCTCTGAATCAGCCCGCTCGGGCATCAATGCGGTGATGCCGGCCGCCTCCAGAGTATCTTGCGTCTTGCTACCTATGGCGATCACAGCCGAAGGTGGCTGCGATGCGAGTGCCGGTTTCAGCAAGGGGAGTCCATGTCGCACCGCATTGGCACTGATGAACACGACCAGACTGTGCGGGGTCAGCTGCGGCACGGTCGCCTGCTCGGCCGCCAGCGTGCCCTCTATCGTCATGAGCGGGAGGATGACCGTCTGCACACCCTCTGCTTGCAGTACCTCTGCCAGCCGTTCGCTGTCACCCCGAGGTCGGGTTAAAACTGCGGTGATCATCCCCGGGCTGTACGTACGAGATCTTCTGCCCCCTGAGCCAGCAACATCTGTGCAACATGCTCGCCCAATTGCTCAGGATCACTGCCGCGGGCCTCAGCCTCGATTAATGCGCTGCCATCTGTTGCGCCTACCCGGGCACGTAACCACAGCGCGTCGTCGTCCCATTCTGCAAAGGCAGCAATCGGCACATCGCAACCGCCGTCAAGGCGGCGAACCACTGCGCGCTCAGCCAACACTCGCGAGGCAGTATCGTCATGATGAAGCGGCGCAAGAAGCGCTCTGACCCGCTCATCGCTCTCTCTAAACTCGATACCGACGGCCCCCTGACCCGCGGCGGGCAGAGAGAGTTGCGGGTCTATCGGTGCGCCGATGCGATCCTCGAAGCCCAGCCGAATCAGCCCCGCGCAGGCGAGGATGATTGCATCAAATTCACCGTTATCTAATTTGGCGAGTCGTGTGTTGACGTTGCCTCGCAAGAATCCGATTGTCAGGTCCGGTCGATGTCGGCTCAATTGACAGCTGCGGCGCAGACTGGAGGTTCCCAGCTTGGCGCCCTCCCCGAGTTGATCAAAACCGGTACACCCGACCAGTGCATCCCTCGGATCCTCGCGTTCGCAGATCACGCCCAAAGTGAGCCCCTCTGGCATTTGCATTGGGACATCTTTCATCGAGTGCACTGCGATGTCAGCCCGGCCGTCTATCAACGCGGTCTCCAGTTCCTTTACGAAGAGACCCTTGCCGCCAACTTTGAACAGCGGTTTATCCAGCAACTGATCGCCGCGGGAAGTCATCCCCAGCAAGTGCACGTCCAACCCGGGATGCGCGGTCTCAAGGCGCGACTTCACATGTTCTGCCTGCCACAAGGCCAGCGGACTCTCTCGTGTAGCAATCACGATTTTTTCAGACACGATTTTCCCCCCGTTTCGTGCTTGAGTTTAGCACGGAGGCGACATTTCACCGCTCTCAAACAGCGCAGTCGTTAAGTGTCCAAGGTAGAATCGCAGGGCATTACACAGAAACGATGGCAGATCATGAGCGATCGAGAGAAACAGAACAGTCAGACGTTATGGGGCGGGCGTTTTACCGAGCCCACGGATGCCTTTGTGCAAAGGTTCACTGCGTCTGAAGCCTTCGACCGTAAACTCGCCCTGTACGATATCGCGGGCTCTCGCGCTCATGCGGAGATGCTCATGTCCACAGGCGTGCTGACCACGGAAGAAAACGCCGCCATTCAGCAGGGCCTGACCGATGTCCTGTCCGAAATAGAACAGGGTCTCTTCGAATGGTCAGTGGAGCGTGAAGATGTTCACATGAATATTGAAGCGCGACTTACAGAGCTGATTGGCGACGTGGGTAAAAAACTGCACACGGGCCGATCGCGCAATGATCAGGTCGCAACTGACCTCCGTCTCTTTCTGCGAGCAGAGCTCGATGCCCTCGGTGCTGAGTTGACGACTTTGCAGACAGGCATCGTCGCGCTGGCAGAGCAACACGCTACCACCGTGATGCCGGGATTCACCCATCTGCAGGTGGCCCAACCGGTGACCTTTGGACACCACTTACTGGCATGGAATGAAATGCTGGAGCGGGATTACGGACGGCTGATGGATTGCAGGAAACGTTTGAATGTATCGCCTTTGGGATCAGCCGCACTGGCAGGAACGACCTTCCCGATAGACCGCTCCGCCACTGCCGCGGCGCTTGGTTTCGACGCGCCCACGCGTAACTCACTCGACAGCGTTGCCGACAGGGACTTCGCTATTGAATTCTGCGCGGCAGCCGCTCTGACCATGAATCATCTGTCCCGCATTTCCGAAGAACTGATCCTTTGGACCTCGGCGCAATTTGGATTCATCACGCTGCCCGACCGGTTTTGTACGGGCTCTTCGATCATGCCGCAAAAAAAGAATCCCGACGTACCGGAACTCGTGCGCGGCAAATCAGGTCGGACTACTGGCAATCTCGTTGCCCTGCTCACCCTGATGAAGTCACAACCGCTGGCGTACAACAAGGACAACCAAGAAGACAAAGAGGCGCTATTTGATACTGTGGATACGCTCAGAGACTGCCTCCGAGCCTTCGCCGATATGATCCCCGCCATAGAGGCAAATGAGGCCACTATGCGTGACGCCGCGTTGGCAGGGTTCTCGACGGCGACCGACCTGGCGGACTATTTGGTCAGGGCGGGCGTAGCATTTCGCGATGCCCATGAAGTGGTCGGTAACGCAGTGGGCCATTGCGTCGCAGCCGGCTGTGATCTCGCCGACTTGTCTCTCGACACCTTGCAAACTTTCCACAGCGCGATCGGCGAAGATGTGTTCAGCGTGCTGACGCTCGATGGATCAGTGGCTGCGCGCGACCATTTTGGCGGTACCGCACCGGAACGAGTCCGCGAGGCCGCTATCGCCGCACGGGCTTTGCTGGGCACCAGATAACGCTCTTGCTAACGCATTGAAAGCATCGCAGGGGACACGTTATTAGTCGCCCGCACTGCTGGCCGCAGTCAGACGTCTAGGACTACGGAGCCGGATGCTAGGGATCGTTCCACTCCAGTTGCATGCCTGTATGTCGCGTAATTTCCTCCGCCAAAAAGGTGTAAAAGGATTCACCGCTTTTCGTATCGAGCCAGTCGTTTTGTGTGTCATGCCAAGCGTAGTGAAATCCCCCTCCCGGGGTGGCCAGCCAGAGCTGCTCGGTGGGAGGTTGCCGACTGAAAACAAAGACCACGCCGTTAGTGAAAGTCGCGTTGATCACACCTTCGGCACTACTGATATCTACGTCATCAGGCAGTGACTCAAGCGCCATTTCGACCCTCTCAAAGGTGTCCTCAATCAGTTCGTAGTATCGATTGCCTGCCATTTGTCATTACCCTAAAGAAATTTTGCAGCACCATCGGTAGGGGCACATTCCATCATAACGCTATCAGCGCGCCGCTTTGCGTCGACACCAGCCGCCGCAGTCCACTGTTATACTGAGCCTTTTGCCGAGGTCAAACTGTGAAGGTCCTCATTGTCGTCTTTTTTTGCTGCTTTATGGCTGCCTGTGGCCAGCAGGGGCCTTTGCGCCCGGCTGATACGCCCGAATCAACCACGGGCCACTAATGACCTTCTTCCATCATCACAACGGTGTGCTGCACTGTGAGAATGTTTCGCTTGAAGCGATTGCAAGTGAGCATGGCACACCGACTTACGTTTACTCCCGCAGCGCGATCGAAGCGGCTTTTCAGGCTTACCAAGCCGCGCTGAGCGAGCGAGATCACCTGATCTGCTACGCCGTGAAGGCCAACTCCAATCTCGCTGTTTTGAATGTACTGGCCAGACTCGGCGCCGGCTTCGACGTCGTGTCAGTGGGCGAACTAGAACGGGTGCTGGCTGCGGGCGGCGACGGCAACAAAATTGTATTTTCTGGAGTGGGGAAGACGCACAGCGAAATGTCACGGGCTCTGGATGTCGGTATCAAGTGCTTTAATATCGAGTCCGAGTCCGAGTTGCTCGCGCTGGCCGAAGTCGCCACGCGCGTGGGTAAGGTTGCTCCTGTCTCGGTCAGAGTCAATCCTGACGTAGACGCCGGTACGCACCCTTATATCTCGACAGGTTTGCGTGAAAACAAGTTCGGAGTCGACGTCAGCACTGCACGGCGCCTTTACCAGATAGCCCGTGACACCGCGGCACTGAACCCGGTCGGCGTGGACTGTCACATTGGCAGCCAGATTCTGGATATCGCGCCCTTTATTGCGTCGCTCGATTGCCTGCTGACGCTAATTGATGATCTCAACGCCGAGGGCATTTGCCTGCAACATCTGGATATTGGCGGGGGTCTGGGCGTTCACTACGATGAAACGGCACCGTCTATCCAACACTATGTATCCGCAGTGTCAGATCACCTGGCAGATCGGCAGATCGAGCTCCTCTTGGAACCGGGCCGCTCCATTGTCGCTTTGGCGGGAGCGTTGGTGACGAACGTGTTGTATCTGAAACCAACCGAGGACCATCACTTTGCTGTGGTGGACGCTGCGATGAACGACCTGCTGCGACCTGCCCTGTATAGCGCTTGGCAGGATATTCAGGTCGTGAGACCCCATGAGGGGGAGCTTCAATCATGGGATATAGTCGGGCCGATCTGTGAAACCGGCGATTTTTTAGGAAAGGCGAGGAAACTCGCGCTGACGCAGGGCGATTTACTGGCTGTAATGGGCGCCGGCGCATACGGCTTTGTCATGTCATCAAATTATAATAGCCGTCCCCGCGCCGCAGAGATCTTGGTCTCCGGCGACATGGCCCATCTTATTGGCCAACGAGAATTACTGACCGATCTCTGGCAACGAGAGCGCATCCCTTCAGAGGACAAGTCGTGAAACTGGCCTTTACGAAAATGCAGGGCGCGGGCAATGACTTTGTCGTAATCGACGGCGTCACGCAGTCCGTTGAGCTCACTGGACCACAGGTACGCAGGCTCGCAGATCGACACCGTGGCATTGGCTGCGATCAAGTGTTGCTGGTCACGCCGCCGGACGATCCTGAAGCCGACTTTCGATACCACATTTACAACGCAGACGGATCTCGCGTCGGACAATGTGGCAATGGCGCGCGCTGCGTGGGCCGCTTCCTCAGAGAGCAGCACTTGACTCGCAAACGCGAACTCAAACTGCTCACCGATGGAGAACCGCTCGCGCTAAAAGTAATGGATGGTGGTCGGATACTTGCAGGACTTGCGGCGCCGCAGTTTAACCCCGTGGAAATCCCTTTTCTGGCCGATGAAGCGGCGGCGCAGTACCCCATCGAAGTGGGAAGCGAGACACTGTCCATTGGTGCGGTGTCGATGGGCAACCCCCACGCCATACTGATAGTGGATGACTGTGACCGGGCGCCGGTCAGCACATTGGGACCATTACTAGAACACCACGAGCGCTTTCCCGAGCGAGTCAATGTGGGTTTTTTGCAAATTCTGTCGCGGACCGAGGTGAAGCTCCGTGTCCATGAGCGCGGCGCCGGGGAAACCGCAGCCTGCGGTTCGGGCGCCTGTGCGGCAGCGGTACACGGCATCGCTCTTGGGCTTTTGGATCGCGAAGTCAGCGTTCAACTGCCCGGAGGCAACCTGGCGGTGTCTTGGCGCCAAGATGGCGAACCCGTCTGGCTCGGCGGGCCCACTCAGACCGTTTTTGAGGGTACTATCTCACTGAGAGACTGAGGCGATCGAGGCTCACCGAGCACCGTCGGTGAGCAGTGCGTGCAGGGTCTGCAGAGCCCAAGAACCGGTCGTTACAGGCACTTCATAACCTCGGCGCCCTCGGATATCCCAACCCGAAAACAGCGCACAGAAATCTGGAGCGACGATAAGGATGACAACCCCTTTAGATCCAAAAGATGTTGAAGCCTTTCTGAGGGACAATCCCAGTTTCCTCCAGGACCGCCCGGGGTTGCTGGCAGTGCTCAACCTCCCCCATGGCGGTGAGGGTGCGGTGTCGCTCGTAGAGCGGCAGGTCAGCCTGTTGCGCGAACGCAATATCCAGTCGAGACAGAAATTAACAGAGCTGTCTGCCATTGGCAGGGAAAATGACCGGCTTCTCGAAGCTACTCGGAACGCAATTCTCGCGCTGCTGAGTGCCGAAGACCGTGATGACCTTGTTCGCATCTGGGGTCAGCAGGTCACCGGTTCCTTCGCTGCCCAAATGGGTAACTTGATCTGGCTGGACAGCGATTCCAGTGAGTCGGCGAGTGAGTCGGTAACCAAGAAACTTATTGGCCAAGGTGATTCTTTTTCGGGCCCGCTGCGACCAGAAGAAATGAATGCGCTCTTTGGCACGGATGCGGCAGAGGGTTCCGCGGCCCTGTCAACGATTCGCGACGACCAGAACCTGATGGGGGTCATAGCCGTCGGCTCTTCGGACTCGCAGCGCTATCGCGCGGGCGACGGCACGTTGTTTTTGGATTACCTGGCGGAGGTGATCGGCCAGCTACCTGCCTGCAAATAATGTCGGCCAGAGCCGCGCTCAACGAATTGGGTCACATGCACACCCCCATCCGCCTTATCACGTTCGATCTTGACGACACGCTTTGGGATGTCCGCCCGGCGCTGATCGAGGCAGAGCGCGCGCAGTGGTCCTGTCTAAAGGCGCGTTTCCCGACCCTGGAACTCGACAACTTACCCAGAGAGCAATTGGATCGAATCCGCGAGGAGCTGATTACCACCAGGCCAGAGCTTGTGCACCAGATCAGTTTGTTCCGCGAGGCTTTTATCGATCAACTGCTTCAACAATGCGGCGTACCCCAGGAAGATTCCAGCGCGGCCGCTAGCGAAGCTTTTGCAGTATTTTTATCGCACCGACAAAACGTGGCCGTTTATCCGGATGCCCAATCTGTCCTCGGCACCTTGTCAGAGCAGTTCAAACTGGGGGCACTCACAAATGGCAACGCCAACGTATGGAAAACAGAAATTGGCTCTCATTTTCACTATGCGTGGCGCGCGGAAGAGTTGGGAACGAGTAAACCCGACCCCGAGTTTTTTCACAGAGCCTTCTCTGAGGCTGGCGTGACGGCTGCAGAAGTGATTCATGTTGGGGACTGTCACGATAACGACGTGTCGGGCGCTACGAGCGCCGGGGCCCAAGCAATTTGGTTTTGCCCCGAGGGTGGTCTCAGCGATGTTGCAGCAGCAGTGGTAGAGGAACTCTCAGAATTGCCCGGGGCTATTCAGAAACTGACCGCCGGTTAATGCATCTGAAGATGTGTTAGATGGCCTCGACGCCAGTTTCACCGGTACGGATACGAACCACCTGTTCAAGCGGCGCGACGAAAATTTTTCCATCGCCAATCTTGCCTGTACTGGCGGATGTCATAATCGCCTCAACAATGGCCTCCACGTGATCTTCCGATACGGCGATCTCGAGCTTCAGTTTAGGTAGAAAATCAACCACGTACTCTGCACCGCGATACAGTTCGGTGTGACCTCGCTGCCGACCGAAGCCCTTTACCTCTGTCACAGTCACGCCCTGAACGCCGATCTCAGACAGCGCGGCGCGAACATCATCCATTTTGAATGGCTTGATAATGGCTGTGACGAGTTTCATAGCTCAGTCCTGTAAACGGGAACCCGTATTATGATCTTCCCAAACGATTTCGCAATGCTTGAAAACGAGTTTATGCCTTCAGGCGCCACATCGCGCCTCGCATAGTAGCGTTTCGGCAGAATCGTTTCCCAGCTAACTTTGCCCAGACAAAAACTTTGCCCAGACAAAAAAAGGGCCCCGGAGGGCCCAAACTGCCATGAGAGGACAGGGTGT
>JAYOEE010000003.1:0-2191 GCA_038106565.1 Halieaceae bacterium
GCAAGCCTTGCTCCAACAGCCCCCAGACCAACTATCCCCACCGGCAGGCCTTCCAAAATGGCTTTCAGGAAACCCGACAGTGCGACAGCTGACAGCACATACTCAACCACCGATACTGCGTTGGACTCGGGCGCGGCGCACCATTCGACGCCCAACCTCGCTAACGATTGGGTATCGATATGGTCGTGGCCCGCGGTGGCTGTACCGACGAAGCGCACGCGGCTACCCGCAAGTAATGCCTCGTTAACCTGAGTGATTGATCTCACCAGCAAAACGTCGGCACGCTGAATAGCCTGCGGTGTGATATCACGCCCACTGAGACTGACTACCTCGCCCATGATTTGCCGCAAGCAGCCGGTGTGCGGTATCGCTTCATCCACGACCCAACGCAAGCTATTGAGATCTGCCATCACGCTATCTTCGCAGCATCCGAGTTGGCGCGATCCCACTCGCAGGTCAACAACGCCTTGCGAAATCGCTCTGCGCGACTTGGCAAGCCCACGCTACAAAATTGATCCTGCCATTGGCAAATACGTCGAGAGAAAACTTCCAACTCGGCGTCGCAAAGGTCAGCACTGACGTTATCGATACTCGGCGCAAAGGGAATTCCTAGCGCGTCGCAAAAAATCGCCTCAATCGCTTGAGGCCGCGCCTCAACTGCGAAGAAAGCGCTCTGACGCTCGCCGGAGCGACCTTCCGGGCTATACCAGTATCCATAATCCGCAAGACGCCGACGGCGCGTGCCGGCCACACACCAGTGAGAGACCTCGTGCAACGCACTGCGAACATAGTCCGCTCGGAAAACGATACGGCTGGGATGGCCGGGAGCAAAAAAAGGCTCCTCACCCCCGCCAATGAGGACCGTTGACTCGGTGCTCTCAAACTCCCGGTTGAACAGGTCCGATATCACACTTGCAGAGCATAGCGTCCCATTTGTTCGCGCCACGACAGATCAACTGTCCTTCTTTCGAATACGATAAACGTACTGATCGCCATCGCGCTCAAATTCCAGCAACAGGTGCCCAAGAAACTCGCAAAAGCTCGACACATCACGCTCTGTAGAGGGGTCAGTCGCGCGCAGCACAAGCTCTTCACCGGGAGCCAGCCGCCTCATTGCAGCGTGCAACAACATCACCGGCTCGGGGCATTTCAGGCCCACCGCATCAATTGTTTCCCGCGGGCCGGCCGTCTCCAACGCATCAGTCACTGGGCTTAACAAAACGCAGCGTCATCCTGTCACTTTCACCGATCGCCATAAAACGATCTCGGTCCTTATCACCTTCTGCCAATGTGGGAGGAAGGGTCCATACGCCCCGGGGATAGTCCTTTGTATCCTGAGGATTGGCGTTAATCTCGCTTCGCGCATCCAGCTCGAGGCCTGCCAACTCCGCCAATTCAATCACCTTAGCTTCAGTCACGTAGGCGCTCTTCTTCATTTGTTCCAGCGTCAGGCCATCGTTCCCCCGGTGCTGAACGATGCCCAGCACGCCCCCAGGCTTGAGCGTTTCGGCGATCGCCGAAAACATCATTTCTGCCTGATCAGCACGTAGCCACGAATGCACATTTCTGAAGGCAAGCGCGAGATCCACGCTGTTGGACGCTACCGGGGCGCTTGCGATGGGGGGCTGCAATACTGCTATCTGTACCTCGCCATATACCCCACCATTGTCACCGAGCTTTTTGATAAAGCCGCCGAGCGAGCGACGCGCATAGTCGCCGCCGTTAGGGCTTGCATGCGCTGCAATCAACGTACCGTTGCCACGCATGAGAGGCGCCAACACCTCCGTATACCAACCTCCGCCGGGGGAGACTTCCAGCACGGTCATGCCCGTTTCGAGACCAAAAAAAGACAACGTTTCCTGAGGATGACGATGCGCATCGCGCGCTCGATTCGCCTCTGACCGATGCTCTCCAGCCAACGCTGCTGTCCAATCAAAATCCGCTCGCGCCGCAGTGCTCAACGCGAGAAAAAACGAAACCAACAACCATGGTGCTCGGATCATTGCTCTTCTCCTAAAAACCTGAATCAATGTTTAGCGACTATAACGACCTTTGAACTGGGCAGCGACTAGGTTTATGAGCCCGCGAAGGGGCCGCGCAGGTCAACGCTTTCGTTGGGGTTTGAGCCGATTCAACAGCCAACCCGTTAGCGCCGCCAATCCGACTACGGTTCCCACCCCAAAAATGACCC
>JAYOEE010000003.1:2291-16153 GCA_038106565.1 Halieaceae bacterium
GGATCGTGACGCCCCGTCGTCACCACCTCGGCGCCCTCTCCGTCTGTATTAATCGTCTCTCCCGGAATTCTGATACTCGACGTGGGCTTCAGCGCCAAGCTCACCGTAATCGGCTGCCCAGAGGATATTCCGCCCAGTGTTCCGCCCGCATGGTTGCTCAAGAACCCTTCGGGCGTCATCTGATCACGGTGCTCACTCCCTAATTGGCTCACCACGCCAAATCCGTCTCCAATTTCGACTCCCTTGACAGCGTTGATGCTCATCATCGCGTGGGCTATCTGGGCGTCGAGGCGATCGAAAACGGGTTCACCCCATCCGGCGGGCACTCCCTCTGCGACGACGTTGATTCTCGCACCCACAGAATCACCCTGCTTGATGAGTTCTTGCATGTATTCCTCGAGTCGCGGCACCAAATCCGAGTCAGCGCAGAAAAATGGATTGTGCTCCACCACACTCCAGTCATGTGATGCAGCCTCGAGCGAGCCCAGCGCACTCAAATAACCGCGAATACGCACGCCATAGCGCTCGAACAGCCATTTTTTTGCGATCGCACCCGCCGCGACGCGCATAGTGGTCTCTCGCGCCGATGAGCGCCCCCCGCCGCGATAATCACGGATACCATACTTCATGTCATAGGTATAATCGGCATGAGCGGGTCGATATAGATCTTTGATTTTACTGTAGTCTTTAGACTTTTGATCCTGATTAAGCACCAGTAATCCGATGGGCGTTCCGGTCGTCACACCCTCGAATACACCCGAGAGTATTTGCACCTCATCGTCTTCTTTGCGCTGAGTGGTATAGCGAGATTGACCGGGCTTACGCCGATTGAGATCGTGCTGCAAATCGGAAGCCTGAAGCGCCAGACCAGGGGGACAGCCATCAATGACGCACCCCAACGCGGGCCCGTGACTCTCGCCAAAGCTAGTGACCGTAAAGAGCTTGCCGAAGGTGTTACCAGACATCGTTGCCTCCCTACTCCAATTATAGGATGCCTGCTGCCCTCCAGTCCCGTAATTCCTGCGCACTCACAGCAGCCACCCCGGAACCCCCGTCAGGCAGATCGACCCAGGTAAAAGGTATACGCGGCAGTCTCCGCTCAAGCGCGGCCGCGGTCTCCCCCACCTCCAAAATGAGCAAGCCGTCGGGGGCGAGCACCCGAGCAGCCTCATGCAGGAGCTCAACCGCAAGCGCGGTACCGTCCTCAGCGGCCTCCAGCGCAAGCCTGGGCTCATGCTCATACTCCGGATGCAACTGCGCCATTTCCGCACCGCATACGTAGGGGGGGTTAGCGAGCACGAGATCGATACTGGCATCGGCGAACGAATGCAATAGGTCTCCGCGACAACACACCACATGGCCTGTCTTAGCCGTTAGCTGAACATTCTCCGAGGCCAGTGAGAGTGCGTCGCGATCGATATCTGACAAGATCACCAAAGCATCGCAAAAAACATGCGCGGCAATGATGCCGAGACTCCCACCGCCGCAACACACATCCACTATGGTTTTGGGCTCACGGTCATCGGACCACCATGGCTGACAACCCTCAATCAGTACCGCGGCGATGGGGGAACGAGGCACCAGCGCCCTCGCGTCGCACCTGAAACGAACATCGGCCAACCAAGCCTCCCCCAACGCGTAGGCAACAGGCAACCGCTCCACGCCACGGAGATGAAGCAATTCCTGCAGCCGCGGCTCGGCTGACTGCGGAAAAGGCTGGTCCAATAAGTCCATAGTTTGGTCTGGGGTAAGCTCAGCGGCACCCAGCACCAAAGCAACCGCCTCGTCGTGTATCGACTCATAACCATGCCCGCAGAAAACCTGATATTTCCTCAATATTTCAGTTACTTGTGCCAACTTTTCGCCAAAACTACTCATAAAGATGTCTAAACTGGTGGACAGGTCATGTTACTCTTATTTGCGTACATTCGGTGCTGACAGGAAACCGCTTTGACGAACCGGCTTCCCATCCATCAGACAGGCTAAATCTGCGGGCATGCGATCTGAAAACGCGTTCAGGCAGTAAGAGTAAGTAACATAACCCGCACCAACAGGTAGAGGTAAAGATGTCAGCCAATTCCTTACAGAGCAGAGTCCCCACGACGCTACCGGGGTCACTCACTCCAGAAGCACTCGCTGTCCGAGGGGCTTTACTCGATCGCGGACTGGAAACGCCCATGACCGCGAACACTCTCACGCGGGACGAACGATATGGTGTGATTCGAAACGCCTTCGGTGAGATCATGAACGCACTGGGCCTGGATCTTCGAGACGATAGCCTCGAGGAAACACCTCATCGAATTGCAAAGATGTATGTCGATGAAGTTTTCGGCGGCCTCGACTACTCGCAATTCCCCAAAATCACGTTGATCGAAAACAAAATGAACGTGGAAGAGATGGTATGCGTTGAGGACATTGACCTGACCAGTACTTGCGAGCACCATTTTGTAACGATAGACGGGTCGGCCAAGGTCGCCTACATACCCAAAAACACCGTAATCGGCCTCAGCAAGATCAATCGATTGGTACGATTTTTTGCTCAAAGGCCGCAAGTCCAGGAGCGCCTTACCCAGCAAATACTGGTTGCCATGCAAACGTTGCTGGGCACAGAGGATGTCGCGGTTACCATCAGCGCTGTGCACTACTGCGTGAAAGCGCGAGGCGTCAAGGACGGCAATAGCAGCACGCGAACCACCTCCCTGGGAGGGGTCTTCAAGTCAGACCCAGCATCCAGAGCGGAGTTTTTGAGTTAGCCGCTGAGGCTGAACCCCGGCACTAAAACCCGCGCGGACGTCAGGAAGCGTGTGACGCGTCCGCCAGAAACTGATTCACGCAGCAGGCCACCTCTGGGGCACCGGCCTCGAGGTGTGTGTGGTGCCCGCCTGACACCCGCCTCACCTCTGCGTTAGGGAGATGCTCCGACACATCAAAGCCGCCCACAGCCCCGCCTCGAGCCCGCAAACCCTCCTCAGCAATCACCGCTAACGTTCTGACATCGAGCGCTCCATAGAAGGCCGCGCACATCTCCTGGCTGAGCTTCACTGCCGAAGCATGATTCAATCTCGGGTCGTGAACCAGTTCATAACCGCCAGTCACCGGCCGCAATGCACGCGGCACCAGCGCTCGCGCGCTGTCCGCGGAAAAGCCAAGCTTGACGCGCGCCGCAACAAAATCCTCAACATCTTGAAACCGCCGTTTAGTGTGTGTCTGTAAACTCAGGCGATCTGACATCGCTTGACGGAACTGCAGCGCTGCGGCTGATCCCGCGACAGGAACGGGCAACATACCGTCCAGCAGGATGAGCCCTGCGCAGCGCTCAGCGAGCGCTGACGCCAACAGCACTGCGATCGCCGCCCCCCTGCTATGCCCCATCACGACGATCTCTGCTGCGCCCAACTGCTCCACGACACCCAGCAGCTGCGGAACGTCATCCCAGATATGATAGGTGGCGTCGGCCGATCGGTGATCACTGAGACCCTGACCAGACAAATCCACAGCGACTAATCGCGTGCTGTTGAGAAGCGGAGCGAGCGCAGCAAAGGACAGCGCATTGTCTAGCCACCCATGTAACGCCAACACTGGCTGCGCTTCGGGGTCACCCCATTCCAGCCCAGCATAAGTCAGCCCGTCAACGAGAAACGACACTGGCCTCGGCTCTGTCACACCAGTACCTTTCGGGGATCGGGTTGATGTCTGAGTAACTTAGCGCCGCCGCGGACGGGGCTGATCACTTCAAGCGTCGCGCACCCCCCCGGGAGCAACGGCGCTAAATCCTCCGAATCACTCCACAACGCGATCACGTTGGCCACCAACGGATGATGGGATACCAGTACCAGATGTGAGGGGGCCTGCTGTTCGAGCGCCAAAGAAACGAGGTCTCCAGCCTCCCTTGAAGAACTCCCCGGCCGCAAGCCAGCGGCGACCTCCATCTCTGTCGGTGCGAGATGGCGAGATAAAATATCAGCGGTTTGACGAGTCCGCGTCAGGGGGCTGAATCGCAAGCAGCCGACCGCGGGAAGGCCCTCCCGAAGAAGCCAATTGGAGAAGGCATCGGCCGCCTCTGCAAGATATTGTCGACCCTCGTCAGTGAGCTCGCGCGCCTCGTCGTGGACGCCCATTGCGGCCTCGGCATGGCGCCATACTGTGACCAACACGGTTACTCACTCAACTCCACCAACAACTTGTTCAACCGCGAGACGTAGCTGGCAGGATCTTCCAGCGATGATCCCTCGGCAAGAAAAGCCTGATCGAGCAGGATTTGAGCGAGATCAGCAAACCGCTCTTCATCAGCCTCCTGATCCAAGCGTGTTAGCAGCGGATGACCGACATTAATCTCGAGCGTCGGCTTGGTGTCAGGCATCGCCTGACCCGCCGCCTCCAGAATCTTTCTCATCTGCGCGCCCATTTCATGCTCCGCCACGGTGAGGCAAGCCGGCGATGATGTGAGCCTTGTTGTCGGCCTGACCGATTCAACCCGATCTTGCAGGATATTCTGCATGCGCTCTATCAGTGACTCGCTGGCTTTCTCCGCTTCCTCAAGCGCTTTCTTGGTAGCCTCGTCAGCACCCTCTTCCTCCCAGCTGCCTTTTGCGCAATCGCGTAGCGCTTTTCCGTCATACTCACCCAGGTGGCTCATCAGCCATTCGTCCACCCGATCTGATAACAGCAACACTTCCACGCCTCGCTTGCGAAGCGATTCGATATGCGGGCTATTTTTGGCGGTGGCGTGATTTTCTGCGACAACGTAATAAATCGACGTCTGATCCTCAGCCATCGATTCGACATATTGCTTGAGAGAAATGCGCTGAGCAGATTCGTCGTCCCGCGTCGTAGAAAATCGAAGTAAATCCGCGATTTTCTCCCGGTTAGTAAGATCTTCGGCCGGCCCCTCCTTCAGCACGACGCCAAAGGTATCCCAGAACTGCTCGTAGTCCTCCGGCTGCTTCGACGCCATCTTGGACAGCATATCCAGCACGCGCTTGGTCAGCGCTCCGCGAATGGTGTCGACCTGCTGATTCTGCTGCAGGATCTCCCGAGAGACATTGAGGGGCAGATCATTGGAGTCGAGCACGCCTTTCACGAAGCGCAGGTACATGGGTAAAAAATGCTCTGCCTCATCCATGATGAATGTGCGCTGAACATACAGCTTGAGCCCTCTGGCTCCCTCTCGGTGCCACAGGTCAAAAGGCGCCCGCCGCGGCAGATACAGCAAAGAGGTGTATTCCAATTTGCCCTCGACAGCATTGTGGCTCCAGGTCAGCGCATCTTCAAAATCATGAGAAATGTGCTTATAGAAACCCTGATACTCCTCGTCCGAGATGTCGGTGCGGCTCCGTGTCCACAGCGCCTTGGCTTCGTTAACCGCCTTCCACTCCGGCAGAGATTCTGACGCGTCGTCGTCGGCGTCAGCGGCAGGTGTTGCGTCGGGCATCATCACCGGGACTGATATGTGATCGGAGTACTTCTTGATTACGGACCGGACGCGCCAACTGTCGGCGAACTCTTCTGCATCAGACTTCAGATGCAGTGTGATCGTCGTCCCTGACTCCTCCCGCTCCGCGGCCGCCACCGTGAACTCATCCTCTCCCGCAGAGGCCCACAGGGTTGCCGAGGCAGCTCCAGCCTTGCGGGTCAACACCTCCACGCGGTCCGCAACAATAAATGAAGAATAGAATCCCACGCCAAACTGACCGATGAGTTGGCTGTCCTGCTTCTGATCTCCGCTGAGCTGCTCCATAAAGGCTGCGGTACCTGACTTTGCGATCGTGCCCAGATTATCAATGACCTCTTCTCGCGACATGCCAATGCCGTTGTCATCGATGGTGATGGTCTTGGCCTCAGCATTGGTTTCGACTCTGATGCGATACGAGGTGACAGAGGCACCCAGCTCAGGATCTCCAAGTACCGCAAAACGGTGCTTGTCTATGGCGTCAGAGGCATTTGAGATCAGCTCTCGCAGAAATATCTCGCGATTGGAATAGAGCGAGTGGATCATAAGGTGAAGCAAGCGCTTCGCCTCTGTTTGAAATCCCATTGTCTGGGTGGCTTCAGCGGTCATAGTCGAGTCCATTGGCTGTTCTGAATGGGTGATTTGGGGTTGAAACTCGGCCATTTCAAGCCCTTTGACCATACGGCCAGCACAAAAAAAGCCCGCCTATGGCGGGCCCTTGTGTGTCAGCGCGCCTGTCTACCAACCAGTCAACTCCGTCAGTGCGTCGCCTATGTCTGCCAGAGAACGCACAGTTCGCACCCCCGCTGCCTCAAGCGCTTCAAATTTTTCATCAGCGGTACCCTTACCACCTGAAATAATCGCACCAGCATGTCCCATTCGCTTGCCTTTTGGTGCGGTAACTCCCGCGATGTAGGACACCACCGGCTTGCTGACGTGCCCGCGGATGAACTCGGCGGCTTCCTCCTCAGCGGTACCACCAATCTCGCCAATCATCACGATGGCTTCGGTCTGAGCATCAGCCTCAAAGAGCCCCAAGATATCGACAAAATGTGATCCAGGTATGGGATCACCACCAATTCCCACGCAGGTAGACTGGCCGTAGCCCACGTCAGTGGTTTGTTTCACTGCCTCGTAGGTCAAGGTACCAGATCGGGAGACAATCCCGACCTTACCGGGCAGATGAATATCTGCTGGCATGATGCCGATCTTGCATTCTCCAGGCGTGATCACGCCAGGGCAGTTGGGGCCCACCAGCCTCACACCCAACTCATCACACTTGACCTTAGCGTCCAGCATATCGAGCGTGGGCACACCCTCGGTAATACAAACAATCAGTTTGACACCCGCATTGGCCGCTTCAAGAATGGAATCTTTGCAAAACGGAGCGGGCACATAGATTACGGAAGCATCAGCCGCCGTACTCTCCACCGCTTCTGAAACGGTGTTGAAAACAGGCAGTCCCAGGTGGGTCTGGCCTCCCTTTCCAGGCGTGACACCGCCTACCATCTTAGTGCCGTAGGCCAACGCCTGCTCTGAGTGAAAGGTTCCCTGAGAGCCAGTAAAACCCTGGCAAATCACACGCGTATCCGAATTGATCAGAATGCTCATCGCGCACCTCCCGCCGCAGCAACCACCTTTTGCGCTGCGTCGGTCAGACTTTCAGCCGCCTCAATATTCAGGCCACTATCAGCCAAAACTTTGCGTCCCAAACTGGCGTTATTGCCCTCGAGGCGCACTACGACAGGTACTTGCACACCGACTTCTTCCACCGCACCCACCACGCCTTCTGCGATCAGATCGCACCGCACAATGCCGCCAAAAATATTAATCAGTACAGCCCGGACATTGGTGTCCGAGAGTATGATTTTAAATGCCTCGGTTACGCGCTCTTTGGTTGCGCCACCCCCCACATCAAGGAAGTTGGCAGGCGAACCTCCATGCAGCTTGACGATATCCATGGTGCCCATCGCTAAACCGGCCCCGTTTACCATGCAACCGATATTGCCATCCAGTGCCACATAGTTAAGCTCCCAAGCAGCTGCGTGCGCCTCACGCTCGTCGTCTTGCGTTGGGTCGTGCATCGCCTCCAGATCAGGATGGCGGTACAGGGCATTTGAATCAACGACGACCTTTGCGTCGAGACAATGCAAATCGCCAGCGTCGGTAATCACCAGAGGGTTCACCTCTATTAGCGCCAGATCTTTTTCGTGAAATAACTTTGCAAGACCCATGAAAATGGCAACGAACTGCTTGATCTGAGGCCCGCTGAGACCGAGCCGGAAAGCGAGATCTCGACCCTGATAAGGTTGCGCACCGACCAGGGGATCGATTTCGGCCTTCAAAATCTTCTCTGGTGTTTCGTGGGCGACTTTCTCGATCTCCACGCCGCCTTCAGTAGATGCCATGAAGACAATCCTGCGGCTCGCGCGATCCACAACCGCGCCAAGGTAAAGCTCGTCAGCGATATCGGTGCAGGTTTCTACCAGGATACGCGAAACGGGCTGGCCAGAGGCATCGGTCTGATAGGTAACGAGATTTTTACCCAGCCACTGAGAGGCGAATTCACCCGCTGCCTCGGGAGAATCAACCAACTTGACACCCCCTGCCTTGCCGCGGCCGCCCGCATGAACTTGCGCCTTCACTACCCAGCGCTGTCCGCCGATAGCGCGGGCCGCATCGACCGCCCCTTCGGGCGACTCGACCGCGTGACCGGCCGACACGGGAAGCCCGTACTCAGCAAACAGGGCCTTTCCCTGATACTCATGCAAATTCATACTTTCCTCTCTGGTTTCTCTCGGTTACCCACAAACACCTTTGGTTCTGAGCGAGTGCGGGAGCAATACGCTGTGGCTTATTTCTTTGCCCTGTTGACCATGTGGATCGCCCTGTTATCAACTGCCAGAGCCGCTTCGTGAACCGCTTCTGACATCGTAGGATGACCGAATATCATTAACTGCAAATCTTCGGTGCTCGCAGCCATCTCCATCGCGATAACAATCTGCTGTACCAGATCTGCTGCTGAGGGTCCTACCACATGAGCGCCTAATATCTGATCCGACTCCGCATCAGAGATCAGCTTGACCATTCCCTCGGTTTCGCCGGCTGCCTGAGCGCGACCAATAGCCATAAAAGGGAAAGTGCCCACTTTAATCTCCACGCCCTCGGACCGTAGCGCCTGCTCTGTCTTACCCACCGACGCCACCTCAGGATGGGTGTAGATTATGGAGGGGACCACTTCATAGTTGAGTTGAGCTGCTTTGCCGTGGATCCGCTCAGCAACCATGACCCCTTCCTCA
The DNA here is from genome assembly GCA_038106565.1 of Halieaceae bacterium. GTDB lineage: Bacteria > Pseudomonadota > Gammaproteobacteria > Pseudomonadales > Halieaceae > Luminiphilus. The sequence goes on from JAYOEE010000003.1 coordinate 11,040, forward strand.
GAACCCTTGTGAGCGAGCATAGGACCCCGGACGATATCGCCAATAGCCCAGACACCCGGCGCCTCGGTGGCACAGTAATCGTTGACGAAAACAAAGCCTCTTTCATCAACGGTGACGCCGGAGTCCGCGGAGAACAATTTATCTGTGCAGGGCCTTCGACCCACCGCCACAATCAACTTATCAAAGCGTTCGGAGTGTTCCTCGCCACCCGCGGTGTAGGACACCACCACGCCATTGTCATTGACTTCGGAACCTGTCACGCGGGCCCCAAGCCGAATATCCAGACCCTGACGCCCGAAGATCTTTGCCGACTCCTTGGCGATCTCCGAATCCATATTAGGCAGGAAGGTGTCCATGGCCTCAAGCATGACCACCTCTGCACCCAACCTTGACCAAACGCTTCCGAGCTCAAGCCCAATGACACCTGCACCAATGACCCCTAGCCGACCCGGAACCGCATCAAAAGCCAGCGCGCCAGTCGAGTCCACGATCCGGCCGCCATCCGTTGGTGCAGGAGGGATCTCAATGGGCTCCGAGCCTGCGGCCAAAACCACGTTATCTGCGGAATACGCTGTCGTACTGCCATCCTCGGTCACAACCTCCACTTGACGGTTGGCACCGAGGCTTGCAGCGCCCGAAATGACGGTCACGCCATTGTGCTTAAGCAAACCCGACACCCCGCCAGTGAGTTGCCCGACGATCTTTTCCTTACGCGCCATCATCGCCGGAATATCCAGCGCAACGTCAGTCACCCCAATACCGTGATCAGCCAAATGGCTGGAAGCCTCCAGGTAACGCTGCGAGCTGTCCAGCAATGCTTTGGAGGGTATACACCCCACATTCAGGCAAGTACCGCCCAGCTCGGGCTGACCCTTGGCATTGCTGTTTCTTTCTATGACGGCCGTAGACAACCCCAACTGAGCACATCGGATCGCACAAACATAGCCAGCAGGCCCTGTACCTATAACAATGACTTCAAAGTGATTAGACACGCGTTACCCCCAATTAAAGCTGAAGCAGAATCCGCGCGGGATCCTCAATCAAGCCCTTTATCGTGACAAGAAATTGCACTGCTGTTTTGCCATCCACCAGCCTGTGATCATAGGACAGTGCCAGATACATCATGGGCTGAATCACGACCTCACCGTCCATCGCAATGGGACGCTCCTGTATCGCATGCATACCGAGAATGCCCGTTTGCGGAGGATTCAGAATCGGCGTAGACAGCAACGAACCGAAAACCCCCCCATTCGAAACGGTGAAGGTTCCTCCGGTCATCTCTTCAATCGTCAGTTTCTTGTCTCTCGCCTTGACGCCAAAATCGTAAATGGCTGCCTCAACATCCGCGATACTCATGAAATCAGCATCCCTAAGTACCGGTACGACCAATCCTTCATCTACCGATACCGCCACACCAATATCCTGATAACCGTGGTAGACCACGTCTTCACCGTCGATGGACGCGTTAACCTCAGGAAACCGCTTTAAGGCCTCACAGGCGGCCTTTACAAAAAACCCCATGAAACCCAGGCGCGTCCCGTTGTGGACCGCCTCGAATTGGTCTCTGTATGTCTTCCTCAGCTTCATCAGAGGCGCCATGTTGACTTCATTGAAGGTCGTTAACATCGCGGTTTGCTGCGTAGCGCCAAGCAACCGCTCCGCGATCCTCGCCCGCATCCGCGTCATGGGGACACGTTTTTCGATACGCTCGCTGGTCGGGCCATTCACCTCCAGACTCTGAGTGGCAGTCGGCTGCAACGGCGTGGCGGGCGCGGCGCTGGCCTTGAGAGCTGCCACATGGGCGAGCACATCTTCCTTCAACAGCCGCCCACCCTTACCCGTGGCCGAAACATCTTGCGCCTCGAGTCGATGCTCTTCCAGCAGCGCACGCACGGCGGGACCCATCGGGACAGCCTCACTCGAGGGCGTCCTGGAAACCGAGCCGGCTTGCTCGGGACTGACCGCGGCATCTTCCACTGCACTGCCATCCGGGCCCGCAGCCGGTTGAGCGTCACCCTCGACGAGAATCGCTAATAGCGCTTCACTGGCAATGGTTTCCCCAGCCTCCACCAAAATCGATTCAATCACCCCTGGTGCCGGGGCGACCACCTCCATGACCACCTTGTCGGTTTCAATTTCTACCAACAGCTCATCTCGCGCGACCGCGTCCCCGGGTTTTTTATGCCAGCTTGCCACCACCCCGTCAGCTACCGATTCGGGAAAGGCGGGAGCCTTGATTTCAACCGTCATGCAACTATCCTCAAAGCCAATTAAAAACCCCAGGGCATTGGCCCCAGCGCCTCGTCTATGAACTTTTCCTGCTCTCGCAGGTGAAGCGCGGAATAACCGGCAGCCGCAGAGGCAGAGGGCTCTCTGCCGACATATCTCAGGAATACGTCCACCTTGTGCCGTTGCACTACTGCGCGGATCCGGCTTTGCATTGCGTACCAGGCGCCCTGATTTTTAGGCTCTTCCTGTAGCCAAACCACGTCCTCCACATTTTCGTAGCGAGACATGACCTCCAGCAGATCCACGCGCGGGAAGGGATACATCTGCTCGATGCGAATAATGGCAATGTCGGAAATACCTCGCTCTCTTCGGGCTGCTCTCAGGTCATAAAAGACCTTGCCGGAGCATAGGACCACCCGCTTAACCGCCTCCGCACGCAGCGCATCTGTCTCGTCGATGACCGTTTGAAAACTCCCCTCTGCCAACTCATCGATGCCGGAAACAGCTTCTTTGTGGCGCAACAGGCTCTTGGGTGTCATCACAATTAAAGGTGTCCGCAACGGTCTAATAGCCTGCCTTCGTAACATGTGGAAGACTTGCGACGGGGTGCTGGGAATGCAGACCTGTATGTTGTCCTCTGCGCAAAGCTGCAGAAATCGCTCGAGCCTCGCAGAGGAATGCTCGGGCCCCTGCCCCTCATAGCCATGCGGTAACAACATGGTTAGGCCACATAACCGACTCCACTTATTCTCCCCGCTGGAAATAAACTGATCGATCACTACCTGAGCACCATTTGCAAAATCGCCGAACTGGGCTTCCCAGATGACCAAGCCTCCCGGCGATGTCGTTGCATAACCGTACTCAAATGCAAGCACCGCCTCCTCCGACAAGAGTGAGTCGTATATCTGGAACGACGCCTGATCATCGCTCACGTTCTGCAGCGGCACCCACGCGCTCCCATCTCGCTGATTACGAAGCACAGCATGACGGTGACTGAAGGTTCCGCGACCCACATCCTGTCCGGTTAAGCGAACGGGATATCCCGCATCCAACAGAGACGCATACGCCATAGTTTCGGCAAAGCCCCAATTCACTTCCTGTGCGCCCGCACCCATTTTTAGGCGGTCATCGAGCAGCTTCCTCACTACGCGATGCAGGGAAAAACCATCTGGGACCGATGCTGTTCTGTCAGAGAGTCTTCTAAGCTCGACCATGGGGACCTGCGTTACCGCGGCAACATCCCATCGGTGATTAAGGTAAGGCGACCAATCTACAAACATGGCCTTGTTCGGCTCGGACACCAGTGAACTGACCAATGGTTTGTCCCGCTCTAACGCTTCGCGGTAATGGTTTACCCACTCAGCATCCTCCTGCGGAGTCAGTAGCCCTGCCGCAATAAGACGCTGCGCATACAACTCTCTGGTCGTCGTCTGGGCCTTGATCTTTTCGTACATCTCAGGCTGTGTGACAGAGGGCTCATCGGCCTCATTGTGGCCACGCCTGCGATAACACACCAGATCGATCACCACATCCTTGTGGAATTGATTGCGGAAATCCACCGCCAACTGGGTGACAAAAACAACTGCTTCTGGGTCATCGCCGTTGACGTGAAAAATAGGCGCTTGCACCATTTTTGCAATGTCAGTGCAGTACTCTGTCGACCGTGCGTCAGCCCGCTCACTGGTAGTAAAGCCAATTTGGTTATTTAGCACCACGTGTAGGGTGCCGCCCGTACGGTAGGCACGTGTCTGAGACATTTGGAACGTCTCCATCACCACACCCTGCCCAGCGAAGGAAGCATCGCCGTGAATCACTATGGGGACCACTGACTCGCCAATCGGATCGGCCCGACGGTCCTGCCGTGCTCGCACCGACCCTTCAATCACCGGAGAGACAATTTCCAAGTGTGAGGGGTTAAAGGCCAGTGCGAGGTGAACTTCGCCGCCCGGGGTCATCATATTTGAAGAGAACCCCTGGTGGTATTTCACGTCGCCGGAACCGATGTGCGTCACCCTTCCCTCGAACTCATCGAATAGCTCGACGGGATTCTTGCCGAGGATATTCACCAGCATATTGAGTCGGCCACGGTGTGCCATGCCAATACAAATTTCCTTGGCGCCATATCCTCCGACACGCTGAATGGCCTCGGACATCAGGGGAATCAAGCTTTCTCCCCCCTCCAATCCAAAACGCTTGGTGCCCGGATACTTTGAACCCAAAGACCGCTCCAGCCCTTCGGCGCTATTGAGCTGCCTGAGAATCTGAAGACGTTGCTCGCGGGAGAACTCGGGCGCGCTTCGGACGGCCTCCATACGGCTCATGATCCAATGACGCTCCTCGGTGTTGACGATGTGCATGAATTCCGCGCCCACCGTGCCGCAGTAAGTCGCTCTGAGGTCTCCCCAGATCTCAGCCAAGGTCGCCTCGGGACGCCCGAAGTAAACGGTGCCCACCTGAAAAGTGGTGTCGAGGTCGGCTTCACTCAACTCATGAAAAGATAACTCCAAATCGGCAACAGGAGGCCTGGTGGCCAGCCCGAGGGGGTCCAGTGATGCCTGCTGATGCCCTCGTTGCCGATAGGCTGAAATCAACTGAACGACGCGAACCTGTTTGCGTTCGTACTCCGTGGCGTGGGTGTCGTGAGCAGCGGTTGCGTCAGTGCGCACCCGCATCTTTGACAGCCGAGCAAAGCGTTCTCGCAACACCGAGTGCGGCACATCATGAGCCGAGCGCGCATCGGAATCGACTAGGGGAAGCTGGTCAAAATAATCACGCCATTCAGGCGCCACCCCATTCGGGTCCTGCAGATAAGCCTCGTAGAGCTCTTCTACATACTCAGCATTGCCACCCGAGATATGCGAAGTCGCCCATTGCGCCATCATCCC